>NZ_AYZQ01000002.1 GCF_001436115.1 Lacticaseibacillus brantae DSM 23927
CCTGCGAGGATAGGAAGCTGCCACGCAAATTTACCAGTTAGGTCAAAGACCTAGCTGGTTTTTTTGTGGGTAAAATTTGGGCTAAAGTGGAGATTGCACTAAATTTAACAAACATTATAATGAGCAAAACGCGAATATTCGTGTTTTCGAGTTGTTTACCGAACATTTACAAAAATATGTGGTATATCTATCGCCTTTTGTGTACACTAAGGGTGTTGTAAAAAACTTTTTGGAGGTTTCATAATGAAGTTATGGAAGTCGGTTAGCGCCGTAGCCGTGGGAGTCGCACTTGCGCTCACCCTGGTTGCGTGTGGGTCCAGCAAGTCTGCAAGTAGTAGTAGCAGTGCCAGTGATAACTACACCCCTAAGAGTCTGAATGTCCAATTTGTGCCATCATCACAAGCCAACACCATTGAAGCCAAGGCCAAGCCTTTAGCTGCGCTGTTGGAAAAAGAACTTAAGATTCCCGTTAAAGTGACGGTTTCGACCGATTACAACTCCATCGTCGAAGCAATGTCGAGTAAGCAAGTTGATGTTGGCTTCCTGCCACCTGATGGCTACGTGATGGCCCATAAGCAAAAAGCGGCCGACGTATTACTCCAAGCGGAACGCTACAAGATTGTGCAACCTGGTGGGAAGAATTCCGATCAGTTGACTGACACGTACCGTTCCATGATTGTTGTCAAAGCCGGTAGTAAAATTAAGTCTTATAAGGACTTAAAGGGTAAGAAGATTGCCGTTCAAGGTGTGACTAGTTCAGCGGGTTACATCTGGCCAATGGCTGAATTGAAAGAAAAAGGCATTGATCTTGAAAAGGATGCTACCCTGACAGAAGTGAAGGGTCATGATCAAGGCGTGTTGTCTGTATTAAACGGTGACACTGATGCGGCATTCGTCTTTGAAGATGCACGGAACCTTGTGAAGAAGGATGTTCCTGATATCATGAGCAAGGTTGAACCAATTTACTTTACCCAGCCAATTCCAAACGATACCATCTCTGTTCGTTCTGATATGTCAGACGCTTTCCGGAAGAAGTTATCAGCAGCCTTCATCAAGGTTGCTAAGAGCAAGGAAGGCCATGCCATCATCTCTAGCGTTTATAGCCACGAAGGCTACAAGCCATCTAAGGACAGCAACTTCGATATCGTGCGTAAGTATCAAAAAATTGTCGGCAGTAACTAAGCACCGTTAAATCAGGCAACTTTTGGGGCTAGGCAATTTACCTAGCCCTTTTCGTATGCACAGGGTAGAATTTGGATAACACACAACAGGAGGATCTCTCTTTGCAAGCAAAACCAGTGATTAAGTTCGACAATGTCAGTAAAACTTACCCCAACGGCGCGAAGGGCTTAAAGGATATTAATCTTGAAATTATGCCTGGTGAATTCGTCGTCGTTGTCGGGTTATCAGGTGCCGGCAAAAGTACCTTAATGCGAGCAGTCAATCGGCTGCACGATATTACTGCTGGTGATATTCAGATTGACGGCCAGTCGATTACGCAGGCCAAGGGCAAACAGTTACTCGAAATCCGGCGGAATATCGGCATGATTTTCCAAAACTTCAACCTCGTAAAGCGCGCCACTGTTTTAAAAAATGTTCTCACTGGGCGGGTGGGCTATTATCCGACTTGGAAGATGGTCTTTGGGTTATTCTCTAAGGGTGATAAACAGCGAGCTTATAATGCCCTCCAGCAGGTCGAATTGGCTGATAAGGTCTATGCCCGCGCTGACGAATTGTCTGGTGGTCAGCAGCAGCGGGTTTCCATCGCCCGGGCATTGACCCAAGAACCCAAAATTATTCTGGCTGACGAACCTGTTGCCAGTCTCGATCCGCAAACAACCAAACACGTGATGGATGATTTGAAGCGCATCAATCAGGAATTGGGCATTACCGTGCTCATCAATTTGCATTCGGTTGAACTCGCTCAGACCTATGGCACACGCATTATCGGAATTCGCGATGGCGAGAAAGTCTTCGACGGGCCAGTTGCCTCAGCTGATGAAGCAACCATCAGTGCTATCTATTCCGGTGGGGAGGAAGCCAATGGCTGAACTACCAAAGAAACCTTTCGCATGGCAAAAATGGGTCCTCGGCGTGGTAATGGTGGTGGGTCTCATTATCTCAGCCCAAGCCACGGGGACGAATCTGCCAATGTTCTTCCAAAACTTCGGTCAGTTTACGATTATTTTTCAGCAGATGCTGTCACCCGATTGGTCATACACGGCCTATGTGGTTGATCCGTTAATTGAAACGATTAAAATGGCGATTTTGGGGACCACAATTGGTTCCGTGCTGGCTTTTCCATATGCGCTGTTGGTGGCGCGCAACATTGTCACCAACAGATGGGTTGTGGGGATTTTCCGGTTTATTCTCAATGTCATTCGGACCATTCCTGATCTGTTGTTAGCGGCTATTTTTGTTGCGATTGTTGGGATTGGGCCGGTTGCTGGGGTGATTACCTTGGCCATTTTCACTTTCGGGATGGTCGGCAAGTTATTCTATGAGGCCGTTGAAACCATTGACGAAGGCCCCATCGAAGCAATTAAAGCGGCAGGGGCTGGGAAACTGGAAATCATTCGCTTTGCTGTGATTCCGCAAGTCTCCAATTACTTCGTCAGTTACGTGCTGTACGCCTTTGAAATTAACGTCCGGGCGTCCACCGTCCTCGGGTACCTTGGCGCTGGTGGGATTGGGGTCTTCTTACAGCGGGCCCTCAGCCAATTCCGCTACGACCGGGTCGGCTTGATGGTGTTAGTGATTTTTGTGGTGGTGTTAGTGATTGATTATGTCAGCGGCAAACTACGGGAGGCGTTAATCTGATGAAAACTTCTACCTTACCAGACGCGCCGCGAGCGGGTCGCCTGAGAAAATGGGTCCTCTGGATCGCGCTCATTCTCGTGATTGGCTGGTCCTTCACTGGCATGCCGCTGTTGCAGATTAAAGACAATGCGGTTGAAGTGGCGGGCGCGATGTTTTCTGGGCTCATCCATCCGGATTGGGGTTATGTATGGACCGGCGATGGCGAAGACTTGGTCAGCACCTTGCTGCAGACGATTGCGATTGCCTTTATTGGGACGTTTATTTCGGCCATTATCAGTTTGCCGTTTGCTTTTTGGGCGGCAAACACCAAGCACAAAAACTGGCTCGTGTCGCGTTCAGGTAAGATTATTCTGACTGCGATTCGGACGTTCCCTGAAATTGTGCTGGCGCTGATGTTTATTAAAGCTGTCGGTCCGGGTGCTTTTGCTGGGGTCTTGGCCGTTGGGGTGCATTCGGTGGGGATGCTGGCGAAGCTGTTCTCCGAAGCCATTGAAAACATGGATGGCGGTGCGGGCGAGTCGGTGACCGCCGCTGGTGGGAATCGTTTGGATGTCACGATGTTGGCAAGTTTCCCGCAACTGCTCCCTGAATTTGTTTCCAATACCTTGTACCGGTTTGAACTCGCGATTCGGTCCGCATCGATTCTCGGGATCATTGGTGCTGGTGGGATTGGGACGCCATTAATCTTTGCCATTTCAGCACGGGCGTGGAATCGGGTCGGGATTATCCTGCTCGGGATTATCCTGATGGTCACCCTGGTCGATTATGTCTCCGGGGCCATTCGCAAACGCTTGGTATAAAAAAATCCTCGACAATTGTCGAGGATTTTTTTGGTTTATAGCATATCGAGTCGCCACATCACGCCAAACGCGCTCAGGTCGAAGATGAGGCCAGCCGAGGATAAACTATTGCGCAGTATCGGCGGCCAATCAAGCGGGCCAAACACCGCCAATAGGACGAGAATGGTCCCGATGATCAGCGCGAAGAGACTCGCAATAAAGAATACTTGGGGATGCTTTTTCATGGCCTGCCCTCGCTTTCTCAAAAGTAGCTCAAGCATAGCGACGGCGACTAGATGGGTCAATGTAATGGCCAGGAATCGGCCTTTTTAACGTGCTGGTAAGTGGGTTAACCCGTTTTGGCACAAATCAGTCTCAAATGCGAATTACTTGTTAGCTGGTTTTGAGACAGGAGCGGCAGCAACCGCTGGAGCTGGGTGCTTTTTGCCGTCGTAGTAACGCCAAACCACAATAATCAGTGATAGGACCGAAATCGCTGTCGCAACCCAGAACAGGTTGCTAAAGGCGCTCATGAAGCGACTGCCCAATTGTGGGGTAATCTGCTTCACATCAGGTAGCTGCAAGAACAGGAGTGATGATCCAACACTAATCCCAATCGTTAAGCCCAGCGTCCGGGCAAAAGAACTTAGTGACCCGGCAACACCGCCTAAACTCTGAGGAACAGAATCCATGATAATCGCGTTGTTTGGTGACAAGAAGAAGCCAATCCCAATCCCGTTGAGCACAATCGGCCAAATGATTTGGAATAAGTTCATGGTCGGTGGATAGAGGGCGTACCCAACTTGTGAGACGACCAAAATAATCAAGCCACCAATGGTGAGAATGGTGCGATTCCAGTGGTCAGCGAGATAGCCTGAGATTGGACTGACAAACAGCATCGTCACAGATTGCAGCATCATTAACAGCCCACTGTCAAAGGCCGACATTTTGCCATAGCTTTGCAGATAGAAAGGTAACAGAATGTTTGAAATTGAATTGACCAACATCGCTAACATTAAGATGCCGACTGAAATCATGTAGCGCCGATTCCGCAACACGGAGCGGTCAATCCACGGTTGCTTGGACCGATCATCTTGAATGAATGAGAAGACGGTAATCGCGGTCCCAACCAACAAGATGACCAAGCCTAAAGGTAATTGGCTTGTCCCTTGTTGAATGAAGTAACCACTCAGGAAGAACAAAATAATCCCAATGGTAAAGAGATTTTGGCCCGTCCAATTGGCTTGTTGCATAATTTGTTTCAATTCGCCGGGTTGCCGTTTTGGTAGGGGTAGCGTGTGCCAGCCAAAGAGCAGAATCAAGAGCCCGACAGGCACGTTGAACAGGAAAATCCACCGCCAAGAGACTTCAGTGATGACAATCCCGCCGACCGCAGGCCCTGAAATCGACCCCACGGAGACGAACATCGAAATAATCGACAGCGCTTCAGCCCGCGAGGTATTCGGCACATACTGACTGACAATCCCCATTGAATTGGCCAGAATCATGGCCGATCCAATCGCTTGCACAATCCGGCCAAACAGGATAATTGGATACGTTGGGGCAATCCCGGTAATCCCAGATCCGACAATGAAAGCTAAGCCCCCCATGAGGAAGACGAGGTTTTTGGACACCAAGTCCCCAATATGTCCAAACATCACTAAGAAAATTGCGGTCGTGATGAGTCCCACTTGGACAATCCACGTGGATGCACTGTTACTAATACCCAAATCTAATGAAATCTTCGGTAAGGCGAGGTTCGTACTGGATCCTGATAACCCACTCAATAATGAGAAGAGACCCAGGACGGCGATGATTTGCCAACTCGAGGTTTTCTTTTCCATAATTTATCCCTCCAAGCGCCATCAATATTGTAACTAAACAATAGGCGAAAACGCTTGATTCGACAAGGAAAAGGCCTTGCAGAACGGTATGCGTATACCCTAACTAGCCAGGCGTTTGCGGCGTGAATGACTGGGATGCCTTCAATATAGTAGTTTACGAATACTTAAATATCAAATTACTTAATTTTTATCATTAAAATTTTCTTTATGTAGAAAATGTATAAACAGTTCTCTGCTTTTAAGGATTTGTGAATAGATTTTGTTGACGTTAAATACCATCGAATGATACGCTCCGGATAGCAACTGTTATCTGGTCACTCGGCGTGCAAGCTGTACCAGTACCAGTTCCCGCATCTTGGTAGGGCTTGTTGTGTACAGAAGGAGGGTATCAATGTGTGGGCATATTTTCGCATCAGGATTCAGAAACGATCAGTTTGGTTAGGCCTGTTTTTAGGCATTGGCCTAAGTATGATTCAAATCGCACAATCGTTAGACGGACAGTTGTTGAGCCGCAATCTTTTCTTTGAGTCACCGTACACGAGATGGCTTGGCATGGATCCATTCAACTTTAGTGCGTTACTATTTTTTATTCTGCTTCCGCTTATCGCTGCACTGCCAGCAGGGAGCGTTTTGCATCGGGATTTAACGAGTGGTCTGATTGGGCAAGTCAAGATGCGTCGTAATCTTACAAGTACGCTCTGGGGTTATGTTTGGGCCGCTTTCATTAGTGGTGCCTTAGTCGTTGGGGTTGCACTAATTGTGAATCTTGCCACTTACTTTATGGTCTTACCAAATATTCGCCCAGACAACTTACTAAATGCTAACGTGGCAGTGATGAGTCAAAATACACTGTTTGTGACGTTATATTATCAACATCCTTTATTACATGCGGTATTGTCTTTGACTTTTGCGAGTCTTTGGGCTGGCCTGTTTGCGGCTTTTGCTACGATTACAGCTTTTTGGATTAATAATCAATTTCTTGTTTTGGCGATGGGCTTCTTTTTGCACATTATCTTGTTAGTCGCTAATACCATTCTTCGGTTGCCTAATCAGGTCTCATACGTGCCGATGGATTTCTTGAAAGAGACCGCGAATAGCTTCATCAGTTTACCGGTCACCGGCAGTGTGACGTTAGCGATGGTCTTGATCATCGTCAGCATGGTCCACTTGGGAGGAAAACGAGTTGTTTGGTAAAGTCTGGCGACAGGAACGGCAGTTGATGAAACATCAGCTATTGCAGTTATTGCCTTTTTTGGTCTGCGTGTGGCTGGTTGGATTGTCAGCGGTAGTGATGATGACATCCGATACGTCAAGTCTGGCATTGCAATTTGCCAGTATTTTCAATCGCGTCACACTGAGTCTGGCTTATTTTCCGGCCACCATAATGGCGGTTCTAACGTTATTGAAATTTCGATTGAACGACATTTTGCTTTTGCGGACGCGCGATGGGCAAGTGGTTCAGAGTGCTTTGATTGTGCTTTTGAGTCAGGTTGTCCTATTCGGAGGCTGGTTCGCTGGGACATTTATGGCGTGTTTGCTGGCAGGTGAAGGATTTAGTCTGCTCTTGCAGCCGGAGGTAATGCTGGGAATGGGGACCGTCTTACTGGCGGGGTGCTTACTAGGTTTGATTGCCGTCCTTGGCACTATCGTCTTTGGGCGATTCCTCGGGTTTTGGGTCGCCTTAACGGTTGAATTTTTTGATTTTTATTGCAATGTCAGCTTTCGGAAGTCACTGATTTTTTCTTTCGTCCAAATTAGGACACCTATGGCAACTTTGTCAGTTTGGATGCTGATCGCGAGTGGTTTGGTGGCCGTTATGGTTGCTGTGATTTATTTCAACAATCGAAAGGAATATTAAATGCGAAGTTTATTTATCGCGCAATGGTGGTATCTTTGGCAGCTTATTCGCCGGCGATTTATTGTTGGTCTTGGACTAGTTGCTTCGACGGCCGTTTTTATGGGGCAACAAGTAGCCACCAACCCGCGCAGTGGCGTCTTCACGTTATTCTTTGCCGGCACCAGCCTCACTGACATCGCGCAAGGACACGTTCAATTGCCGATTTTGTGGTTCGTGTTTTTCTTGACGCCGACGCTGATTTTCGTCGGGGTGTGGTCCAGCCTTTTACAACATCGGTGGCCAATGCTGCGGGCTTTGATGTACACCAGAGTACAGATAGGGTTAGTGAATTTTGGCCTTATTCTGGCAGCGGCGGTCGCGTATTCTGGGCTAATATTGGCAGCAATATTTCTCTCTCAGTGGGGCTTTCACGGCCACGATCCGAGTGGCTTATCGCCAAATGGCTACATGGGGTGGTATTGGCTAGTCGTTGCTGTGCTGATTTTTTTGCTGATGATACAGTACCTGGTTAGTCTTTTGAATCCAAGATTGGACTTAGTGGTCATCAGCAGCCTGTTAGTTATTTCAGCATACAGTTCTTGGAATTGGAATCCTTTGGCCATGGCGATGTTGTTGCAACAACAAAGCGCGTTAAATGACTCACATCTGTTTTTTGTGGCGGTCATGGATGTGATTTTTTGCACTATTATCTTGATTGTCGAGCATCAGTCAAAGATTGAAGGGGGATAAAAATGAGCTTTATCGAGATGCATAATGTGTCAAAGGTTATCAAAGGACACCAACTGCTTCAGGATGTTTCGCTATCCATTGAGGAGCACCAGATTATCGCATTAGAGGGCATTAATGGTTCCGGGAAGACATTGATGCTCAAAGCAATGCTCGGTCTGATTAAGACGGATGGGCAGATTACTGTCGCGGGGGGAAGTGTCCAGCCTAAACTCAAATACCCAATCCGGGCGGGTATTCTCATCGAAAATCCTAGTGTGATCAATGATTTGACTGCTCAACAGAATTTGGCGTTGCTCGCGGCCTTACAATCTGGGATTGACACCATGATGATTACGGATTTACTGGTCTCTTTTGACTTGGGACAAGTTGGCAATCAGAAAGTTAAGAAGTTTTCCTTAGGGATGAAGCAAAAGTTGGGCATCGCGCAAGCACTATTGGGGTCGAATCCGTTAATTGTGCTTGATGAACCGACTAACGCGCTGGATGAGGCGAGTATCGATCGGCTAGTAAGTCTGATTCAAAGCGTCCAGGATGGCGGGAGCACTTTCGTGATTGCGTCTCATGATCGAGATTTCGTTGAAAAAATTGCCGATAGGCGGTTCAATGTGAAAGCGGGTGTGGTCAGTGAAGCGATATAGTATCTGGTTAGGCGCGATTGCCGTGATTCTTGTGGCTTTCTTTTGGCGATATACGGCAGTCAATCAGGGCGTAGTTGACCCAGTGCGCGAGGTCATCGTTCCAAAGCAAAAGCAGATTTCTGCGCACAACGTTCAGTTTGAAGTTTTGCAAATCGCAAAGGCCACGCATGGATCAGTGACCAATGTCGATGTGTCATTATCGTTGACACAGACCGGCCCAGCTAGTTATTCATTGATTAAGGGCAACCGCAGCTTCATCGAGAATATGTGGCTAAATATTCCGTACGTCAGTCGCAGCAGCTTAGATTATATGAGTAATGCTGATGGTTCCCGAGTGCGGTCGAGTGACATTTTTAATCAAAAGAAGACATTTGCTTTGACACTACATTTTTCGACGGACACAAAGAACGTCCAAGCGGCAAATTTTTCCCCGAGGTTCAGTTTTTTGGTGCCTGACGGGCAAACATTCACCAAATACTCCGTACTGATTTAAATGATGGAGCCTTTTTATCTCAAAGAGCAACGATACCCGGTCACACAAGGTATTGTTGCTCTATTTGTTTGTCTACCAATTCTGAATTTTGAAATCAAAGTTTAGCGGAATGTGAACTGTTTTCGAGATTTCCCCAAAAATTATTAATATTAAGAATATTGTGGTGACAACGGATACTTGATTCCACGGCCACGGCTCTCTCTCTACAATTTTTTCGCATGCTAAAAGTACATTTCTCTGATGATTTCGGGCACAATCTTCTCTATGCTGCAACTGGTATGGCTATCTTGCGGCGGAATAAAGATGGCAACTTCACCTTTATCGATGGAGGAATGAGTATGAGAAAAGCAACAATAGAACAGCGCGTTCATTATAAGATGTATAAACGTGGGAAGTATTGGGCCATCATGGGGCTCTTTGCGGCCGCATTTGGATTGGCGACGACCCAATTGGTCCAGTCACCAAGCGTTCACGCTGCTGAGACAGTGAATGCGACAACGTCAAGCGAGCCACCAGTAACAACCACTGGGACTGCAGACCAGGCACCAGACATTGTCCTTGACGCGGCCACTGCACCAGATCAAGCAGTCGCTGCCAATCCAAAAACGGACGTTGCGCCAACAACCGACCAAACACCAATCAGTCAACCGGCCTCAGTGAATGCCGTGGCAACACAGGCTAAGGTTGAACCAGCGGCAGCACCAGCAACTCAGTCGCCAGTGGATGCCGCACGTACCGGGAAGGCTTTGAGCGATCCGACCCCAGCCTCAGTTCCGACAACGCCAAAAATCGACTGGTCGAATTGGCAGAAGCAAGGTGGGTTTATTTACCATCCAATCTGGAGCACGAGTGAAGCCTATACGAAGAATGCCGACGGAACGTACACGATACTCAGCGGCGGTGGCGAAACCGTTGTCCAAGGTGGGGATACGAAGGTTAGTTTTGGCATGTCAGGGGTTGATATGGCATTACCACTTCTGGGTGACATTGCGACGTATACGCAAACCAAACAACTAATGATTAATGGCAAGCCATATACGGTTTATTACAACAACAACACAACCACCCCTCTGGTAGACGATACAAAACCAGCATTAAGTATCAAGAGTGCCAGCCTTAAAGTCGACACTTTGCAAGGGCTGTCCACAAGTTACGGTGACGATACATTGACCAAGACGGTGCGAACGAATCAAGACAGCGGCCGTTATCTGTATCTTCAAGACTCACGTGATGGCAAAATCTATGAAGTCTCACGGCAAATTATTTCTGTTTATACGCAGTACACCAGTCTTGAGGTTACGGGCGGCTCGGCGGGATCGGGAGTGTCTGTAAAGCTCAATTTAAAAGCCGTGCCCGGCACGGAGCCTGGGAGCCCAATCACAGATAATTTCAAATTTTTGGGTCTTGGTACTGGTTTTAAAGTCGATTCGGCAGGAAACCCCATTCCACTCACAAATGCTGATGGTAAGGTCACCACGGGTAAGGATTTAGCTGTCTATGGCGGGATTATTCGGGGCGAGAGCATCCCGCAAGTGATCAAAGCTCAATATTTTGACACGCAAACCAATGCTGCAATCCCTGGGACAAGCACAGATGTTTTAGGGAAAGGGTTGGACACTGACACGGAAGTACCCGTCGGTAAGTCGTATCAGACAATTCCAGGTTACCAGTTCAATCGCGCCGAGGTTTGGCAAAATGAGTTGGGCCTAGTTGTGGACTATTCGACTGGCAAGACGCAGCAGACCAACACCACCGGCGGTAAATTGAATAGTACCTATAAAGATCCGGGCAATTTAAATTTGTTTCTTGAAAATAAAAAAGCGACAATGGTCATTTTTTACTATGACCATGCCACAGTCTCGGTGACATCTGACAACCCAGGAGTGCCGGGGACACCAGTTGATCCTGCTAAACCGGAGGGTTTCAAGTTGCCAGATGGGTCTGATGCGGCCTCACTGACAAAAACAGTCACCCGGACAGTTGATTTTGCTACTGAGGATGGTACACCAGTTGCGCCTTCCCAGACCGCCAAGATAACTTTCAACCGAACTGGGACCGTGGATTTAGTCGGCAACAAGACAACCTATTCAGATTGGAACGCCGCCCAAAATAGTTTTCCTGCTGTGGCAGTGCCGGTGGTGCCTGGATATTATGCTGATCAGAATACTGTGGCGGCTGTCTCCGGTGTGACTGCCTCGAGCAACAATAGTAAAACGGTGGTCACGTATCGCCCACTCGGCCAGCTTGTGCCCACCTCAACAGATCCGTATTTTCCAACCACCACACCAATTCGTTTTGCGAATAATGCCACCGATCCAACGAAAGCAGAGACTATGGCAGTGCCTGTGGTCGCTGGGTACAGGACGTATTTTGCTAACTTAACTGATCCAAGCCAACTTGGGCGGCCAGTCGCGCAGGGCAGTGTGATTACACCGGCAACCCCTGGCGCTAACATTACCCTGTTTTACGTTCCTAATTCGCAGAAGGCGACGATTAGCTATTATGACGATACCGCTCAGGCCGAATTGGCGCACGATGACGTGACTGGCACATCCGGTGCGCCGATTGATTATCAGACGGCCTCGCGGATCAATGGCTATTTGAATCAAGGGTATGAGGTCATCAGTGACGGTTTTGCGCCGGGTACGAAGTTTGATACGAACACCGGAGTCGACCAGAGTTTTGTCGTCCACCTGAAAAGCCGCACCGTGCAAATTCTACCCGGTACGCCAGTGGTACCCGGACACCCAATTGATCCAACGTTGCCTGCCGGACCGAAGTGGCCAGCAGGTGCTAGTCAAGCTGACTTCAGAAGGACTGTGAAGGAGACAGTACGGTATCAATTTGCCGATGGCACTAAAGCCGGGGACGCCAAAGAAGCTCAGGTGACATTCATTAGGACGGGCAGCGTGAATTTGGTTTCCGGGGGAATTGACTATCAAGATTGGACGGTGGAACAAGGTCAGCCGACGTTTGCGGCCGTGCCAACACCTGTCATTACGAGTTATTACGCTGATCAAGCTGAAATTCCAGCAGTGAATGGCCTGACAGCTGATAGCCAAAACGTTGAGGCTGTTGTGACCTATCGGCCGCTCGGAGCGCTGGTGACGACTTCTCAAGACGATAAATTCCCTGGCGCAGCCAAAGTGAGTTTCTCAAATGACCCACTGAATCCAACGGCCGTTCTCCCAATTGCCGTTCCAGATGTCCCGGGTTATACCCCGCATTTTCCTGATTTAGCGACGCCGATTTCGCCAAAAAGTACGATTACACCGCCTAAGCCCGGGGAAGACATCCATGTCGTCTATACGCCCAATGCTCAGGCGGCGGTGATTGAGTATATCGATGATACGACGGGAAAGACATTAAGCCAGGATGAAGTGTTCGGGAAGTCTTTCCAACCGATTCAGTATCAAACATCAGCGCAGATTCACGCCTATCAAGTGAAGGGCTATCAACTGGTGTCAGATGATTTCCCTGCTGGAAAGATTTTTGATGCGGACGATAGTAAAACTCAAACTTTTGAGGTGCACCTGTTGCAACGAGTCATCGCCATCACACCTGACAAACCAGGCACGCCGGGGCAACCGGTGTTTACGGATCAACCTGAAGGCCCACTTTGGCCAAATGGGACCGAAGCGAATGATTTAACCCATACCGTCACTCAAACGGTCAGTTACCGTTTTGGACAGCGCAGGCAGGCCCTACAAGATCACGTTGAAACTGTAACGTTCACACGCACCGGTACCGTTAACTTGGTCACAGGAGAGCCGACGTATTCTGACTGGGTTGCGGAGAACGGCGATACAACTTTTGCCGCCGTCAAAACACCGTTTATTGATGGTTACTATGCTAGCCGGGCAGAAGTGCCTATGGTGTCAGATATCACGCCCACCACTGCGAATAAAAACGAATTGGTCGTTTACCGCCGTTTGGGTTCTCTAGTGCCAACGTTCCAAGGTGATGGTCCAAAGGCGTCTTTCGACACACCATATGTCGGGGACATGACTGACCCCACTAAGCCAGGAACAGTAGAAGTGCCTGCTATTAGAGGGTTTCAACCATTTTATCCAGACCCTAACGACCCTAACAAACCAGGGGCGCCGCTCAAGGCGGGAGACCTCATTATGCCAGTAGATCCAGGCACAGACACGCCTATTCTTTATGTCTTGAGCCCGCAAAAAGCGAGGGTGGATTACATTGATGACTCCATCAAGACCATTTTAGAATCGGTTCCACTCACAGGGGTATCGAATGAGCCAATTGATTATCAAACGGCTGAAACGATTGCAGCTTATGTGGCTAAAGGTTATGAGCTTGTGTCAGATGGCTGGCCAGCCGAAGCGACTTTTGACCGTGATGAAGATGTGGATCAAGATTTTGAAGTCCACTTGACACCGCGGCTTGTCACCATCACTCCGACCAACCCTGGAGTACCGGGCACGCCAGTAGATTCTGATAATCCAACAGGGCCAAAGTGGCCTGACGACTCTAGTCTTTCAAACTTATCCAAGACCATCACCGAGACAATCACCTATGAGTACAAAGCTGGTGGCGAAGCCAGCCCAACGCATCATGACAGTGTCACCTTTACTCGGGATGGCCAAGTCAATGTTGTCACAGGTGCTGTAACTTATGGCTCCTGGGTAGCCAAGGATAATGACACCACATTTGATGCCGTTAAAACGCCGGTCATTGTGGACTACTATGCCGATAAGGCCGAGATTGGGGCAGTGTCAGGCCTGACTGTCGGTAGCTCGAATGTTGAGCAGACGGTCATTTACGACAAGCTTGGTGCCTTAGTGCCAACATCATCAGATCCGCGGTTCCCACTCAAGGAGAAGATTCCATTGTCTGGGGATCCAACCGATGCAACAAAGCCGGGTACGGTAGTCGTGCCAAGTGTGCCTGGGTATATGCCATATCAGGCCGATCCAACGCGTCCAGGGCGCTTACGACCAATTCAACCTGGCACAGTGCTCACACCTGAGACTCCGGGTATAGATATTGTGATTAGCTACGTCCCAATTCCGGTTGTAACTTCAGTAAAACCAGTGATTCCGGTTCAGCCGGAAATACCTGGCAAGCCGACTGAACCGGCGACGCCAGTGGATCCAGACACACCAGCCGATTCTGGTCCTCAGGTCACAACAGGTAAGTCAAACAAACCAGTGTCAGTGGTTAAATCATCGGGCAAAGTTTTGCCAAAGCAACCGACACGTTTAGCCGTTCCAGAGACTGATGGCAAGGTAAGCCAAAAAGCTTCCGGTTCGACTGAGAAAACTTTCCCGCAAACCGGGGATAATCCGGCATCAGAATTAACCCTCGCAGGGGTCGTCGGGCTGTTATCACTCACGCTGATTGGCTTGGCCCAACGGCGCAAGGAAAAAGAAGAGTAGTGGCACGCAAAAACGCGCATCCCAATTGGGGTGCGCGTTTTTTTAGGCGTGAATGTAAGTGAATTGGCTCGCGTTGTTTAAGACTTGGGTGTTTGGTCCGGTTGGGTTGCTAAAGCCCATTCCGCCTTGTGTGATGGTGACTGTGTTTGTCGCGGCGTTATAGGCTTGGACATAGGCCACGTGACCATAGCTGGCATCTGCCTGCCAGGTGCCAATCATCTGACCGGCTGCAAAACTGATTACGGCACCGGCTGCCGGTTGGTTGTCTACTTGGAATCCTGCTGCAGCAGCTGAAGCGCCCCATTGGTTCCCGTTCCCCCAGTAATTGCCGACCCAAGGTGCAACAGATTTAACGTAGTAAGTGCACTGGCCCCATGGATAAGCGTTATTCGTTGAATAGGTGGGCTTCGTTGTTGCGGGCCTTTGGGTCACAGCTGATGTGGTGGATTGCGCTTGCTTGGTGGATTGGCTCACGGGCTGCGTTTGCGTTGATGGCGCCGCCGTTGTTGCAGATGCAGCAGTCGTGAATTGTTCGGACACCCAGCTGCCATCAGTTAATTCATACCAGGTGCCATCCGTAGCAGTTGTTTTTTGCGTATACGCAACGGTCGTGCCGCTGGCAAGATAGCCTTTAGCGTATTGGGCCTTGAAGCTGTCCCACTTGGTGATGGCACCGCCCGTGTAACTGAGCGTAATTTGGCCCTCATGTTGCGTGGCCGGGGTCGTTGTTTTGCCCACAGAGAGGTAGTTTTCCGGAATCCAGCCTCCTTCAGAGATTTGGTACCAGGTCGTGCCCCAAACGGTTTTGGTTTGATCGATTGTGACGCTGTCACCTTTTTGGACGTAGCTTTGAGCGTTTTGACCAACGGATGGTGAACTCCAAACTGTGGTTGCCCCTTTATCATAGGTGACCGTGGCGGTTTCAGCAGCGGCGACGGGTGCGGCCTGTAATAAAATTGTTGCCGAAAGGGTCACGAGTGAGGCGAGGCTAACTTTGAACAGTGATTTCATGATTGGTTCTCCTTTATTGAACGATTGTCGTTGTGGTGAGGTTCAGTATAGGGCAGGGAGATTGCAAGCCAATCACAGCGCCACATCAATCTGATTAAATAATGTCAGGAAAATCACAACCGTGTGTCAACTTGTGATTCCACGTTCAAAATCAGATGTTTTCCTGGCCGGAATGACAATTTAATAACACCGAAAGGGCTTCGATTTGTGATCATTTCTAGGCCGGGAACCATATAAAAATAGCCATGTCTCATTGACATGACAGACATTTCTGACTGTTTACGAAAACTGACGGCCAACCAATGAAAACCAGCTATGAAAGCCATCCCTCAGGTGCTATGATTAAGTGTAACTTTTAACTTAATGGAGGGTATTATGCGCAATTATTTAGCAGAATTCATGGGTACTTTCATGTTGGTTTTCTTAGGGACGGGCACAGTCACGCTCGCTAAAGGGGATACTTTAACAATCGGGCTGGCGTTTGGACTGGCAATCACGGTCTCTGCGTATGCTTTTGGCGGGATTTCCGGAGGCCACTTCAATCCGGCAGTTTCCACTGCCATGTTGATCAACAAGCGAATGAGCATGTCTGACTTTGTTGGGTATGTGATTGCTCAACTCCTGGGGGCCATTGTCGCTTCTGGTGTAGTGCGCTTCTTTGTTGGGGCCTTGGAATTACCAACAACCTCGCTTGGCCAAACTGATTTCAGCAAGATTGGTGCTGGCTCTGCGTTCTTGTTTGAAACCATCATTACGTGCTTATTCTTGATGGTGATTCTCAATGTGACTAGCGCTAAGCATGGCAACAGCAATTTCGCCGGCTTAACAATTGGGGTTACTTTGGCTTTCTTAATTATTGTGGCCTTGAACTTAACTGGCGGATCCCTGAACCCTGCTCGTTCCATTGGGCCAGCACTCTTTGCTGGTGGGACAGCTTTGAGTCACCTATGGGTTTACATCTTGGCACCACTTGTTGGGGCTGCTTTAGCCGCATTTGCGAGCCGAGCACTCGGTAGCGAAGACAAATAACTATATCTAAAAAAGCGTGCTGCCAAATGGCAACACGCTTTTTCTTTGCAGGACTACTTATGACGAGTGAGGGTAGCAAACAGGCCAGCGGCAATCGCTAGTCCAAAAATTGACCAAGCAAGGATTGGAAACTTCAACAAGACCCAGACCCAAATCAAACCGCTGATGCCTGTCAGAATAGCGTCCCTCGGGTTCGAACGGATACGTTGCCACTTGGTTTTCATGTTTGACACCTCCAAAGTGCGGTTAACTTACCCTAAGTGACATGTAGATGAAGCCAATCACGGCTACCAAAGCGAGGACATACGTGAGCCAAAAGGCGACGGGATGCGCCTGGCGCCAGGGTCTGATGCGGTGGTAATAGGTGACAAAAGGGGTGATGAGGAACCAAACAGCGACAAAAAGACTGTGATCCCAGTGGAATTGCAGCATCAGGCCCAGTAAGACTGCTGTGATGGCAGCGCCAGCCAAGTAGTCAAGCAGCTGAGTACGAACAACTTTTGGCATCAAAATCGCCTCCAATAATAACCCGAACCAATTCATCTTGATGAGGTGATAATATCCTGTGGCCGGCGTCACGTCAACAAACATTTGTAGAAAGGATTGACGAACCAATTTCAACGATAGATAATGCAGCTATCAAAAGGAGGTCATCGGGATGCAAATGACTGTGGGCCAAAAGATTGCTGCTTTTGTTGTCTTGGTTGTGGGCTTGCTGGCGCTGGATTTTTGGTTGCCCACTGTGAGTGCCATTATCACCCGGGTGATTATCGGTTTGGCGCTGCTTTACTTTGGCTACCAAGGAATTCGGGCCTGGCGGTCGCGTTAGGCGGGCTTGGTGAGATGGATGACTTTGGTCGCGACTTGATCGATAAAATGTTGGTCGTGTTCAATGAAAATGATGGTCGGCTGGACGCTAGTGAGTAGCGTGACCAGCTGGTCTTGGTTGTAAGTGTCGAGGTAGTTCAGCGGTTCATCCCACAGGTAAAGTTCTGCTGGGGTGACGAGTGACTGGGCCAGCTCGACCTTTTTTTGTTGACCCATCGACATGTGTTCAATTGGCGTGGTGAAAACGTCGCGGGCCACCCCGAGTTTGCGCAAGTTATTCAATAACTCTGCATAGTCGAGGCCGCGCCGTTCCGCAAAATCAGCCAGTAAGCCGGTGTTGTCAGGGTAAAGTTGTCGGACCTGGCTTATGGTCAACTGTGGCCTAATCAGTTCGCCACTGCTCGTGTTTGGCCATTGGCCAGTCAGCGCCTGCAACAGGCTGGACTTGCCGACACCGTTATCACCGGTGATGGCCACGCGGTCGCCGGGCCGCACTTGGAGTTCAATCGGCTCAAATAACTGCTGATCAATGCGCAAACTGAAATGGGCCAGTTGTGTTAACAGCGGATGGCGAACAGGCGCTGGTGTCATCGTCAGCGGCGCAATCGTCTCAATATTTTTGAGCAATTGCGCTTTGTCTGCGATTTCCTTATCCATCCGATGTTCCAGATTTTTCTTTTTCTGCATGACCCGCGCGGCGCGGGCGCCAATGAAGCCTTTATCGGGGATGCCACCGCTACCTTTGACATGGCGGTCCCCATATTTATCGCCTTCGCGGGAAGCCGACCAACTGGCCTTTTCTTTGGCCGTCGTTTCAAGACGATTGATGTCACGCTTCAAATGGTCGTTTTTGGCGGTTTCAAAGGCATCTTGGTTGGCCTTTTCGGTGGTGTAAACACTGTAGTTACCGACGTATAGCGCCAGGCGCTGTTTCTCGATGGCCAAAATATGATCGGTCACCTGATTCAAAAAGTTCTGATCATGGCTAATCACCATGTACCCGGACTGATGGTTGAGATAGTCGGCGACGATCGCCCGACCACTTTGATCGAGATGGTTAGTGGGCTCATCAATCAAGGCAAAATCTTCTTGATTAAGGAATAACAGACTCAGCAGGACTTTTGTCTGTTCGCCACCTGATAACTCGATAAATGGTCGCCATAAAACGTCTAAATCGACGTTGAGTTGTGACAGCTCACGCTCGAGTTCCCATTGTTCAACCGGCGCGATGGCCTGGGCGACATAGAGCGTCAGTTGAGTGGGATCTGAAACGGGTTGTGGGAAATACTGCAAGCTCACCGGCACGCTGATGGTACCTACATGAGGAAGCTGCTCCTGTAATAGCTTGAATAGGGTGGTTTTTCCGCGGCCATTGCGGCCAACGAGTCCTAGGTGCCAACTGGTATCAAGGTTGAGTTGGGCCTGATCAAACAGTGGCTGGAGCTGGCCATCATAGGCAAAGGTAAGATTTTTAACGGTTATTGTCGACATACGCAGACATCCTTTCGATGCCAACAAAAAGGCCGACCCGGATTTCTCCAGGTCGACCTCAAATAGCCGTGAGCGGACACGACGTCATTGATGCAACCAAATTGAGAAATCACGAAACTAAGCCAGTGTTGGCAGATTAGTTTTTAGATTTAACAATTGGTTTACTTCAATGGCGACTCACCGCTTTCCTTAAATGTTGTGGTTAGCATAGCATATTAAATTCGCTATCGTCAAATTAGGCCCGACGCTTGCGAATGAGTATACCACCTGAAACCAGTAATACTGCAACTCCAGCAAGTACGAGGCCAATGCTCTTTGCATCACTCGTAGCTGGTAAATTCTGGTTGCCTTGGCCAGGTTGGTGACCCGGCTTGTTCCCAGTTGGTTGCTCAGTGGCTTTTGCCGTGACGATCGTAGTTGCCGGTTCACTCTGTTTCCGGAACCCTTCATTTTGCGCTGTGATAACAACTTTATACTGGTCGCCCGCCATCGCCGCTGGAATTGAGAAAGTGAACGAGCCATCGGCGTTTACAGTCACTTGCTGAGTGCGACCATTTGGTAACGTCAGCGTGGCCATGAAGCTTGTATTGGCGGGGGCTTGCGAGATATC
Source organism: Lacticaseibacillus brantae DSM 23927 (assembly GCF_001436115.1). Classification (GTDB taxonomy): domain Bacteria; phylum Bacillota; class Bacilli; order Lactobacillales; family Lactobacillaceae; genus Lacticaseibacillus; species Lacticaseibacillus brantae. The sequence continues at coordinate 19,530 of NZ_AYZQ01000002.1, forward strand.
GACGTGCCCGGTGACTTTGGTGTCACCTGAGGTCATTGGGTTGAGCACTGGTTGACTAACGGTGTAGTTGTCCAATGGATGACTAGCCATCACGGTTCGGCTGGCTGAGTTACTGGTGACTGTATGGCCAGTGTTTTCCGCTGTGACGACGACGGTGTACTGATTGCCAGTAACAGCAGGGTCAATTGGTAACTGGAAATGTCCTTGGGCATCGACAGGGACGGTCTGTGTGCTGCCATTAGGGAGTGTCACTGTCGCCGTAAAGTTGGTACCCGCTGGTGCGGTTGAGATGTCCACATTGCCGGTCATCGTGGTTTGCCCACTCAGAATGCCATCAATATGTGGATCGGGCACTTGATAATTTGCGAGTGGGCTTTCCAGAGCTGGGGCCGTGACTGAGGCGCTAGCCTGTTGTGTGCGACCGTTATTAGTAGCGGTAATTTGTACCGTAAATTGATCACCATGTTGAGCAGCCTTTGGTAGCGTGATATTGAAGCTTCCGTCTGCACCAATTGTGAATGGAACTGAACTGCCACCCGGCAAAGTGACACTACCGCTAAAAGTTGTCCCGGCTGGCACGTTGGTTTGATTGTCAAAGTGACCGCTGAGCATCGTATCTCCAGCAGAAATTGGATTCAGCGACGGTTGAGCAATGGTGTAATTGTTCCAAGGGTCAGTCACATGCACTGCAATAGTCTTACCAGGATAGAGGAGATTTGTGTCTGGGTTAGCCGCAAAAGTGGTTAACAGATACACATCACCGGCAGCTGCAGTTACCCCATTCATCGGGACTGTGAAAGTACCGGTATCGTGGTCAACCAAGGCTTCACTGAACGTAGCGGTCGAATCTGTGGCAGAGGTAGCGGCCATATACAGGAAGTTATTGGCAGGCAAATCACCAGGAATAGCCATTCCGCCGGTAATTTCGGTTGCTCCAGGAACTAGGGGGTCAGTGTGCGGCGTAGATAGAGCAAGCTGCGTTAATGGGTCGTCGGCAGACCCCGCAGCGTAAACGGGGTAAGTGATTGGAATGCCAGACAGGCTAACTGCACCTGTTGTGTTGGCAACCATTCTAACGGGTGCTGTCGCTGTCAGCGCCGCAACGTCAAAACTAAAACTGCCATCTGCCTGGACGGTAGACGTTTCGGGATTGAGCCCCGGAATAGACATCGTGACAGTCGCGGTGGTTCCAGCAGGCATATCGCTGATGTCAAGCGACCCAGTGACCTGAGTATCCCCTTCGCGTAATGGATTGACTCGGGGAATCTGTAAGACATAACCCGTTGTTGGATCATACGCGCCAGTGTCACTGGCCCGGGCACTGATGGTCGTGGCGTTAATCGTGGTGGTATAGATTGAACTAGCAATCGGCGCCACCGTTAAAGCAATTAAACCAACAAGCATGAATAAAGGTTTAGCCAGATGCAGTAAAGTGCGGGATTTCATCAAATTACCTCCCTAGGTAAAAAGTTAAGGTGAATTTTGGCTTTTAGAATTCTTTCTAAAATAAGTATAACCTATTCGTTGAAATAATAAATATAACCAAGATTCAAAGCTGACAATTTTTAGTCTGAAGAATATCAGATTGTTTAAGGAAAACCAAGTTAAAACTTCTGAAAAGGGCACCCCGAGAACTATCGGCTCCAATGGAATGTTTGGCTAAGCTGGCTTGTACACGGACTTTCTGACTAAAAGTGTTATGTGGGCGCTGCCACAAAATGCGAGTGTCATAATTGCATAACTTACCATTCTTAGCTGGTGACGAATTGGTCTAGAGTTGTTTCATGAGCATTTAAAAAGGAAAGCCACATGTGCGGCTTTCCTTTAATTAGTTTGCTTTGCGATTTTTGAAGAAATATAACCCAACGATTAACAAGATGAAAATGACGCCGACAAGCAACGAGATCCGTGTCTCGGGATTGAGCACCATGAAGATTAAGGTGATACCCAAGAAGATCAAGGTCAGATAGTTTGAGTATGGCGCGAATGGCATTTTGAATGGATGGTCGAGCATCTCGTTAGCATGTTGCTGGCGGAATTTGATTTCACTTAAGAGAATGACGACCCAGGGGACCATACCGGGCAAGACGCTTGAACTATACACGAGGACAAAGACGCTGCCTGCCGCCGGGAAGAAGACTGGCAACAGTGCGTTCAAGATCACCCCAAGCAAGATCCCTGTCCCAATGGCAAGCACTGGAAAGACCGGCACGCCATGCCGATTCAATTTGGTGAAGACCTTTGGTAACTGGTGGGCATTGGCTAAGGTGTAAACCATACGGCTGGCCGAATAGATCCCTGAGTTGGCGCCGGACAGGGCCGCGGTGACGACCACAAAGTTAATTAAGCCGGCGGCGAAGGTGATGCCAATTTTGGAGAAGGTCTCGACAAAAGGCGAACCGACCGCTGCCAGTTGGTCCCACGGATAGACCGTCACAATCACAAAGATGGCGCCCACATAGAAAATGAGAATGCGACCGACTGTTGATTGGACAGCTTTCACAATGGTTGGACGCGGATTTTCAGCTTCACCAGCGGTAATTCCGAGTAATTCCACCCCTTGATAAGAACCCAAAACAATGGAGAGGGCAAAGAAGAAGCCCGTCAACCCATTCGGAAACCAGCCACCGTGCTGCCATAAGTTGGCCAAGCCAATTGCCTGGCCGTGATTGCCAAAGCCGAAGAAAATCAGGCCAATCCCAGCCACAATCATCAAGACGATGGTGACCACTTTGATGAGGGCAAACCAGAATTCCAGTTCGCCAAACATTTTGACTGAAATTAAGTTGGCTAGAACCAAGAAGGTGATGGCGACGAGCCCTGGAATCCAGTCGGGTAAGTTTGGCCACCAGAAGCGGAAATATTCTCCAATGGCAATCATCTCCGACATCCCAACGACCACGAATTGGAAAATATTGCTCCAAGCCGTCAAAAAGCCGAAAACGGGATGGAGATATTCTGAGGCAAACTTGGCAAACGAACCCGTGTCAGGATCAACATACAGCATTTCACCCAAGGCGCGCATGATGAGATATAAGAACCCACCGGCAATGATGTAAGCAAAAAGCACGGACGGGCCGGTCCATTTAATTGTGGCAGTCGCCCCCATAAAAAGGCCAACGCCAATCGTGCCGCCAAGGGCAATCATTTGCATGTGTCGCGCACTGAGTTTTCTCTGCATTGCAGTCATCCTTATCTAAGCCAGGGGCTGTTGTTTTGAATCTTTTTCACGGCCATAACCGTGGGTGTTCACGCTCATAACGCGCTCACATCCACAACAACTTCCGCCTAGTGACTTTCTCAATGGGTTTAACTGCCCATTAACGAAAGCCAACTAGTGCTCAGTTGTTAACTGTGGGTGTTCACGCTCAGATTTTGAACGCATCTTGATTTTGCAGATAGGTCATTTCGTCGAAGGTAATCCGTTGTTGGAGGCGTTCGGCGAGGCTGGAGCTAATCTGTTGTTTATTTAATGCGGTTTGGACCATGGTAAATTCTGCGTGGAACGCAGTTAGAAATAGCTGATACATGGTATTACCGTCCACAGAATCCGCTAGAATCCGCCGGTGCCGGTTACGATAGAACCGCCGCACATTATTAATTTCAGGCCGGTTGTCGCTGGCTTCAAGGGAGTTGAGACTGGCCATAGCGGCATCAAAGCCTGCTTGCTCAATGGGGATGATATCCTCATTGTGGGCTTTGAATTGCCGCTTCCAGAAGATGGGTTCCAGATTAATCGGCGTCGTGAGAAAAGCCGTTTGGGCGGCTGCTACACTGTGATACATCGAGCCCATATGCAGGGTAAACCGCATGCGCAGCCATAGATTCTTCCAAATCCGCTGGTCAGCGGTGAAATTATTCAGATCAATAAACTCGTTATAGTAGTGTGCTTCGTCTTTGGTAATGGTGCCTTGCTGCAGGAGAGCGGCAATGGCCTTCTTCTCAGCTTGAATTGTTTGATTGAAATATTCTTCCTGGCGTCTGCGGTTCGGCGTGTCATCAAGAATTAATTGTTGCGTCAGCGTATCTTCAACGATCTGGGCTTCCGCAATATTGACTTTTTCACCCCGGACAGCATCGATACCCGCCGAAATCATCCGCCGCACCCAAATATGCTGGTTGTTTGCCGGCGAGGTTTTCTGTGGTAACAACCATGGCATGACTAAAGGTGGCAGGACCAAACTGATAATAATCACGACAGCCGCCACAAAAATCAGTGTTGAGCGCAAATTGGCGGTGACACCATCAGGAATCGAGAAGGCCAATGACAGGGTAATAGTACCGCTGGCCCCACTGAGGGCAATCACAAGGCTATTGCGCCAATTCTTACTGCCACCAGGAACACTCAACAAGTAACGGGCCCATAGCCAACGAATCAGTAATTTAGCCACGTAGATGAAGACCCCGATGGCGAGCAGTTGCCAGAACTGTTCGGTGAGGCCAAAGCCAATCACATTCGGCAATTCCACCCCTAACAAAACAAACACCAAGCCGGACAGAATACCAGAAACCATTTCCCAAACGTTGGTCGTCACAATCTGCATGCGGGCACTCGCTAAGCCTAAACGGTCACGCTCAACCCCTTGTGCCAACCCAGCCGCCACCACAGCCAAAATCCCGGACAGCCCGAGTTCTTCCGCCGCAAAGTAGACGAGTAACGGCGTAATCAGTTGCAGCGTCACCATAATGACTGGCTCGTCGTCACTCCAGCGAATCAAAAGTGACCGGAAGCTAACGATTAAGGTGCCCAGAATGCCCCCGACGAGCATACCCCCGAAGAAGACATAGGCGAAATCGCCGATAGCCACGCCAATCGAGAACTGCCCTGAAACATAAGCCTCTAGTGCCAGCGTGAAGGCAACGATACCGGCGGCGTCATTAAAAAGCGATTCATTACTGAGAATGCGCATTTGATCGGCCGGCAACGGATTAGTTTCATTAATGGCATTCACAGCCGAGGCATCCGTCGGCGTTAAAACAGCGACTAAGGCAAAGGCCAGCGACAGTGGAATGAGTGGGAAGAGCGCATGAATGCTGAAACCCAATACAATGACTGTCACTAGAATGAGCCCGACCGCTAGCGAGACAATGTTGCCCAATGTTTTTCCAATCCAGAACCGCGACGCATTTTGACCTTCATTGAACAATAGTGGCGCGATGATGGCAAAGGAGAACACTGAGGGATCGAAATTGAAATTACGATAATCCGGTACAAGCGCCAAAAGAATCCCCAACCCGATGAGGAAGAATGGTAGGGGAATCCACTTAATATGGCGATTTAAGATGTTGGCAAACACAACGGCCAACAAAACAAGCGCAAAAAAGAAAACTTGGTTCATCTGAATCCCCTCTTTAACCCAGGATACGATGCAACCGTAATTATTGGGCAGTCAAAACGAGACGACCATCATGAGGCTCTTCCAATGCTGAATAGGCGGCAATAATGCCATCTAAGGACAGTGGGAAGGTTTGACCGACTGGCAGGCTCAAATTGCCTGCAGCCATTAAGTCGATAAGCGCTTCTAAAGCCGCGCCATCGCTCATACCATCCGTTGGCCGAATGTGGACGAACGTTGCCTTGCTGGAGCTAACAGCGCCGTGTGAGACCGTCACAATGACGCCCCCAGGCTTAACCATCGCCAAGTCATCGTCATCCCCAGCACCGTTCATCGCAACATTGACCACGAGGTCGCCCCGATTGGCGAGGACTTGGGCAATCTTTTGTTGATCATAGGCCACGTATTCCGAAACGCCTAAGGCTTTCACCCGTGCTTCATTCTGGCTGGCACCAATTCCAATTACAGTTGCACCACTTGCTACCGCTAATTGTACCGCAATTTCTCCAACCCCGCCGGAGGCACCCTTGATGATGATGGTCTGGCTAGGCTGCATCTGGGTGAAAAAGTTCAGTGCTTTGTAGGCAGTAATCCCTGGTGTAATCATGGCAGCGCCGACCTCAAAGCTAATGCTATCCGGCAATGGTGTAACGGCATCAAGGTCTGCCACGACATACTGGGCATCGCCATGCTCTGTGTGAGCGATGACGCGCTGGCCAACAGTATAGTTGGTAACCCCGTCACCGAGCTTGGAGACGACGCCGGTAACATCCCGGCCGGTGACGATTTGCCGCCCAGAACTGGCTAACTTGCGTTCCATCCGTTCGCGGTTGTTTAAGCCGACTGCTTTAACTTCAATCTGGATTTGATTGCTGATAGGTTCTGGTGTAGGCAAACTGAACTGCTCGAATACTTCTGGCCCACCGCCGTGTGTGAATCCGAATGCTTCCATGATAATCCCTCCATTTTCAAGCTTTGCGGTTAGTGTAACTTTCAGCGAGAAAGTTGGCAACAAATTGGTTCAAGCGTGATTTACCCAACAAAAAAACACCGTCGATAACCGACGATGTTCGTTGTTATAGTTGCCGAAGACTAAGACTGACACTGTCCTTAAGTCCTTGCCAGTGGTCGGGCGTGATTTCTCGCTCTTCAGTAACCACTAGTTGGGTGAAAATCACCGCTTGAAAAGTCGCAATTAGTGTTTGGCTGAGAACCGGAATTTCTTCAGGTGAGACCGCCAGGTGGTTCTGGCTAGCAGTCAGAAAATCCCTGAGTTCTTCTGAAATCAAGAGATTCAAGCGCCGAATCCAATCTAACTGGGCTGCTGAGAGCAAATTCTTCTCACGGACGGTAATTTGAAAGACTTGATAGTTCTCCTCCTCGTTGAGGGTCGCCCAGATAAACTGGAAGAAACGCAAGATTTCACTGTGCACACTTGCTGCGTCTTTGGCTGCTTCAAACTGGAACGAATGGAGACTTTCAGTCCGTGAGTCGCGAGCGGCAAGTAGAATGGCATCAAGGAGTGCCTTTTTGCCTCCGGGGAAGTAGTAATAGAGTAATCCGTCGGATGTGTGAGCCAAAGTATTGATCTTACGGGTAGTCGTGGCTTCGTACCCCTTGGTCGCAAAGAGGGTACGGGCGATGGTCATGAGCTTGTCGCGTTGATCAGGACTATTGGTTGGCATAATACGCTCCTATCAGATTTAGATGATGCCGATGGTTTGAAGAATCAAGTACCCATTGAGGGCGACTAAGACGATGGCTGAGAACCAAGCGAGAGCTTTCGACCAGGTGTGGTTGGCAAACTGGCCCATGATCTTCTTATCACTGGTGTACTTAACTAATGGGATAACTGCGAATGGTAACGCAATACTCAAGAAGACTTGTGAGAAGGTCAGTAAGTTTTCAATTTTAGCTTCATCCCCATGATAGTAGATGGCAAAACCAAGAACTGGTAAGACTGAGAGCAACCGAGTCACAAGGCGTTGCAGCCACATTGGCATCTTCAAATTGATGAAACCTTCCATGATGATTTGCCCGGATAAGGTTCCAGTGATGGTTGAACTCTGACCAGATGACAGCAGGGCAACTGCGAACAACATGCTCAGGATAGGGCTAGCAATGGCCCCGACAATTTGAGGGTTCTGGAGGGCGTTGAACAGGTCAACGAATTTCCCAAGTGGGCTGTTCGTGCCATAGAAAAGCGCGGCACCCAGAATTAACAGCAAACTATTCACGATAAAAGCAATCGTGAGTTGAATGTTTGAATCGATGGTCGTGAACTTAATGGACTTCGCAACCTTAGCGCTATCAGAGCGATCAATTTCACGTGTTTGTGAAATGGAGGAGCCCAAGAACAAGTCATGGGGCATCACGGTCGCGCCCACAATCCCTAAGGAAAGATAAAGCATGGATTTGTTGGTTAAAATACTGCTGCTTGGAATATATCCCGCAAGAATCTGCGTGAACTGTGGGGATGCGAGGAAGACTTCATAAGCGAAGACCATGACAATAACAATCACCAGGGTGGCCACAATCGCTTCAATCTTACGGAAGCCCAAGCGCATGAGCAGTAGGAGAATCAGGACGTCGGCAGCGGTAATGACAATGCCGACAATCAGTGGAATTTTGAATAATAATTCCAAAGCAATTGCTGAACCAATGATTTCAGCAATATCAGTGGCCATAATGGCCAATTCTGTAATGACCCAGAGGACAATCCCCATCCGCTTGGAGGTATTCTCCCGGATCATCTGAGCTAAATCTTTACCGGTCACAATGCCCAGTTTAGCAGCCATGGCTTGTAGGAGCATGGCAATTAAACTCGAAATGAGAACGACAGATAATAGTTGATACTTGAACTGGGCCCCACCAGCGATTGATGTAATCCAGTTCCCTGGATCCATATAACCGACGGCGATTAGAACCCCGGGGCCAGTATAGGCGAGTAAGGTGCGCCAGAAGCCTTTGTCATCAGGTACCTTCACACTGCCATTGACCTCACTTAAACTCTTGCTGTGCTCGTCAGTGGTGACCAAGCGCTTCTTTTGTTGCATTTCTGCTGCTTTCATACGGCAACCTCTTTTCTCTTTTGGGTGAATTTGAAATTCGGTTGGATAATTTATTGAACGAGCGCTCAGTCAATTTCCATTGATGATTATTAATCTTTTCAGAAAAGAAGTCAACACTTTGAGCAAAAAAGTTTTGGGATGGCTAACTTATATTTTCGTGTCATAAAAAAGCCATTGAAAACCGCAAGAATGGCGGGGATCAATGACTTTTGAATTAGAAATAGTTGGTGATTTTTAGGTGCGCCCAATTGCAGCTTAGCTGGAGAATGGCGATTAAACGTACTCTAAACGCGTTCGTCGACGCTGACTCCTTATGCTAATCCAGCCTCAGTCAGTGGCCAAGTGCGGCCACTCGCCTGATTCCGGCTTAGCTTCCGGAGCCAGACCGCGTCGACTCACGCTCTATAATTCGCCGTCTGCGATGTCGGCAAGAACGGCCTTTGAAGGGATGAAGAAGAGTTCGCCGGTGATTGGGGTTGAGAAGTCCAATAAGCGGTCGGAATTGTTGAACATGCCTTCTAGCATCCGGCGGGTCACAGAATAGTAACGTGAATAACCAATGAAGTAGGTCCCGTTAATGGATTCTGCAGGGTTACTAAATGGCACATTCATGCGAACAATCTTGTGTTCGATGCCATCTTTATTGTCTTGTGAGACGACGTTGTGGGCATTTTCCGCCTTTTCTTCGTCCTTCAATTCAATGTCGTTAAACTTCTTGCGGCCAATAGCCTTTTCTTGTTGTTCGACTTTCAGCTTATTCCAGGCATCCATGTTATGCAGATACTTCTGGGCAAAAGCGTAAGACCCATCAATGAAGTCGGGATCTTCGTCACCGATAACGGCATATTCTGGTGTATCTAAGGCACTTGGGTTTTCGGTTCCATCCACGAAACCAATGATGGCGCGGCCCTCAAAATAGCGGAAGCCATGAGTTTCATCCACGACTGTTGTGTTGTCTTTGATGATGGTCATGATTTCAGACATCAATTCGAATGGTACCGCTGAGTTGGTCGAGCGAATATGGAAGAACAAGTCTGCTGGAGTTGCCACAGCAGTGTACTTAGGGCCTTCAACGGGTTCGAATTCAACCAGTTCTTTAGGCGCTTTGGCGTTAGGGAACAGATAGTGCCAAGCGTTAGCCGAGAAACCGAAAGCAACAGCCAAATGGGCGTCAGGATAACGGATATTCATACTATTAATAAAGGCAGGTAAATGTTCAGCGAGATCTTGCACGACCTCCAGATCTGAACTCTGGTCCTGGCGCAATAAGTTCATGGTTGCGAAGATGATGTCGTCTCCGGCGTCTTTATACACATCTTGGACATCTCTTAAGTCAATTGGCATGGTGAAAGCCCTCCTTAGATTAGAATCATTACAATTCACGAATATTATAGCACATGAATTTCGAAGCGCGGCTTTTGGACAGTCGATTTTTATGAAAATGTGAAATAAATTAAATACCAATTGTTATTAAATGATTCTACTTGCGTCACCGCAAAAATCGGTTATCCTTAAAACGTAACGGTTACGATTAATTAAGGGGGAAGTTTGTGTGCATAAGAAATCATGGTTAGTTGGACTGATGAGTCTGATGGTAATGCTACTACTGGCAGCCTGCGGGCAAAAGGCGACGTCGACGGCTAGCAGTAACACTTCTGGAAAGATTAATGTCATTGCGAGTGTCGACTTCTATGGTGAAGTGGCCAAGGCGGTTTTGGGGGATCACGGTACAGTCACGTCCATCATTGATAATCCAGATGTTGATCCGCATGACTATGAACCAACCACCGCAGTTGGGAAGTCTGTCGCCACTGCCAACGTTGTGGTAGCCAATGGGATTGGCTACGATGGTTGGATGGATAAGTTGGTTAAAGCGGCCAACAACAAGGTCCAGTACGTCCGTGTCGGTGAAGATGTCATGAACAAAAAAGAAGGCGACAACGAGCATCTGTGGTACAACGATAAGACGATACCTGCGCTCGCCAACCACTTAGCCAAGGTCTATGGCAAGCTCGATAGCAAACATGCTGCTGATTACACCGCGAACGCCAAGAAATACATTGCCTCACTTGAACCACTGACGAAATTGATCGCCGAGTTGAAGACCAAGAGTAATGGTCAAAAAGTTGACGTTTCTGAACCTGTTTTTGATAATGCACTCGATGCTTTAGGGTACAAGATGAATGATGCCCACTTTGCCAAAGCAACTGAGGATGGGACGGATCCAAGCCCAGCAGACATTGCGCAAATCAAAGCTGACATCAAAGGTAAGAAGATTGCCTTCTTTGTTCAAAATTCGCAGGCCGACAGCAAGTTGGTTGATTCATTAGCGGCTGAAGCTAAATCTGCCGGTGTCCCTGTTTTGAAGGTCACTGAAACCTTGCCAAAGGGCAAAACCTATCTGACCTGGATGCTTGGCCAATACCAAGATCTGCAAAAGATTCAAAATAAATAGCAGAGCCGCGGTATCACCCGGGACATACAAAAACACCAACCAGAAGTCATCAGATTTCTGGTTGGTGTTTTTATTTGCGTCGATTCGTCACATAATGGATGAACCCAGTCCCTGAGACCATCGCAATCACGGCGAGAACAATCGTCCAAGGCTGAGGCCACTGGATAAAGAGAAAGCTGCCTAAAATACCGATTGAGAAAATAATACTCGCGACAAATAGCGTCATGGTGATTTTCCAATTGAGACTGTGCGCTGACTTTTGCATCCAATCGCCCCTAACTTAAATTTTGGCTTGATTATGCGCCGTGAAAGCGGTTGCGTCAATGGCATTGCTCGCCTGAATTGGCTGATGCTAGAGCTGGACGAATACTAATACAGTCACGATCGTGTTGTATATGATGTGCGCAATGATGCTTGTCGCAAGAGTATGAGAATAGTGATTCATGATGCTTATTCCCATTGCGAAGGTGAATAGACAGATGGAAGGAATGAGTAATTGCCAGTGCAGAACTGTGAACAAGAGTGCTGTTAAGACCGTTGCTGGCCAAAAACCCACTAGCCCAGAAATGAATTGCTGAATCACACCTCGAAAGGCAAGTTCTTCTGTGATTGGGGTGAAAAGACACAACGAGAGAATCATCGGCCAGCGTAGGGGCCCAGTAAGTAATTTGGCTGCTGCAGAGTTGAGAGGACCATCAGCTGAAGTGCCTGAAGGAAAGATGTTTGTCAGCACCACTGTAAGTATGACGATGAAGACGGCCCATAACGTGGCAATGCCGATAAAGCGGGCTGTTAGTGGCGAAATAGTGGCTTTTGGGCCAGCGAGGAGCCGATTCAGGAACAAGAGGATGGCAATTGCCACGGCAGAGTAGCCGAGTAAAAAGATCCAATTCTGAAGTACGCCAGTAAAAAATGCACCGACTAATGAGTTCCCAGAAGCCAAAAAAATCATAGGAAGCAGGAGTAACAAACCGACAATCACTTTGGCAAATTTATTCAAGTTGAACACCCTTTTCCTGCTTTATTTCATGGTCGAGTCGGCTGTCAGCAGTTGTTTAGCGGCCAGATGCAACCCATCTAACGTTGATTGGATGAAGTCTTGATATTGGTAGCGGTACAACTGTGGGTACAAGGTTTCATATTGATAGTTGCCGCCAACGTGGCGGGCCAGATTCTTGGTCACGACCGCATAACCGTACGAGAGATTCAAAACAGGCATGAGCACATCCGCGTTCAAAACTGTGGCGATGCCGTTGGGGAAGATAATGTGTTGTTCCGCTGCTGGCAATTGTTGGACTAATTCCGCCACGGTACTGACGCGCGCCACGAGATTATTCAAAACTACACGCTTGTTGGCAGCCTCAGGGTTCTCATACAAGGCAATGTGTTGACCAGCGACATCACGCACATCACTGGCAAAGAATTTGAAATCAGGCACAGACGGTCCACTGAGAAATGACAATGGTGAACTATGGTGATTACTCCATGGCAATAATGCAGGGCCAACAATGCCTGATACGAGGCTGACACTGAGTTGGAAGTGATTGGTGTTTTTACTTGGATCGTGGGCAAAGTCCCAGGCCAGTTTTTCTTCAACGGCTTTCAAAGTGATATAAGCATCATATTGATGTGGGTCGTCAACGTCTGACCAGTCGGCTTCGGTATACACGGGCTTATCCTGATCGCCCCAGCCCATTGCGGATTCAGATCCGGTCATCACGACTTTTTTGATGGTGGGTTGGGCCGCAATGGCGCCAAACCAGGTCGCAATTTCATTGGCCATATCCGCTTTCCAGGCCGTCGCATCGGTCGACGCCGGATTAACTGCGGTTGCAACACTAAAGACACCGTCGACACCTTCAAGTGCGGGTTTCACTGAATCAGGATCGGTAATGTTCCCGATAAACATGTCAACTTCTGGAATGAGCTGTTTCAATACGTCGGCTTTTTGTTGACTGCGGGATAATCCCCGCACATGGTAGCCTTTTTTAACTAAATCTTGGACAATCCAGGCGCCAATATAACCTGTGGCGCCGGTCACTAAGACTGTATCTGTCATCGTGATTCCTCCTTTTGTTAACGCTGCCACCAATATAGCACGCACTCTGTGAAAATGCTTTGCTGACGCATGTCGGAATCGTGATTGAAGGTCATGACAAACTCTGATACGATGTAGAGAATTATGTCGTGATAAAGAAAGAAACGAGGTTATCGATTGTTAACTGTAAGTAATGTTTCAATGACGTTTACGGACCGCAAGCTGTACGAAGACGTTAATTTAAAGTTTACACCAGGTAATTGTTACGGGATTATTGGTGCCAACGGTGCGGGTAAGTCAACGTTCTTGAAGATTCTTGAAGGTCAGTTGCAACCAACAACTGGGACGGTGACACTCTCACCTAACGAACGGATGAGCAGTTTGAAGCAGGATCACTTTGCCTTTGATGATCAAACAGTGATGAACACTGTCTTACAAGGCTGGACCCGTTTATATGAAGTGATGACAGAAAAAGACGCCTTGTATATGAAAGCTGATTTCACCGAAGCAGATGGGATTAAAGCAGCCGAACTTGAAGGCGAATTTGCCGAAATGGATGGCTGGAACGCTGAAAGTGATGCCGCCCAACTGTTGCAGTCCCTGGGTATTCCAGAAAGCACACATCAAAGCTTGATGGCAGACTTGCCAGAAGGCGAAAAGATTAAGGTCTTACTTGCACAAGCAATTTTTGGGAAGCCAGATGTCCTATTATTGGACGAACCAACCAACGGGCTTGATCCTGCAGCCATTGATTGGTTGGAAGATTGGCTTGCTGATTATGAGAACACTGTGCTTGTGGTCAGCCATGACCGGCACTTCTTAAACGCCGTCTGCACCATGATGTGTGACGTTGACTTTGGTAAGATTGAGCTTTTCGTCGGGAACTACGACTTCTGGTTGCAATCGGCCCAACTGGCCCAAGAACTTAAGGCCAATGCCAATGCCAAAAAAGAAGAACAAATCAAGCAATTACAAGAATTCGTGGCGCGTTTCTCTGCTAATGCCTCAAAGTCGAAGCAGGCGACATCGCGGAAGAAACAATTGGAAAAGATTACCTTGGACGATATCAAGCCAAGTAGTCGGAAGTACCCATTCATCAAGTTTGATCCTGAACGCGAAATTGGGAACGACTTACTGCGGGTCGAAAATGTCTCGAAGACAATTGATGGCGTCAAAGTCTTAGACAACGTCAACTTCATCTTACGTCCGGGTGAAAAGACTGCCTTAATTAGTCGCAGTGATGTGACGACCACGGTCTTAATGCAACTTCTGGCCGGCGAAATTCAACCGGATACCGGATCGATTACGTTTGGGGTCACAACGACTCAGGCTTACATGCCTAAGGACTTGAATCCTGAATTCAGCGATAGTAGCTTGAATATTCTCGAATGGCTGCGTCAATTTGCCAGCAAAGAAGAAAGCGACAATACCTTCTTACGCGGCTTCTTAGGGCGGATGTTATTCTCCGGGGATGAAGTGCTTAAGCCAGTTGATGTCTTATCTGGGGGCGAAAAAGTCCGCAGTTACTTAGCAAAGTTGATGCTGGGCAAGGCCAATGTGCTGCTGTTGGACGACCCAACCAATCACTTGGATTTGGAAAGTATTACCGCATTGAATGATGCCTTAATCGATTTTAGCGGCTCATTGATTTTCACTAGTCATGATCGTCAGTTCATTCAGACCATCGCTGATCACATCGTTGAAGTCGGACCTAAGGGCGTTATCGACCGTGGCGAAACCAGCTACGAAGACTTCATGAATCATGAAGTTGTTTTGGAACAACAAAAAGAAATTTATTAAGCAAGAGCGCGAGCAAAGGCGTTTTGGCTATGGTGCCGTGTAGCACTCGCTGTCTGAAGCTGGCTGGTGGAACGCTGTGGGCACGACTTGGAGCCTTGCCCAATTCGCAAGTCTTCAAGCTCGGCCTTGTGCTAGGCGGACCATCTCCGCCAAGCACAATTTCACAGCTGACCAGCCGCTTCTCTGCCAGCTATTTCACGGCAAGGCTGCAAAAAGGCAAGTTTCCAGATATCTGGAAACTTGCCTTTTTGTGTGACTTAAACTAACAGTTTTGTCACATTGGTCTATTTCGGAACAATTTTGCTTTACGCCTTGAGAAACAGGGTATATTCTGAACGCAATTAAGGGAAATTGGGTATTGGTGTAGGAAGGGGTGACTCTCATGGAGGAGCGGTCAAAAGCAGTTGGGTTCGGTCAAGCGGTAAAAGAGTTTGTGACCCGCACGTTTGATTATAAGGGGCGTAGTACTCGGGCAGCCTTTTGGTGGGTTGAGTTAGCAGTGTTTATTCTCTCAATGATTCTTGCCATTATTGTGTCGGTTGGTATCAGTCCTATTGACTTCGCGACGACAAACAAAACCGTCGATTTCATGACTGAGTGGCCGTTTCTGGTTTGGTGCGCCATCTTGATTTTACCGTCGTTCAGTTTGCAGATTCGTCGGTTTCGTGATGCTGGCGTGAGCCCATGGCTCGCGGTCTTCATTACCGTCTTTGGTTGGCTTTTTGCTGGCATCACCTATGCGCTGCCGGGCCAAGTCCTGAACCTTTGGTGGTTATCATTGATTTCAAGTCTGCTCAGTTTAGTGAGTTTTATTGTGACCTTACTACCAAGTCATGATGCGCCCAAAGTCGCAGCATCAGCTTCTGGACCAGTGACGATTGGGCGAGCATTCAAGCTTTTCTGGACTCATTTCTTTGACTTTAGGGGACGCAGCAGTCGTTCGGCTTATTGGTGGGCCTTTTTCTGGAACACGCTAATCCGTGTGATTGGTGGTGTACTAGTCTTTATCGTGGCAATGACATTTTTCGGGTTTAGCCTTATGAAACAGAGCAGCACCGGTAGCACTGCTAGTTCGGCGATTAGTAGTGTCGGGACCCCGTCAATACTGATTGTCGGTTTCATCATCTTTTTGTTCTCAGTTTATGATCTGGCAACTCTGATTCCTTCGCTGATGATTACTATTCGGCGTTACCGGGATGCTGGCATCAGCCCGTGGTGGTTCGCGGTCATACTGGTCAGTGTCATAGTGATGGCCGGATTGTTCGGGGGAAATATTGGGAATGATTGGCAGGTGGTTAAGGCTGTTGTATTGCTTGCCATCCTTGTGATCCATTTCATCATTCTTATTCGACCAACAAAGCAGTAGGATTTGGTGACATAAATAGTCGTTGCTGAAAAGGCGACGGCTATTTTTTGTGTAAAACTAGCGCAGAATTTTTCTCCAGATTTGAATGGTTCTCTGTCGCTAATTTAATAATTTTCCGCTATTCTATTCTTTTGGCAGGAGGACTTTGCTTATGAACGAACCAAAAGTTTCAAAAAGTGTTGGCCGTGGGATTTTCTTTGCGGCCCTAGCATCCACGTTGTGGGGGATTTCCGGGACGATGTTGCAGTATGTCTCGCAGGATATCGCCATTCCTGCAATGTGGTTCATTGGCGCCCGTACGCTGGGGGCCGGCGTCATTTTGATTGTCATTAGTCTCATTCTTTACGGCAAACGGACCTTTGCAATTTTTCACTCAGGTAAAGATGTACTGCGGCTAGTGATGTACGCCGTTTTTGGACTGGCAGCCAATATTTATACTTTTTACATCAGTATTGAACAGGGGAATGCGTCAGCGGCGACAATTCTTCAATACTTAGCGCCATTATTTATTGTTCTATGGGCAGTTGGCTTTCATCACGAGCGGCCTTTGCGGGGAGATTTGATTGCCTTTGTGCTCGCATTAATTGGCGTCGTCTTAGCCATCACCCGCGGCGATATTCATAGTTTGGCCGTGCCAGTGAGCGCGATTATTTGGGGGATTCTTTCTGGGGTGACGGCCGCGATGTACGTCACCATTCCCAAGCCCCTGGTGGCCAAATATCCACCTTTTGTCGTCTTAGGTTGGGGCACCTTGATTGCGTCGCTTGGCTTTAATCTGGTTCAACCGGTATGGATAAATCATCCGCCATTGACGCCGCAACTCTGGATGGGCTTGGGCACGGTGATTGTGGTCGGGACAGTCGGCGCATTTGGCTCTCTGTTAATCAGTCTGCAATATGCGCCTGAATCAGTGGTTAGTATCATGGACGCCTTGCAGCCAGTGGTGACTTTTATTTTGACCATCATTGTCTTCCATACCGCGATCAATGTGGTTGAAGTGATTGGGGTCATCCTTGTTTTGATCGCTGTTTATGTGCTCCAACGCAGCCGTATGGCCGTTGCTAACAATTTAGACGAGATGCAAAAATAAAAAATTCCCGATTGAATGTCCGCATTCAATCGGGAATTTTTGCTTGTTGCGTGTGCTGATGAGTTAGTTCAAAATTAAGATAACTTCAAGAGGTCTGCCGGCGTATCGAGGGGATAGGCGATTGGCTCAAAGGCTGGATTCACGGGCGTGGTCCAGGTTGCGAGCGCAAATGGCACTTCGGCATCGTGTGCGGCCTGGGCGTCCGCAATGGTGTCGCCAACAAACACTGTGTTCTCAGGGCTTCCGCCTAGCCGCTCCATTGCTAAGACAATTGGATCACCAAATGGCTTGTTGCGCTTGGCATCACCGGCAACGACCACGGTGTCGACTAGATCGCTGAAATGAAAAACAGCGTCGTCTTCAGCAAATTGTTGGGCGTCTTTTGAGGTGACAATCCCTAATTTGCTATGCTGGTGCAGTTGCACGAGAACGTCTTTGACACCCGGGAAATAATCCACTTCATCGGCAAATTGGGCGGAATCTTGACTCCATTGGTCAAATACTTCAGGAATTTCTTCGCTGGTAAAACCAAGTTCAGGCAGGCTTTCTGTCGCTGGGATCCCATTGGTGAAGGTGAGATCTTCCTTGGCGTAATCTTTACCGTAACGGCGCAGCGTCTTTTGTAGGCCGTCGAGATACATTCCCACTGAGTCAATCAGGGTACCATCAATATCAAAAATATAAGTTTGCATGTTTGCGTCCTCCTTGAAAACACTTCCATTGTAACAAAACGGGCGGGCGCTTGTCTAAAAAGGGGCGAAAAAATGCGTTTTCTTCATACTGCCGATTGGCATATCGGTCGAAAACTAGCTGGCTATGATTTATTAGCTGATCAACAAGCCATCTTTGACCAACTGGTCAACGTGGCGAAAGCACAGCAGGTAGATGCGATTGTGGTCGCTGGCGACCTGTACGACCGGGCGCTACCGAATGAGGCCGCGGTGACGCTGGTCAACCAAATGTTATTAACCTTAAATCGCGAAATCGGCCTGCCAACGTTAGTTATATCTGGTAATCACGATAGTGCTGTTCGTTTGGGGACCGGCCGTGATTGGTTTAAGAGCACCGACCTGTTCATGAATACCCAGCTCGACCAGGCGTTTGCACCCGTGATTTTGGGTAACACGCAATTTTTCCTACTGCCATATTTTGAACCATTCGCCGCGCGTAGTTATTTCGATGATGACCAACTGACCAATATTAACCTGGCCATGCAGCCGGTCATCGATAAAATGGTCGCGGCTTTTGATCCGACAATGAAGCATGTGTTAGTCGGCCATTTCTTTGCCGCGGGCAGTGAACACTCGGATTCAGAAACACTGGTCAACGTCGGTGGGCTTGATGCGGTTGCCGTGAGTGATTTAGCGCCATTTGACTATGTGGCACTGGGTCATTTGCACAACCGTCATGCGTTGAATGCGGAGAAAATTCAGTATGCCGGTTCACTGCTGAAGTTTAGTGTCAGTGAAGCCAATCAGGAGAAAGGGGTCTATATCGTCGATACGGACACCATGACCCGCGAGTTTGTCGCCTTGCCCCCCACACATGATGTGGTGCATTTGACGGCAAGTTTTGCTGAGCTCACTGACCCCGCTTATTATCAAAATTTGAAGCGTGACGCTTATATTGCCGTGACACTCACTGATCGCCAGGTCATTCCCAATGTGATGAGTCAACTGCGTGAAATCTATCCTCAAATTGTCAGTTTGGATCGTAAGAATGGTGTTGAGGTCGTGCAACCACTGGAGACGGTTAATGCCGACCTTGATCCGATGACGCTCCTGAGTGACTTTTTTGAACAAAGCACAGGAGCTGGTTTGACTGACCAGCAGTGCAAATGGGCGCAATCGACGTTGACCCAAGCCAAGGAGGTAGACTGATGCGGTTTCTGACCTTACATATGCAAAACTTCGGCCCTTACATCGACGAGACCGTGGATTTTGACGACTTCAGCGAGAATCCAGTCTTTCTCATTAGCGGCCAAACAGGTAGCGGGAAGACAACGATTTTTGATGCGCTGGTCTACGCCTTATACGGCCGGACTTCCGGCAATGAGCGGTCGGGGAGCGATATGCGCTCCAAGTTTGCTGACCCCACCGAACCGACTGTGGTTACGTTAACGTTTGAACACGCCGACAAAACCTATCAGCTGGTCCGCCAGCCCCAACAACTACTGGCTAAAAAACGCGGCACGGGGATGACCAATAGTAATAAGAAACCTGAATTGACCGTGTTCCAGCAGGATGAGGCCATCGACAGTGTGACTGGGGTCAAGCCGATCCAAGATCGCATTTATGAATTGATGCCGTTAGATGAACTCCAATTTCGTCAGATTGTGCTGCTACCACAGGGGGATTTTCGCCAGTTCCTGGATGCCAACAGCAGCGATAAAGAAGTGCTCTTGCGCAATCTTTTCGGGACCCAGCTGTTTGCGCGCTGGGCGGAGGCGCTGAAAGTGCAAGCCAAGCAAGTTGCCGACCAACAAAGTCAACAGATGACCAAGGCCAACTCATTGGCTGATCAATTTGATTGGCAGACTGAACCTGAGGCCAACACGCCGTTGCCCGTAAAATTGCAGGCGATGAGGGCTGAACAAACTGGGCAACAAGCCCAAGTCACAGCCATGGACGAGTCGGCCCAGCACGCTTATGACCAGGCGCAGGCAGCACAACAGGCGCTCACGCGCGGCCAACAGTTGGCGCAAGCCTTTACTGACCAAAAGCAAATTGAGGCTGAACGCCAGGTGTTGGCAGCTCAAAGTGACGTAATGCGCCAAGCTAAGCGGCAAATTGACCAGTTTCAATTTGTGGTGGCGCAGCATGCCCTGTTTAACCAGATTGTCAGTGAGCGTACCCAGGTCGGCCGCCTACAAACCGCCATTGAAACCGGCAAAACGGCGCAAACTGCCACGCAGACAACCTTAACTAACTTACAAACCGAGCAAGCTGCGCTCAAAAAGCAGCAGCCGACGGTTACAACCTGGCAGCAAACCCGCGACCAAACGGCTCAGGCTTTAACCAAAGTGGCTGAATATCAAGCGCAGCGTCAAGAATTGCAGACGGTGCACACCAATATTGCCGCCATCAAGCAAGCTGCCAAAGACGCAGACCAGCAGATTCAAGTCGCCGAACAGACTTTGAAACAAACCACAGCTGACCTCGATGCCCTCAAGCAAGCTGATTTGCAGCCCAAACGCAATCAACTGGCAGTTTTTGCCGCCAAATGGCAACCAGTCGTGGATCAACTGCAAAACTTAGACAAGAACTTGGCCACCCAACAACGCCACCTCGAGACCCAGCAACAAGCGTTACTGGACGCCCAAGCGGTCCAGGAGCAGGCCCAAGCGGCTTATCAGCAATTGTTGGACCAACAAATTAGTGCCCAAATCACGGTATTAGTGGGCCAATTGAGCCCCGATACGCCGTGCCCAGTGTGCGGAAGCACGGATCACCCGCACCCCGCAACGATCACCGCTGAACCGGTCACGGCGGAAGTGCTTGAAGTCGCTGACCAAAATCGCGCGCAGGCAGCGAACCAAGTGACCACGTTGCAAACTCAGATTGCGGAGATTCAGCACACACTGACTGATATCCAGACGCAGCAACAGACGCAAAGCACAGCCCTTAATGAAGCCCTTGAAAGCCTCGACGTCTCTGATTTTGCGGCATTTACGACGTTGCAGGCGACCACTCAGGCTGCCGTTGATGACCAACAAAAGCAACTGACAGCATTGACTCAAACGCAACTGGAAACTACCGAGACACTTAATACCGCGACAGCCACCAAGAATCAAACCACCGAAACGCTCAACCACTTGCAAGTCCAACATGAGCGATTGGTCACACAATTGGCTAGCCTCGAACAACTGCCAGCTGTGAAGCAGGATCAACAAGTGCTTGAACAGCAACTCAAAGAACTCGACGAGCAGCTCCATGATTTTGACCAACGGCTGACCAAGAATCAAACGGACTTGTCCGCTGCGCAGACGCAGCTGGCCACGCTCTCAGCTACATTGGAAGCCAATCAACAAGAATTGGCACGGGTGCAAACAGAGTTGACGGCGCACGCGGATGAGTTCGAGCGCGCACTCACGCAGCAAGAACTCACCGAGGCAGAGTTCGTCGCCTTGAATGACCGCCGGGATGAACTAACCCAACTCGAGCGACAAGTCGCCGACTACCAAGAGGCCATCACCCGAAATCAGACGCGCTTGGCAACGGTGACTGAACAGATTGGCCAGCAAACCATGCCAGATGTCGGGCAATTGCAGGTAGCGGCCCAGGCTGAGGCAGAAACCAGTCGCAAGCTGCAGGCTGAGGCCGCGGCTGTGAAACAACGGTGGCAAAGCAATCAGCGCCTCGTTGACCAACTGAGCCAACTGTTGGCCACCAACCAGCAGTTGCTTGAGGAAGCCGCACAGTTGCAAGGCTTACTGGATGTGATGAGTGGGACCGGCCAGCAAAAAGTCAGCTTGGAGCGCTATGTCTTACAAACCTATCTCCAGCAGGTCTTAAGTGTTGCCAATGAGCGTTTCTCAGCGTTGACTAACGGTCGCTACCAGTTTGTGTTGCATTCAGAACCTGGCAGTCGCAGTGCCAACTCTGGGCTAGAGATTGACGTGTATGACGATGAAGTTGGCGAAAGCCGCTCAGTCCATACGCTGTCTGGTGGTGAAAGCTTCATCGCTGCCTTAAGTCTGGCGTTAGCGCTGGGAGAAGTCATCCAACGTGAAAATGGCGGCGTCCATGTCGATGCTCTTTTTGTCGATGAAGGCTTTGGGGCACTCGACACAGATAGTCTTGCTGTGGCGTTAGAGGCGCTTGAAACCATTGAGGGCCAATCTCGCCTGATTGGGATTATTAGCCACGTCAGCGAGTTACGAGCGGGTATTCCGGACCAATTGCGCGTTGAGCCGACCGGCCAAGGCAATAGTCATATTCGAGTCGTTCATTTGAATCAATAGCATTTCTTTGTGTCACTTCCGGCAGAAAGTGGTATAACAGAAAGTGAAGAGTATGCGAATGCCCTTTAGCTCAAATTCAAAAGAGGCGAGATCTAATGGCAGGGAAGCTCAGTAAACAAGAACGTAAGGCCTTAATTGAAGAGGTCGAAAAGAAGCGTGCTGACGAACCTAAGAAGTCAGGTAAGTCCGGTTTTGCAACTATCGATGCAGAAGCCGCACGGTTGGAAAAAGAATAATTGAACACAAATTTGTGATCATCAAAAAAGCAACTCGGCCAGCGCTGAGTTGCTTTTTTGGTATACTGGAACGAGCAAAAAACAAAGGTGGACAAGCGCGTGGACAAAATGTGGTCACAGACCAAGATTGAACAGTTTCAAAAGGCCTTGCTTGAGTGGTACGACCAAGAAGGTCGCGATTTGCCGTGGCGCCAGGATCACGATCCTTACCACGTGATGGTCAGTGAAATCATGCTCCAGCAGACGCAGGTGCAAACAGTGATTCCGTACTATCACAATTTTATTGCTAAGTTTCCAACTGTTGCCGCCCTAGCTGCTGCTCCCGAAGCTGAGGTGCTCAAAGCGTGGGAAGGCTTAGGGTATTACTCGCGAGCGCGGAACCTCCAGACCGCTGCCAAGCAAGTGGTGCAGGATTACGATGGGGTGTGGCCCCAGACCGCAGCTGAATTACAAAAGCTCCAAGGCATTGGCCCTTATACGGCTGGTGCCATTGCCAGTATTGCGTTTGGGGAGCCAGTGCCCGCTGTCGACGGCAATGCCTTCCGCGTGTTTGCTCGCTTGTTCAAAATTGATGCCGATATTGCCCAGCCAAAATCGCGCGGAATTTTCGCGGATGTCATTCAACAAGTGATGCCCAAAGATCGACCAGGCGATTTCAACCAGGCCATTATGGATTTAGGCTCGACCTATATGCGGGCCAAAGACCCTGACCCAGCGCATTCCCCAGTGGCAGCCTTTGATCAAAGTTACCTTGATGATGTCGTCTTAGATTATCCGGTCAAAACTAAAAAGGCTAAGCCCGTGGTGAAGCATTATTTTGCTTTAGGCATCCACAGTGAGGCTGGATGGCTGTTTGTTCAGCGGCCAAGCACAGGGATGTTAGGCGACCTATGGATGTTTCCCCTGATTAACCAGGATGACTTACCTGAATCAGCACTTGAAGCCGAGGCAATCGAGTCAGCGTCGGCACAGTTTGCTGAAGAATCAGGCCTGACACTTGAATTTGCCAACGCTGGGGCGCCGCTAGTGAAGCACACGTTTACACATCAACAATGGCAAATGACGCTACTGACCGCAGAAACGCCAACCACTACCCTGAAATATCTACCTGCGCGCTGGGTGCCAGTTGACCAACTGGATTCACTGACGCTGCCAACTGTGCAGAAGAAACTGCTGGCAGCGCTTGGCCTCGAGCAAAAATAAGTGAGTTTTTGAGCAGGCGCGTTATACTCGAGTTAAATTAAAGGGGGATTTGCGATGACTATAAATGTTACGAAAGATATCGTTTATCAATCCGATCTAGATTTGAAACTTGACGTGTACGAAAACAGCGAAGGCTCTCGCGCTGCCATCTTGGATATTCATGGTGGTGGCTGGGTTCAAGGGGATAAAGCCAAGGAAGCTGGGATTGCCACTAAGTTTGCAGAACAAGGCTTTTTAGTGGTGGTGCCAAACTACCGGCTGGCACCAGCAGCCTTCTATCCTGCAGCGCGCGATGATGTCTGGGAAGCGTATCAATGGCTCAAATCATCACCATTTAATTTTGACCACAGCAAGATTGGGGTCTTTGGCGGCAGTGCCGGCGGTTCATTGTCAGTTGATGTCGGCCTCAAGGACGGCATTCCGGCGGTTTCCTGGTCAGGGATTTTCGATGTAATTGACTGGTTCAGCAAGCACAAGGATGTCGTGCCAGTGCGCAATACTGAACTTGATACTGTGTCAAAGAGTAACGAAATTGATCAAGGTGGGAAGAACGATCCTTACTACAAGTGGTTCATTCTGAATTACGTCAATCAAGACGAAAGTCAATTCCCAGGCCTTGAACCATTTGATCGGGTCACACCAAAAGCTGGCCCAATTTACTTAGCAAACTCACTGGAAGAAATCGTCCCAACAACTGGTGTCACAATGCTCGAAGAAGCCCTCGCCAAGAACGATGTGCCTGTCTTTACGCAATTAATTACTGGCGGCCGGCATGCTGAAGGCTACGAAGATGAAGCCTGGTTGCCAACGCTGAACTTCTTCAATCAATTCTTAAGTTAATCATCAAGCAGTAGCCTGATTCCGGAACTTTTGGGATCAGGTTTTTTTGTGTTTCACGCGAAACATTCTTGCGTTTCTTAGCCTGAGATGTAAAATGAGAAAAAGATTAATTTTAAATGGCAATAATCTTATATCGGGTTTTGGAGGCGTTTGATGAAACACTATTTGTTGCGGTATAAATGGCAGAACATCTTGCTTGGCACGTCGATAATACTGATTGCGGGAGTACAAATTGCCACGTCGACAGTATTATCCTTCGCCACTAATCAGTTGAGCGCCCATAAGCCAGCGGGGTTCTTTATCTGGATGGGAATCGATTTTGGCCTGTGGTTGCTTGGGTTCGCCATTGGGTACGTGAATGATATTTATCAGACCTCACTGACACAGCGGATGAACGCCGATATGCGTCAGGATTTAATGCAATCGGCACAATTTGGAGTAGCGGCATACCGCCGCAACAGTGAGGCCTATTATGCTTCGGGGATGATGAATGACATTAATCAGATTAATACCAATGGATTTGCACCATTTTATGGCTTGATTCAGACGGTTGGTATCATTGTTTTTAGTACGGCGGCGATTGTCTTTTTGCAATGGCGACTCATGGTGGTGACAGTTCTACTTGGGGTGATTGCAATTGTCTTACCGCGGACGCTGAACCGCTTGATGACTCGCAGTTCGGAGCGACTCAGTGCCGCCAATGAACAAGCGTTAAATACGTACTCTGAAACCGTTAAAGGAACGGAAACCTTATTGGGTATGGGATTAGTGGCTGAAATTTTTCGCCGAATTGCGGGCACATCCACTAAATTAAAGCAGGAAAACATTCATTTTACGATTGTGAGTGGGATGGTCAGGACTGTTGCGGCGGTGATTAGCGTGGGCAATCAGCTGATTTTACTGGCGTATACAGGTTGGCTCATTCTTCAGGGCCAGACTCAAATCGGGACAATCTTATCCATCGCTTCTCTGGCGGGCTTGTTCTTCAGCGGCACGCGATCTATTGGCGGTGATTGGGCCCTGGTCAAAAGTAATGCGACACTCTTTAAGAAATTTAACCAACAAGTCCAAGCCTCACCTTCGCAGCTATCAACTGCGCCAGCAGACGTTGCCTTTTCATTGAATCAAATTACATATGCACCAACGCCTAATCATAATGTGCTAACTGACTACTCGCTGACGATGCCAGCAGGACAAAAGTATTTCATTACGGGGCCTTCTGGGAGTGGGAAGTCGACGATTTTGAACCTGCTGACAGAACGGATAGCGCCACAAGCGGGAACGGTGGCAATTGGTCTTCCTGAGTTGACTTACCTGTCACAGAATCCAATTATTTTCTCTGATACGATTCGCTATAACTTAACGCTCGATGAGTCATTCTCCGATGCAGCAATCGCCAAGGCCTTGGCCGTTACCCGACTGACCGATGAGGTTGCTGCTATGCCTGATGGATTGGATACAGTCTTGGTTGATGGTGGTCAGAATATCTCTGGCGGCCAGAAACAGCGTCTGGCTTTAGCTCGCGCCTTAATTCGCCAGCCACGCTTCTTGCTTATGGACGAGTCAACTTCGGCCGTTGACCCCAAGAATGAGTATGCAATCTTGAAAGCTATTACAGCAGATTCGGATTTATCGTTGGTGGCGGTGATTCATACCAATGACCAAACTATCCTTGATCTGGCCGATGAAGTTGTTGCTATCGGATAAAAACCACCGGAACCATTTTAGTGGTTCCGGTGGTTTTCTTTTGTGCTATGCTGGACGAAAAAGTAAAGGAGCCCATCATGAAAACGTTGGTCGTTGTGAGTCATCCGAAGATTGAAACGTCTAATACACAACAATTTCTCAAAGAAAGTCTTGTCGGGCTCGATGAAGTGAGTTGGTATCATCTCGACGCACAGAAGGATTTTGATTCAACAGTTGAGCGTGAGCGCATCATGTCAGCGAACCGGATTGTCTTCCAATTCCCGTTATATTGGTATAGCGCGCCAGCTTCGCTAAAACGCTGGTTGGATGAGGTATGGACCAAACAGGTCGTGTACGACGAAAATGGTGGACTGTTACGCGGCAAGACCTTGGGGTTGGTGGTCAGTTTCAGCCAGCCAGAGCGGGATTACCAGTTAGGCGGCCGGGAACAGTTTAGCCTCAGCGAACTGTTGACGCCTTATCGCGCGCTCGCGGCCAAAACGGGCCTCTCTTTGCTTGCGCCGTTAACCATTAGTCAGTTTGCCTATATGAGTGAGGCGGCGCAACAGGCGCTTCTGGTGCGGTACCAGCAGTATCTCACCCTCGACCATCCCAGTCGCTTCAACGAGCGGGCCCAATGGTTCATTAATCAATTGCGGACCTATCGGGATGACACCACAGGAGATTTGGTCGCTGATCAATTGCAGGATCAACAAGATAATCTTGAACGTTTTCAACAGACACTGGCTGAACTCAAGCGAGGTGAAGCAGAATGAATGATACCCAAACCTGGTTGCTCACCCAAGCGAAGACCTGGGAGCAGGAAGCAACGGACTACCGCCAGCGGGCCTTTTACCATGAACTGCAAGCCATGATTAAAGAACAAGCTGAGCGTCTAGAATTGGCTGAAGGCGAGGTTGACGGCCGCACATGGAACCATGAGGCGTGGTAGAAAAGGGGACTTCGGACTGAGTGGCTGCTGGTCGAAATGTGCTATGCTGGTTTTATCAGAAAAATTATGAAATCACACAACCAGTTTCGCCGGTTGTTAAAGGAGAAATCAGTATGCAGTCATTATTTGACCAATTACAACGGGCCGCTTGGATTCGCGCGCTACTGATGTTGGGCTTAGGTGCTTGGATTGTCTTAGCGCCCAATAGTGTTCTATCGATTGTCACTTGGGTTATTGCAATCGGCTTGCTCATAGCCGCTTTCAATGCCTTTGGTGCCAGTCGAGATTTGAAACGGGCGGGGTATAGCGGGATTGGTTCAATGGGGGGCGTCGGACTGCTCATCGCGGCAGTGCTGGTCTTAGTCCTCGCCAAACCAGTTCTCAGCTTATTACCACTAGTGCTTGGGTTCATCTTATTGATTTACGGGATTACACGCGTGACCGGTGCTAGTCGCCAGCAACAATACGTCAACGTCTCGCCGGTACCAGCTGTCATTTACGGAATTTTGGTGGCAATCGCCGGTTTAGTCTTAATCTTTAACCCATTCCATGCCGTCCTGTTGATGTTCCGTATTTTCGGGGGCATTCTCATCGTCATGGCGGTCACTGAATTATTCGGCTGGTTTCGCTATAACAAGTAATCAAAAGAAGCCTCAGGGTCAAAATCGAAGTGATTTTGACCCTGAGGCTTCTTTTGATTACAATCGCGGGCGGACACCAATGCCAATCAACAAAATCCCAATCGTCTTGGGCCCGACGAATTTAAACCCGCGCTTCTTCATATCCTTAGCCACAAACGTCCCTAAATCATCTGAATAGTCCGACGTCTGAAAGGACCAGAAGTAGTCAGCCAAGTCTGTAAATTCGGGTTCTAAGTTGACCGCCGCCTGCGCATTTTGCAAAATTGCACGAATTTTGCGGTCATTGCGAATCATGTCAGCGGCACCTTCGATTTTCTCGAGTTCTGGTTCGTCAAAGGCAGCAATTTGACGATAATCGAAGTCGGCAAAGACCCGTTGGAAGACGGGGAGCTTTGAGGCGGTTGCTTTCCAACTGAGCCCTGCCTGAAACACGGCCACCACCAAGAATTCGAAGACTTTGTTCGCTTCATGGGTGGGCGTGCCAAAAATTGCGTCGTAATGTTTGATGCCGTCGATTATCATGCAAGCCACCTCCGTGTCAGTGTCAATATAAAAACCCCATAGGCAACTGGCCAGTGGGGTTTTTGCTTTTAAAATTGCGGCGTCACAATTGGGTTCGCCCAATGGTTGATGGGGCCAAATTGATGGCCGACGGGAATTTCATTGGCAATCGCTTCATTGACAAAGCGCTTGGCGATGCGAATCGCATCTTCAATGGAGTTACCCTTGCCGATTTCAGCGGTAATGACGGCTGACAAGGTATCGCCAGTCCCGTTCACACGGTCTGTCTTATGGTAGGCATCCGACAACCAGAAGGTTTTTCCAGATTCAAGTCGGACGAAATCGCGGACTTCAGTCCGGTTTTCGCCAGTATGGTCGCCTTTGATCATGACATTTTTGGCACCCATCTGCTGTAGAATTTCAGCAGCGGCTTCAATTTGGTCATCGGAGTCGAGCGTCAGATTGGTGAGATGTTCTGCTTCATAAAAGTTAGGTGTAATCAACGTCGCCAGTGGAATTAAATCACTTTTGAGCGTCTCAAAAGCATCTTGTTCCAAAAGCAAGGCACCGTGAATGGTGACAATCACTGGGTCAAGTACCAACGGCCCAAAGTCATATTTTTTAAGATTTTTGACGACGGTATTAATCATGGCTGCATTCGCCAGCATGCCTGTTTTGGCCGCGCGGATGTGCAGGTCATCGGCCAGAGCATCAAATTGGTGGTCGATAAATTCCAAGGGCAGTGTCACGCTGTCGTGAATCCCATAGGAATTACCTGCGACAGCAGTGGTGAGAACGACAGTGCCATAAGCACCGCGCATGAAGAAACTGTGTAAATCAGCTTCCATTCCAGCGCTGCCATCGCTGTCGGAACCCGCAATTGTTAACACTTCGGGAATCTCATTTGCCATTAAAAAGCCTCCTAGTCATTATTGGGCTTATTCTACCCAGTAACAGGCAAAATTGCACGCTTTTTAGTTAAAGGCGGGTTTCTTAGGTGACACGCTCTTCAACCATTCACCCAGGAATGGGTAGAGTTGGTTGAGCTCGTAGATTTGGACAGTCGATTCAGGATAATGCAGGGTCACTGTGTCAGTTTGTGGGTTCACAGTGACAGTTAAACTTTGCTTGTTGGGGAGCGCTAACTCATAGCGTCCGTCACCAGCTAATTGCCGCATCAGAATCGCATTGCTGGAGGCAATGACAAATAATTCGTCCAGGGCAGGGGCATTGTTAATCGAACGGACTGCGACTTGTAACTCAAGGTCATTGCCAACCAACTCTTCGGGGATCGTGGTTGATTCCCAAGTGAAGTCGGTCGCCCCAACTTCTTCTGAACCCAAGTCCATCCAGTCATGGCCGGCATCATCGAAGACATGATAGCCGGTTACCACATCATGGGGGTTAAGGGCGACTTGTAGTTCGATATTGCCAGCTTCGACAACGTGGGCGTGACTGGAAATCGTGACATTGTTGTCGTATTTGGTCTTGAACGTCAGTTGGTCGACAGGCTGTAAAACGGTGTCGTCTAATTGCTTGAAGGTATAGTTGGCCGTGTACAGAGATTTAATCATATTGCTTAAGGCTGTTAATTCTTGGTCAGCATAACCTAGGTCCGATTGTTCCTTAGCGGTGACTTGCAATAAGGTTGGCAGATTGTTAGCCACTAAGCTGGCCTCAGAATCCAAGGGATTGCTGATAGTGAACATAGCCAGATTGCTTCCGTCACGGTTCAAGTTAAACCCAATGGCTGAATGCGTGCCATCGTTTGCAACGGTTTCAGGCCAGACATTGGCCAAAAATGTGTCAGAAATCGTCTTATCAGCAGCAAAGGCCTGCATCAGTTTAGCAGCTAATAAGTCGGTATAACTGAGTAAACGGCTGGTGGCAGCAGGTTGATTGGTTTGCCATTCTGGATCATTAGCGAAGTCTTTGGCTAACTGCGTGTATTGGGCAGAAACTTGATTGCGAGCGTCCAAGGGGGAAAGATCACTAGCGACAATCGATTTCAACTTGGTATCAGATAAATTAAGCATTTTGCTTACCCCCTTCGGCTTTTAGTGCGGCCATGAAGTCAGTCTTCAAATTGCTCAGCACGTTTTCGAACTGTTCGATGGAACTGTATTCACTTAATACCGCCTGATATTCATAGCGGGTGATGGCCGCTGAAACTTCCAACTGCCGCTTTTTGAGATCAAAGTCATGATCAGCTTGGTCTTTGACTTGGTTAAATTGTTGACGCAAACGCTTGGTTTTGTCAGGTGCTGCCGGTGCGCTAGGTTGACTTTCGTCGGGATCGCTAGGATCGATGAAAGTCTTCAGTAAGCCACGGAAACCACCGTTGGCAGCTTCCGGTTGCTCAGGCTGGCTGGCCATTTCGGTTTCAAGTTGATTTTGGAGGCGATTAACATCGCGGTAAACATCTTTACGCATTGCTTCAAGTTCAAGCTGCAAATAGTTGTCAGGGTCTTGTGAGAAGGCCTGCAGTTGCGGAATAATGGCTTGTTCTTCATCGGAGAATTGCGCGATGGTGCGGCTGATAGGTTTTAATTCACCAAATTGGCGCCGGTGGTACCAGTCACCAAAGAAAACCCGGCCGTCATCGCTGACTTCAAAGAAGGGAACGTGTTCACGGACAAAGGTAATAAATCGGGTTTGCAGAAAATCTTGCAATTCCTGCTGGGCATTTTTGTCGTAGGCAAGAATGTATCCAGGCGCTTCTTCAATGGGTAAACGCAAATTGTCGGCCGTGGTGTCGAGACCGCGGTAGAGTTGATAACTCGATTTATCTTGCCATGCTTGATTAAAGTGCTCGAAAAAATCTTGTTGGTATTGCAAGCTGGATTCAACTGACATGTAATCAACCTCTCAGAATAGTCTTACTACTATATTCAAGTGTACCGCATTGTGATGCGTTCTGAAATCGGTTCATTCAATAATCGCAAAAAATTAAAAACAATTTCGCTCATATCTAGCTGAACTGCTGCGCTGCCTCAACTGCTGCCACGTGTGAAAACCAGTCTGGAAAAGCCGTTTTTAAGGTGTTTTCAAGATGATGAGGTATGGTATGATGGCTGTAATTTGAGTCTCAAACAAGCGCTTATTTTGGGGTAAGGCTTGAGCGAGCGGAGTAGAAATGGAAGAGGGGATTACTTGGAACGGCAATCAATTTCACTGAAATGGTTATTTCTAGGCTCTTTAATCACCAATACCGGGATTAGCTTTATCTGGCCACTGACCACAATTTATATGCACGAGTACTTGCATGAGTCGTTGACGATTGCTGGGATTGTTCTATTCATTAATTCTCTCTTTATGGTGATTGGGAATTATGCAGGGGGCTTCTTGTTTGATCGATGGCGACCATATCCTACCATCCTGTTGGGAATTACGCTCAATAGTCTAGCCACAGGCGGGTTAATTTTTTGGCACGGTTGGCCAGCCTATCCACTCTTCCTAGTCGTATCAGGATTTGGGAATGGGATTGTGATGACCTCCATCAATTCTTACGCCACACTAGTTAAAAGTCGTAAGTCTAGCTACGTGTTTAATGTCTTATACTTTATGTCCAACTTGGGACTGGTTATTGGCACCATGATTGTCGGGTTTGTCTTGCCGTTAGGGATTACTTACATCTTTATGTTGGCTTTTGCCCTGTTTGTGCTTTTTTTGATTGTGGCGATTTTCTTCTTCAACGTGAAGGTACCCAAGCGCACAGCTGATCCGACAAGCAAGGCCGTTCAGGCCAAGAACCCGTACTGGCCGCAAATCTTGCTGTTACTGTTGACCTTATTCATCACTTGGATTACCTATGAACAGTGGCAAAGCAACATCTCAACCTACATGATTCACCTGGGGATGACTGTTAAGGATTACACCTGGTTATGGACGATTAACGCAGTGCTCATCGTGGTCTTGCAACCCGTCTTAACGCTCTTTGATGACTGGTTATTGGCTCACTTGAACTTACGGCTCAATCTTGGGTTTATCTTATTTGCGTCATCATTTCTGGTGCTCATTTGGGCGCATGCCTACTGGAGTTTCATTCTAGCCATGGCCATTCTGACTTTCGGTGAGGTGTTGGCCTTACCTGCCGTCTCAACTTATGTCGATTTATATTCACCTGATGATCAAAAAGGTCGCTACCAGGGCTTTGTGCAAGTCTTTGCCTCGGCGGGCCGCGCCGTAGGTCCATTAATTGGGGCCTTGATTATTGAAGCCACAAGCTATAAAACTGTCTTTGTTGGTTCTACCCTTGCTATTATTCTTTCAGTGGCAATCTTTGCCACGTGGAACCGACGCAAACGCGCTTAAAGCGTGATGAGGTGACATGATGCGAAAAATTAAAGCAACAGGTTCAGAAGCAAAATCCAGGCGAAAGAAACTCAGCCCGGCTGGGATTCTGATTTCTCTGGGTGTGGTTTATGGTGACATCGGGACTTCCCCGCTCTATGTTATGAAGTCCATTGTGGCAAATAACGGCGGCTTGACCCAAGTGCGACCCGACTTTATTCTCGGGGCCGTTTCGCTAATCTTCTGGACGGTCACGCTGATTACTACCGTGAAGTATGTATTGATTGCTTTGCGCGCGGATAACAACGGTGAAGGCGGGATTTTTGCCCTCTACACCTTGGTCCGCCGACGGGCGAAGTGGTTGGTTTTCCCCGCGATGATTGGTGGTGCGGCCCTATTGGCTGATGGCATGTTAACACCAGCTGTCACAGTGACAACAGCGATTGAAGGGCTTAAAGGTGTCATGATTGGCGGTGAAACCTTCATTCGCTCGCAGAACACCGTTGTGCTCGTGACGGTCATCATTATTTCGCTGCTATTCCTCGTGCAACGATTTGGGACTGATATTATTGGGAAAGCTTTTGGCCCAATTATGTTAGTCTGGTTCACCTTCTTAGGGGTTGTTGGCCTTCTCTATACCGTCCAAGACTTGTCGATTTTGAAGGCGTTGAATCCTTATTATGCGATTGCCATCTTGTTTAGCCCTGATAATTATGATGGCATCTTCATCTTGGGCAGCGTCTTTCTGGCCACGACGGGGGCCGAGGCGTTGTATTCAGATATGGGGCATGTCGGCCGAGATAATATTTATGGCAGTTGGCCTTATGTCAAAATTTGTCTGGTCTTGAACTATTTTGGCCAAGCGGTGTGGTTAATTAACAATCGTGGCAATGCCAATTTAGCTAAACTGAATGATTTCAATCCATTCTTTGAAATGGTGCCGGGGTCTTGGCGGCTGTTTGCGATTCTCATTGCTACCATGGCTGCTATTATTGCTTCTCAGGCGTTAATTTCAGGCTCGTATACCCTAGTAGCTGAAGCAATGAAACTCAAATTCTTACCCCGATTACATATTATTTATCCGACTGATGTGAAAGGGCAGCTCTATATCCCCACTGTGAATGCAATTCTGTGGGGGATGTGTCTGATTATCATCTGGCACTTTCAAACCAGTGCCGCCATGGAAGGGGCGTACGGCCTGGCCATTACAGTGACAATGCTGATGACGACATTGCTTTTGCATCAGTATTTGATGTTACGTAAGGTGCCATGGTTTGTGGCCCAAATTGTTCCGGCCTTTTTCCTGGTGATTGAAGCTATCTTCTTTATCTCGAGTGCTGCTAAGTTCCTCCATGGTGGGTATATGACCGCGCTCATTGCGACCGTAATTCTACTGGTGATGTTTATCTGGCAGTATGGGAAGCAAGTGCAAGATCGCAACAGTTTCCGGTCTGAACAGGCGTCATTACTCGCCTATAAATCCAAGCTTGAGGCGCTGGCCGAAGACAAAAATTACCCGACCTACGCGACTAACCTGGTGTATATGACTGAGGTCACAGAGGAACATTTCATTCCTAAGACGATTTTCTATTCAATCTTGGACAAACGGCCAAAACGGGCTCAAGTGTACTGGATGGTCACTGTCAATGTGACTGATGAACCGTACACAAAGACCTATACCGCCGATACGATGGGAACAGACAATGTTGTGAATGTTCAGTTCTATCTTGGGTTCCGGATTGAACAACGGATTAATGTGCTCCTGCGCCAAGTCGTAGCTGATATGATGGCTGACGGCGAGATTCCACGGCAGCCCCAGAAGTATACTAGCATCCCTAATCGCCAAGTTGGGGATTGGACCTTTGTCTTGCTGAATGAAGAATTATCGCCAGAAACCCAAATTAAAGCGTGGGATAAATTAATCATTCAGGCACGAATTTTCCTGAAGCACATTACTGAAACACCAGCCCAATGGTTTGGTTTGGAATATGCCGACATTGTCCAAGAGAATGTGCCGCTGGTCCTCGGAAAAGAAACCACTGTTAAATTAACGCGGATGGAACCGCCTTCCAAAAATGCTTGACTTTCTAACAAAAAGTGAGTAAACTAATATACATCGCTACCAAGAGACCATTCTATCTACACCGAATGGAGGTAATTTTTATGACTTACAAGATTCAATTAGACACGGAAACACAACAGTTTTTAGCAATTGACGTTGCTAACCAACAGCATATTGGTGTTGGTTCAACTATTGAGCAAGCCGTTGCCAGTCTTAATCAACAAGCTGCCTAGCAGCATACAAAAAAGCGCTGAATCCTGATGCGGATTCAGCGCTTTTTGTTTGGCGTTAAACGTTACTTTGGTTATCAGGCCAGCGCGTATCTGACTTGGATGGTAGTAAGAGTAAAACTAAGACCCAAATATTCCCAATCACTGGAATGATGTCCATTAAGATCCACCAGTTGCTGCGGTTGGTGTCATGGAGACGCCGTGCCCTGATGGTGAAGTCTGCTAACCAGAAGATAAAGAAGATGAGACTAGCCACGAAGTTGTGACCAACCAACGCTTGGATACTAGTAATGTTCTCTGGATCAAAATTAATGCCAGTTAAGAGACTAATCCCAATAATAATAACGAAATTAATAAGGTATGGAATCCAGAATTGTCGCCGCGTGGCACTGGCGTTCCAGACAAACATTTTACTCCAGAATTCACGATATTCTCGCATCGCTATCCCTCCATTTCATGGACTCTATAGTAACGAATATATAATGACTAAAGCAAAGAATATGGTTCATAAAAAGGGGCAGCCCCGCAATTTGCGAGTAACACCGCCTACCCTCGAGGTTCGACTCTATCAGTTGACTGCGGCTACGCCTGAGTTTGATTGCGTGGCCAGCGCGTTGACTGAGTCGATGGGGAAATAAGGAGGATGAAAAACCAAATCCAACCGATGATAGGCAAGAGATAGAGGAGTATCCACCAGTTGCTATGGTCGGCATCATGTAGACGGCGCGCGCGAACGGTGAGATTGGCAAGCCAGAAGGCAAAAGAAATGAGACTGGCCCACAAATTGTGGCCGACCAACGCTTGCACACTGTTCAACTTGGAAGGATCAAAGTCAATCCCAGTTACGAAGCCGATCAAAATGAAGATGAGGATATTAATAAAGTAAGGCAGCCAAAACTGGCGCTGCGTGGCACTCGCATTCCAGACGAACATTTTGCTCCAAAATTCGCGGTATTCTTGCATGTAGGGTCTTCCCTTCAATGGCGACTGTGCAATGACAAGTAGAGAAAGTGGTGCGGCGAAAGCGCCCTAGAATAAACGTTTCAGCTTTTCCAAGTCCTCGGGCTGAACATACAATTTGACTTCGCCCGTTTCAGAATCAATGTCAGCAAACAACTGCGCCTTTGCGCTTGTGATATTAGCTGAGTTGCTGACTGTAATCCAATTGATGCCGGGGATCCCGTACCCCATTACGCGCAGACCTTTTAAACGGTTATCATCCATTCAGACAGCCTCCATTCATCATTGTGACCAGAATTAGCCTGAGTATAACCGCACTGCCACATGCCGGCAAGCACAAAAAAGTCGCCACTCACACATTGTGAATGGCGACTGAATTCTGGATCATAACGGACTTGAACCGTCGACCTCCTACATGCGAAGCAGGCGCTCTCCCAACTGAGCTAATGACCCCTAACATCCAACAGTTTAGCACAATGGCCTAGGGTGTAAAACACTTAGCCACAAAAAAACCTGCCGTGGGAAGCGGCAGGCAGGAGTAGGGTTGAGCGACTGATGGGAAGTCAGTCGCTGATTTTTACTTTGGAGGAGTAAAAATGAAAAAGTTGGATTTGGGTTATAGAGATGAGTGGGTGGCTCATTTCTATGTTTCTTATATTAACGATAACTTTTGAAGAAAGTGTGAACAAAAGTTTCCGCTTTCGTGAATTCGAATTTTGTTCCGAAGAAAATTTTGGCCAAAAAAATGACCGTCGGGGTAAGCGACGGCCAAAGGAGTAAGGGTTGGCCAACTGGTGGGCGCCAGCTGGCGATTTTTACTTTGGAGGAGTAAAAATGAAAAAGTTGGGTTTGGTATGGAAATGAGTGGGTGGCTCATTTCTATGTTGATAACTATAACGGCCGCGTATGAAGAAACTGTGACGAAACCCTTCCAATCTTATGAACGATCCGCTAAGAAAGTTTAAAGACGCACTTCCAGTGGCATTCAAAATAGTTGTCAATCCAAGGATTTGGGACTATGGTTAGTGCAAAAATAAGAGGTGACAGAAATGGATATTCATTTTGATGATGATGCAATTGCCCGGGTACAACCACATCTTGGACCCGACAAGAAATTGTTACTGACTTTTGAAGATGGGGTTGGGCCTTACTCCCAGCACGCGATGATTCATATGCAAATTCAATTTAGTTTGAACGTGGTTCCCAAGTCAGATCCAGCGACAGATTATAATGTCACACTGAACAGCAACTTAGGGCCAATTGGCGTTAAGGGCTATTCGGTCGAAGATCTTGATGACCAATTGGTGGTTCACTACCACAAAGCGATGAACACGCTTGAACTGAATGGCGCTGGCGGCCCGATTGACACCAACATGGGTTTCATCGACTTTACTGAAGCTGATGGCATTCGTGACAACCCCGCTCGATAACTCTTGTTATAAAAGCCTTTATATTAGGTAAATCTTGTTGTAGAATCAGGAGTATTGAATCCTGAGGGGGAAATTGCATGTTGCACTATGCCTTTGAATCAGGCCTAACGATTCACGAGATTAAAGCGTTATTTGGTGCTGTTGAACTTACCAAGTATTTGAATGATCCAGCGGAGACTGCGATGGGGTTGGCGAACTCGACCATGATTACGGTCCGCGATGGTGACAAGCTGGTTGGCTTGGTCCGGGGACTGAGTGATATGCATACCGGCGCATTCATTCAAGACTTGATTGTTCATCCTGATTATCAGCACCAAGGAATCGGCCATGAATTATTGAATGAATTCATTGCTTATTTCAAGCAAATTCCCCAAGTTGTGATTGTGTGTTCAAATCCTGAACTGCAGAGTTTCTTCGCTGACGCCGGCTTTATTGCCAGTGATGATACGAAGTCGGAAATGTTCATCCGCAAGCAACAACTCCTACAACCAAAATTTTAACAATAAAAACGAAAGCGGCAGCACCGTAACCAGAATGGTTATGGGCTGCCGCTTTTTTTTATTGGGGTAATTTGACTTCGAAACTAACGCCGTTGGGTTCCACATCTTTGACCGCAATGTTCCCCTGGTGGGCACTGACAATCCATTGGGCAATGGCTAGGCCCAAACCGTGCCCGCCGGTATCACGATTCCGGGATGCATCCACACGGTAGAAGCGCTCAAAAATTTTGGCTTTATCGGCGTCGGCAATTGGGGCACCACTGTTGCCAACCGTCAGAGTCCACCATTTATGGCCTTGAGGTGTGGCAGTCACCCAGAGAGAATCACCAGCTTGTGTGTATTTCAGTGCGTTATCCAAGAGAATAATCAACAGCTGATGGATATGCTCAGCGTCAAAGTTCGCAACAAAATCAGCAGGTGCCGACCAAGTGAGTGATTTGTGCTGACTAGCCGTGATTTCAGCATAAGGTTGCAGGACCTCATCAAAGAAACTTGCGACGGCTACCGGCTCAGGCAGAACTTCAACGGCGTTGCTGTCGGTTTTGGCAATGGTGAGTAGGTCATTAGTCAATTGCTGTAGGCGAGTAATTTCATTCAATGAAGTGGCAATCGATTCGCTTTGATCGACAATAGCGGCCTCAGGGTGGGTTAAAAGTTCCTCTTGCTGGCTTTGGATCACTGCCAGCGGTGCGCGGAGTTCATGGGCAGCATCGGCAACGAAATCCTGTTGACGTTGCCAGGACTGCATGATTGGCCGCATCGCACGTTTAGACAGCCAATCTGCCAAGATAATTACGACCAGCCAGAAGATAACAATGGTCACAATGAGTGCGCGGGCGAAGGCTTGCAGGGCATTAATTTGCCCGTTAATATTTTGCAGGATAAGGACATAGTGGCCAGCATAAATCGGATCACCAGTATCAAGTGGAATTTTAATGAGGAGGGTCCGAAACGTCCCAGTACCGACAACAGTGGTTTTGCGTTGATTGAGCTGACTGACGTCGAGCTTGAGATTCTTGAAATAGGAGTAGTAGCGATTGCCGAGGTTGGCTTGGTTTGTAATCTTCCCTTGAGTATCAAAGACGAGCAGATCAGTGCGAAAAGGGGCAGTCGTGGGACCGCGTTGACCGGGAGCGGGCATTTTCTCTGGGCCGGTCACCAGAATGTTCTTTTGCTGTGTCAACGTTTGGTCGATATCTGTGTAGACAGAATGTTGATAAAGCAAGAAGACAATCGTGCCCAAGACGATGAAGAGGCCCGCAAAACTAAAAAGTTCCATGCGAAACAAATGACGCTGTTGGCGCTTAATGTTGGATTGATTGGTCACGCTCTGGCCTCCTTATTTCATGATGTAACCGACGTTGCGGATGGTTTGAATTTGCTGGTCGGCACCGCTGGGTTTAAGTTTGCGGCGCAGGTTGGACATATAGACTTCCACGACCGACAGGGCAGTCTCGGAATCAAAGCCCCAGAGTCGATCAAAAATCTGTTCCTTAGTAATAATCATGTCATGGTTTTGCATTAAGTAGGCGAGCAAATCAAATTCGCGGGTGTTGAGTTGGAGTGGTTCAGCTCCAGCGCTTGCTGAATGCGTGGCCAAGTTGAGCTTCAGTTGGCCAACTAAGATTTCATGGTCATCAAAGAAATGCCCCGTACGCTTGAGGAGTGCTTTGAGTCGCATAATCAGTTCCTCGCGGTGAAACGGCTTGGTGAGGTAATCATCGGCCCCGACTTCAAAGCCGTGCAGCTTGTCGTTCAGTTCCGCTTTAGCGGTCAACATCAGAACAGGGGTTGAGATTTGGCGCGCCCGTAATTGTTTGAGCAAAGTAAAGCCGTCTAGTTCTGGCAGCATGACATCCAAAATAATTGCATCATAAATTGCCTGTTCGGCTAAATACAGGCCTTCTTCGCCGGTATAAGCGTGATCAACTTGGCTAAACGGGCTTAAGAATTTTGTGATGCTGGCATTGAGCGTTCGATCATCTTCTACGACTAATAAATGCGGTTGAGCAACCATGATTTTCACCTCGCTGTTATCATGTCAGATTGACCATAAAATAAACTTAAGTCTTTTTAAGGTTGTTTTATGGTGGCGTCCCTATAGTGGGGTCAAAGCAAAGGAGGGACGCCAATGATTAAGCAATTCATTCGCTTTGGGGCTGTCGGCGCAATCAATACCGTTTTGACGTATGTCATCTATCTTAGTCTGTATCGCCTGATTAATCCAACGGCAGCCATGGGCGTGGGCTATGGGCTCACATCAATTCTCGGCATTATTTTGAATGACCGGATGGTTTTTCAAAGCCATCAAGCCAGACATCCTGATACGGTGCTCAAGTATTATTTCACTTATGGCATGTCGCTGGTGATTAGTTTAATCCTGACGACAACGTGGAATGACTGGTGGCAATTGAATGCGACGCTGGCGCCAGCTTTCAGCTTATTGGTGACTGTACCAATGAACTTCTTGCTGAGTAAATTTTGGATTTTTAAATCAGATAAGGATGTGGTGAATGGTGATAAAACGTCGAAAGCTTGATTGGTGGCTCGTCGGAATTCTAGTCTTAGCGGGGTTCCTGTACGGCTGGAAGATTTGGGAAGCAGGCTCAGCCAACGCCTATTACACGGCGGCAATCACAAGTATGGTCCAAAGTTGGTCCAACTTCTGGTACGGGGCTTTTGATCCAGCTGGCTTTATTACAGTTGATAAGCCGCCCGTCGCATTATGGTTCATGGCGATTTCTGCCAAAATCTTTGGCGTCCATGGCTGGTCTGTGGTCTTACCGTCTGTGCTTTTTGGTATCGGATCCGTCGGCTTGATGTATGCGCTGATTAAACCCAGATTTGGCGCGTGGGCCGCCCGGTTATCCGCACTGATTTTGACTTTAACCCCGATTGTCGTCGCAGATTCTCGGACGAACAATATGGATGCCACACTACTATTCTTCCTATTGTTAGCCACTTGGGCCCTGATGAAAGCCGTCTCTGCACGCAAGCCGTGGCTGGTGATCGTCAGTTTTGCCCTGATTGGGATTAGTTTCAACATTAAAATGTTGCAAGCCTTTATGATTCTGCCAGCGTTACTCCTATTCTACTGGTTGGCTAGCAATCAAAAATGGCATAAGAAAATGATTACCTTGGGCGTCGCTGCTGTGGCCTTAGTTGGCTTTACAGTGGCCTGGCCGATGGCCGTTGATAGTACCAGTGCTGCTAATCGCCCCTATGTTGGGAGTTCACAAACCAATTCCGAAATGGAACTGGCTTTCGGTTACAACGGGACGGAGCGGTTGCTCGGACAAACCACTGGGACCGGGGCCGCCTTTAGTGGCATGACCAGCAAGTCAGGTAGTTCAGAGGCAACCAAGTCACCAACGACCGGCACTGCACCAACAGGCGCGCAAGGTACGGGGGCCCCGACTGGCCAGAAGCCAACCGGGACGCCACCATCTGGAGCCAAAGGTAATGGGCCTGGAGGGACACCACCAACCGGTGCCGGTCAAAAAGCTGGAACGACCGGCAAGCAACCGATGACCAGTGGGACGCGGCCTGCCAAACCAACTGGAGCTGAAGGCATGCCTGGTGGATTCACTGGTAAAGGTCGTGGCAGTCGTGCCGGTAGCATGGGCGGTGCCAATGGGGCCTTCTCGATTGGGACTGTCGGCCCATTGCGTCTACTTCAATCGGACTTAGGGCCACAGATTAGTTGGATGCTGCCTGCGGCACTTATTGGCTTTATCAGTGCGTACGCAGCGTATGATGACCGCAAGCGGAAATGGTACCAACTCAACGCTGAACAGAAACATTTGGGTTACTGGTTGGCTTGGTTAGTGCCAGTCGCTGGGTTCTTTTCCGTCGCTAGTTTCTTCCACCCGTATTACACGATTATGTTGGCACCGCCAATTGCTGCACTGGCAGCGATTGGGTTTGTCACGATGACTAAGCAATTCAAAGGTAAGCTGGCGCAATGGCAAACCTGGTTATTGCCGGTGACAGTGGCCATCACCACCGGTCTTGGTGCCTGGTATGTCAGTCTTGTTTATCAATGGCAGACTTGGCTGGTTGTGGCCATGGGCGTGGCGGCATTAGCCATTTTATTTGCGACTCGGACGAAGAAAACTAAGCTGGGGGCGACTGTCGCCTTAATTGCGATGTTAGCCGCCCCAACCTGGTGGTCACTGAGTCCAACACTGTCTGGTGAATCCAGTGGGATTCCATATGCCAGTCCAACGCTTTTGGCAGCCAGCGGTCAAGGCCAAGGCGCCATGGGTTCAGGTTCCGCGGACAAGGCGCTATTGACTTATGTGACGAAACATCAAGGTTCTGCTAAGTACTTGTTTGCCACAAGCGATGCCAGCACGGCCGCGCCATATATTATTGAGTCTGGTAAAGCGGTCATGGCGATTGGTGGTTTCAATGGGACAGATCCAACATTGACCTTGAAACAATTCAAGGCGCTCGTTGCCAAGGGTGAAGTGAAATACTATTACGACACGGGTCGAGCAGGTAATTCTGCCATCGCCAAGTGGGTCGAAAAGAATGGTAAGAAGATTACCCTCACCCAAAGCAGTTCGTCATCCAAGATGATGGGGATGGGCGGACAAGGCACCCTCTATCAACTTAAATAAAAGGAAGTGACTCATCATGAGCCAAACACAACTCATCTCAATCGTGTTACCCGTGTACAACGAGAGTGCGGGGATTAAGAAGACCATTGCGGTGCTCGAAAATTATGTTGAAGCTCGCGATGAACAGTATGAATTAATCTTTGTCGATGATGGTTCCTCAGATGATACTGTCGCCAAGATTAATGCAGCAATGGCGCAATGTCGTAACGTGCGACTAGTACAATTCTCACGTAATTTTGGTCATCAATTGGCGATTAGTGCCGGCATTCGGTATGCCAGTGGTGATGCTGTTGTGGTCATGGATGCAGATTTGCAAGATCCGCCCAGCGTCATTCCGGCCATGATTGCACAATGGCAGGCAGGTTATGCGGTCGTCTATGGCAAGCGGCGCCACCGGGATGGTGAAACGTGGTTCAAGAAAGTGTCTGCCGCGGCCTTCTATCGATTGCTGCGAGCGATGACTAGCACGGATATTCCCGTTGATACCGGAGACTTTCGGCTGATGGACCGCAAAGTCGTTGATGTATTAAAACAATTCGATGAAACTGATCCATATGTTCGCGGGTTGGTCTCGTGGGTTGGCTTCAAACAAACCGGCGTGCTCTATGACCGGCAAGATCGCAACGCAGGTAAATCTAAATATCCGCTTAAGAAGATGCTCCATCTAGCACTCAATGGCATCACCAGTTTCTCAACTATACCGTTGACGCTGGCATTATGGTTCAGTGGCCTAGCGCTGGGCATTAGCGTGTTATCAGTCCTTATTGCTGAGCTCACAGGCACACTTGGTGCCACAGTGTGGATTGTCGCTAGTTTGTTCTTCTTAGGTAGTGGCCTCTTCTTGAGTTTAGGCATCATTGGCAGTTACTTGGGGCGCGTCTTCAATCAATCGCGTGAGCGGCCGTTATATATTGTGGCGCAGACACAGGGGTTTGCTCAGAATAAATTTCAACAGTACCAACAACAGCGGTTGCAGAATCAAGGCTGATTAGCCCGTTTAAAGCTAGAAAACAAGCCCGATGACTCAGTCATCGGGCTTGTTTCATTGTGGATCACAGTTGCAACCACACTTTTCTTGAATTTTCTTGTGATTATCGGTACATTGACAGAAAAGAGAGTTCAGGAGGGATGGGCATGGCCATGGACGAAGACATTACCCGGTATCAGAAAACAGAAGGCGCTAATGAAATTATGGATAAGGGTTATCTCACCGAGCGTGACCTGCCAGCAATGATGGACAGCGATTGGGCTGACCGTTTGTTGATTCAAATTAATGACGAATTGCGCCTGCGCAGTTTAAGCGAACGCGCAGTTTTGCAGAAGTTTAATTATTATATGGGGACGGGTGTGATTATTTATAACCCAGCCCAAATCGATGAAGCGCAAGCCAAGACGTTACTGCAACATGCCTTGGGCTTCAAAAAGTAGGTGACAACATGACAATGACAGTATATGACGTCTTACGAACAATTAAGACAGATTCGGATACATATTTCGATCACATCCAGATTGAAGGGAAGGAATTTCCCGTTGATCATCGCGCTTTGGTTGAAATCATGGAAGCCAAAACCATCACCGAGGTGGAAGACTTGGCCACAGTCGATATTCCAACAAATACCGCCCGCTTTCTGCGGATACCCGTCTCATTCTTGGAAGATGAGGATATGTTAGCTTACGGGGATGAACTCGAAGAATACCATACGTTGGTGGAGACGTTAGAAGGTTTGTTAGAAGATGGCTTACTGGCTGATCCAGTCCATCAGTTTATGGTCACACAAGATGAGCGATTGGTGATTAATGATGATTTAGTTTAATGCGGCAATGTGATAACAATTTTGCCGACTTGGTGCCCCTGTTCAAGAAGGGTGGCCGCGGCGGTCATGTTATCGAGGGTTAAGCCCTCGTACACTTTAGTGACAGGCGACTGCAAGTTCAGATGGCCGACTAATTGGCTAATCTGAGCCAAGATTTGGCCCTGAGTCGCAATCCGGTCGTCAAAGTCGCTTTTGGCGAACATGTATTCAAAATCGAGACTTGCAGCTTTGGCTTTGATGCTTGATAAATCGATGTTTGGTGTGGGCCCAACAATCGTGCCGACATGACCAAATGGTTTGATTAAACTACCGGCTGCAAGGCTATACGGTTCCGGTGAATACAAGATCGCAATGCCGTCAACGGAATCAAAGCCCGCTGCATGGACGCTGGCCACTAGGTCATCATGA
The DNA here is from genome assembly GCF_001436115.1 of Lacticaseibacillus brantae DSM 23927. GTDB lineage: Bacteria > Bacillota > Bacilli > Lactobacillales > Lactobacillaceae > Lacticaseibacillus > Lacticaseibacillus brantae. The sequence goes on from NZ_AYZQ01000002.1 coordinate 64,030, forward strand.
TAATCAATGGCCGAGCTTACGCCATGGTTGAGCAGCCATTGGTGGTTTTTGGGACTTGCAGTGGCCAACACGGTTAGCCCACTCCAAGCGGCCAACTGAGTGAGGACAGAGCCGACCCCACCGGCGCCGTTAATCACCAGCAATGATTGACCGGCGTTAGCATTTGCTTCGGGGACAAAGCCCATTTTCTCGAATAACAGCTCCCAGGCAGTCAGACTGACAAGCGGGAGAGCCGCAATTTCGGCGACATCAAATCCCTCAGGCGCTTTAGCAACGAGTCGGGCGTCAACAGCCTGATAGGCTTGGTTGCTGCCGGGACGAGTGGTCGTGCCAGCATAAAAAACGCGTTCGCCAGGTTTGAAATTTGTCACCCGCGCTCCGACTGCGCGAATGATGCCGACTGCATCGTAACCGAGAATTGTGGCGGCAGTAAGGCCTTCGTGGCGTTTGAGATCGACCGGGTTGAGTGAAACGGCCTCAACCCTTACAATAAGGTCAAACGGTAACGGTTCAGGAATGGCAATTTCACTTTCGATAAACCCAGCATGTGGCTGGGCAACGATGGCGCGATTGGACATAAGAATCAACCTTTCTTAGATGAAAATTCAGGGGGACAACATGAAACTGACGCGCGGACAATCAATTGGACTCATCACTATTTTACTCATCGGAGCAGTGGCATTCACTTCCGCTGCCTGGTTTATTTTGAAACCAGCTTCGGTCATCGGCAAACTGAGCACGGTGAGTTTCGGGATTAGTCTAATGGTCGGATTAATTGCATTGGCATGGTACGACGGGGTCGTCCGCACGCGAATGGGGCGGTTCTGCTTTGACGTGATTGGCGGAATCATCCTGGCTTATTGGGTTCAGTTCTACATTATTGGTGCTACACCAGACCTGCAATACATGGTTCCGGCAGCTGGCTTAGTCCTCCTCGTCAGTCTAATCTTCAGCTTTCGAAAGTCAAACGCGCAACGCGCAAAACAACTTAATCAACACTAATTTTGTGACAAAAGAGGCTGTGACCACCAACTCAGGTGTGTCACAGCCCCTTTTTATGCTCGGCGTTGCGTTAAATAGCGCCGCGCGGTCAAGATGAAGGCAACAATCGCGATCGCGGTCGCGACCCAGAAGACAGTGTGCATGGCATCAATGAACAGTTGTGGGTCAGAAGCCTGATAGGAGGTCACCGTTTTGCCCGCCTGGGCGCTCATCCGTCCGAATAAGATCGTGGTTGCAGCAGAAATCCCCACAACCATCCCTAAATTCCGCGCCAAGGCATTCATGCCGCCTGCGACTCCCAGATGCTGCGGTTCAACACTACTCATGACGATGGTATTGTTAGGGGCTTGGAACATCCCATTGCCGACCCCGACAGCGCCAATCGCAAGCATGATGAACCACCAGCTGGTGTGTAAATCAAGCACGGCGTAAGCCACTTGGCTCAAGGTAATGATTCCCAAGCCGGCTAGGGTGAGGCCATAAGGCCCAATGCGATCGGCGATACTCCCGGCGATTGGGGCGACGACAACTTGAACGAGTGGGAAAATCATCAGAATGTAGCCGGCATAGTTTGGTGCCAGGCCACGCGCATTTTGGAGGTAGAAAGGCGAAAGCACATTGAAAAAGAAATTCGTCACGAAAATCAAGAACGCTGTAATAAGACTAATCGTGAACTCGTGATTCTTGAACAAACTCAAAACCAGTAGAGGGTTCTCGGCGTGATTTTCGATGCGGACAAATAGCAATAAGGATAGAATGGCAAGGACAAACAGGCCTAAAATATACCAAGTGGTGAACCCAACGACTTGGCCAATAAAAATCCCTAAGAATAATGGCACGATAAACATCACCGACGCTAAGAAACCACGCCAATCAATTGGCGCATGTGATTTTAAAACGTCTTTTGGCAGGATGTAATGTTGCAAGATAATAGTGATCAACCCAACTGGAACGTTGATCCAGAAAATATAGCCCCAAGGCAAGTGAGCCAAGAGAATCCCACCAATCCCGGGACCGGCAATGCTCCCGACGGCAACGAATGAACCAATGAGTCCAAGGGCCCGCCCACGTTCAGCCATGGGGAAGACTTCAGTGATAATCCCGTTATTGTTGGACATCGTCATTGCCGCGCCTACAGCTTGGACGATGCGGGCCAGAATCAAGAACCAGAAACTGACACTGAAACCAGCCATGAAGGACCCCAACACGAACAATAAGCTTCCGAATTTAAAAATCCGAATCTTACCAATGCTGTCACCAAGCTTACCAAAGAGCAACAATAGTGCACAGATAACAATGAGGTACACGGAAGCAACCCATTCGGCTTCATTCATGGAAATATGAAGGTCGTTGACCATGACGGGCAGGGCAATATTGACGATTGAACCATCAAGTGTCGACATGATGGTAAATAACCCGATGGCTGTTATAATCCACCATCGACGACTTTGGACTTTTGGATCATCAACATAATTAAGCATGTTGGGCCTCTTTTCGTTTAAATACGGAGCGCAATAGATAAAAGTATAGACTTAATCCAATTGATGTCAATTTTGGGCCATCAAAAAAGCCTGTGACAAACGCGATGTCACAGGCTTTTGATGTGGTTATTGCACCTCTTGGACTTTAATGGCGACAGTGTCAGGAATAACTTCTTTGAGGGCGGCAAGCATCCCTTCAAGGTTGCTCTTAAATGTCAAACGCACATACCGTCGCGGTGAAACCGAGAAAGTCGCGATCACGACTTGTTTACCGTTAGGCATCGTCAGCGGTGTGAGGTTAATTTCGGCCAAACTGGTGTAAGGAATGACCCGTTGGAAAATACCCGTCGCAATCAAGCGGTCGCGACCTAAGCCCCCGATGCCTGCCATCACTGACAAGAGCACAAAGATGGCGATGAAAATAACGTATGGCCAGTTCACGATGCGGCTGGTTACAAACCACATGAGCAGAATTAGGCCCCAAAAGAGTTGCGGATAACTGTAATTAGCCTGATATTCAACTTTACTTTGCCAGTAGACATAGTATCCGGCCATCCCAATCAGGACGATATCTAAGACGATTAAGAAGATATTCATTGTTGTGGCGCCTCCGTTTTATCTTTTTCCGCTGGTGGTGTCTCTGGTTCCTGGTACAAGCCAGAGACTTGTTGATACCAAACGAAAATCCGTGTAACGACAATTTTGATGACAGCAAATCCAGGAATCCCAAGGATCACCCCGACTAAGCCAAATAAATTGCCGGCAGTCAGTAAGACGATGACGATGGTGACCGGGTGCATTTCGAGCTTGCTACCCATGACGAACGGTGAAATGACTTGCGTTTCAAGAAGCCACTCAATGAAGAAGACTAAGATAACTTCAAAGAACATCTGTGGTGAGGTTGTTAAGCCAATAATGAGTGCTGGCACCATTGCTAAAGCTGAGCCCAGATAAGGAATCAGATTCAGCGGCCCGGCCAGTAACCCTAAGAGCAAGCCGAACTTCAAACCAATGATACTATAGCCAATCATAAACATAATCGCAACTGCCATGGCAACAGTGATTTGACCTTGAACATAGGAGCCGACTTTAGTGTTCATTTCGGTCAACATTTCACCGATGCCAGTGCGCAGTTTCACGGGGAAAAGTTTAATCAGGCTTGGGGTGAAGTGGGCCCCGTCCTTAAGCATGAAGAACAAGATAATCGGGGCTGTGGCGACGGTCACGACAACGTTACCGACGATACCAATAACATTCTGGATGGAACTGACGGTGCCAGTAAGCAATGATCCCTGTTTGCCTTGAAAGGCAGAGGTAATCTCAGCACCTAATTGATTAAGTTCTTTTTGTGAGATTAAAGTTTGTTTGGCGTTCAAATCGGAGAGCCAAGTGGTGAATTCTTTCCAATAAGTTGGCCAAGTTTGCATGATATTCGTGACTTGCCCTTCAATAGCAGGAATAAAGCGGAGGATCCCCCATACGAGCAGTGCGAACAAAAGGAGGAATACTCCGCCAATCGCCCAACCGCGCTTGATTTTGTGACGCTCAAGCCAATCAATAATGGGCACGGTCAAATAGTAGAGAATCCCGGCCAAAATAAATGGTGGTGCGACAATACCGAAGAAGTCGAGCACTGGCTGAAAGACCCAGGCAATTTTGGTGAAGAGCAGAATTGCCAGTAAGGCCAGAATAATATCGACCATAGCGATTGCAAATTTATTATTAAGAAAACGGCGGTAAAACCAAGTGCGTTTATTGTCCATTGTTGTCACCTCATTATATCGGTTGTCTTCATCATAACCGAATGGCGCGGGATTTACGAATCGGGCGGACGGCCGATTATTGTAAGCGAAATGTTTACAAATGGGTTAGATTGAGCGTTTTGTAAAGGTAATGTATACATTACCTTTACAAACTCAAAAATCAGTGTATAATTGTTGCTATCTTGACGAAAAGGGAGTGACAGCTGATGACTTTATTACACGGTTTAAAGTGGACATTAGTTAGTTTCATCGTGATCACATTCGCGCTGTTACTAACCAATCTCGCCACATTCGGAATCTTGATGTTGGTCCTCGATGCCATCTTTGCTGGGGTTTACCTCATGTATAAGAATGATCTCGATCGCCGCCAAATGCACAAGATGAACCTTATCCGGTAAAGGAACCAAAAGGGGTTGTGACAAAACGTAGTTTTGTCACAACCCCTTTTTGAATTTCCGAAAAAACTAGACTAATCGCGTTCCCAAAGACTGAGACTTCCTGTTAACAAGAAGTGTGAACACTCGCGCTCAGCAACCGAGCCCCAACACAGCTTTGCTGACTTGGCATCCTCGCCAAGGGCAAAGCAAGTTGGGCACAGGTTGTTGCGAGTTTGAACACGTTATGGGATTGATTCAAAAACCTAGGTTTGGGCTTTATCTTCAATCCTTGTTAATCCTCATTCTCAAAGCGTCTTTTGTCACAGCTTATTTTTTGCGGAAATCGCGCTGAAACCGCGGGAAACCGTTGCAAACAAGCGTTCGCTTTGTTATGCTGGAATTAACAAAATTACGGACGAAGAAAAGGACGGTGCGCCCCATGCCGACACAAGCCAGTCAGAAACGTTGGAAAGAAATTCTTGAAACAATCAATACTTCAATTGAAGGCCGGGGTTACCCGCCCACTGTCCGCGAAATCGGGAAAGCGGTTGGGCTATCGTCTTCTAGTACTGTTGCTGCGTACCTTGAGAAGTTACTCACCGCCGGCTATATCGCTAAAGACCCGGCCAAGCCCCGGACACTGGAGTTGACCCGCGATGGGCGTGAGTTCATTGGAGTTGGCGAAGCTGCTGGTATCCCAATTGTTGGGACCGTTGCTGCGGGGACACCAATCACTGCGATTGAAAACATTGAAGACTATTTCCCACTCCCAGATGATTTGAACTATGCCTCTAAAGATTTATTCATGCTGCGGGTTCAAGGTGATTCCATGATCAAGATGGGTATTCTGAATGGTGATCAGATTATTGTTCGCCAGCAGAATGAAGCTGAAAATGGTCAAGTGGTGGTTGCCATGACTGAAGAGAGTGAAGCAACTGTTAAGCGCTTCTTTAAGGAAGACAATCGCGTGCGCCTGCATCCTGAAAATGACACGATGGAAGACATGTTCTTTGATTCAGTTGTGATTCTTGGCGTAGTCGTCAGTCTCTACCGGCCGGTGCTGCTCTAATGCGAAAGTTACAAGTCTTTCTCTTCGCGTTCGTTGCTAGTCTGTTACTAGTTGCCTGTGGGCAGCAACAAGCCAGTCAGACCACGCATTCAAGCCAAACAAGTTCGTCGGTCAATACGGCTGCCGTTCAGGCTTTCGATGGCCGAAATTTTGACGTTCTGCCCAAGAATAAACAGATTCCAGTGACGTTTGTACATCATGTGGACGGGGACACTTCGAGTTTTCGCTTGAACAATCATGTTATCAAAGCCCGGTACTTGCTGATTGACACCCCAGAAACGGTTAAAGCCAATACCCCCGTTATGCCTTATGGGATGCAGGCTAGCAATTATACCCACCAGGCGCTTAATGATGCGCAACGAATTACGATTATGTTTGATAAAGGCGATTACACGGATAAGTATCACCGGGCCTTGGTGTATGTGTTTGTCGATGGCAAACTGCTACAACAACAACTGGTTGAGAAAGGCTTGGCCCGCGTGGCCTATGTCTTTGCACCAAGCACCACTTACCTGAATGCGCTAAATCAGGCTCAAGCCACTGCTCGAGCCAATAAACTCAATATTTGGTCGCGTGAAGGTTATGTGACCAATCGTGGGTTCAATCCCAAAGTCTTTGCAAAATAAAAACTCGGCCTAGGCCGAGTTTTTTTGTGGGCATTAGTGGAGTTGCTGGACAAAAGTCATCACAATTGGGATGACGACCATTGCCGCGAGTGTAGTTTCGGCCACGGTGATTGCGGCCGTGTCCGCATCGGCACCGTATAGTTTGGCCACAACCGGGGCATTGGTCATGACGGGCATGGCCGATTGTAGGATGAAGATCTGTTTCATCATCAAAGGCACATGGGCGAAGAAGACCAGCCCTAACATAATGAGTGGTGCCAGGATGAACCGGCCAAAGAAAATTGTCAGCATTTCCCGATTCAAGCGCAAGTGATTGAGACCTGCTTGGTGAATGGCAATCCCAATGAAGAACATCGAACCCGGGATTGTTAGTCCGCCAACATAATTTAAGTCTGTCATTAAGAAGCTCGGCAACTTGATTTTCAGTAGCACTAGAATCACGCCAACAATGAAACCAAGCAGTGGCGGTGAGAAAATTTTGCTCAAGGCTTGCTTGATTGAGAAGACGGCTGACTTAGGCCCATCACTTTGAATCAGATACACGCCAATGGTCCAAAAGATTGTGGTGTTCGCCATGTAATAGACGAGCACGTAAGGCAGACTTTTGGGGCCAAACAAAGCGAGATTGACCGGCAAGCCAATGAAGACGGTATTGGAATTGAAGAACATTGACTTGAAGAGCCCCTGTCGACCCTTAGGCACTTTAATCAACCAGCAGGCCAGATAGGACAAACCAAACAGAATAAACATTGATAAGAGCGGAAACCGTAATTCGGGCAGAAGCTGTTTCAATTCATTGGCAGTGAATTTGTCACTAATTGTCACAATCATATACGCCGGAAGCGCAATCTGGGTGACAATCTTAGCAATCAGTTTACTACTGTGGTCGTCAAACCAACCACGTGCAGTCAGCCAATAGCCTAAACCGATGAGAATCAGAATTTCTAATACCCCAAAAACACTTGAAACAAATGCTGCCATGATAAACCTACTTTCTAGAATTAACGCGGGCGGTGCAGAATAAAGGTGTCGCCAAGATGGGCATAGGTGGGGCCAGACAGACGCGCAAGAGGATCTAAGGCTTGACTGTTGATGTATAGGTGCTCTGGATCAATTACGGCGTCAGCGAAATGAAAGACCGCGACTTTGAGAATAAACAAGTCGGTGATGATAGCTCCTGCTGCATCGGTGACTGGTGTATATTGATACAATTGGGTTTCCAAGCGAATCTTGGGTGCAACTAAGCCTGGTACCCGGACCACGTCGCTTGCAACGGTTGGTAGCGCCAGAGACGTCAGTTCGCTTTGATCAGGGGTCATGGTGGCGGCACTCTGGTTCATTGGGCCCACCAAATCCTGACTGACGATGTGGACGACTGCCTCTTCATTGGCTAAGAGGTTGACGGCAGTATCCTTTGGCCCATCGTGGCGCAGGATTGCCACCGAAAGTAGCGGTAGTTGGTTACTAATGCCTGTGAAGAAGGAAAAAGGCGCCAGATTGACGGTCTGTAAATCTGGGGTCTGCGTGGTCATCCAGGCGATTGGGCGGGGAATAATGCTGCCAGACAGCAATTTATATTGGTCCCGCGCTGACAAGTCAGCGGCATTAATGTCCATACGACACCTCCTAGTGTGATAGTGTACCGCAAAAATTGGTGAATGATAAATGGCCGCTCCAAAACAGAAAAGGGGTTGTGACAAAACTACGTTTTGTCACAACCCCTTTTTGAATTTCCAAACAAACTAAACTAATCACGTTCCAAAAGACTGAGAATTCTTGTTAATCCTCATTCTCAAAGCGTCTTTTGTCACAGCTTCTTTTATGTTTAGCCTTGAATGGCGCCATCACCGGTAATTGTCACAGACATGGACTCGCCGGTTTGACGATTACGAACGTTGAAAATGAAGCCAGATCCGTCGCTCGTCATTCCTGATTGTTCAGCGGAATATTGAGAAGCAGGGTACTTCTGCAGCAAGATTGCATAGGCCTGATCGACGTATTTAATCTTACCAGTACCTACATTAGCGTTGTTGTTGGAACTGCTACTGCTGCTTGAGTAACCAGGGACAAGAATCGGCACAACTGAGTCTCCACCGCGATTGGCTGATTCAATAATAGCAGCTGAAATTTGAGCGTCAGACCATTGCTTATCATCTTTGCCAATATCACGTAATTGCTGCCGAGCGATTTGAATCATCGCCGCCGTTGGCACAAATCCGGATGAGGCGGACGAAGAACTTGTCGAACTGGTGCCTGTTGTGGTCTCACTACTGCTGGTAAATGGTGACGAGCTTTCACTGAGCTTTGGGGTCTTCTCTTGACCTTCAGCAAAATCAGCCAGAGATTTGACGTCAAAGGAAGATGATTTCATCGGCAGCCGTGATTCCAAATAATAGTAATTGTCTGGGGCACGATCATCGAGTGAAATCTTGTTGTTGAGCACATCCGAAATCGCATCGGGATAGCCAGCAGTTGTTGAGTCGCTTTGGGAATCAGCGTCAGCGACATAGTTGGTGATTGAGTTCGGGGTCTTGTCTGAATAGGCTGTCGGATTCGCATAAGCATAGACATTGGCTTCTTCACTCTTTAAATTCAACTCATCACCAGATTTGGTGAAAGTCCCATGGTCGTTGATGACCATCGGTGTTGAGTCGCGATCATAAATGAGAAGTCGCGTGTAACTTTTGTTCTTAGACAGCTTTATCCAGACAGATAATTGGCGCAAATTATCTGTCGAATCGGTCACACTACCAGAGGCTGCATAGGTACCCGTGTCAAAGCTCGCCTTTTTCGCGGTAGCAGAGCTGCTGCTTGAGACACTTGGTCCAGAAACATCAGGTGCCCGCCGAATTAAGAGGAAGGCGCCAATCAGAATAATGGCCAGGCCAATTAAGCTTAGAATGATAATTAAAGTGGAGCGATGATGTCTTCGTTGTTGGCGCATATCGAATGTGGCGATAAGGGCAGAATTCCCCTTATCTTCCTTTCTAGAAGTTGTATCCAGTATACCGAAAAATTATGAATTTTCTACAAAGAGTTCTTTAAGTCAGTCGTGATTAGCGTATCAACCGGCCAGTCAAAAATTTCAACCGGCCATTGAGCAGTGTCAAATTGTTGGACAGGTGCGACAAGGCTGACAGTGGGGCCGGAATATTCAGCTAAGAAACGGTCATAATAACCCGCACCAAATCCTAACCGATAGTGGCAATCCAGAGAAAAGGCGACGCCGGGAACAATGACCAAATCAACATTTTGATTCTGTTTGGTCACATCAAAGGCTGGCTCAGGAATACCAAATTTGCTAGTGATTCGTGGCCCGTCGTCAGGCAAAAACGCTAATTGACGTTTTGGCATGGTTTTAGGGAGGTACACCGTTTTGCCCGCGGCCTTAGCTGCTTTGATTAATGGTTCAGTGGGGACCTCAATGGGACTACTCACCGTTGTCGCGATGGTGTTAGCGTGTTGCCAAACTGGCAAGGTTAACAATTGGCGTAATAAGTCAGCGCCAGCAGCCTGGGTTTGGGCCGCATGGGCATTGAGCTGGGCGATTTGGGCTTTGCGGAAATCATTTTTGTTCATTGAGGGCCTCCGTTAACCATTCTTTCAGGACTTGGGCGTGATTGTGAACCTCGTCTTTGGCCCCGTAAAGCAGAATCACCGGTTGTGATTGGGCGGCCACGGTTTTGACAAAGTCTGAAGCAGCTGGATTGGTGTCTAATTCCGCTCGATACTTTTGAGTAAAGGCAGTGAACTTATCAGGCTCGTGATTGAACCATTGCCGCAATGCGGGGGTTGGAGCCACATCTTTCGCCCACAAATCCAGGTTGGCGGCCACCTTGCTAATACCACGGGGCCAGAGGCGATCGACCAAGACCCGAAAGCCTGCTTGCGGCGGTTTAGCATAAATTCGATCCAGTTTAAGCATGGTTAGCCCTCCTTAATTACTTTTGGTAGACTCAACCCTAATAATAACCCAATCAGCCCGATAACCCCAAAGATTGCGAAGGTGATTTGGAAACTCAGTGTACTGTTACCAGTCATCAACTGACTTTGTTGAAGCGAGAATGTCGCTAGGACAACCCCGGCTGAACCTAGCAATTGGCGCATCGTTGTGGTGACTGCCGTTCCGTCTGCCAATAGGTTCTTGGGGAGTGCATTGGCGCCAGTTGTGACGGCTGGCATCATCACGAACGCATTCCCAGCTTCTGTCACCATGGCCAAAAGAATTGCGCCAATCAGATTGAGATGTGGTGTCAAAATGGTTAATAGCGCAAAGCCAGCAACAATAAGGCTCATGCCAATCAAAACCACTCGCCGTGGTCCAAATTGGTCCAGCATTTTACCTGAGTAGGGGTTTAATAAACTAAGGCCAACGGCTGCCGGAACCAATGATAAACCGGAAACTAGTGGGCTCACATGTAAATGGGTCTGAAAGAATAATGGCATCACAATCGTGGTCACAATCAAGGCAACGTATGAAATCCCAGTCAAAAAGACGGCTTGGGTAAACCGCTTAGTCGCAAACACGCGCAGTTCAAGCAGAGGTTTGCTGCGATGGAGCTGGCGGTAGACGAACCACACCGCTGCAATAATGGCGATGACTGCGATGATCAGCAGTTGGGTGCTCAATCCTTTTGTCAGGCTGGTGAGCACATAGAGTAGGGCTGGGAAACTGGCGGCTAAAATGACTGAAAGCCAGTCGAATGGGCTCTGGTGGAGTGCCATTACAGGCTTAATTGTGAGATAGGAGAGCAGTAAGACGACAATGCTGACGATTAAGAATAAGACAAACAATGCTTGCCAGTGGAACCAGGTGAGTAGAATCCCGGAAATAATAGGGCCAACAGCTAATGCTGAACCCATGACGAGCCCAGCAATCCCCATGATTTGGCCACGCTGTTCCTCGGGCGTAATGCTCATTAAAACGGTCTGGAAGCTGGGGAAAATAATCCCAACTGCGAGCGCTTCAAGCAGACGGCCAATCATCAGAACCGAAAAGCTGGGCGCCCAAACACACAGGAGTGTCCCAATCCCGAAGGTTGCCACGACCGCTTGAAACAGCCGGTCAAATCGAATGTTTTCTAGCAGCCAGGGGCTGACAGGAATCATCAAACTCATCACCAACATGAAACCGGTCGTGAGCCAAGAGATCGTGCCGGCACCCAGGTTAAAGGTCCGCATGAATGCAGGGTAGGCGGTGCTGAGTGCGGATTGAGAAATGGACATCGAAAATGTGCCAGTTAATAACGTGGCAATAAATGCTGGATGGTTAAATTCTGTCTTTTGCATAATACGCCTCCTAAGCTATTTCTAGCCTAGGCCAAAAAGAATTCATTATCAAGAATGATTCTAATTTGGAAGCGATTAACCTTTCTCTTCTTTCGCTGTGCCTTCGGCTTCTGTGCTGGTGGAACGCTGTGGACACAACTTTGAGCCCGAAGTTCACGGTCTCAAAGCTTGGTCTTGTGCTAAGCCGTTGCCGGCTACGCGCAATGTCACAGCTGACCGGCAGAAGCCGTGTGGCAGTTGGATTTTCGTTTAGATTGACAATCATTTGCGCAAAAAAGCGACTACCGTGATGGCAGTCGCTGAGATATTTGTGAATAGAGCTGGATTAAGCTGACAGCGTGCGGCGTAGAATCCGCTGGTCAGCTGTGAAATTGTTCAAGGTTGAGTGGGTTTCTCAACCCTGAACAAGGTCGAGCTTGGAGACCGCGGTTTTGGCGGGCTTCAAGTCGGCCCACAGCGTTCCACCGGCGGAATTCTGCAGCAACGCTGCACCTAAGACTAGATAGCAACGCTGCAGATCAGACCCAATCAATTGACAATGAAAGGGTTAGCCGATGCTTGGAACGACGCCAATCACGCCGAGAATCAGGTAGATATTCAGACCGGTCAGAATAATTGAGACGGCCCAGGCGGTGTACTTGACCCACGCCTTATTCTTGAACTCACCCATGATTTTCTCGCTACTGGAGAAGACCGTTAATGGGAACATGGCGAACGGCAAGGCGATACTCAAGAAGACCTGCGACAGCGTTAGCAATTCTTCGATTTTAGCTTCATTATCTTGGTAGATGATGGCAAAAATCAGCACAGGAATCACACTGAGTAACCGTGTAATCAATCGCCGAGCCCACATCGGCATCTTCATGTGAATGAAACCTTCCATGACGATTTGCCCAGATAAGGTCCCAGTAATGGTTGAATTCTGCCCGGAAGCCAGTAAGGCCAGAGCGAAGAGCATGGATAAAACAGGGCTAGCGATGGAGCCAGCGATATCTTTGTTTTGCAGGGCGTAGAACAAGTCTTCAAAGCGGCCGAGGCTTGATGCATGACCGAAGAATAAGGCTGCCCCCAAGATTAACAGTAAACAGTTGACCACAAAGGCGATGGTTAATTGAATGTTTGAATCAATCACTGTGAATTTCAAAGCTTTGCGCAACTTCTTGGGATCATTACGATCATACTTGCGCGCTTGTGCAATTGACGAGTGTAAGTAGAGGTTATGAGGCATCACCGTGGCACCGACAATCCCCAGGGACAGGTACAACATCCCCTTATCAGTCACGATGTTTGTATGTGGCACAAAACCAGCGAACATAGAGCCAATATCTGGTTTTGCCAGAATCACTTGATACAAGAAGACAACTAAGATGACACCAACTAATGTAGCCACGATGGCTTCAATCTTGCGGAAACCGAGACGCATTAATAATAGCAGTAAGAAAACATCAAATGCGGTGATAAAAATACCAGCGACAAGCGGGATGTGGAACAGCAGCATCAGCGCAATCCCAGACCCAATAATTTCGGCGATATCTGTCGCCATAATGGCAAGTTCGGTGATAATCCATAGGAAGAATCCACCGGCTTTAGACGTTTGGTCTCGCGTTAACTGGGCCAAATCTTTCCCAGTCACCATGCCAACCCGGGCCGCCATGGCTTGCAGTAGCATCGCAATCAAGCTCGAAATCAGAATGACTGAGAGCAGGGCGTATTTGTATGACGCCCCACCGGCGATACTCGTGACCCAGTTACCTGGATCCATGTAACCCACCGCGACTAACGCGCCTGGACCAGAGTAGGCGGCTAAAGTCTTCCAGAAGCCGGCATTATCTGGCACATCCACGGTGTTATTAATTTCCGACAGCGAAGCCCCGTCTGCGTAATGAATGAACTTTTCGTGCCCGTTTTTGGTTAAATCTTCAGGGCGCAAATTCTGCTTGTTTTTGTCCTCCATTGGATTTCCCTCTTTCTGTGTCAGTGCTCCCACCAACCTAAATTGTTAGGTACTCCTAAACCATTTTCCATTGTAGCGGTTCAAGCCTGTTTCGGCAACAGTTTTCACCCGCATAGCTGAAGTTTTCAAAGTTGAGCCGTAGTTAAAAATAATCGTGGCGATGCAACCACCAGGCGACGAGACCACACAAGACCGCCGTCAAGGCCATGAGCCACCAAAAAGCATTGTAGGCATGGGCAAACGGCAGGCGAACATTCATCCCATAGATGCCACCGATTATTGTCGGAATGGTGAGAATGATGGTCAGTGAAGTGAGCACTTTCATGATTAAGTTAAGATTATTTGAAATGACACTCGAGACAGCGCTGTTGTACTGCTCCAAGACCCGTTCAGTGGTGGAGACCATACTCTGGGCCTGGCTAGCTTCAACGCTCACTGCATTGATTTGATCAAGATAGGCCGAAGTCGTGAAGTAGCGGTCATTAGTAATGAGCTGGTGCAGAAAATCTTGCGAATGTCGCAATGCATTTTCAAAGTAAATCAAGCTCTTTTGCATCGACATAATTTGATACATCTGGGTGTTCTTGGCGGCATGGCCAAGTGAGCCTTCCAAACTGGCCGTTTCACCGTTGAGCTTGTCCATGGCATCGACAAATTGATGCAATGCGGTCCAGGTCAGCTGTAGGGTGAAGGATTCAGGATCGGCAGTCAGTGGGAAGGGGGCGTTGGGGATTTGCTCGTTAATGGTGATGGGCTGGTTGGCAATTGTCATCACCCAGTCCTCCCAGATAAATAAGGCGACAGACTGGGTGATATATTGGCGATAGCCCATGGCATTGCGACTTTCCACTGGAAAACGCAGCAGCATGAAAGCTGGGGTATTGCGATCATCGTTAAAGCCATCAATCCGCGGGTCTTCGTGGGGATCGGTAGCCGCTAGCACGTAGCTTGGCGGTAAGTGATATTGATCAGTTAGAGCTTTGAGCTCTTGTTCACTAGGGGCTTGAATTCGCAGCCAATTGGGCTTTTCACCTGGCTGGGCAGAAACGATTCCGCCGTTAGTGATGGTATATGCCGTTTGCATAGCACTATCCTCCTTGCGTGAGATGTTCGAGATGGGTGACCAAGTTTTGAGCCACAGGGCTGAGGACTTGGTTCTGACGATAAACCACAGAAATTTCAAAATGCGGTTGGTTTGGTTCAATAAGCGGGACGGTGACGAGGTGGTCCTCAGGTGTGACAGCGAGTTCAGCTAAGAAACCGAGGCCTAAGTGTTGTTGCACCATGCGCTTGACGAGGCTGACATCACTGGTCCGATATAAGATGTTTGGCGAAACACTTTCGGTGGCCGCAAACCAGTCGAAAGCTTTCTCGTGGACAAAACCTTCATTCAATAGTATAAATGGCGTCTGTCCCACTGCTTCGAGACGGACCCCTTTGGACTTAGCTAAATGATAATCCGGTGACATGACCAGGGTAAAGGGAAAGCTCGCCAAACGTGTCACATGTAAATCGGGACTGACCAGAGGGCCGCTGGAGCCAAGCAGAGCAACATCAATTTCGCCGGATTGCAACGATGCGAGTAACGCCGCTGATCCAGCTTCTTTAGTGGTCAGCTGACTCATGACGCCTGTATCGGCCAGTGTCTGGACGATTGTTGGGAAATAGTAATTGCCAATAATGGGCGGGAGGCCGAATGTGATTGTCTCAGGCGCGGTGAGCTCAGCTTCAATCAAGGCGAGTTCATGGGTAATGACTAACGCGTGTTGATACAACTTCTGTCCGGCCTCAGTCACAATGAGTTGCTGGCGACTGTGGTCCCGACTGACTAATGTCTGGTTGTATTGCGTTTCTAACCGTTTAAGGGCAAAGGTAATGGTCGGTTGGGTGACATGGAAAGCTTGGGCCACCTGAGAAAAGTTTTTTAATTCCACAAGTTTAATGAAGTAGTCTAAATCGCGAGTATTCATGCGGCTTCCTTTCTGTAGTTATAAATAATATTTATTGTAACGCAATAAGTTGACTATAACTTTTTCGAGGGTTTAGAGTACAGCTTGTAAACAATATTGATGGGAGGAAATATATATGAATTACACACCAGAACAGATTCTAGCTAACCCATTCTTAAATAAGGGCGCAGCCTTTACTAAAGAAGAACGGAATGAATTAGGCTTAAACGGCTTAGTTCCACCTGCTGTCTTGACTTTGGATCAACAAGTTAAGCGGACTTATGCCCAGTACCAAACGAAGGTGAATGATTTAGAGAAGCGTCTCTACTTGATGGACATCTTCAATACCAACACCGTTTTGTTCTACAAGTTGTTCTCTGAACACGTTGCAGAATTCATGCCAGTGGTTTACGACCCAACCATCGCTGACACGATTGAAAACTATAGTGCATTATACCTTCAACCACAAAATGCCACTTACCTGTCAATCGACGATCAAGACAACATGGAAGCAGCCATCATGAACAGTGCTAATGGCCGTGACATCCGTTTGATTGTTGTGACCGACGCTGAAGGGATTCTTGGTATCGGCGACTGGGGTACACAAGGTGTCGATATTGCTGTTGGTAAGTTGATGGTTTATACCGCCGCTGCTGGGATTGACCCAAGCCAAGTGTTACCAGTTGTGCTTGATGCTGGGACGAACAACAAGGCGCTCTTAGATGATGACTTGTACTTAGGTAACCGTCATGAACGGGTTTACGGTGACAAGTATCACGCCTTTGTTGACAAGTTCGTTGAAATTGTTGAACGTCGCTTCCCTAACTTGTACTTGCACTTTGAAGACTTCGGTCGGAGCAATGCTGCTGAAATCTTGAACCGCTACAAGGACAAGATCACAACCTTTAATGATGACATTCAAGGGACTGGGATCATCGTGCTTGCTGGTTTGT
This sequence comes from Lacticaseibacillus brantae DSM 23927, assembly GCF_001436115.1. Lineage (GTDB taxonomy): Bacteria > Bacillota > Bacilli > Lactobacillales > Lactobacillaceae > Lacticaseibacillus > Lacticaseibacillus brantae. The sequence continues at coordinate 80,493 of NZ_AYZQ01000002.1, forward strand.
TAGGTGCTTTGAACATTTCCAAGCAGAAGATGACTGATCAAGTTTACTTGAGCTTTGGTGCCGGGACTGCCGGTGCTGGGATCACCAGCCGGATTTATGAAGAATTCATTCAAGAAGGCATGAGCCCTGAAGAAGCTAAGAAGCACTTCTACATGGTTGACAAGCAAGGTTTATTGTTTGATGACATGACCGACTTAACCCCTGAACAAAAGCCTTTTGCGCGTTCACGGAGCGAATTCAGCAATCCAGACAGTTTAACCAATCTTGAAGCTGTTGTGAAGGAAATCCACCCAACCATCTTAGTTGGGACTTCAACTGTTCCTGGTACTTTCACTGAAAGTATTGTTAAGGAAATGGCTGCGCACACAGAACGGCCAATCATCTTCCCATTATCAAACCCAACCAAGCTTGCTGAAGCTAAGGCTGAAGATTTGATCAAGTGGACTGATGGTAAAGCCCTAGTCGCAACTGGGATTCCAGCTGCTGACGTGGACTACAATGGCGTGACTTACCAAATCGGCCAAGCCAACAATGCCTTGGTATACCCAGGTCTTGGTTTAGGGACGATTGCTTCAACGGCTAAGTTACTCAGTGACAGCATGATTTCTGCTGCTGCTCACAGCTTAGGTGGGATCGTAAACACCGATGCACCTGGCGCCGCTGTCTTGCCTCCTGTAACGAAATTGGATGCATTCAGCCAAACAGTTGCTTTAGCTGTTGCTAAGCAAGCTGTTGCTGATGGTTTAAACAAGGAAGAAATCAAAGACGTCGAAAAGGCAGTCGCTGATATGAAGTGGGTTCCTGAATATCAACCATTAAATAATATTACGGTAAACAAGGAGGGGTAAGCTCTTGACTGCTTTAGCAACTTCAATTCAAAGTATTTTAACAATTGTGATCATTATTGCGTTGGGTTATATCTTACAACGTAAGGGCTGGTTTGATGACAAGTTCGGGGGAACAATCTCTAAATTACTGATGCAAGTCGCTTTGCCTGCATCAATCTTTATCCAAGTTTTACAACGGTTAACGTTGGATAAGTTAGTTAGCTTATCATCAGGCTTAGTTTACGGCTTTGGCGCCGTGATTTTAGGCTACATTGTAGCATTCTTACTTGTCTGGATCTTAAAAGTGCGTCCTGGTCGTCGTGGGACATTCATTAACATGTTTGTTAATGCCAACACGATTTTCATCGGGTTACCATTGAACATGGCGTTATTCGGTGATAAGGCTGTCCCTTATTTCCTCATGTACTACGTGGTTAACACGGTATCAACCTGGACATTAGGGGCCTTCTTAATGAACTGGGATGACCCAACCAAGACCCAAGATGGTTCTGGCAAGTCTACCTTCAACTGGAAGAAGCTTTTACCAGCACCACTGGTTGGTTTCTTAGTTGCTTTGGTCTTCTTGTTACTCCGGATTCCATTTGTTAACGTTGGCTGGTTAAGCTTTGCCGTGAACGGTTTAACTTATGTTGGTAGTTTGGTTACCCCATTATCCTTGATTTACATCGGGACCATCCTGGCCAAAGCTGGTTTCAAGTCAATCAAGTTCGATCGCGATACTATCGTGGCCTTACTTGGTCGGTTCGTGATTGCACCTGCTTTGATTGCTGGGCTGATTATCTTAGGGATGAACATGGGCTTCCATATGCCTAGCTTAGAAGCACAAACCCTCATCGTGCAGGCTTCTGCACCTGGTTTAGCTGTGCTGCCAATCTTAGCAACTGAAGGTCATGGTGATGTTGAATACGCAACGAACGTCGTAACATTATCAACTGTTTTGTTCGCCGTTGTTGTGCCAGTTATCATGATGTTAGTCGCAAACTTCTAATCTCGAATCTCATAATTAACAAGAATCTCACGGTGTTGTGAAGACGCTGTGAGGTTCTTTTTTTTGTGGGTTTTCAGGGGAAGACAAGATGTTAGCACCCATGCTTAAAAAGTGTTAGCATGGCCTTGTTGAAAATTTATAAGGAAGCAGATGATTTCATGGTAGCATTAACACAAGCAATGAAAGACATGATTGGCGCGCAACTCAATTTCTTGTCCACCGCTGATGAAGACGGGAATCCTCAAGTCGGCCCTAAGGGTACAATGCGGGTCTTTGATGACACCCATCTGATTTACAATGAACAAACTGGGAAGCAAGCTTGGCATAACCTGCATGTGAACGGTAAGGCCGCAGTTGCCACTGTTGACCACGCCGCTTTGAAGGGCTTCCGGTTCGAAGGTCATGTGGAAGGCTTCCACGACGACGACCAAATCTATCAAGATTCAGTTAAGTTTGCTGAAGAACGTCACTTACCAGCCGTTATTGCGGCAGTTGTGATCGCTATTGATCGGGTTTACTTACTCGATGCTGGCCCACACGCCGGAGACTTAGACGAAGGTGTCGCTAAGCCAACCGATCACTTTACCCACTAAACATTTTATGACCAAAGCAGCAGCGTACAGACCTAATGGTTTTGGCGCTGCTGTTTTGGTCTCAACTGACAGGCGAGGAGGATGTGGCCGTGCCGAAGAACTTCAAAGAGGAACTACTCTATACGGGGATGATGGCCGGCATGATGGCGTTGGGTATGAGTCTATACAATGTGATGCGCGCCATCGGCATTAATCTGTTGGCTTTGAAGAAGGTCTTACTTGGCTTTCCGATCGGCTTCTTCATCGCCTGTACCATTGCGTTTATGATTGGGGCGCCATTAGTGAAGGCCTTTGTATTTAAGTTCATCATTAAAGACCCTGACCACACAAAGCCTTTATGGACCGAGTGGACGATTTCCGGTTTGATGGTGCTGGTCATGGTCACGTTTATGACGGTTTATGGCCTGTTTAAAACCGGTCAATGGCGCGTAGCCATTTATTGGCACGACTGGTGGTTAAATATTTTGGTGGCCTTGCCCTTGCAATTCCTGCTTGTTGGGCCCTTGGCCCGTTGGTGGTTGACCCACTATCAGAAGGCCCATCCAATCAGTTCAAAACAGCAAGACTAAAATTAGCGGTTGCGACAAGACCTCAGTTGGTCATTGTCACAACCGTTTTTTGGTGACTTGAAAAATCTGTTTTTTTTCGTTATAATTGTTAGCTGACTAACGAATTGGAGGAACAGCATGACGATATATTTTGGCCGCTTGGTTAAACTGGCGGCGAATCAACTGACACGGGACTTTGATGCGTTTGCCAAGCAGTATGACCTGACCAGTACCCAAATGGCCATGATTGACTACCTTAGTCGTAGTGAAATGGTGACGCAGCGCGACATCGAACAGGAATTCAATATTCAACGCTCAACCGCTACATTAATATTACAACGGATGGAGAAGGCGGAGTTGGTTCGCAGGGAGAACTTAGCGAGTGATGCGCGGCAGAAACAAGTTCTGTTGCTGCCCAAGGCGCAAGCACTGGAAACAGTTATTCAAGCCTACATGCAAGAATCTGATCAGCAGCTCTTGGTAGGTTATGAAGATCAACAAGTCCGCGAAATGACCCAATTACTAGAAAACATCATTAAAGGAGTAGACAAGCATGCCTAAGAATTTGAAAGAAGAAATTTTATTTACCGGAATGATGGCGGGGATGATGGTCCTGGTCATGAGTCTGTATAACGTGATGCGCGTGGTCGGGGTTAATGGAACCGCTGTGACTAAAGCACTCATCGGTTTCCCACTTGGCCTGATTGTAGCCGGGATTTTGGATTTGGCCCTTGTTGGCCCAATTGTGAAGGGAATTGTGTTTAAGTATTTGATTAAGGATCCTGAGAATACGGCCCCAATCAGGATTGCACTGACGATTTCGACGTTAATGGTGTTGGGCATGGTTAGCTTGATGACCGCCTATGGGCTTATCATGACTGGTCAAATCGGCTGGTCACAGTATTTTACTGGGTGGTTGATTAACATTGTGGTTGCCTTGCCCCTGCAACTATTGATTGTTGGCCCATTATCTCGAGCAGGCCTGAGTCGGATTCAAAACTAGTGCACGCCAAAAGAGCCCATGACAATTTGTCATGGGCTCTTTTTATAATGCTGCATTCCAAAAGATCGAGAATCCAGACCGAATCTTCATTCTCAAACCAGCTTTTGTCACAGCATCTATTGAAGGCTAGCCACGATGGGTTTCGAGGAAAGCCAAAGCGCTGGCATAATCTGGTTCGTCTGTCTGTTCGCTAATAAGTTCGCGGTAGACCACGACGCCGTCCCGGTTGGTAATCCAAACGCTGCGGGCATCGGTACCGTTGTCAGGGGTGTAAAGGCCCATAGCGCGGCCAAAGGATGCGTCCGTGTCAGAAAGCAATTGCATCTTGGTGACATCTTCGGCAGCACACCAGTTTTGTTGTTGATCAACGGTATTGGTTGAAATCGTGTAGAAACTGATGTCTTGAAAACTGTCCATTGCCTGATTAAATGCCTTGGTTGAGATACTACATACGCGAGTATTGATATCTGGAACGACACTAATCAGTGCCATGTCCCCGGTCATGTCAGCATTTGACACAGGCTGATGTTGTGCATTTTCAACGCTGAACCGTGGTAATTCGTGCCCGAGTGCCAGTGCATCACCGTTGGTTTGCATCGTCGCACCATGTCTTGTAATTTGCATGCTCAAAGCCTCCATTTTTTGTCATACCCGTAGAATACGCAATTCCCGCTAAAATAGCAACCCGAGACTGCCAGCAGCGACGCGAGTTGAGCGGACAGCTGTCAGGCCAAAATTAAATAAATAATAAATAGCAATCGTTATAGTTGGTGGGCGTTAGGCCGTCTTGCTACAATCAGCTTAACAAGAGTCGAAACGCGGTCGCAAGGGGGAATCAAGATGGAAGACGCAATTGTCATTTACACCTCCAAAACAGGCTTCACCCAACAATATGCGCTTTGGATTGCGCGGGCACTGCACTGCGAGATCCTGGATAGTAAGTTTGTCACAGCAGAGGATCTCAATAATCGGCGCATCGTTATCTATGGCGGGCACGTAGTCAGTGGCCATGTCACGGGGCTGCAGCGCTTCTACCGGCGTTACCAAGCCAGTTGTGCTGGGCGCGTATTGGTGTTTGGCACTGGGTTGCTGAAAGAAACAAGTATGAACTTAGATAAAGTCGCCGCCAAGACGAAGGCATTGCTGACGACCAACGAGCCGTTCTATTATTTCCAAGGCTCAGTGACGACTGATGCCGTGCCACTTTGGCGGCGGGTACAACTCGCTTACTTAAATCGCAAGTACCACAATGAATTGGCTTGTAGTGAGGCTGAGCGGATCACGCCACTCGTGCGTCACGTCCAACAACAAATTTAAAAAGCTGAACCGGCCCAAGGCCAGTTCAGCTTTTTTAGTCGAGATGATTGCCTAGGTCGATGATTTCGTCCACGGTATCATTGAGAAATTTAATTGTGTTGTGGAGCGGTTCTGCGGTGGTGACATCCACCCCAGCGACCTTAGCGGAATCAATTGGATTGAGACTGTCACCTAGTGCTAAGAAATTGAGCCACGCATCGATTGCGGGTTGCCCTTCATTGAGTACTCGCAGATAAGCTTGGGTAGATACAGTTAGGCCGGCTGAATAGGTGTAGGAATACAAACCCATATAATAGTGGCTTTGGCGCATCCAAGTCAGTTCTGCCCCTTCTTCGAGTTTGACAGCATCGCCCCAGAAGTCTGTCAGCACTTGGCGTTTAATCTGATTCAAGCGGGCGGCATCAAATGACTCCCCGGCATCAATCAGCTTGTAAACTTCCCGTTGAAAAGCTGCTTCTAATAAATGGGTGATGAAGTTGTGGAAGTAGGTATCACCGAGTAAGCGTGACAAGGCAAACCGCTTCAGGCGATTGTCAGTCGCTTTTTCTTCGAGGCTGTGGGTCATGAGCAATTCGTGGAATGTTGACGGGCTCTCAACCACATACATGGAAGGTGCCGCTGCTAGGTAGCCGTGGTGCTCTTGGGCCAACGTCATCTGACCGGTATGACCAAGTTCATGAATGAGGGTGTATAAGCTTGGCAAGCTGTCACTCCAGCTCATCATGACATATGGGTGTACGCCGTAAGGCCCAGCAGTGTATGCACCAGAATCTTTCCCTTGGTTGGCTGGGAAATCCGTCCAGCGTTCTGGGTAGCTCGCCATAATCCGATCGTGATAGGCTTGCCCCATAATCGCCACAGCATCGCTAACGTACTGCTTGCTGTCTTCAATTGAAATTGTTGGGGCGTAGTCCGGGTCAAGGTCAATTTGTAAATCAGCGTAGCCCATGTAATCCAGACCCCAGACTTCTTTGACGTAAGTCACATAGCGCCGCATCACTGGTGCGAGCTCGGTCATAATCACATCGATTTGGCGATTAAACATATCGCGGGTGACTTCCTGATCGGCCAGTAGATAGTCGATGACTGAATCATAACCAGCCATGGTTGCGAGCGTCTTCTCTGTTGAAACCTGGGTGTAGTAGGCAGTTGCCATGGTGCTCTGGTAGCGCCGCAAGGTTTTGTTGAACTGTGCGTACGCATTTCGCCGAATTTCAGTATCAGGGTGGTTCTGGTAAGTTTCTTCATAACTGACAAATGAAAGCGGATATTCTTGGCCATGGGCGGTGAAAGTGCCAAAGTCCATGTCCCCAAAAATGGCTTGGTCCCGAATTTTGGATGGCGCGGCCAGCGTTGGCCCAAGTTCAGCGAGGGCCTTTTCAACGTGAGGATCCAGCCGATGGTCCGCTTGGGCCTCAAGATGGCGCATATAACTGGCAAAGTCAGGGGCTTGACCTGCGACGTCAGCCAATAAGGCCTGCGGTTGCGCTTTGAGCTCGGACTCAACGAAACTGATTTGGCCAGCAATTTTGGCAGCCAGTTGGTCAACTCGATTCAATTGGGCGGCCAGATCAGCGTTGGTCGTATCAGTGGTATAAGGCATAAAGCCCCAATGTGAGATGCGATCGAGTTTGGTCAAAATATTCTCATAGTCACCCAGCGCATCAATAATGGTGCTTGCACGGTTGAGCTGGCCGGTATACATCCGCTCAAAATCATTCGTCAAGGCTTGGACATCTTTGAAATCTTGCTCGAAGGCCGTTTGGTCTGGGTAAATGGCTGATAAATCCCAAGTGAGTGCAGGATCGACATCTTTACGTCGTGGCAAGGCTTCCGTCATATTAAATCCCCCTTTATCGTCTGTAATCTCCTTTAGCTTAGCGATTGTTCGGCGTGGGGTCAATGACTTGAGATTTTCTGAAAACAGCTCTGGTCTATTTGACAGAAGGAGCAATTTAGCGTAAAGTTAACATCAATTTACAACGGAAGAAGTGTTCATTTTGCATCCACTCACAAGAAAAACTGCTCTGTACAGTTCACGATGACCAGCGTACAGAGCCGAATGTGGGTCATCGACTCGACTACCCGAGTGTCTTTTGGTGTGGCGTCGAATCGGTGATTGCAAGAACACGTGCGGGACGGCTGGGACAGCCGCCCCTTTTTTATTGCTTGGCAACAAGCGACTGGAGGAAACCATGAGTCTTTTAAAAGTTGAACATTTGAGCCATCAGTTTTTAGATAAACAACTATATAGTGATACAGGTCTAGTGGTGAATCCCACAGACCATATGGGGATTACTGGCCAAAATGGTGCCGGGAAAAGTACCTTGATTCATATCATTACGGGTGATCTCATTCCAGATGAGGGTAAGATTACGTGGCAAAAGCATTTGCATGTCGGTTACTTGGACCAGTATGCCAAACTGACACCGGGGATGACCATTTTTGATTTCCTGAAAACCGCCTTTGATGAGTTGTTTGAAGAAGAAGCCAAAATGAATCAGTATTACACCGATTATGCGACCAATATGGATGACAAGTTGCTTGAGAAGGCTGGTGCCATTCAAAGTTTGCTCGAAGCCAAAAACTTCTATGACATTGATACGACTGTGGAAACCGTGGCCACTGGTCTGGGCATTGATGCCTTAGGCTTTGATCATGACGTTTCTGAGTTAAGCGGGGGCCAGCGGTCGAAGTTGATTCTGGCCAAGTTGCTACTGGAAGCACCTGATATGTTGTTACTGGACGAACCGACCAACTATTTGGACACGAATCATATTGATTGGTTGAGCGATTATTTGAATCATTTCGAGGGCGCTTTTGTCGTGATCTCCCATGATTACGACTTCTTGGACCGTGTGACTAACTGTATCTGTGACTTGGAATTTGGCCAGTTGACCCGTTATACCGGGACATTGCAGCAAGCATTCCGCCAAAAGGAAGCAAATCGCGAGAGTTATTTGAAGGCCTATGAGAACCAACAGAAGAAAATCGAAAAAACCAAAGCTTACATTCGCAAGTTTAAGGCGGGCTCCCGGTCGACTAGTGCCAAGAGCCGTGAGAAACAACTGGCCCACATGGATGTGCTCACGCCACCAAGCACTCGGCCAACGCCGAACTTCCGGTTCCCGTATGCAGCCACGGCAACTCAGATTCTGTTAACAACGACCGATTTGGAAATTGGCTACACGAAGGCACTCTTACCAGCGTTGAATTTCTCAATTGGAAACCATCAAACAGTCGTCCTCAAAGGCTTTAATGGGATTGGGAAATCGACCCTGATTAAGACCATCATTAATGAAATCAAGCCCATCAGTGGTGAGTTTGAAGTGGCTAGCACCGTGCAGTTTGGCTACTTTAAGCAGGACTTGAAATGGCCTAACCCACTGGCAACCGCGCTTCAATATCTGCAAGCGGAATATCCCGAGATTAAACCCAAGGAATTGCGCCAAGTGCTAGCGCGGACCGGGCTGACGTCTGAAGAAGTCATGAAGCCACTCAAGCAACTGAGTGGGGGCGAACAGTCCAAGGTCAAAATTGCCGAAGTGCTGCTCACGCCATGTAACTTCTTACTCCTAGATGAACCGACGAACCACTTGGATGACGACACGAAGAATGCGTTGCGCACAGCCATCAAGGAATTTGAAGGTGGCGTTTTGCTGGTCACCCATGAAGAAGACTTCTATGACGACTCTTGGGTCGATAAGGTGCTTGATATTGAAGCCCTGATTTAATCAAAAAAGCCGCCAAAAATTTGGCGGCTTTTTGTGTGGCTAAGCTTTCTTAGCTGAACGCCGAAGCAAGCGCTGCAGTGCGATAAGTGCGGCAATGACCAGTAAACCTGCTGAAATAAGGAATGACCAGCGCATCGCGGAGATGAAAAGATCATTCTGCTTGAGCGGATATGAAGTTACATGGCGCCCTGCTTGGGCACTCATAATCCCAAAGAGTGAAGTCGTTGAGAAACTGACCCCTAGAATCATCCCCAGGTTCCGGGATAAGGCGTTGACACTACCAGCAATCCCTAAGCGATCCGTAGGCACGGCAGACATGACGGTCGCATTATTCGGCGACTGGAATAGCCCTAAGCCAATCCCCAAGATAATCGTCGTGAGCGCGTAGAAGCCCAATGACGTATTCAACCCGAAAGTAGCGGTCATAAATTGCGCGATTGTCGCAAGAATGAGACCAATAGCCGCAATAATTGGCCCGCCAAACTTGTCGGCCAAGACCCCACCAACTGGTCCAGACACCAGCATAGTTAAGGGAACAATTGAGAGCAATAGTCCAGAGAAACCAGATGAGAAACCACGCGCATTAACCAGATAGTACGGTCCTAAAACGTTGAAGAAGAAGCCATTGATGAAGACGAGCAAGGCAGCAATGAGACCTAATGTGTAGTCAGGGATTTTGAAAATTGAAAGATCTAGTAACGGTGCTTTGGCATGGTTTTCAACGTAAATAAACCCAATGAATGCCACGACAGCAATGGCAAAGCAAGCCAGAATAACGGGTTGAGTAAAGCCAATCTCTTGGCCCTCAAGCATAGCGTAGAAGAAGCTGACAATGACCACGGTGAAGGTGGCTGTCCCCAGCCAATCAATCTGAGCTGACCGGGCAGGAGCTTCTTTTGGCAGGCCGTGCAAACCAATCAGAATTGCAATGATGCCGATTGGCACATTAATCCAAAAAATGTAATTCCAAGGCAAATAATTGAGAATGAGACCGCCAAATGCTGGTCCCGCGACAGCCCCTAAAGCAACAAAAGTTCCAATGACCCCCATTGCTCGTCCGCGTTGGCTAACCGGGAAGGTACTGGTGGTAATCCCGAAACTATTGGACATCGTCATCGCAGCACCGGTGGCTTGAATGACGCGCGCCGCCAGCAGTAATCCCAACCCCATGTTCAATCCAGAGAGGAACGAGCCAATAATGAAGACGGCCGTCCCAATCTTGAACACGCGGCTGCGGCCGACAACGTCTCCCAGTCGGCCGAAGAACATCAGCAGAGAGCTAATGGTAATCAAATAGATGGAAACGACCCATTCAATCTCACTGGAAGAAACATGGAGCGATTTAGACATGATGGGCATCGCAATATTGACGATGGAGCCATCGAGGGTAGACATGAAACTGAAAATCCCTAAAGCAATCAAAGTTGAGATATTACGGCTTTCTGAGCCGGTCGGTTGTTGTGCCATATGCGTCGTCCTTTCGCAAACGAATTCACTGATAATTTTGAGCTAACTCATTAAAATGTCAATTGATGCGCTTGCTCACCAAAGGCACAAAAAAACTGTGTCGCTCCGAAAGGAACAACACAGTATGATTATGCTTGTTTAGGATCAAAGGTGCCGGCAGCTAGAAAGGCCTGAATCCGTGGTGTCGGTTGCGCAAAGAATTGCTCAGGGTCACCTTGGTATTCGATTTTGCCATCTTCTACGAAGACGATTTTATCGGCAACGCCACGGGCAAAATCCATATTATGCGTCACGATGACGATGGAGTCTTGCATTTTCGCTAACTCGAGAATGACTTTCAACACTTCAACCTCGAGCTCAGGATCCAATGCGCTGGTTGGTTCGTCAAACAGCATATATTCGGGAGTCATGGCGACCATGCGGACAATCGCGATTCGCTGTTGCTGGCCGCCACTCAGTTGATCAGGATACACGTTTGCCTTGTCAGCTAAGCCCACTTTTTGAAGCAAGGACATTGCGTTGGCTTCGGCATCTTGTTTGGACTGTTTCAGCACATGAACCGGGCCTTCGGTGATGTTCGCCAGAACGGTCAGATGAGGGAAAAGGTTATAGCCTTGGAAGACAATTCCGAGCTTTTTCCGTGCGGCGAGTACTTCCTGTTTGGTCAACGGTCGGCTGAGATCATAATGTAAGTCATCGAATTCATACTGACCAGAGTCGGGCATTTCAAGAAAATCGATTGTCCGCAACAAGGTCGTTTTCCCAGAACCACTGGGGCCAACGATGACCGTTGTTTTGTTAGCGGGAAATTCAACCGAGACGTCATGGAGGCCATGACCGTTGCCGAAATCCTTGTTGATTTGCGTTAATTTAAGCATGGCGCACCTCCTTAGAATTCTTGGCTGGCTTGGACATAACGACTAGTCCATTTCTCAAGATAGATTTGTAGGATATTCAGGATTGACGAGAGCATGAGGTATAAGAATGCGACCAGGGAGTAGGAGAGCAGCGGGTTATAATACAACGCTGCAAACTGCTGGCTCACTTGGAACATTTCAATAATCGTAATGCCACTAGCCAAACTGGTGTCTTTCACCAAACTGATGAAACTGTTGGAAAGCGGGGGTAAAGAAACTCGGGCGGCTTGAGGCAAAATAATGCGCCGTAAGACCATGCCCCGCGTCATGCCTAATGCATAGGCCGCCTCCCATTGAGGACGAGGAATAGATGAGATCGCGCCTCGAACAGTTTCGGAGGCATACGCCCCTGTGTTGAGGGAAAACGTGATAATCCCAGCGGTCCAAGCGTTGAGTTCAAAAATAGGATGCCCGCTCACTTTAAGCATTGGTAAGCCGAAAAAGACGATGAATAATTGAACCAGCAACGGCGTCCCGCGGAAAATCCAGACGTAGAACCACACAATGCCTTTCAATAGTTTCATGAAGGGCTGTTGGCTTTCAGAAATGCGCACGAGGGCTGCCAGAACAGCGATAAGTAAACCAATGGCAAAGGAAATCAGTGTGAGGGGAATGGTGTATTTCAGCATGGCTTCAAGCATTGGTGGCAGCGATTTAGTGATAATGGTCCAGGTGTCCAAGGCAATCATCCTTTCTTAATTAGTTGGCTAACACAAGGACAGCACCCGCAAATCAAGTTGAGATTTGGGGTGCTGTCCAGTGAGCCATTATTTTGTCACATCGGAACCAAAGAATTGTTTAGACAACTTGGATAAGGTGCCATTAGCCTTAAGCTTCTTCAGTGATTGATCAACCCGCTTCAACAAAGCCTTGTCAGACTTAGTCATAATACCCGCAATTGGTTGGGGTTTAATCGTGTTGCCAGCGCTGATGAGTTTGATGTCAGCCTTTGGATTCTGCTTGAGATAGGCGTGGAAGGAAGCGGAGTCATTTAAAGTGCCATCCACTCGACCTTGATCAATCAAAGCAACCGACTGGGCAAAGCCATCAACGGGCACAACTTCGGCGCCTAATTGCTTGGCGTCGACAGCGTTATTGCTCGTCACGCTTTGCGCCAGTTTCTTGCCTTTAACGTCTTTAATGGTTTTAATGGTCGTATTGTCTTTCTTAACCCCTAATTCAGTTTTACCAGCAATGTACTGGGTGGTAAAGGCGTATTTAGCTTCGCGTTCCGGTGTTTGGGCAACGTTGTTGAAGACGACGTCGTATTTGTTCACGTCTAAGCCAGCAATGAGTGAATCCCACTTGCTTTCGACAAACTTCACCTTCACGCCCATGTCTTTGGCAACGGCCCGAGCCATTTCGACTTCAAAACCGGTCAATTTACCATCGTCGTGGTAGCTGTACGGTTGATAGGTGCCTTCAAGCCCAACAGTGAGGGTGTCCTTTGTGACAAGTTCGCTTGAATAGCTGTCAGACTTACTGGTACTGGATGATTGTGAGTTGCTGTTCCCACAAGCAACCAGAATTAGCGCCAAAGCGATGCCGGTGATGGCAGTGAGCATTTTTTTCATAAGTATCATTCCTCCATTTTTATTTTATGGCATTAAAGGGCGGGTGCCCCATTTCTCGTAAAATAAGTTCAAAAACCATTATACACTACTTACTTTTTGTCCGCATTAAAAACCCCATGGTTATCAGTCTTTTCATGAAAAAAGCATCATGGCCACATCAAATTGATGCGCCATGATGCCAAAGTTTACCGCCAGTTAATTCGAGCCAAGACTCGCTTACCCAAGAATTCTTGTAGCAAGAAGTAGACCGGCAGCGTTGAGATGAGTAATGGCACGTAGAAAATCATTAGATACCATGACCACAGACTCACCAGAGAGAAGACGCCATTAATGACGAAGAAGACAATAAACAAGGCAACGAGGACTAAACTTAGCATGAAGATCTTATTGCGGTTAAAGGGCTGAGAGACGAACAGTAAGACGTTGAACGAGACAGCCGCAATCAATAAGACAACCAGGGTTGATGTGGTTTCAAATGGCATGTGAAGCCAGGCTTGCAGCCAAGTGAGAACCAGCGTGTAGATGACCACGGCGATGGCAGCAGGTGCCGCCACCGTCATGACCTTCTGCATGAATTGCCCAGTGACTCGCCGGAAGTTAGGTTCTAGCGTTAAGAAGAATGAAGGGACGGCGACCGCGATAGCTGAAACTGGGGTCAAATTAATCGGGACGATTGGGAAGTCAGAGGCCATAAATAAGAAGATGATGGCCAACATGACAGAATACATGGTTTTGACCAGATACATTGCTGAGACGCGTTCAATATTGTTGATTACTCGGCGACCTTCGTTCAAAACACCAGTCATGGCATCGAAGTTGGAATCGAGCAAGACGAAATCAGCAATTGAGCTGGCTGCTTCAGCACCGCTGGCCATAGCAATCCCACAATCGCTTTGCCGCAGGGCTAAGACATCGTTGACCCCATCACCTGTCATGGCGACGGTGTGATCGAGATCTTGATAGGCACTAATCAGTGATTTCTTCTGATCGGGCGTCACCCGCCCGAAAACGTTATACTGCTTGACCAAATCATGGAAGTCAGTGGCGTCAGTGACGGTACTCATATCAAAGTAAGCATCTGCACCGGTCAAATGGGCTTGCTTGGCGATATTCGCAACCGTGACCGGGTTGTCGCCAGAGATGACCTTCAGTTGGACCCCTTGACGCTCAAAGAAGCTGAAGGTGTCAATCGCGTTATGCCGAATTTCATCCGTAATAAAAATCAATCCGATGAAAGTGGGATTGGTTAGGGGTTGCTGCAGTGCCCCACTGACTTGGGCGACGGCAATGACTCGAATACCAGTTTCAGCGGCCTGTTTAATTTCTTGCTGAATAGGCGCTGGTAACGGCTTTGCAAAAATGAATTCAGGGGCACCAACGACATAGCTTTGATTGTCAGCAATCGTGACCCCCGACCATTTCCGGGCCGAACTAAACGGCATCGTTGCAATTGGTTGTTGTTGACTTGGTTGGGTGTAGGCACCCTTAATGGCGAGGGCAGTCTCGTTGTCATCGTTCAATCCATAGATAACGGTGGCAGCTGCCTGCGTGAGATCAGCTTCACTGACGCCATCAGCGGGCAGTGCGCGGGAAACTTTGAGTTTGCCAGAAGTAATTGTCCCGGTTTTGTCGAGTGCAATGACATCAACTCGTGCCAAGGCTTCGATTGCCGGTAGCGCCCGGACCAAGACGCGCCGGGCGGCCAAATTACGGGCAGAGACCGCCAACGCCACATTGGTTAAGAGGACTAAGCCTTCAGGAATCATGCCAATCATCGCAGCGCTGGTCGTCAAAATCGCCCGGTTATAAACACCTCGTCGCCACATTGATACTGCAAACAGTGCAATACCAAGTGGAATCAAGACATAAGTCAGCACACGGATAATGCGATTAATGGTGGCCAGGAGTTGACTAGAATTTGTTTTTTCAGCCTTGGCTTCTAAAGCTAATTTAGAAGTAAAGGTATTTTCCCCAACAGCGGTGGCCTGCATGGTGACCTGGCCAGCGAGGATGAAGCTCCCAGAGAGCAGTTGATCGCCGACTTGCTTGGTAATGGGGCGAGCTTCACCCGTGAGTGGACTTTCATCGACCTCGACGCCGTTGGTAGCTCGAACGCTGCCATCGACCGGAATTTGATCGCCGCGTTTGAGCAAAATGAGGTCGCCCAACACGATTGATTCCTGATCGATACTTGTCTCCTGCCCATTTCGTAAGACAGTGGTCTTGGCGGCCGCAATCAAACTTAAATGATCAATGCGGCGTTTGGCCCGAATTTCTTGAAAAGTCCCAATGGCAGTGTTGACAACTGCAACGCCCAGGAACAACAGATTCTTGTAACTACCAGTGGTCACAATGAGCGCGCCAAGAGCCAGGTTCACAAAGTTGAACAGAGTGAACGTGTTCTGTTGAATGATTTGGCTGATTGAGCGTGTCAGCGGGGCTAATGGCAGGTTGTGTTGACCAGCATCTAGTCGTTGCTGAACCGCCTTGTCATCTAAGCCGGTTTGTAAGTTTGTTTCGTCCAATGGGCATCCTCCTCAAACGATGATTGATAATCTACTCTAGCACGTACAGCTATTTTGAGTGGTTAAGATTTGGTCAATTTTGGTGATGTTTCCTATAACTATCACGTTAAGTGTAGCATCTTATATCACAATCATGACATTCAAAGCCTTGTACGAAGTTGACGAAACTCGCATAATGAAGACAAAGGAAAGGCGATGGTAATTGTGAAATTGAATCCACAAGGGAGCCGGTTTGTGACCTTAGACAATGGATATCATCTTTGGACCCAAACTTTAGGCGAAGGTGACATTCAACTGATGACGGTACATGGAGGCCCAGGGGGGACGAACGAAATTTTTGAGAATTTCGCCCAAGAATTGAAACCTTTTGGGGTCAAGGTCAGTCGTTATGATCAGTTGGGCTCTTGGTATTCGGATCAACCGGATTTCTCTGACCCCCAAATTCGCGAGCAATTCTTTAATATCGCCTATTATGTCGATGAAGTCGAGGCAGTCCGCCAAGCGTTAGGCTTGGATCAGTTCTTCTTGCTCGGTCAGTCATGGGGTGGGGTGTTGGCGATTGAATATGCCCTTAAATATGGCCAGCACTTGAAGGGGCTCATCCTTTCCAGCATGATTGATAATTTGGATGAGTATATTGTAAACATCAATCGGATTCGCGAATCGATGTTTTCACCAGAAGAAGTTGCTTATATGCAAGCCCAAGAAGCGGCCCATCATTTCGATGACGCACATTATCAAGCACTGGTTGCCCAACTGGGTGAGAACTATCTGCATCATGCCAGTGATCCCCAACCCAAACACTTGATTTCAGTGATGGCCACACCGGTTTACAATTATTTCCAGGGCGACAACGAATTCGTCATGGTTGGTGCCCTCAAGGATTGGGACCGTCGCAAGGACATTCATCGGATTAATGTGCCGACTTATTTAACCTTTGGCGGTCACGAAACGATGCCGCTGGATGCAGCCCAGCGGATGGCTGACACTATTCCCGATGCCACTTTGCATATTACGCCCAATGCTGGGCACGGGCAGATGCTCGATAATCCCCGTGACTATTTTGAATCCTTGGGTCAATGGTTGGCGGCTCATCGCTAATTCGCTAGACTAAAGGCCCCAAAGACGTTATTTCCCGGGAAATAGCGTATGATGGAGGTAATTGATGAAGGAGGAATGTACGATGCTTAAGCAGGAAAAAATGATTCGAGATGCCAAAGAGGCAGCGATTGGTTCATGGAATGCGTTTGATTCCGCACTAGAAAAGGAACCAGCCTTGATTATTCCACTCGCGCTCATTCACCTGGTTCCCATTGCGATGGTGATTCACGGCGCCGTGAAAGTTGCTGTTGGTCACCAACACTTGAAGATTGAACGCGAGAAGACCAAGCAGGTCATGCTGCAAAGCGGCATTCCTCTGCGGCATGGTCGCCACCCTAAGTTTAAAATCAAAGCCTAAACGTTAAGCTTAAAAACAGCAGTGACCGTCTGATATGGTCACTGCTGTTTTTTGTTGGTTAGTTTTTTAACATGCCATGAAAAAAGATTTCACTTAAACCTGATGAAAGCTCGACCGGTTGCTGATACTCTTCTCCAGCGGGTCGGCTTTGAATGTAGTTGATGAGCATCGTCGTAAATGCCATGATGGCCGCATCACTGACTTCCGGCCGAATTTGACCCTCTGCCCGACCGAGTTTGAGAAACTTCTGCCAGAAGTCATCGCGGCCATCATTGTAGGCAGTCACACTGTCAAAATTGCCGTGTTTTCCTTGGTAGTCATCAACCAAAAATGCAACAAAATCGGGATGAAGCTGGCGAGCCGTCTGACTTTCGCGACGAATCATTTCGCGGGCCTTCTCTTCAAAGCTCAAAGTTGGATCATCCAGCAGCTGTTCATATTCTTCATAACCATCGACAGTCTCCTTGACGACAACCTCATGAGCGAGATTGAGTTTGGTGCCAAAATAATTAAAGATGGTGACCTGCGAAACACCGGCCGCCTTGGCAATATCGGTCACTTTCACCGCTTTAACGCCTTCTTGGCGGAACAGGCGATCGGCCACGTCCAAAATATGTGCGCGTTTTTGCGCCTTACGTTGTGCTTGCGTTGCCACAAGATCACTCCCCAAAATGAAATGTACTTTGCGATAAATATAGTTCAACGAATCCACTATTGCCAGAATTCATGCTAGAAAGTTTTGAACTCAAATATTTTATGAGTTCAAAACTATTGACAGGGTTAATGGCCGTGCCTATGATTGGGACAATTCTTTCAGGAGGCAGTTTAAAATGGCAAATGTCATGGAAGTATCAGGACTGACCAAAAATTTTGGCCAATTTCACGCCCTTAAAGGGATCAGCTTTGAGGTTCAACCTGGAGAGGTCTTTGGTTACATTGGCCCCAACGGTGCTGGTAAGTCGACGACAATTCGGACCTTACTGGGCATTTTAAAGCCAACGGCTGGTACGGCCCAAATTTTTGGCCAAGATGCTTGGCGCGATGCGGTTGCTATTCATCGGCGCTTGGCTTACGTGCCCGGCGATGTTTATTTGTGGCCAAATTTGACCGGTGGCGAAATGATTGATTTGTTGCTCAAATTGGGTGGTCAGAAACATTCGGCCGAAACAGATGAACTCATTGAACGCTTTGAACTCGACCCTTCAAAGAAATCGCGCACGTATTCAAAGGGTAATCGGCAAAAAGTGGCCTTGATTGCTGCGTTTTCGAGCCAGCCAGAGTTACTGATTCTGGATGAGCCGACCAGTGGCCTGGATCCACTCAATGAGGCCACCTTCCAGGCAGTGTTGGGGGAATTCAAAGCCAATGGGGGAAGTACGCTCCTTTCCAGTCACATTTTGTCAGAAGTGGAGCGGCTAGCAGATCGGATTGCGATTCTGCGGGATGGTCAAATCATCGAGACGGGCACGCTCGCTGAGATGCGGCATTTGACTGCGACCACGGTCACCGTCAAAACCATCCAACCCCTGCCAGATTTATCCAAAGTGGCTGGGGTCACTGGGTTGCAAGCAAGCGGCCACCACGCCGCTTTTCAGGTCAGTGGGGATGCATTGGCACAAGTCACCGCGTTACTGGCTCAGGCGCAACCGGAGAGCCTGACCGCTGAACCACCAACGTTAGAAGATTTGTTTTTGCATTATTACCGAGAAAAGCCGGTGAATGCCCATGATTGATTGGACTTTGTTTAAGTTGCTTCTCAAAAAAGATTGGGTGAAGTTCGTCAGTTTCTTGGTCGGTATTGTCACCATGACTGTCGGTGTGGGGGCATATTTCCCTACGCTGTACCACACGCAGGCGGCCCGGGATGCGATGGCTGTGGTGTTGCAGTCACCTGCTATGACGGCACTGTTTGGCCCGTCAAAATTGGCTCGGCCGTACACGACGGCCGGACTTTTTGGCTATGAGATGCTCATTTGGGTCATCTTAGTGGCAGTGGTTGCGAACCTGAGCATCAGTGTTGCCAATAGCCGCGGGGATGAGGAGCGGGGCATTGTTGAGCTATTGTTGGCTCGGGCCATGTCTCGATTTCAATGGTTAAATACTTTGACGGCGGAATTACTGCTGTTTAATGGCATCTTGACCGCCCTGAATGGTTTTGGCTTAATGCTGATTGGCATGCCCGGCCATACAATCGGTGGGGACTGGTTGTTTGCTGGTTTAGTGGGGCTGACTGGCTTGATGTTTGGCCTCATCAGTCTGGTCATGGCCCAAGTGTTTGGTACGGCCCGTAATACGACCATAGGCGCCTATCTGTTCGTGACGCTGAGTTACTTGGTGATGGTTCTTGCGACTAGTCTACAGGCCCCTAACTGGACCTGGGCAGCGATTGTTGCCTGGGGAACCGAGTTTGGCGTCTATAGTACCAATCAACGGGGCCCTGTAGCACTTCTGGTGCTTGGCGTGCTGGGCTTTTATGCGCTGGCTGCTTCCTTACTAGCACGGCGCGACTTGGATGCCGGCTTACTGCCCGATCGTCCAGGCGCCAAGCGGGCCAACTGGACCTTGAAAGGCCCTCTGACATTGCTCGTGCGGACTCAGGGTCTGACCGGCGTCGTGTGGCTCGTGATGATTTTCGTCTTTGGGTATGCCTATGGCTCAGCCTTTAATCTGATGGATAATCTGGCACAGACCAACCAGGTCGTCAGCAATGTGATTGCGGGTAATGGTGGCCACACCGTGGTGATGAACTTCCTCGTTATTTTGACTATGCTCTTTGGCATCTTGAGTGCAGTCCCCGGCATCATGGTCATGAATCATTTGTTTTCCGATGAGAAAAAGGGATACCTCGAAAGTTTGCATGCCAAACCCGTTGGTCGCTTACGCTTATTCAGCGGCTATGCGGCTTTTGGTTGGGTGCTCAGTGTGGCGGTGTTAGCTGCCGGCTTGCTGGGAATGTATGTCGGCGGGTTGGTTAATATGACCCATCCATTGGCATTATCAGTCTTTGGCCGGGCATTTTTGGGCATGGTCGCACCAATGACTGTGATGGTCTTGGGCCAAGGCCTCATCATCGGGGCCCTACCAAAACTCCGTAACCTGATTTGGCTCTTGGCGTACTTGGCCTTTTTCGATGGCTACTTTGGTCATCTATTGAAACTGCCAACGTGGCTGGGCAAATTGACTCCCTATGGCTGGATGCCAAAAGTTCCCGTGGCGGCCGTCGATTGGACGACTTCCTTGTGGTTGTTGAGCTTAGCCGTAATCTTGATTCTCTTTGGTATGAGCTGGTATCGCCGGCGTGATTTGGAAATTGGCTGATCATGGTTGACCATGAGACAACTTTTAGATGGTCATTAAGAACCTGTCATTGCAGGTTCTTTTTTTGTGCCGGCTGGGAGCCGACTTGTCAGGCCTGACAGAATGCGGGACAATAAACACACGATTAAATTTTGGGAGGAGATAGTATGCCTGCAATCGATCTCTATCATATCCAATGGGTCAAAACCCCACGCGATCGCAAGCGGCTAGGGTTTGAGGTGGAGGATGCCAATGCCTAACGTTAAACACCGCTGGTTGTTGCTGGTTCTATTAGGCACCTTGTCAGCCTTTGGCCCATTATCCATGGACTTATATCTGCCTGGCTTGCCTGAATTACAGCAGCAATTACACACGACGCCAGCTTTAGCACAACTGACCATCACGGCCAGCCTCATTGGGTTAGCCGTTGGTCAACTGCTCATGGGGCCGTTGTCAGATTACCTTGGTCGCAAAAAGCCGCTCTATGCTGGTCTGGTTATTTTTATGGTCACTTCATTCTTAGCTGCAATCACGGATAACATCTGGTGGCTGATTATTTTACGGGTGTTACAAGGTGTGGGCGGCTCTGCGGGACAAGTCTTATCGCGATCAATTGCCAGAGACTTATTCAATGGTCACCAGCTGACACGTTTCTTAGCGATTCTGATGGCGATTAATGGGATTTTTCCGATTATTTCACCTGTCATCGGGAGTGGTATTCTGGTCTTCACGAGTTGGCGCGGGATTTTTATTTTACTGGCGGTTATCGGGCTCATTCTGATAGGGCTGACCATGACGACATTACCAGAAACCTTACCAGTTGATCGGCGAACGAATCACATCAGTCGCGCCTTCATCGAAATGGGGCAACTCGTTGGCAACCGGGCGTTTATGACCTATGTCTTAGCGCAAGGCTTTGTTTATGGCGCTTTGTTTAGTTATATATCGGGGTCGACATTCGTTTATCAGGATTATTACGGCCTGAGCGCGGGGGTCTTCAGCTTATTCTATGCCTTCAATGGTTTGGGGATTGTCACGGTTACCAAACTAACAGGGAATCTCACCGGCCGATTCTCAGAACAGAAGTTGCTCAAAATTTCTGTGCTGCTGGGGACGGTTGCAGCGATTGTCTTGCTCATCAATGCCATGACGATTAATGCATTTGCCATCATGGTGGCAGGCCTGTTAGTCGTTGTTTCACTGGTCGGGATGGTCAATACGACGGCGACTAGTCTAGGCATGCAATTGTCTGGCGAACACGCGGGCGGAGCGTCTGCGTTATTGGGCCTGGGAATGAACGCTATTGGTGGCTTGATGTCGCCGCTTGTCGGTGCGTTTGGTACCAATAGCGTGACCCCGATGGCGAGCCTGATTCTTGCCAGTGAAGTACTAGCGGTTATCGTTTTGTTCACATTTAAAGGAGAACAATCATGAATTTTCTCGGCGTGTTAGCCCTGATTCTCATTTCAACGCTCATCCTTGGCCACCTCAGCCGTCAGGTCGGAATGCCAGCGGTGATTGGGCAACTGTTGGCAGGCATCTTACTCGGCCCCGCAGTCCTCAACTGGATTCAACCGACACACTTGGTTTCGGAATTCTCTGAGATTGGGGTCATTTTGCTCATGTTCATTGCAGGGTTAGAAAGTGATCTTGGCTTACTTAAGAAGTATTTCAAACCGGGATTGTTTGTCGCGGTGATTGGGGTCATCTTTCCGATTGCAGTAATCTTTTTCTTCAGCGAGAGCTGGGGATTCAGTCCCACCAGTAGTCTATTTCTCGGGATCACGTTTGCGGCGACTTCGGTCTCGATTTCTGTCGAAGTGTTGAAAGAATTGAATGCTTTGGACGGCAAAAATGGCGCCACCATTCTTGGCGCCGCCGTGGTTGATGATATTTTGACGGTGCTGATCCTCAGTGTCACGGTGAGTTTGCTTGGGACTGGCGAAAAGGCGAACGCGGCACCTCTTTGGTTGACGCTGGTTGAGCAAGTGGCCTACTTCGGGGCAATCTACATTGTGGTGAAATGGTTGGCGCCATATTTAATGCACTTGGCCCAACGCCTTTATCCAAGTATTGCAGTGACCATCATGTCACTGCTGTTGTGCTTGGGCATGGCCTACGTGGCGGACTTGATTGGTCTGAGTGCAGTGATTGGCGCATTCTTTGCCGGAATTGCTGTCAGCCAAACGGATTACCGCAAAGAAGTTGACCAAAACGTTGAAGCCATCGGGTATGCCGTGTTTATCCCAGTGTTCTTCGTTAGCATTGGTCTCAATATGCGCTTTGACGGCTTGTGGGAAGATATTCTCTTCATTCTGATTCTGACAGTGCTGGCCCTTCTGACTAAGTGGTTGGGTGGGGGCTTAGGCGCACGGCTGGCTGGCGACAACTTGGCTGATAGTAACGTGATTGGCGCCGGCATGGTTTCCCGCGGCGAAATGGCCTTGATTGTGGCGCAAATTGGCTTTGATGCCCACTTATTGGGTAGCGAGTATTATTCTGCCGTGATTGTGGTGATTATTTTGACCACATTGATTGCACCACTGATGCTCAAGGATGCCATCAGACGAGCATAAATTTTGACTGCGATTCAAGCCCGCGCTTGTGCCTTGTCCAGCGATTTGGCGAGGCTTAGCACCATCGCTTTTTGATTTCAGTGTGTTACCATGATTTCAGAGGTGAAACAGATGAATGAAGAGAGTAAGACTGTTCAAATTCTTGGCCGCGTCTCATCAATTATGTCAATTCTGATGTACGTTTCATATATTCCTCAAATCATGAGTAATTTAAATGGCCAATATGGCAACCCAATTCAACCACTGGTTGCGATGATCAACTGTATTTTTTGGACGTGCTATGGCATCCTCAAAAAAGAACGCGATTGGCCGATTATTTTCGCCAATGTGCCCGGCATTTTCCTTGGGGCAATTACCTTTTTTACTGCCTTACATTAAAACAAAAACGTGCCCTCAGGATTCTGAGGACACGTTTTTTTGTGGAAAATTTTAGGCTTGGCGTTTGCGGCCAAAGAAGATTGGCGCCAAAATGATTGCGATAAAGACCGTCGCTAACACGCTGCTGACCATCACGCTTGGACTGTAGTGTAAGGCAACAACTAGCGCCACGAAGGCACCGGTGACGCCCCACTTGAAGCCAGTGGATGTTTGTGGCACGGCGCGGCCAGTCAAACGCTGTTGCAAGACGATTTGCACGGTGGTCAAGACGAGTAATAACGCGCCAATTGAACCAACTGCAATCAGGCTAAATGGTAAAAGAATCACGTGTACAAAGAGGCTCAGCCAAACAACAACGGCCGCACTCTTGATCCAAGGTAATGCTTTCACAAGAATCACTCCATTTCTCAATAGGGTTTAATTTGGTCTGAGACAGCGTTAAGTGTAACCGGTTGCGTCTCTTGATTGATAATATCAAAGCTTTGAATCTTGTCAATTGATTTAGTTTTGGGCGGGTCGCAAAACGCGAGCAAAAGCTAAACCAACCAGGACCAGTGCCAGCCCGGTGACGACAAAAATTGGGCCAATCGGGATGACATCAGCTAACGGGCCATAACCTAACATCGCAATTGGGTAAATCCCGGTTGAAAGAATTTGTAAGACAGCAAATGTTCGGCCCATCAATGCCGGGGCGACAGTCTCCTGAATGTAAATGTTCTGGGCAGCTTGCATAATCGGGTAGAAAATTCCAGAAATACCCATGAATAAGAGGTAAACCCAGAATGGTTCACTGAGGCCCATGACTGCAAAGGACACCCCGCTCCCCACAAAGCCGAGGGCAATCACGCCAACTTTATTCTTTAACGTTTTGTGCGAAGCGATATAGACACCACCAAGACTGGCACCAATGGTCCAGGCCAATTCATTAAAAGTTAGGAGCCACACGCCGCTCCCAAATGTCCGCTTCACATAGAGGGTGGACAATTGAGATGAGGGCGCAATCAAAATGAAGGCCAAGGCAGTAAAAGCCATGAACAAGGCCAACGTATGGTTATGCCAGATTGAGCTGAGCCCATCTTTGAGTTCAGCAAAGTTCGAATCGGTGCCTTGGGCCCGTGCCACCTTCTCGACTGTAATTGTTGCAAGCGACAGCATAGCCAGAACAGCGGTGGTCGCATCCACCACGAAAATCCAAAAGATACCCAAGTCACCCAGAATCCAACCAGCTAATAATGGCGACATCAGGAGCATAATCGACATAATAATTTGGTTGAGGCCATTCATTCGCGTGATTTGATCCCGCGGCACAAGTTGCGGCAGCAACGCATTGGCAGCTGGTGTTTGAATTCCTGTCCCAAATGACCGCACTGCTGAAATTGCCAGCAATAACCACAGACTGTGATCCAGGGTTAGGAAAATGATGGCAAAGAGAACGGTTAAGACCGTGACACCAGCACTGGCTCCAACAATCAACCATTTACGGTTGCACCGATCAGCCCAAACACCCGCAAACAAGGATACGAGGATAGCGGGCAATGATCCAGCTAAAGAAGCATAGGTCATCCAGGTCCCAGATGATGTTTGTAAAGCGATGTACCATAGCACCGCGAAAGTAACAGTTGAAGAGCCGAAGACAAACAGATTTTGACTAATTAAAAAGTGGGTCGCGTTTCGACGCCAGGTTGTTAACATATTATCGCCCCTATGAGCACCGTGGCGGCGCAAGTTTTCTTAGCATTAAGTGTAGCGCTATCTGGCTGGCTTTACCCGTTTGAGGCCCTGCAGCTCATCGAAATCCGATGGCACAGGTTTTCTTTGAGTCCATTTCGATACTCTAGTAGAATGGAGGCAGTTATGTTTCAAGATGGAGGCTATCATGGGAGAATTATTTTTTGATTTTGACGGCACAATTGCCGACTCAGAAGTAGGAATTGTTAATTCGATTAAATACTTCGTGAATAAACTGGGGTTGCGGCCGCTGACTGATGATCAGTACCGCTTGTTCATTGGCCCGGCATTGACCGATAGCTTACACAAGTACTATCCAGAGATGGATGATGTTGCCGTTCAAGCGGCCATTCAAACGTATCAGGAATTTTATACCAAGGACGGGATTTTCCAACTAACACTGTATCCTGGCATTGAAGCGGCCTTAACTCAGTTGCAAGCATCTGGGTATGTTTTGAACATCGCCTCGGCTAAACCCGAGGGGATGATCAAAGAAATCACGGCTAAATTCAACTTGGAACACTATTTTACAGGCCAATATGGGGCTACACTGGATGAACGGATTCGGAGTACCAAAACGCAGGTGCTGCAATACGCACTCCAACAAAGTGGTGCGGATCAGAGCAGCTTAATGATTGGGGATCGGGATACTGACATGGTCGGTGGCCGTGACAACGGGTTGCGCACGATTGGCGTCACGTACGGTTTTGGTTCCAAGGCTGAATTGCAACAGGCGCAGGCGACTGTCATTGTCGCGACACCAGGCGATTTGGACGCCGCAGTTTCGGAATTGATGTGAGGCAATTATGACAATAATACTTGATGGTTTAGTCATTGTTGGGTTGATTATTCTGGCGCAAATTATCCAACGGTTTGTCCCCAAAGTGCCACTGCCACTCATTGAAATTCTATTGGGAGTGGGGTTAGGTCTAACTAATCAAAATTTCGCGCTGAAGGGATTCAATTCAGAATTATTCCTGTTGGGCGTTATCGCGCCATTGATGTTTAATGACGGCCAGAATACGTCGCGCCGGGCGCTGAGTCGCAACATGTGGAACGTCTTGATGCTGTCAGTGGGACTGGTGCTGGTCACCGTGCTAATTGTAGCCGGTCTAACGGCCTGGCTAATTCCAACCTTGGGGTTCTGGACGGTTTTTGTTTTAGCGTCTGTTTTGTCACCGACGGATGCGACTGCGGTCAACGGGATTACTCAGCAACTCACTTTGCCGGAACGATTGACCCAGATTCTTGAAGGCGAATCACTATTGAATGATGCAACTGGCATCGTAATTTTCGATTTTGGCCTGACAGTTATCGCCTCTGGTCAGGTGGCTATCGGTCATGGGATTAGTGAGTTTTTGATTGAATTTTTTGGTGGGCTCATTCTCGGGTTTGCCTTGGGTTATTTGGTTGTCTGGTTCCGGCTTTGGTTACAATCGCTTGGTTTAGATCAAAGCGCCATTATGGTGCCGATTCAATTGGCGACACCGTTTGTGGTCTATTTGATTGGTAATCAAATTGGCGTGTCAGGCATTTTGGCTGTCGTCGCTGCTGGCCTGGTTCACGGCCTGGAAAGAGATCGGTTGCGCATGACATCGACCCGCCTACAAGTGGTCACAACCACAGTTTGGCAGGTCGTGAGCGATATGCTCAACGGGCTCGTCTTCGTGTTGTTGGGACTGATATTACCGCTGGTCTTTCATGAAGGCGGGACGCAATGGCTGCGCTTATCAGCGTTAGCGTTTGCCATCTATGCCGTGATGCTGCTCGTGCGCTTTGTTTTTGTTCGCTTCACCCTCAATCTACCCCTGAGATTGCCTAGAAACCTAAGTAGTTGGTTGGTGGCAATGTTTGGCAGTCACGGCACAATGACGCTGGCTTTAGCATTATCGTTACCTCTGAACTTTCCTGAGCGGAGTCAATTATTGGTTGTCGCCGCCTTGGTCATTCTCTTTAGTTTGATTGTGCCCACAATCTTGGCCCCAGTATTTGTTCCGGCAGCACCGGCACCAGTTGGGCCAGATGAGGCTACGGCGCGGCAAGAGATGCTTGCTAGTACAGCAGAGTGGTTGAAACATCAACCAGATACCGTGGCTCGGGCGCATGTGCAAGGCATGCTACAGGAACAGTCTGGTGTGCGACTGCGCTTTGACAGGACCAAATTACGCGCGCTGTTAGCGGCTGCAGACACCGTCGAACGGGCGGCCATCAAAGCAGCGACCGACAGTGCTGAGTTACCCGCCTTTGTCGCCCCAGCATACAATCGCTACCTGGCTGCGCAATCTGGGCAATACAATTCCAATATTTTTCGACGGATGCTCATGTCGTTACTATGGCAGGTTATGGGTGTGCGTTTACGTGGGAAGATTCCTAATCGCGGGCAAGCGACGCCTCAGATGCGAGCTGTGGTTAAAAATGGTCAGTCGGCCTTTCTTCAAGCCGAAACCATCGGATATAACGCCGTCATGGCTTGGACTCGGACTGGCGAAGAAACACCAGAGATGGGAATGCTTGCGACTATGTACCAGCAACGGCACAGTCGGTTTTTGACCCAAGACGATCTCCAAGCTGAAGAAAATAGTTTATACGTTCAAGCTTTTCAGGTGGAATACCAGTATATTGATAATCAACTTCGCCAAAAACTGATGACCAATGAGGTCGCCAAGGCGTTGCGCGAACAGATTTCTTACGACCAGATGGTTTACATGCAGCAACATTAATGAAGGAGGATTCTCATGGCAACACTAGCAGATATTGCCAAGCAAGCGGGCGTCAGCAGTGCCACAGTGTCCAGGGTGTTGAATGCGGATCCGACTTTATCGGTGTCCACCACGACCCGGGCCAAAATTCTTCAAGTCGCTTCGGATTTGAACTATACCAAGACAAAGCACACGGCCAAGGTCGCCCGCATTGCCCTAGTGCAGTGGTACACCAAAGATCGCGAGTTGACCGACTTATATTACTTAGCCATTCGCATGGCGATTGAACAGGCAGCGCAACAGGTGGAGTTTGAACTCGTTCAGACTTTCGCCGGGGATATCTCTGATTTAGGCAATATTGATGGCTTAATTGCGATTGGTAAATTTAGTGCGGATCAACAGCGCCAATTCGCAGCCCTGACGGCGCATGTCGTGATTGTTGATATGGCTACGGCTATTATTGCTGCAGATACAGTCGTCCCAGATTTTAAAGGAGCCATGCAACAGGTGGCTGAGGCATTTAAAGCCGCTGATCTGACTGAAATTGGTATTTTGAGTGGCAGCGAAGAAACCAGTGACGGCAAAGATCAGCTAGCCGACGTGCGCTTACCGCTTTTTTTGGCAGCGATGGCTGACGCAAAACTACCCGCGCCGCGCCAATTTCAGGGAAACTTCACTGCTGAGAGTGGTCGCAAAGCTACCGAAGTGGCAATTCAGTTGGGTGTGATGCCTAAAGCCTTGTTTGTCACCAGCGATGCGATGGCCATCGGCGCTTTACAAGCCTTGCAAGCCGCCAGTGTCACTGTCCCGGACCAAGTGAAGGTGGTTAGCTTTGATGACACTTCAATTACGCGCCACGTTTATCCCACACTCAGCGCCATTCATGTAGACACTGAACAAATGGGGTTCTGGGCCGTGCAGTTGATGAAATCTCAGCTGGCGACCCCAAATCGGCCTGCTTTACAGATGATTGTCAGCACGCGTTTAGAACGGCGACAAAGTTTTTAGAATTAGCTAAGTCTAACAAAGCTCCCGTGGGTTTACGCCTACTAGAAAAGAGAATGATATGAAGAAATTTGTTCCTGTGCTACTGGTACTTGGCCTCCTACTAAGTGGCTGCCAAGTACAATCCAATGCCAATAAGGCCTCGCAATCCGAAACCACTAACACCACCAGTCAACAAGTCCAGTCCACCCAATCTTCAAGCCCGGCAGCCAACCAAGCGACCTCAGACGGGCAGCAACTCGCCCAGGTGCCATTTGACATTGCCAAATATCCCGAGTACTTCATGCCCGTGAATAACAATGACCCGGTCTTTGTCGGCGCGTTTAAAGCGACTGTCGCGGCTGCTCAGCAAAAAGGGGAGATTCTCCCCCAGGTTAATTATTCTGGCTTAGACGGGCTGGGACGGACACAAATGGTTACAGCGATTGTGACAGAACAAATGGTCACGGCACATTCGTCTCGAGTGACGAAGCGGCCTGCTTTTCCAGCCGCGACCAAGATTGCGGGTGAATTCGCAGATGGGCAATACAATACCGTGACACACCAGTGGCATGGTCAGGTCCGGAATAATAAAATCATGCAATTACCGGGCTATCGCGGGTATATCTATAACAAGAGTCACTTGTTAGCCTGGTCTTTGGGCGGGGATATGTTAACGCACAATGTCATTCTGGGGACCCGGGCCCAAAACGTCGGGAGCAACCAGCAAAAAGATCCCGGGGGGATGGCCTATTCGGAAACAGTCACCCGAGATTATCTTGCTGCTCATCCTGATGATGCTGTCGCGTATCAGGCAATTCCGATTTATGCTGGCACTGAGCTTGTACCCCGGGGCGTCTGGGTGATTGCCCAGGCCATTAAGCAGCCACAAGCACTTAACGTGAATGTCTGGACATTCAACACCCAGTTGGGCGCCAGCATCAACTATCAAACTGGCGCAGTTCATTAAAAAACCGTAACATCACCATGAATGGCGATGTTACGGTTTTTTAATTAGCTAACGAGACGATTGAATGGTTTGATGTGCTGTAAGACCCATGTTAAGGCACCAGCAACAATAAACACGAGTGCGTCAATCAGTAGATAAGTGAAGTTCTTTAATAGGCCGCCGGCGGGGATCAGTGGCTCTAAGTGTCTAACAATTGTATGGAGAATAACAAAGTGACTCAAGTAAATTCCAAACGTCAGTTGGCTGATCCAGGCTAAGACGGCTGATTGTTTCGGTGATGTGGGGGCTGCAATCAGTCCAAAGAGTGTGATTGCAATCAAGACAACTGGGAGAAACAAAACATTGTCAAACCCAAGGTATGCGCGCTGGTCCACCAGTGATTGACTGATTGTCAGCCCAGAAACGACGACTAAACTGATAAGGCCAACCAGAACGAGCCACATTTTACGCGGTGGATATAGGAACAAGTATCGACCCAAAACAAAATAACCGAGAAAGCCCATGTAGAGTGGTAATTGAAAATACGGGCTGATGTGAAAATGCAACAACGCCTGAAAGAAAGGCACTGTGGTGCCAAAGCCGATCCAGAAGCCTAGAAAAATTTCAAAATCCTTTTTAGTAAAGTTCGCTGTCAAGCGACTGATGAATGGGAGCATCAAGTAAAAGCCGACCAGCATATATAAATACCAGAGATGAATCGCCGCCGGCTGGGCGAAGAAATGCTGCAAGTAAGCATCTAGCCGCCACCAAGCAACAGGCCGCGGCCCCAACAGCCAATAGCCATAGTCCCAAATGAGCAGCAGCAAGAAGAAATGGCCCGCCTTAGTAAAACTATAGGTGTACGACCGTTGCCTGTTCAACAGAAGCGCGCCTGAAACCATCATGAAGAGTGGCACCGCCGTTTTTGCAATAAAAAAAGTTACCGTCGCCAAGACCCAGCTGCTATTCAAGCCAGAAAACTGGATGAAGACAGCTGATGAATGGTTCACGATAACCAAGAAGCACGCGAGAATTTTTAATAAATCAAATGATACATTCCGTTCTTTCATAATCACAACCCCATCCCAACTTTAATCAAACCCAGTAAATAACATACCATAGTTGAAATGGATTGTGGTGGCGTTTTATGCTTGTGGCGACTCGCCTTTAGAATCAGTGTTAATCAATTTCTCGCCGACTTCATTGAGAAGTGAGAGCAATTGTTCAGCCTTATCATGTCCTAGAACAGTGAGCCACCGATTGAACTGCATTCGTGCTGCTTCAGTTACATTGTGTTCAACCCGGACACCTAGTGGCGTCAGGTGAAGAAGAAATCGCCGCCGATCAAGATTGGATTGTTCCTGGCGTAAGTAGTCTAAGTCGCGCAGCACGCGAATTTGCCGCGCAATGGCAGGCTTGGTCACGTGGCGCTTATTGACAATGTCAGTGAGACTGATGGCTTCATTTTCAGCAACGTCATGCAAAATTTGATATTGTTCAAAGGACAGTTTGTATTCCGCCATTGGTGCCGAAATCAAATCATTAAAATTTTTAATTGTTGTGAAATAGGTCTCAACAAAGGCAGACAGTAAGGCATCGTTGCTCATAAGGTGGTTCTCCTTTAATGTTATTCTTCTATGAATATTACCAAATGTTCATTTTAAATGCGAAATTTTTTGCTGAAAAGTTATCCAATTGCTTGCAAATCAATCTTGATTATGTAAACTGTAAGAATCAGTTAATTACGTGAACTATTCGGAGGATGTAATATTGAAACGCATACCTAAGTGGGTTAAATGGACGGTTGGTTTGGTTTTTGGTGGTTTTATCATCGTGTTGGCCGCAGCAAGTTTGTACTTCTACCAATACGCTTTTGTGCCCTCGCATAAAGACTTTCTGAGCAATAAGCAAACAACGAGCGAGAAAGCCGCCCAAACCTGGTTGAAGCAGCAATCGCCTGCCACTTGGCATGAAACCGCAGTGAATAGCGATTTAAAACTTGATGCGCTGTATCTACCAGCTACAAAACCTACAAACAAGGCCGTGGTCGTCGCTCATGGTTATATGAATACGAAAGAAGATATGGCTGAATACATTCGCATGTTTCATAACGCCGGCTATAATGTTCTCGCACCCGATGACCGGGGGCATGGCCAATCGCAGGGGAATTATATTGGCTGGGGCTGGCCTGATCGTCTTGATTACACAAAGTGGACGCAGCAAGTGATTCAGAAACTGGGTGACAAGAGTGAAATCGCCCTGTTTGGTGTCTCAATGGGTGGGGCAACAGTAATGTATATGAGTGGTGAGAAGCTGCCCTCACAGGTGAAGACGATTGTTGAAGATTGTGGTTATACCAGCATCATGGATGAGCTCGGGTATCAAGCTAAGCAGATGTACAATCTCCCGAGTTTCCCACTGGTGCCAGCAGTGGCACTGACAGCTTCTATTCGTACAGGCTACAACGTCTTTGCGGCCAGCAGCATCAATGCCTTGAAGAAGAATCATCTGCCAATCATGTTCATTCATGGGGCGAAAGATACGTTTGTGCCGACAAGCATGGTCTATCAGAATTACAAAGCAACCTCGGCTGACAAAGAATTGTGGGTCGTACCTGGTGCTAAGCATGCGCAGAGCTATGGCAAGGATCCCAAGCGTTACACCCAGAAAGTTATCGGCTGGCTGCAACAGCATATGAGCTAAGCAAAAAGGAGCTAAGACAATGACTTGTCATAGCTCCTTTTGTTGTGGCCTAAATCTTGGCTAGCGGGCTGCAGCTTGGGCAAAGGTCGTCACAAGAATGGGATAAATCCGTTTCACGTCGGCATCAGTTCCGCGAAGTTCGTAGTCGGCAATCATCTCCACGCCAATAGCCTGGGCATAACGTTTAGCAGTGAGACAATATTGTTCGTTAAAATTACGATTACCACTGCCAATAATGCCGAGGCAATAGCGGGCGTTATCACCGTCTTGAATGTATTCACCCAGTGCATTGGTCATTAACTCTTTGACGCCATTGTCGATACCGTTACCCCCATCAAGGTAAGTTGGGACCATGGCAACGTAAGGCTGGGTCTCATCAGTGTCCAGGGTTGCGTCAGAAATTTCTTCTAATTCAATTGTGGGCTGGCTTGGATCCTGGTCATGTGCAGCTTGGGCGAAGCGCTGTAAGTGCTCAGCAAAGGCGCGGGTATTGCCAGAGATTGAAATAAAACGAATCTGTATCGGTTGCATAAGTGTCATCCTCCGTCCTTTTACTGTAGCACGTTTTGGCTCAGCCTCGGCGTGAAAATCAAAATTCTTGATAACGCGCTGGATCTTGATCATGCGTCCGGCCGTCAGGCTTGGTCAACTGATCAATAGCTGCCATGTCGGCCGCATCGATTGTGAAGTCCAACGTCAAATTCTGACGCTGGCGCACAGGGTTGCTGGACTTTGGAATTGGCATCACACCATGCTGGATATCCCATTTCAAAATGAGTTGGACCACCGAAACGTGATATTTGGTTGCTAGGGCGGTCAAAGTTTGGTCGTTGAGGATTTCGCTGGCTCGGCCGAGTGGGCTCCACGCCTGAGTCAGAATATGGTGCTCAGTATCAAATTGGCGTTGATCGGCCTGATTAAAGTAAGGATGTAATTCAATTTGATTGAGACTCGGCGTCACGCCAGTTTCCTTAATGATGCGATTCAAATGTTCAGGCAGAAAATTCGAGACCCCAATCGAACGTACCAGACCGAACTTTTGGGCATCAATGAGGGCTTGCCACGCTTCAACATAGTGATCTTCTAGTGGATTAGGCCAGTGGATGAGATATAAATCATAATAATCAAGCCCAGCCCGGTACAAGGATTCCTGAATGGTTGCAATGGCGTCTTGATAACGATGATGGCGACCTGGAAGTTTCGAAGAGACAAGAATATCGGTCCGCGGGATGCCACTCTGACGAATGGCTTGGCCGACTGCGCCTTCGTTCTCATAGTTGAAAGCAGAATCTAAGAGGCGATACCCATTGTTCAAGGCACTCACCATTGTGTTCACGCCAGTGGCACCATTTAGTTGGTAGGTCCCAAAACCGATTTCTGGGACGGTAAGCCCGTCATTAAGTTGAAAACTCATACTGGTTCCTCCTTTGGGGATGGCTGTCGTTTCAGGTATACTATAGGACAGGGGGTGAGTGCATTGCAAACAACAGAAAAAATCAGCTGGACCAGCCGCGGTTGGCTCGGATTTTTTGCCATCATCTATGCGGTACTATTGGTCATCGGTGCCGTGTCATGCGCCTTTATGCTGACGGTTGGGACGCCTGACAAAACGAGCGATTTCGTTTCGAGCGGGCCAGCACTCACGCAAATTTCAAAAAACATTAATCATCAATTGACCACGACAGTTCAAAAGGCTGGCCTCAAAGTCAATGATGCAAAGCTTCTGTCAGAAGGTGAAGTCCAACGCTTACTTCGTCAGGGGTTCAATAAGAGTATGAATGACAATTTAACAATCAATCTCAAACCGGCCGAGCAGATGATTACGCAAAACCTTGGTGCTGCGACCGTCAAACCCGTGCCAGCACCAGTCACCAAAGCAATCCATCAAGATCTGTCTAAGGGTGTTGATTCCTACTTTCAAGGCGGCCTGGGTGTGGTTTACCCGCTTTTTGTGTTAATGACGCAAACTGGGACAATTGTGGCTGGGATTTTGATTGTCATCGTTTGGTTTTTCATGGGATTGACGAGTCACAAATTGTGGCGCTGGTTACTAGTGGTTGGGCGTACGACCTATTTCATCGGTTTCTTAGGTGGGATTGCGGCCTTGTTGGTAGGGATTGAGCAAATTACCACCCGATTGGTTGGGAGCTGGGCCGATGGCGACATTCTTACTTTGGTTGTGGTTCATTTTGCACCCACTTGGCAGCATGTTGCTGGTGTTGTTATTGTATTAGGCTTATTATTAGCGGCGATAAGTTATCTTGTACGCCGAAAGGACTTGATTCAAGAATGAGAAAATGGTGGATTTGGACGGGCATTATTGTGGTACTTGCTGCGATTGGTGGGGGACTCTGGTGGCAAAATAGTCAAGCTGCCAGCCAACCAATTACCGCAAAAACAACGATTGGCAATCCTGCAACAGTTTATCTACATGGATATAGTGGCGGCGCCGGGTCAACCAATACATTAATCAAAAATGCCGAAGCTGATGGCGCAACCAAAGTCCTCACTGCAACCGTGGCGCCGTCTGGGAAAGTCACGTGGACGGGTTCGCCTAAAAAGGTCAACCATCCCTTAGTTCAAGTGATTTTTACGAATAATCGTAATCCTGATTACACGGTCGATGGCATGTGGGTGCACAATGTCATGCAAGGTTTGAAGAAACAATATGGGGTGACTGATGTTAACATCGTGGCACATTCAATGGGCAATATGGCGACCATGTTCTATGCGACTCGCTATGGCAAAGACAAGGACGTGCCGAATTTGCGCACATATGTCGCTATCGCAGGTCATTACGATGGCATCCTAGGGCGGGACGATCAGCCGAACCGGATTAAACTCAATGCGCAAGGTTATCCCACTCCTGTGGACGATTCATATGCTGAACTGGCCCGGTTGCGAGACAAATTTCCCAAAGGCGTTCGCGTGTTGAATATCTTCGGTAACTTAGAAGACGGGACGAATTCTGATGGCCGTGTGGCTAATAACTCCTCCCGGTCTCTAAAGTATCTCGTAGCCCCAAGCAAAGCGAGTTATCGGGAACAAATGTTTAAAGGTAAAGACGCTCAGCACAGTGCGCTCCATGAAAATGCCGCGGTCGCTAAAGCCGTTGATGATTTTTTGAAATTTTAGCCTTCAAAATAGAACATAGTTTGCACGGCCGCAGATTGTCTGACGATCTGCGGCTATTTTTTTGCTATTTTTGCATGCGTGGCGATAAACAGGCGGAACGCCCTATTTTTGAAAGTCAAAAATAATAAAAAAGCATTATCAATAAAGATTGAAAAGAAAGGGTTATGAACTGTAAAACGCTATTTTAACATGGCGATATTTTTGGTAGAAACCGGATACATTGTCTCGAATTGATCTTGAAGTTAGACGGAATCCATTGGCACACCTGGACGAGACAATCTATTTTCGCTTTATTGAATATAAAAAGCTTGTTTTTTCTAAATAATAATATTAAGATATGAACAACTTTTAAAACGCTGATATTGTACTGTTTTGCGCTGCGTTGTTCGAATTGAGTGTTTTAGGGTGACGCTAAAGAACCGATTAGTAAACGGACGAATGGCGTAATGTTTGGGCGCTTCTGGGAAGATATCAGCGTTGGAAATGTAAGGATGGGAAGTATGGAAGTAAATGCAATTTTTCTGAGCCAGTTTGAACTGACTGAACTTCAGCTATATGCGTTGCTCTGTCAGAATCCCGATTTGCCGATTCAGGTCGCGGCGCAAAACCTTGATATGCAGTATGGGTATGTCTATCGGGCCTACCGAAAGTTAAAAGCTGAAATCACGCGCCAGACGGGTACTAGCAAAATCAAGCACTGGCCACAATTGTTGTCACCAGTTGCTTTTGGACAGCATCTTTTCCGTGAGTCACGACTATATCGGTATTTAATGGACGTTCGCCTCGCCCAGAAACAAGATACCCGCGATTTTCTTATTCATGCGGATTGGAGTGAGTCGAGTCTGCGTCGGCGGCTTAACGATCTTTACGAAATTGAAAAGCAACTCGGCATTGAAATCCACGTCGGAAAACAAATAGTCGGTTCTCCGATTGCGATTGCGCACTTCTTCGACTTTGTGGTGCAGTTGGGTGGCGAACAATTGAGTGACTATGTGCCGGAGTCGCCGGCCGGAGCAGAGTTATTAACCCGACTACTTTTTAAAGACGATGAACTGCCAGCTGAGCTTATTGAACACTATCGAGCCTGGATTAGCGTTTTTCTTCTGTTTGCTTCGCCAGAGCAAACCAGGTTGAAATCAACAATCGGACTTAACTTATTGTTGTCCACTGAAGAGCTACACGAAGCGAGTCACATTTTTCCCGCGTATCGATATAGCGAGTTTATCGCGATGATCAATCAGCTCTGGTTGTGGATTCACCTTGGGGCTGAGGTTTTTAACGCAGGAAGACTAAATCCGGCACACCGCATGCGCCGCCTCAGACCCATCTATGGGCAGGTCTATACGGTAGATGTTGGCGATTTAATTCGACTGATCCAAGATGAAGCAATTGTTGTGATTTCAGAGATTCAAGCACAAGCGTTGCTTAATCTTAGTGTACAGGTGCTCTTATTTCGAATTTTGCCACTCAGTGTTCGACCTGTCGTTGTCGACAATCCGGGGGCACAAAAAGTTGCCTTTAATCTTTTTAGCCGGTTGCAGGCCCAATTTCAGGATGAAAAGTTTATCGAGCACCAGACAACATTGGCTGCAATTACCCTGATTGCACAAATTTTCATTCAAGCGCCAATCCAGACTTATCTTTCTCCGCGATTATCCGCCAATGCGCTTGCTGCCATTGAACAGATTTTGCCGCGGGAGTTTCGTATTGAATTGGCTGAGGTGGCAGAACTGCCACAAAATAGTCCGGGACTGTTTATCAGCCCGACAGATGATCAGTTGGACGCCAATCATAATCAAATTGTGGTTTTCTGTTGGGGAGCACTAGTTCCGGTGAAGTTTAATCAAATGCAGTTGATTGATGTACTCGGACAAATACTGATGACACGATAGCAGGAGCGAGCAGACTGGCTGCGTTATCAAGGATCGAGAGTGAAGAGGAGAAGAAGAATGCAGAAAAATCTATTCGGCGATGAGAAACAGCGGTATACGCTGCACAAACGGCACAAAAATTGGATTGTGATTGGGTTGTCGAGCATCTTCATTTTGGGCGGTAGCTTGATGACCGCTCAGCATATTCAAACGGTGAATGCTGAAAGTGGTGCTGATACGCTAACGCAAACTGGTGACAGTGACGCCAACGGCCATACGGTCCAGTTAAAATCTGAGCCGACTACTGTTTCTACGAACCAAGTCAAAACACAGAAAGCGGCGCCGAATCAAATCCTGGCTCAACCTAAGGCTGCCTTAGCCACCCAATCCGTTGTTACCCCAGCAGCTCAGGATGCAGCAGTACAGCCAACAGTTTCTTTTGTGGACAATACATTCCCAGACGGTCAGGACAATGGTCCAACGGCCTGGCACCTGATTTATGTGAACGCCGATTTTGGCTCTGATATTACAGATGCAAAGACAGTCACGGTCAATATCCCACGGGGATTGATGGTCCAGGCCATTCCAACAAATACACCCAAGGCTGGAACAGCTCAAGTTCAAGCCGATCCTAAAGCCTTGGGACCACTGTTACAGTCCGTCCAGGATGGCACCACAGTAGTGCCAAACAGTAAAAATAGTTGGTATGGGCAAATTGTTTTTCAAATAAAACCGGGGGTTTCTAAGGTTCAGATTCCTCTCCAAGTCTCAACTAACTTAGACGAGTTTTATGGGCAAACGTCTAGTCTTCCTGTGACAGCTTCAGCCACCAATGGTACTCAAACAGCAAACCCCGTCCAGTGGCTGATAAAAAGTAGCATTAGTAATGAACAGAACTTGTCATTCTACTCAGGCGGCCTAGGCAAAACACTGCAAATTGATGCTAATTCACCCGATCCGGTGGCTGCGGGACAAGACTTAACGATGAAGGGCTCGTTTGACCTGACAAATCGGCCCAATGGGGTATTTTTTACCCACAATGATTTCAAAATCACCGTGCCGGAAGGAATCACACTGACCTTTGATTCCGCAAAATTATTGGCCGACAACAATTACTCCGACACATCAAGCTATCGATTTACCCAAGTAGCACCCAATCAGTTTGAGCTGTCTGCGGATAATCGTGCTAGCGGCTTTATGGCCATTCAGCTTCTGAAATATTTAAGCTATTCTGCCTATGAGACGGCGCCTGGCACTTATCAACTGCCAGCAAATACACCGGCGATTATTTTCACCGGCACAACGTATGACGGTAAGACTGTCACGGTCAGTTCTAAGATTCCTGACTACAACACAAAATTTGTTGTTGTTAACGATCGCGATAATATTGCAACATTCACTAAAAATACCTCGTCAACGCCAAACAACCTTGATGGCTTGACAACAGATTATTTCCAGTATATCGGGAATGGTGAATTGAGTAATCCAAAAAGTTGGGGACTCACCAATCAACAACTGGAGATTGCAATCGGGACAGGTTTGCAGACGCGGCAGGTGAATTTGCCAGTGGTCACCGGGGTCACTTACGGCCCTGTGACTGTTACCACAACGACTGGCCGGGTTGTCACCTTGGACAGTCTTGATCAACCACTGGTAGATTTGACAACTATCGGAGCTCAACCGGGCGAATACATCAGTTCGGTTTCGGCATTTCTGCCAAGCCTACCTGCCAATTACAACGTTTATCAAACAAGTTCTGCTAACACGAATAATGGTGTCGGCATCTGGGCTAAATTTGCAGCCGGGGCTGATCCGAAGACGGCAACGATCAATGAAACCGTGAAGGCGTTGAATCCCGACGGAACGGCAGCTGCAGGATCTGTTTCACAGCTGATATGGACGTACACATCTAAACCAGTTTCACCTGATCAGCGTTTGACTTCTTTGAAGGTCACAGGTAAAGGCGATACGTACATCACGGCGGGGACTGATTTAAATTATTCTGTCACAGTGACTGGCGCTGGCTCTGTGAACGCGGCTAATAATCTTGGGGTCACAAGCATGGACTTTTACGTTAAAGGGATTCCCGGAGTGCCATTATCAGGCTTGAGTTTTTCCCTAACAAGCTCGACATATACTAATCAGCAAATTGCCGGTGGTACCAGTATCGGGACCCCATACGTGGCCTCGGATGGGAATACGTATGTCAAAATTCATGTGGACTTACCGGTTGGCCAGTCATTTAGTGGTAACAACTATGATATGACACTTAACATTTCTGGGCCAACCTCGTCTTCTGCGGTTATTTCGGAGCCTTGGAGTGATTATGTTTTTGTTGCCAGCAAAAATACGGCATTCACCGGAGGCATGACATATACAGGCGATCCTGACAATACCGGCGTGTCCTCGACTATTTCGATTGCTGCCCCGGCGAATAAGCTAACAATTATTCCTAAGGAAAACGTTAATGTCGATACCTACTTCACCAAAGCGGGTTCAGATGTTCGCGAACCTGCATACGATACGGCTAATCCCGATAGCGCTTTTGGGGTGACTAAAGCTGGGCAGATTGATTATCATATTAAAATTTCAAACGATAGAACCGACAGCGCCAACAAACTGCAGGTGTACATCCCGATTCCTAAAAAGGGAATGGATTTTGGTGAAAACCTGCAATCTAAAGCTTTCGCATGGAACATGGCACTTAATGGTGCTCTAGAGCTTAAGATTTATGACAAGGCCGGGAATGATATCACCGCGAGTCAAAGCCAAAATCATCAGATTCAAATTAGTACCGATGCTAGCAATGCTGACAATTATCAAGGCGCAACTTACTTGAATCTTTCGGACGCATCCTCGACGGATATTTTTAACGCGACTATGCTTCGAATCGTGAACATCACCGGAATTCCTTCGGGAAACCGGGTAGAAATTGTTCTGCCGTATAAATATCAAGCGGTGGATAACCAAACTGATGAGACTGGTGCAATTAATGACTTCACGCCATACTATTATTTTGAAGCCGGTAATGCAGTCTGGCAGTCCTCTGATCGCGTTGGGCTTCGGCTCGCGGATGGGGTAGTTTCTGGCCAGTACTTCCTAGATGCTGATGGTGACGGGAAGTACACGGCCAGTTCACAGGATACCTTGTTGTCCGGGCGAACACTTGAACTCCAACAATTGCAAGCCGATGGGACCTTCAAGACTGTTGCGACCACAACAACGTTGAGTGGGGGGTATTACAGTTTTGCGGAACTCGATATCGGCACTTATCAGGTAGTCGCTGGCCCACTTGAGGAAAACGAGCACTTTACACTGCAAAATCGCAGCCCTGAGGCACCTTTAGACGGTTCTGCAGTTGATCCAACGACGGGAATAATCACAAACATTGATCCGACAAAGCTGGCAGCAGGCAGCTTATCTATTGGGGTGGTTAAGTACACACTGAATGCTTTGATTAATGGACAGGCAACTGCCGATATTACGGTTCCAGTTGGTCAATCGGCAGATTTTATTACTTCGGCTACTCCAGATTATATTTTGAATCCGGGCTGGGGAACAGATAGTCTGGATCTTGATGTCGCGGGTATTGCCAGCGTCGATCGTACTACAGGTCGAGTCACCGGTTTGGCAGCGGGGGATGTCGTCTATACGTACACAGTTTCTGACGGTCACGGCGGTGTTGCCAATGCTCAGGCGACTGTGCACGTCGTCAAGCCAACTGTCACGGTAACTTTGAACGGTGGGACGAAAATCTACGACGGTAAAATTATTCCGAACAATTTTCAATTGACACTGACAACTGCCGATAAAAAAGTTGTGACTGTTGCGTTGACGGATACGGACTATACAATTACTAACGCAGTAGGTGTGGTAGGCAATGCTTCAGATGTTGGGACGTATCGCATTCAATTGACCGCTGACAAATCAGAGCAATTGGCTAATTTGTATGACTTGACGAATACCGTTCCAATTTCGTCTGTTTATACAATCACTCCAGCTACTTCAGCATTGTCTTTGTCTGGGAATGACGGCAAAATTTTTGACGGCACGGCGGGGCAATTAACGCCTACGAAGTATGTTGTCAGTCTTGGCGACACAGGGTTGAGCTATCAATTGCAGGATGGCGATGTGGTATTTGCTAGCGCGAATCCGATTAATGTTGGTGAATATGACGTCCAGCTGAGTGCCGGTGGGTTGGCCAATATTCAGAAACTAACGGCGAATTATGTCTTTTCCACGCCGACAAGTAGTGCAAAATACGAAATTACGGCTGCGTCGACCGTAGTAGGGCTTTCTGGCTCAGATAGTAAAGCCTATGATGGCAACGCAGGCAGCATCAACTTGGACAAGTACAGCGTTACGTTAAGTAACGGTGATCAGTACCAATTAGTAG
The DNA here is from genome assembly GCF_001436115.1 of Lacticaseibacillus brantae DSM 23927. Taxonomy (GTDB): domain Bacteria; phylum Bacillota; class Bacilli; order Lactobacillales; family Lactobacillaceae; genus Lacticaseibacillus; species Lacticaseibacillus brantae. The sequence goes on from NZ_AYZQ01000002.1 coordinate 122,182, forward strand.
CTGGGGACTTAGCCTTTGTTCAAGACAATCCAACTAGCGTTGGACATTACGATGTTACTTTGACTGAAGCAGGTTTGAATCATATTAAGGCCCAAGAAGGCAACTATTCCGTCACGTATGATGCTAGTGTTGGGAGTTACGACATTACGGCTGCGGCAATAGTAGTAGGGCTTTCTGGCTCAGATAGTAAAGCCTATGATGGCAAAGCAGGCAACATCAACTTGGACAAGTACAGCGTTACGTTAAGTAACGGTGATCAGTACCAATTAGTTGCTGGAGACTTAGCCTTTGTTCAAGACAATCCAACTAGCGTTGGACATTACGATGTTACTTTGACTGAAGCGGGTTTGAATCATATTAAGGCCCAAGAAGGCAACTATTCCGTCACGTATGATGCTAGTGTTGGGAGTTACGACATTACGGCTGCGGCAATAGTAGTAGGGCTTTCTGGCTCAGATAGTAAAGCCTATGATGGCAAAGCAGGCAACATCAACTTGGACAAGTACAGCGTTACGTTAAGTAACGGTGATCAGTACCAATTAGTTGCTGGAGACTTAGCCTTTGTTCAAGACAATCCAACTAGCGTTGGACATTACGATGTTACTTTGACTGAAGCGGGTTTGAATCATATTAAGGCCCAAGAAGGCAACTATTCCGTCACGTATGATGCTAGTGTTGGGAGTTACGACATTACGGCTGCGGCAATAGTAGTAGGGCTTTCTGGCTCAGATAGTAAAGCCTATGATGGCAAAGCAGGCAACATCAACTTGGACAAGTACAGCGTTACGTTAAGTAACGGTGATCAGTATCAATTAGTTGCTGGAGACTTAGCCTTTGTTCAAGACAATCCAACTAGCGTTGGACATTACGATGTTACTTTAACTGAAGCAGGATTGAATCATATTAAGGCCCAAGAGGGCAACTACACCGTCACGTATGATGCTAGTGTTGGGAGCTATGGCATTACAGCTGCGTCGACCGTAGTAGGGCTTTCTGGCACAGATAGTAAAGCCTATGATGGCAACGCAGGCAGCATCAACTTGGACAAGTACAGCGTTACGTTAAGTAACGGTGATCAGTACCAATTAGTAGCTGGGGACTTAGCCTTTGTTCAAGACAATCCAACTAGCGTTGGACATTACGATGTTACTTTGACTGAAGCAGGTTTGAATCATATTAAGTCCCAAGAAGGCAATTACACCGTCACGTATGATGCTAGTGTTGGGAGTTATGACATTACGGCCACGCCGACACAACCTGGAGAACCAACTGAGCCAGGCCAACCAACAACGCCTGAAAAGCCAACTGAGCCTGAAAAGCCGACTCAGCCCGGAAAACCTACGATACCGGAACATCCAACTCAACCAGCAAATCCCGGTATGCCAGATGCCCACGGTACTGGATCAAATGAATCCGGCTCAGGTTCTCCGGTGGTGCATGCGGCTGCCACATCTGGTTCCGATGACGACTTACCACAAACCGGGGACGATGCAAATGCTTGGCTGTCGCTTCTAGGGACAATCTGGATTGGATTCTTAGGACTGCTTGGTGCCAATAAACGTCGCGAAGGGCGATGAGTCCAACTGTTCAGCAAACGTAAACAATAGTCTCTTTTGGTTCCCATTTGCATGAAAAATCGAAAAAGGAGTTTATGACAAGGTGAAACTTGGCATAAACTCCTTTTTTATTGAATGAAATTACCCGTCAAAAATAGACTAAATCTTATGAAAATCTGATATAATATTTATTAACGATAAGGGTTTACTAGACGGTGCTTCGGTTTAGTTCATTTTTTTATAGTTTGATAAATTTCAACCATAAATACTCGCTTTTCGCGCCTGGGGTCGTGCCCGGTTGCCATCAACTTTGCCCGCCCTGGCAGTGAAGATGACTGACCGTAAGTAATTTTAGCGGATTTTGCTAAGAGAGATTTGGTATTTTTGACTGAGAGGAGATATCGTATGCGCTTTGGCTATGCATGGGCAAGTACAACGAATAAACGTTTTCTAAATCAGATTGACCAGCTTCAAGGAGCCGAGCCAGATCACCTGCTGACCGAGTTAGGCTCACAAGAGATGAAGAAACGCCCTGTATTACTCGGGTTACTCAAACGTATTCAACCAGGCGATCAACTCATTGTGACCAGTTTTGATCGCCTTAGCCGAGACCCTGAGGTTGTTGTCCAGTTATTGATTGAATTGAGTCTTAAGGGGATTCGGCTGGTGTTGCTAGATATTGTCTCTATTCACCAAGCTAATACCTGGACGGCCGACTTTCTAGTTCAAAAACTGCTGGTGCCTCTAAAAGAGAAAGCAGTGGCGACATATGCAAAAAGTTTGCGCCATCGTCAGGCCGTTGGCATTGAAACAGCCAAGAATCGTGGCGTTTACCAGGGCCGGCCAATTTTATACGGGCCCGATGTGAAAAATCCTGAACGCCGGCAAACTTACCTGGAGATTAGGTCTCTACTGAAGCGCGGAGACTCAATTTATCACATCCAGCAAGTGACAGGACACAGCAACTCGCTGATTAGGCGAATTAAAATGGAAATGGTACCTCAAGACGGGGAGGGTTCTAAGCAATAAGCTTAGGACCTTTTTTAATGCGGTCCGTCTATTTGTGGATACGGCGCGATGACAATTTGGCCGCCGAGGTAATTGGCCATGTACACGTTCGCGACCGTATAGCCTTGTGCTGCCAACTCGGCATCGAGCCATTCTGGTGTCTGATCAATGGCATCAAGTGCTTGCTCGTCAACTTGGCCATCGACAATGAGTGGAAAACTCAGGTTGCGTTCACCAACTTCAACGATGGTTAGTTGACCATTTTGTTCAAGGATGGCACGGCGAACTTGGCGGATATCCACAATGCCGGCGGTTCTCAGTTTAAAGGCCAAGTCCGAGGCGGACATGCCCGCCTGCGTCGCGTTATCGACCTGGATTTGCCCCCGTTCGATAATATTAACCGGCGTGCCGTCAATGAAACGCTTCACAAGTCGATTATGATTGGTCAAATACTTCGTGATGAAGACGATTAAAGTCCAAATGAGAAGGACATTCATGAATTGCAGCACACCAATATCCATGTTGTAAATGACGCCCCCGATGATGCCACCAAGGACATAATTCTGTAATTGATCAACGATTGTGGAGGGTGCCAGATTACTTTTGCCGGAGAGCTTGATTTGAATAATCATTGCCAGAAAACCCATGATTAGTTTAATTGCAGTGATGAAATAAGCATCTTGAATGAGGGCCATGAGTGTCACTTCCTATTCGGTAATATAACTGATATGGGCGTCGATGAGATTGGCTTTCGTTAGCTGGTAACTATGATTGTCACTATTCAAAGTGACTTCATAGACTTCGCTGGAATGTTTGCCGAGTTGGACCAACATCCCTGAATAAGCTGTGGTACTGTTAGCGTAAATATCAGTTACCGGGATTGATTTAGCCGTGCTGATGCTTTTCATCAAGGTCGTGATGGCCTGCGTGTTGCGGCTAATACTCTGGTTGTTCTGAATATCGCGAATCTGAATGCCGATGGTAAGCAGCACGACTAAGACAATAATCACGAGTAGGTCACGGTACTTGGTCACGTTTCGGTGGCGGAAATAATAGAGAACATAGAAGCCAACAAATAAAGCCCCCACGAGAATGATGCCGTAGCGCAAATACGCTTGCCAGCCAAGCTGATGACTGAGAACGTTATACGAATAAAAAGTGTTTGCCATAGTTTGTTGCCTCCGCCGCGGTATAATATGTATAACTTGATTCTACAATAGGCAGAAGAAACCGCAACTGGAAACTGTTCAAAAACGGGCACATTGGAAGATGGAGGTAGCGCGATGCAGTGGTGGCAAGAGCGTGTGGGATATCAGATTTATCCCAAAAGTTTTCAAGATACCAATGGAGACGGTATCGGCGATTTACAGGGAATCATTAATCATATTCCGTATTTAAAACGTTTGGGTGTCGGCTTTGTGTGGCTTTCACCCATTTATGCCAGCCCCAATGTTGATAATGGCTATGACATTAGTGATTATGAAGCCATTGATCCGCAGTATGGGGATTTGCCTCAGTTTGATGCTTTGGTAAAGGCATTTCATGACAATGACCTGAAACTAGTCATGGATTTGGTGCCTAATCACACGAGTGACCAGCACCCCTGGTTTGAAGCAGCGCGGCAGAGTAAGACGAACCCTTATCACGACTTCTATATTTGGCGAGACGCCAAAGCCGGCGTGCCGAATAATTGGACTTCTATATTTGGCGGATCAGCCTGGGAGTACAATGAAGCGACTGATGAGTATTATCTGCATATTTTTGCCAAGCAACAGCCGGATTTGAACTGGGAGAATCCCCAAGTCCGCCTGGCCATTTATCAAATGATTCAATGGTGGATTAATCGTGGTGTGGATGGCTTCCGGCTTGACGCGATTATCCATTTGAAAAAGTTACAGACTTTTGCGGATGTCGATGACATGGATTTGGCGATGCGCAACGTCGATGGGATTAATCTGTTCTTAAAAGAACTTGGCGACTTATTCAAGCAAAACAATGTCATGTCTGTCGGTGAAGCCATGGGCGCACCTGTGGGCGATGCCAAGCAATGGGTTAGCGAGACAAATGGCTACTTCAATATGATTTTTCAATTTAACCACACCCAGTTGTTTGAGGATGGCCATAAGGTGCCACTATCCGTGCCCCAATTGAAAACCGATCTCAGTCAATGGCAGAATGCCTTGGCTGATGATGGTTGGAACGCGTTATTTATTGAGAACCATGACTTGCCGCGCGCGGTCTCGACGTATGGGGATGACCACGACTATTGGCTGGAGTCGGCCAAATGTTTAGCCGCTTGGTACTTCTTGATGCGCGGCACACCTTTTATTTATCAAGGCCAAGAGCTGGGGATGACGAATGCCAACTTCCCACGAATTGATGACTATCGTGACTTAGAGACAGACCATCAGTACAAGGACGCCATTGCGGGCGGCATTAGTGCCAGTGATGCTTTGGCGATGATTCAAGCAACTTCGCGCGACAATGCTCGGACGCCGATGCAGTGGACTCCAGAGGCCAATGCTGGGTTTACCACTGGCACGCCGTGGATTCAGGCCAACGCGAATTACCCGTTGATTAATGCGGCAACCCAAGTCGATGATGATGCTTCGGCGTTCAACTTCTATCGGACGTTGATTCATTTGCGCGCGACCACGCCAGCCTTGATTGAAGGCGCGTATACCTTGCTGGATACCCCGGGTGATCAGGTATTTGCTTATACTCGGACGCTTGGCGATGAGATTTATGTGATTGTGGCGAACTTGTCCGCTGACACCGCGAACTTTGACTTTGCGGATGATATTGCCGCGTACGTGAAGCAACTGGTCCTTGGCAATTACATCTACAAAACAGAATTCCTAACCAGTGACGTTGCCAAATTGATTCTGCAACCGTATGAAGTGGCTGTCTATCGGGTTGTACGCTAGATGTTCATTTTTTGAAGGGAATTTTTAAACCATGTGAAAAACAAGCTACTCTTTCGAGTGGCTTGTTTTTGTGTTTAATCTGAGGAAACACTCATCTAAAGAATGCTTGATAGCGTGGTACGAATGCTTTTAGTTGCATCCTATGGACTTAGATTTATAATGGCAGCGTAGACATAAATAAAAGTTTTTATTTATGAGTTTTAGCTCTTATATTTTGTGTTTATTAAGTAAATTGGAGGGATAATCATGAATCAACAAAATGCCAAAACACATTATAAGATGTACAAGAGCGGGAAGTTCTGGCTGTTTTCGTTGAGCTTGCTTGCGGGGATTACCGGTGCATATACTGGCACACAACAAGTTTCAGCGGCAACTGACCCTTCAGCCACCACGGCCACAGTAGACAAGAGTGCAACAACAGCTCAAGAAAAAACAGCTCCAATCACGCTGGCTGCAGCAAATGATCAGGTGACTCAGCCGACAGATGAAAGCGCTGTTTCAGAAGAGACTACAACTGAAGCTGCAAAGGCAACGCCAGTCAGTGCCCCTGAGACAGTGTCTGCAAAAGCTGACAGTACCAATCAAGTTCAAAGTGAGACAAAGGCGGCACCTGCAGCGGCTCAGACTGCGCCGAAGGCGCGCAGCAGCCAGAACCTAACCCAACAACCAGTTGTCACCACTCAAGCCGCAGCACCAAAAGCAGATGAGAGTATCAATGACTGGATGCCAAATGTGAAGCTGCAGAACCTAGTCTTGGTGATGCTGAATCAGCAAGATACGTCGAAGAAATACAATAGTGTCAATGATATTACCAAAGACGATATGAAGAAGTTGACTTATCTCGATAATTATTGGAAGGTTGGAATCGGTCTTGGCTCCCCAGAATTTGTTAAGTATGAAACTTATATTGATGGTGTCACCTCGTACTCCCTTGAAGGTTTGCAATATGCGACAAATCTGAAAGACTTGGTCTTACGACAGAACTTGAACGGTGGGCATGCTGCTATGCAAGGTGATATCACGGATATCACGCCGATTAAGAATCTGACAAATTTGGAGTATATCGAATTAGAAGGAAATCGGATTTCAGATGTCACACCATTGGCAAACCTCAAGAAAGTCACATATTTAAACATTTCTTGGAACTCGATTACTGACTTTTCACCATTAAACCCCGCTCAGTATACGGGGGACCACACCTATCCAACTGGTCCTTCGACAGGTGACTTCACTGGGCAAATTGACCCAATAGTGACGAGCAATGGCGTCTTGAACCAACGAGTGGTGTTGCCACCCATCTATCTTGATCCGGCCACGAAATTGCCATATTTGTACAAGTTGGCATCACCAATTAAGTTGCCAGGTGGCTTGACCGGGAAGCTCGTTTCTAAAAACTCCGCTTACGTTCCGGGAATGAATACTCTAGAGGCCACGACAGGGAACAAACCGACAATCAAAATTTGGGAAAACGTCGGCCCTTCAGCTTCTGATGGCGGGACTGGCTTACTCTATCAGATAACATACAAACAAGTTGAAAGACCAAATTTGTCGGGTAAATATCCTCAGTACAGTCAGTATACGATTGTCCCTCAAGATTATGAGTACTACATGGTGGCTGAGTACTATGCGTCTGGCCAAACCACCAATCCAGTCGCGACTATCTTTATCCCTTACAAATTTGGTAAGCAGCCAACGCTGAATGGGAAAGACACGACAATGTATATTAACGATCCATTGCCTGACGCAACTGCTCTTGGTGCATCAGCCACTGACAGCAATGGCGAATCTGAGACAGTGCATATCGATTACAGTAAGGTTGATCCGTCCACAGTTGGCGATTACCCTGTAACGCTGACAACTGATGATGGCCAATCGTTGATAGTTACGGTACACGTTGTTGACAAGCGCAGTATCACTGGCGAAGACTTTACTATGACAGTTGGCGATCCAGACCCAACTGTTGGTAGTTTCAAAGGCGCAGCTACAGATAAGTACGGTCATAGCGAAGACGTCACGCTGGACCTTAACGGCGCCAACCTTAAAGTTGCGGGTAACTATCCAGTCATCTTGAATGCGGCCGATGGTCAAAGTCTTCAGGTCATCTTGCACGTGTTGGCTGCCTCCACCCCTGGTAATCCAAGTAACCCAAGCGAGCCTAGCAATCCAGAAAATCCAACGGATCCTACTAATCCTGAGAATCCATCCAATCCTGGCTTACCAGGCACGGGTGGTGATGATAATAACTCTGGTAACAACGGTAACAATGGGAATAACGGAAATAATGGTCAACAGCCATCCAAGCCAAGTGTTCCAAATCTGCCTTCTAACCCAAGTAAGCCTGGCGCTGTCGGTCGTCCAACACCTGGGGCAACCCACCCAGTGACCTCGAGTGATAAGGCTCAGTCAGGGCTACCTCAAACCGGCGACAATAAGCAAGCTCACCTCGCAGTCCTAGGTATCTTAGCGAGTGCACTAGGGTCTCTTGGTTTGTGGTTCACCTTTAAGAAGCATTAATAGTTGGCGAAACCACCCCTAATGGGGGTGGTTTTTTTATTTTGGTTGATAAGAAGATGTATTTTTAAAAGATGATACCTTTTATTTAACAAAGACGATAGAGGGACCTACAATATATTCGAAAGAAAGAATTCACCTTTTCGATGATTGTTGTGCCATACCAGTCTGACTGGAGATGGGTTTTGCAATTTATAAGGGGGTAGTCTTTTGAATCAGTTTAATGGGAAAACACATTACAAGATGTACAAGAGTGGGAAATTCTGGCTGTTTTCATTGACACTGATTGCTAGTTTTGCAGCTGTCAGCCTCGAGAACCCAGTATCAGCGGCGGAACAACCGGCCCAACCGGCGATGAGCCAAGAAGCTGTCTCACCAACAGCTAAAGCAAGTGAATCACCGGCGAATACGGCCGATACTCCCACAGCGACAACTCAGCCAGTTGTGGCAGCCAAAACCGATCAGCCAGCAACAAAGGCTCAAACTCCTGCGCCACAAGCTCGGGTGGCCGCGGCGCCAGTTGCTGCTGTGACACCAACACCGCAAGCTGATGACACTATTGATACTTGGATGCCAAACAAGAAATTGCAGACTTTGGTCTTATTGATGTTACAAAAGCAAGGCACAGGCAAGACTTGGGATACCGTGTCGGACATTACTAAGCAAGACATGCAACAATTGACTTCGATTGATAATTATTACGATACTAGCAACAAGCCGGGCTATGATACCTTTGTTGATGGGATAACGCCTTATTCATTAAAGGGATTAGAAGCAGCCACTAACCTGAAGAACCTAATTTTACGGATGGACTATTTGCACGATCCTTATACTTATCGGGGTGACATCACCGATTTATCACCAATTGCCAATCTGACAAAATTGCAACGTATCGAATTGACTGGTAATCGGATTGCGGATTTAACGCCGCTTAAGAACCTCAAACAGGTCACATATCTGGATCTAAGCTGGAATTGTATCAGTGACTGGACGCAATTGAATCCTAGCCAGTACACCGGGACCAGTGCTTATGCGCTTAACCCCGTCAATGGTGCCTCTGCGGGCCAAATTGATCCTGTGAAAGGTACAGATGGCGCGCTGTTTCAACTTATCAAATTGGCACCGCAATATATCATGAGTAATCAGGCAACATTGGCTTCGCCTGTAATTCTGCCAGATGGGTCGCACAATCCTTTGACAGGTTTGCGGCCACAAGATACTTTGACTGAGATTCGGCAAGGAATGGTTGCAGATACTGCGACCATCATTAAATCATTTGAAGAGTTTCTTAACGCCGGGTCATCGGTTCAAGCATCTGACGGCACTAGTTTGAATTATACGATTACGCAGCTAAATCAAGTGCCTTATGGCTATATGCAGACCCATCCATTTCCATTGGCCGATTATCCTGATGCCAAATACATTCCTAATGATTATCTGTATTACATGCTGGGCTTTGCTTATGTTAAAGGTAGTTCGGACCAAAAGCTGTTAGCCCAAGTTGTCCAACCATACGTTGGTGGCCACGTCCCGACGATTTCTGGTTCTGATGTAACCCGTTATGTCGGCGACCCACTGCCAAGTATTGGTGACTTTAACCCACAGGCCACTGACATTACTGGCCAACAAGAAACCAGTGGAACAGTCAGTCTTCAGGGTGTGGATATGACAAAGCCTGGTAACTATTCTGTGGTGATCAGCGTACCTCAGTCGGACATGCATCCAATCAATCTGACCAAAACAGTGACCTTACGGGTACTGGCTAATCAGCAAAGCCTGACAGCTGAAGATGGCACCATGTATATTGGCGATAGTGAACCAACAGTGGCGTCGTTTAAGGCCAGTGCCACTGATAAAACGGGTCAATTCGCACCAGTGGCATTGAATCTGAATCACGCCAATTTATCTCAGGCTGGGAATTACGACGTCATTCTGACCGCTGGTACTCAAAGTAAAACAGTGATCTTACATGTTCTGGCGAATCAAAAACACATTTCTGGCAGCGACTTCACGATGCCTGCAGGCAGTAAGGAGCCAACTGTGAGTGACTTTAAGGGTCAGGCAACCGATAAAGCTGGCCACGCTCTAATGGTGACCCTTGATCTTGGTAATGCTAACTTGCAAGAACCTGGTAATTATCCTGTGACGCTAACAGCAAGCGATGGTCAAAGGATGACTGTGACATTGCATGTAACGGCAGCTGGGTCGAGAAACGATGCCACGAGTGGCACCGCAGAGACTCCAGATCCTAATAGTCAACCGACAACGCCGGTGGATAATGGGCAGACAGCCGTCACCCCAAGTCAGCTAAGTACGCCAAGCCTGCCAGTTTCAGGTACCAGCAGTAATCCGCAACCTGTTGTGGCGCCAGCATCGAAGCCAGAAACTCAGATTAAACCAGTCCGGGTAACCAAGCGTGGACAAGCGCAAGCGCGGGTAGCAACTGCTAAGCTGGCGGCCCCTGTTACCCGTTCAATTAAGACAACCACTGTGAGTCAGTCACAAGGACTGCCGCAAACGAGTGATCGCAAACAATCTGGTCTGGCTATCGTTGGGATGCTCGCGAGTGCCTTGGGCGCCTTTGGCCTATGGTTCACATTTAAGAAGCATTAATCAGCCCGAATCGTCCGCCTTGGCGGGCGATTTTTTTGTGCTTGCGCGGGCGGTCGCGCTGAAGTGAAGTGCTATAATAAAGCATTCAATAAAGCGAGGTGTCAACGTGAAAAAGTTTTCTAAAGCGGAATGGGGTTGGATTTTCTACGACTGGGCGCAGGGCGGTTTCTCAATTGTCATTGTCACGGCCATCTTACCGATTTTCTTTAAAAGTGTGGCGCATACAGCCGGTGTGAGCAACGCCAACGCCACGGCTTACTGGAGTTATGCCAATAGTTTCAGCACCTTGCTGATTAGCTTGGCTGCGCCGCTACTGGGTGCGATTGCCGATTATCGGCCGAACAAGAAGCGACTGTTCTCTGTCTTTAGTTTAGCGGGGATGATTTTTACCTTAGCGATGGTCTTTGTCCCGACTAATCAATGGTTTCTCTTGCTGGCTATCTATACGCTCGGCGCGGTCGGGTATGCGGGCGCCAATATCTTCTATGATGGCTTCTTAGTGGATGTTACCGAGCCAGACCGGATGGATCGCGTCTCAACGTTTGGCTTTGGGATTGGCTATATCGGGATGGTTATTCCGTTCATTATCGTCATGATTCTCCAGCTGACCGGTGGCTTTGGAATGCTGGATACATTGGGCATTGTCCATGTGGGCTTTATTTTGACTGCTGTTTGGTGGCTGGTCTTCTCGCTGCCGTTTTATCGCAACGTGCATCAAGTGCACGCTTTACCACCTGTGGCGCATCCGGTGGCTGAAAGTTGGCGCCGCGTCAAAAAGACTGTGGGCACAATTTGGGAACACAAGCCGATTCTGTGGTTTCTGATCGCCTACTTCTTCTATATTGATGGGGTTGATACAATCTTCAAAATGGCGACGAGCTTCGGCGTGGATCTGGGATTAACAACCACGCAGTTGATGCTGGTGTTGTTGATGGTCCAATTAGTGGCGGTGCCGTTTACGCTGGGCTACAGCTGGCTGGCCAAAAAAATTGGAGCCAAGCGCTCAATTCTGGTGGCAGTGGCTGTCTATATCGTGATTGCCTTGTATGGCGTTACCCTACATTCTGTGACCGGCTTCTTCATTCTTGGCTTCTTAGTGGGGACCTCACAAGGTGGGATTCAAGCGCTATCGCGGTCGTACTTTGCCCGGTTAGTGCCACCAGAATCGGCGAATGAGTACTTTGGTTTCTACAATATCTTTGGCCGATTCTCCGCCATCTTTGGACCACTGCTCTTTGGAGTGGTCACCCAAATATTTGGTAATTCACAGTTGGGAATTGCCAGCCTTGCCATCTTGTTCATCATTGGGGGCGGAATCTTGCTCAAAGCACCAACCGCGGCCACCGCTAATTAAAATTAATCAAAAAAATCTCCGAATCGACTACGATTCGGAGATTTTTGCGTTAAACGGCCCGGCGTTTGAAGAGCACTAAACCGAGATATAAGAAAATGGCGATGTAGATGAGATTACCAATCACCAACCCTGAAGTACTGAGCTGGGTCAATTTTTCCATGGTGCCATCAGACACCTGGGCTGACAAGTTCAGCATATTGAGCGGATTGAAACGCAGCCATGACCAGCGGGCAATCGCGCCAAACATCAGTGCTGCGGTGATGTAAGTGACGAAGTAACCGATAATCCCGATTGAAACGGCGGCAGCTGAACTGCGAAAGGCGTTCGTAATCAAGAAAACCAAACTCAACAACAACCACAAGGTCAACCATTGCGCGCTGACACCCTGCAACAGGTTAGTCATCATTTTGCCAGTCAGCGCAAAAGTATTGTTGAACAACACCACTTTAATCAGCAGACTCCAGATGATTGCCCCGACAAACAGTAAGATTGAATACCCCAGAATGACCAGCCATTTACTGATTAAGACCTGCGTCCGTGAATAGCGCCGGTATAGCAAGGGCCGAATCATCCCGCTTTGAAATTCCATCATCATGATATTGCTAGTTGCTGCAATTAGCATGAAGACGATGAAAATTTGGGAGGCAAACAGGCTTTCAAATTGGGCCTGAGCATTGAAGAGGTTCGGGTAAACTTTGGACAGGATGGCCAAAATCACCATGAATCCGGCCAATGCGCTGACCCCAATGGTGGTGCTCCGTTTCTGGCCAAGTTTATAGATTTCTTGTTGGATTAATTTAATCATGAGCCACCTCCGTCTGATCGGCAGTCAACACGTTGAGTAATGTGGCTTCCAGGTCATTGTGTTCATGCACAACGTCATAAATGGCGATGTTTGCAGCGGTCAACTGGGTGATGGCTTGAGCGAGTGTGTCGTTGCTCGTTTTAGCAAAAATCACGCGTGCGTCATCAGCCAGTTCAGCTGGCACCACGAATTGGTTTGCCGCCAACAGTTGCTTGGCAGTGGCGTCATCACTCGTCTTCAAGACCAAGTAATCGACTGATTCGTCACTCAGACTTTGCATCGGTTCATTTCGAACGATATGCCCTTGGTCCAAAATGATAATGTCATCGATGACTTTTTCCAGTTCGCTCAAAATGTGACTGGAAATCAGAATGGTTGTGCCATTTTGCTTCATGCTGAAGATGAGATCGCGGACCTGCCGAGTCGCTTTAGGATCAAGGCCGTTCATGGGTTCATCGAGAATGACAAGATCTGGCTGGTTCAACACGGCTAAAGCAATGCCCAGTTTTTGTTTCATCCCCAGGGAATAATTCTTAGCCTGCTGATCGATGTAACTGCCCATATCCAAAGCATCAATTACGGCATTCACTTGGTCTTGGTCGGTGTTATCTGCTGCAAACAGATGCAGATGCTTGCGCCCGCTGAGAAATGGGTAGATTGACGGGTATTCAATCAAAGCACCCACTCGATCCAGACTAGCGTGCCGACTGAGGGTAATCTGTTGATCAAAGACAGTGACCGTTCCGTGATTGACTGGTAATAACCCCAGTATGGTCTTCATTAATGTCGACTTACCCGCGCCGTTTTCCCCGACCAAACCGACGATATGCCCCGGTTCTAGTGACAAATCAATAGATTTTAACACTTGTTTCTGCCCAAATTGCTTGCTGACTTGTTGCATTTGTAACACTGAACTCATTTTTGCCACCTCCATTGCGTTAAGCCTACTTGTTTTGCTGCAAAATGAAAAGTCAGACGCAATGCTTACTTCTGACTCTGGGCCATAATCTGTTGGATGACTTGGGCGACTTGTGGGTGGGGCTGATGCGGGTAGATTAAATACAGGGCCCGAGAAATATGGCTGGGCTGGATGACAGGCAAACCAGCGGGCAATAGGGTATTTGGGATTAGAGATTGCCCAAATCCTGATTCTAGCAGTTGAATCAGAGTGTCATTATGGTTGATTTCAATGACGGATTTAGGATGCAGGCCTTGATCTTGCCAATAACGGCGAGTGTAGAAACCCACGCCTGACCCAGCTTCGCGGACAAGCCAGGGACCATTTTGAATGCCGACATGAATGAGGTCGTCGTGGCCAATTGTGCGCCGATGGACATCATCGCTGATGAGTGGCTTCTCAATGAATCCCAGATCGAATGCCTGGCGACTCACGCCAGCGAGCACAGCTTCGGAGTTATCCACTTGAATCTGCCAGGTGATGGTTGGCAAGGCTGCAGCCAATGGCGGCAGAATTTGAGGCAGTAAGGTATTAGCCGTTGTCTGTGAAGCACCAATTGTTAATTGGGTCTGTTGATTGGCGAATCGGCCAATATCGTGTTGCACTTGATTCAATCTTTGTAGAATTTTGCTGGCATTTTGATACAGATAGTCGGCGGCTGGCGTTGGGACAACGTGCTTGCGATCACCGCGGGCAAACAAGGTGACACCGAGGGTGGTTTCAAGTTGCTGAATCTGGGCGGTGACGGATGGCTGACTAATAAACCGCAGGCGCGCCGCTTGCGAGAAACTTCGGGTTTCATAAACTGCTTGAAAAGTTTCGAGCCATTTAAACATGGTGACCTCCAATAGACAAAATTGATTGAATTGATTTGAAATTGATATTTTACTGATTATAGCATTTTCGATACACTAATCTCACTGGAGGAATCACTGATGAGAAAATATCTGAACCTATTACCTGGGATTGGTGTGAGCTTACTGATCGCCATTATCAGCCAGTTGTTGGCTAAAGTTTTACCGAGCCTGGGCGCTGCGACAATCGCCATTTTGCTTGGGATCGTGGTAGGCAATCTCTGGCTTCATCAACCAAGGTTGGCCACGGGAACTAAGTTTGCTGAGAGTAAATTTCTTGAAGTCAGCGTAATGCTGCTGGGGATGACCCTGACCTTTCAAACGATTCGCCAAATCGGTTGGGCTGGCGCAATTTTTATCGGCCTGCAGATGAGCCTAACAATTATTTGGGCGCTGTGGTTTGGAAAGTGGCTGCGTTTCAAGCAACAAGAACGCCAGCTGATGGCGGGTGGGAACGCCGTCTGTGGCTCGAGCGCAATCGCGTCGATTGCACCTGTGATTGAGGCGTCTGAAAGCCAGGTGGGGACCATCATCACCATTGTTAACCTTATGGGGACTGTGTTGATGCTGACGTATCCACTAATTGCGACATTCTTGGTCGGCCCAAGTGAACTGCTGCAAGGCGCATTGATTGGCGGGACGCTGCAATCAGTTGGGCAAGTGATTGCCAGTGCTAGCATGATCAGTCCTAGTGTCGTGACCTATGCCACCTTGTTTAAAATTATGCGAATCATTCTCCTTGTACCTGTGGTCCTTCTCTTTGGCGCTCAGCATCAACGAGTGACTCAAACGACGGGCACGACTTCAAAAAAGCGGGTGTTGGTCCCTTGGTATGTCATCGGTTTCTTCATTTTCTGTATCTTCAATAGTCTGTGGACTTTCCCACACTGGTTATCCGGTGGCGCTCATGAAGTGAGTTCATGGCTTGAGATCATTGCGCTGGCCGCGATTGGGCTGCGGCTTAACTTGAAAGCTTTCTTATCTGAAGGCAAGCAGTTAGCCCTGTATGGCCTGGGCGTCTTGGCCGTCCAAATTTTAGGGGCAACTGTCTTGATACATCTGTTGTTGAAATAAGTTTGCTGTAATCCAAAAATATATAGACGAGGCATACAGTTAATGCTATTATTTGCGCAACGTAAATTTCCGCTAATTGCTTAGTTGGTATATCTCTTGTGGGTTATTGGAATGGGGGAATTTCCATGCTCATTGAATCAATAATTTTGGCATTCGTTGCAGCTTTCGTCATTTTGCTTCGATATCGCGCATTTCAAACAAAAAAATCTGTTAATAACTGGTTTGTCTGGCATTGGTTACACTACCAGGAGAAGTACCGGAATTCTACAGCTGTGGCCCGAAATGTTAAGGCTTCGTTCATGGTAGCTTTAACTCTACTTGTGGGCAGCTGGGGCACACCCAACTGATTACAGTTTGTAATCCAGTGTCTAGTCTTGAGACTGGTTGATTTACATCATTCAGTTGTTACTTAAATAATCCAAAAACTGTTGCCGCAGCTTTGTGGCAACAGTTTTTTTGTGCGGGGGCTCAGGGCACCATTAATTTTTTGATTTACAAGAGCGTTTTTATTGATTTACGCATTACCAACCATTTATGCTGATTATAAGGCAGAAAGATAATGCCTAATAAACAATAAGGGAGTTGTAAGCGATGTTACATTTTATCTGGGTTTTAATTGTCGGCGCCGTTATTGGGGCAATCGGGCAAATGATCGTTGGCCGCGACATGCCACTTGGCTGGGTCGGTAATATTATTGCCGGTTTAGTCGGGTCATGGGTCGGTTCAAGCTTGTTTAGCGATTGGGGACCAGTCGTTGGTGGCATGGCAATTATTCCGGCCATCTTAGGTGCTATCATTGTTGTCTTCGTTGTTTCCCTGATTATGGGTTCAAGCAAGAAGCGGCGCGCTTAAGCTGCCAGACAAGGAGAAACCAATGAGACCGATAACCAAATTCGCATTAGGCTTGATAGCAGTTATTGGGATTCTTCAATCATTGGCGGTGGCAGCGGTCATTTGGCCAACCACACCGATTAAAGTGTGGGTCTTACCCATTTGGCCGTGGCTGCGGATTACATTACTCGTTGGCACTGCCATCGTCTTAGCCGTGTTTGTGGTCATGCTGGGGGTGGCAATTTTCCGCCGCAGCAAGCGCCAAGACCTCACTTTAGAGGCCAACCAAGGGTCAGTCGTGTTGTCAAAGCAGGCTTTGGAACACAAGCTCGTGAAGACAATTGCCAATGAACATCCTGTTAAGGACGTGGCTGCCAATATCAGCTTATATCGTAAGAACACCGCCACTAAGGTAGTCGTCGATGCCTATAGCCTCAAGAGCCTTGATTTGGCTGAGGAAGGTAAACGCATCGAAGACACCGCTCAAACTGTTTTGACCAACTTGCTCGGCGTGCCAGTCAAGCGAGTTGTCGTCCATCTACATACAAACGACCGGGCCGTGCCCGGTGCGGTTTAGAGGAGGCAATGCGCATGAAAAGCATACAAGGCATCATCATCGGCGCGATTCTAGCCGCCGCGATTCTCCAATGGGGCCTTTGGGGCATGTTGGTGATGATTTTGGCCATGGTCTTGGGGTACTTTGGCCAGCGCTGGTGGGAACCAAATTCTGCCGGTGTGATGAGATGGCTCCGTGATGGTAAACGTCAGATTAATCGAGGGAGGTGAGTGGATGGACGCGACATTAGATCAGAATCAATCGGTTGTGCTGGCTCAAAGTCGGCTCACCTTTGATGATTACGTGCTACAAAAAATCGCCAACCAATGCGCTCAAGAAGTCGATGGTATTCTCGGAATGGATGGGAATATGGTTGACAGTATTTCCGAGACCTTTGGTAATGAACGCTTGTCCAAAGGGATTAGCGTGGAAGTCGATGAGAATCAAGTGACTTATGACATGTCAGCAATTTTGAGTTATGACGCGGATGCTCGGGCTGTCTTTAAAGCTTTGTGTCATCACGTTGAAACCAAGGTCAAACAGATGACCGGGTTGCAGGTCCTCGAATTGAACTTACACGTCAGTGACATGATGACTCGCCGCGAATGGCAGAAGGCAAATTCATAAACTTCTAGACAAATAAGGGGGAACTTTATCCATGGATGCAAAAGCAAAAGCAACGACAACGACTCAACCCGTTTCACAGGAATTAGTATTCGACGACAGTGTTGTTCAAAAGATTGTCGGGAAGACTAGTGCTGATGTTAATGGTATCGTCAGCTTAGAAGGTGGCATGTTCTCAGACATGACGAACATGTTCCGCAAGGATGAAGATCCTAAGCAAGGCGTATCTGTTGATATTGAAGACAACCAAACAGTGAAAATCGAACTTGACGCGACCATGAAATATGGCGTCAAAGCACCTAAGATTTTCAACGAAGTCGTAACGTCAATTTGCAACAAT
Source organism: Lacticaseibacillus brantae DSM 23927 (assembly GCF_001436115.1). GTDB lineage: Bacteria > Bacillota > Bacilli > Lactobacillales > Lactobacillaceae > Lacticaseibacillus > Lacticaseibacillus brantae. Next base: position 140,193 of record NZ_AYZQ01000002.1, read on the forward strand.
GTGCAAGATATGACGGGCTTAAAGGTAACTGACGTTAAGATGACCGTGAAGGACATGTTAACTGACGAAGAAGTTAAGCGCCAAGAAGCAAAGCAGTCTGACGACAAAGCTGAAGCTTAAACGCAAAAAAGGTTGGGACAAAACAATTGTTTTGTCCCAACCTTTTTATTTGTGTGCCATTAGTTGTGGTTGGCCGCATTGACAGCATCAATGACTGCATAACGAAAGCCATTCTTCTCTAGGGCCACGACCCCTTGGATGGTCGTGCCACCAGGGCTGGTGACGGCATCTTTAAGGTTAGCGGGATTGCCAGGAGTTTCAAAGGCTAGTTGCGCGCTACCTTTCACCATGCTGCTGACCACTTGATACGCTAACTGACGGGGCAAACCGTTTTGAACGGCTGCATCAGCCATCGCTTCCATGAAGATGTCCACAAATGCCGGGCCGCATCCACCAACAGTGCCAAGAATTCCGAGGTTGGCCTCGGGGACTTCGATCACATCACCTAAGGTTGCCAAGGTTTTGGCGATGGCCGTTTTATCCGTGGCTGCTTTCTCGCCATAGGCGACACCGGTTGTGCCGGCGTTGACTGAAACGGGGGTGTTTGGAATAATCCGAGCAATTGGGGCTTGGGGGAATAATTCAGCCAGTTCAGCTAAAGAAATTCCCGAAACCGCCGACACAATTGCCACATGACTTGGCAAAGCCTGTAAGTCTTTTAACGCTGCCAAGGTGACTTTGGCCGGGGTTACAACGAACAGTAAGTCAATGGGGGCTGCGGTGAGTTCTTCGTTGCTGGTCATGAGGTTGAAGCCTAATTGCTGCTGGAGTGCTTGCATCGGGGCCAGGCGGCCACCCTTGACATATAAATCAGTGGGCGCAAAATCGCGTAACAGGCCCTTGATGATGGCACTGCCCATGGCGCCAGCGCCGAGAATTCCTATTTTCATATTAATAATCTCCCGTCTATAAGCTACAGTCATTGTAGTCGGCGAAAGAAATGAATGTCAACGCTACTGGTCTTTGTATTGTGGCAGAGCCGTCTTCTTGTCAGTGATATCAATAAAGGCGGTTTCGCCATCGGCTTCATCAACGGCCTCTCGGAGTCGCTTAGCCCCAGCAGCTGTAATGGGCAGTTCAATTAGCTCTTTAGTGGCATTGAGCAATTCTTCTACATCGGCCACTGAGTCCTTGAGTGGCCGCGGATTGGTCACGTCGAGGGCGCGCAGAATAACAGGTTTCAGCGGTCCGAGCTGCAATAATTCTAGAATTAGACTGTAATCCATATGGTAAGCATCGGCCAAATCAAGGGTTTCGCGAATCCCTGATTCAGCGGCCATAATGCCGACATTAGTGACCAATTTTGCTTGGGCACCACTGCCGACCGGGCCGACATACTTTACTAGACCCAGGAGGTTTAAGACGGGCAGCACCCGATCAAAGCTCTTGGATTCACCGCCAGCGAGCAAAGCCAAATTGGCTTCCCGGGCATAGCGCACCCCACCAATCATGGAAATATCTAGAAGGGTGGTATTTTCCGGCATCGCCTTATTGATGGTGAAAATCTTGTTGGGATCAAGTGTAGACGTGACAATCAGAATCGAGTCAGGTTTTAGGTAATGAACGATTCCCGGATTACCGTCATGCCCCAGGTGGAGATCCATCACATCGGCCGACATGACTGAGGTAATGATGACCGGCGATGCGGTTACGGCGTCTTCAAGTGATGTCGCCGCCTTGATGTGATCATCGTGAAAAGCGGTCAGGCGGTCCGGATTCGTGTCCCAAATGGTGACCTCGTGACCGCCGGCGGCTAAATGGGGCACCATTTCTGAACCCATGTCGCCCACGCCAATAAATGAAATCTTCATTGTTGTTCCTCAACTTTCGTTAATCTAAAAATGTACATCTACGATAGTCTTTTCCATAGAAACAAGTCAACGTAAGACACTCACGGCTAGACGCTTCCTGTATAAAAAAGGTGATAACAAATTGGATTTTGTTATCACCTTTTAGCGCCGTTATATTATTCTTCAGGTTCTTCTTCGGTTGGTTCCGGTTCAGGATCTTCAGTAACATCAAACCAATTGACGTAACCGCGTTGATAATCGGCAACCGTGAAGTTGAAGCGGTCGATTTTGACGGTGTCATGAAGTTTAATATCAGGATAATCTTCCATAATGTAGCCGGCGACTGTGATGATATCAGAGTCGTCGAACCCAGCGACCTTGGTGTGGAAGAAGCGTTCAAAGTCATACAAGGTGGTCTTCCCACTAACTCGGAACGTCTTGGGGTCATCTGTGGTGACAATGTATTCATCTGAGACGTCATCGATTTCATCTTTGACGGTCCCAAAGAGTTCTTCATAGATATCTTTATCGGTAACAATTCCACTGGTCCCACCGTATTCATCGACGACCACCACAATTGGCGTTTGCTTTTGAATCATCTGGGTCAGGATTGAATGGATTGGCGTCACTTCTGGGACCGTAATCATAGCCCGCAATAACTTGGAGACGCGCACTTGATCGTTGACCTGCGCTTGTTTGACTAAGTCGTAGATGTAGACGTAACCGAGAATTTTATCTTTATCGCCATCAGCAACAACTGGGAAACGACTGTATCCTTCTTGCAAGTAGTCCCGTAAGACTTCTTTGACGGTGGCGGTAATATCAACCACCACTAAGGAGGTTCGATCGACCATAATATCGTGGGCGGTCTTGTCATTGAGATCAAAGGCCCGTTGCATATAGACGAGATCGTTTTGATCCAGTTCCCCGGTTGTGACGGCGTTCTTACTCAGGCTGAGAATTTCAGCTTGTGTGAACACTTCATTGCCTTCATCGGCAGGCTTAATCCCAATCAAGCGGATAATCCCAGTAGCACTACTATTGAGTAACCAGACAAAGGGGTAGAAAACCACGTGGAAGTAGTGCAATGGTGTGACAATCAGTAACAGCGTTTTGACTGGGAAGTCGATGGCCACATTCTTGGGCACGATTTCGGTCAACACCACTTCTAAGTAAGTCAGGATAATCACCCCAAAAATGGCGCCAATGAGATGCAAGCCGCCACTTGGTAATGACAGATGGGTTAATTTGAGCAAGTCAACCAGTAAGAATTCTACGGTTGCTTCACCAATCCACCCAAGAACAATCCCGGCAATGGACACCCCAACCTGTGTGGTTGAGAGGTATTCATTTAAATTGTGCACCATTTTCAGGGCACGTGTAATTTTAGTTTTGTTACCAGTCCCATTGTTTAATAACTCTTCAAGGGCACTGGGGCGACTTTGGACAAGCGCAAACTCACTTGCCACGAAGAACGCCGCGAAGAAAAAGGTGACAACCATCACCAATATATTCGAGGCGACCTGGCCACTATCCATAAATTCATTCCTCATTTCGAAACAGTATGACATCATTCTAGCATTATCTATCGCAAAAGACACTGGATGTGCTAGACTTTACGCAAATAACTTAATCAACTAGGAGAGTAAAATGCAAATTCACGTTATGCAGCATGCACCACTTGAAGACTTAGGCAGTATCGCGCAGTGGGGCGCGGATCACGACATTGATTTCATCGTGCATCGGCTCGATTTAGATGACCAGATTGCCACATTGAATCCAGCTGAAATGGATGGCCTGTTACTGTTGGGCGGACCAATGAACGTGGATGATGACTTAGACTTTCTGGCTGCTGAGCGAATTTTGATTCGTAGCTTAGACAAGCTCGGCCGGCCGGTTTTTGGGATTTGTTTGGGAGCCCAACAAATTGTGCGTGCCTTTGGGGCAGCTGTTTATCCGCTAGAGACCCCTGAACTTGGCTTTGGCCCGGTGACAGATGTCGCCACTCAAAGCGAGTTCAGTCCCTTTAACTGGCACGGCGATGCCATGGCGGATCTGCCCGGGAGCGAATTGTTGTTCACCAATGAGGTCGCCCATAACCAAGGCTTTCGGTATCACCAAACCTTAGGGATTCAGTTCCATTTGGAGTTTTCGCCTGAGACTGTGGCCCAAATCGTGGCCGATGATCCCATGGCTGCCGGCGTTGATCCTGAAGTTAACGGTGATTTTGCGGGCAATCAGGCGCGCTTAGCTAACTTGTTATCAACTGTCTTTATTTAATAGGAGGAGACACATGGAAACATACGACTACATCGTGATTGGTGGCGGCTCTGGTGGAATTGCTTCTGCCAATCGGGCTGGGATGCATGGCGCGAAAGTGTTAGTCATTGAAGCTGACGCGATTGGCGGCACCTGTGTGAATCGCGGGTGTGTGCCTAAGAAAATCATGTGGCAAGCCGCACAGATGCTCCACGAGTTTGATTATTCTGCTGATTACGGGCTCAAGTTTGATTATCAGGGCCTGGATTGGCAGCACTTAGCTGAAAAGCGTGATGGCTATATCGAAGAAATGCACGGTTATTATAATCGGGGCCTGGATAGCAATCACGTGACTCGAGTTTACGGCTACGCGACCTTGAAGTCAGCGCATGTTGTTGCGGTGGGTGATCGAGAATTCACCGCACCCCATATTCTGATTGCGACAGGCGCTAAGCCTAAAGTGCCTGATATTCCCGGTATTGAGTTAGCACGCGACTCGACGAGCTTTTTTGAAATGCCAGAACAGCCACAACGCGTTGCCATTATTGGGAGTGGCTATATTGCGACGGAATTAGCTGGGATGATGAATCAATTTGGTTCTGAAGTCCACGTGCTCTTGAAGTATGGCAGTCTCTTACCAAAGTTCGACCAGATGCTGGCCCAAGCAGTCACCACGCGCTACACCGAGGAAGGCGTCATTTTCCATCCTTACGCCCAGGAACAAGCGATTGTGCAAACAGACGCTGGCTTGACGGTGACAACACTGGAAGGTGAAGCCATCACAGTTGACGCCGCTGTCTATGCGACTGGCCGCCAACCAAATGTCACCGGGTTTGGCTTGGAGAACACTAAGGTAGCCTTGGATGACCAAGGCTTCATCAAAGTCGATCAATTCCAGAACACGACGGAACCTGGTATCTATGCAGTCGGGGATGTAACAGGTAATCACTTGTTGACCCCAGTCGCAATTGCCGCTGGCCGGCGCTTGTCGAATCGGCTGTTTAACAATATGCCAGATGAATACTTAGATTACACCAATATCCCAACGGTCGTTTTCTCATTACCAACGATTGGCACCGTCGGTTTGAGCGAACAGGACGCAATTGAATTATATGGCGATGCCGTGAAGGTGTATTATGCCAAGTTCACACCAATGTTTTACGGGTTGAGTGATCAGCCAGTGAAGTCACAGATTAAAATGGTCTGCTATGGACCAGACGAGAAGATTGTCGGTTTGCACGGTTTTGGTATCGACATTGCTGAGATGCTTCAAGGATTTGCCGTGGCAGTAAAGATGGGGGCAACAAAGTCAGACTTTGATCACACCGTTGCCATTCACCCAACTAGTGCCGAAGAATTCGTCACTATGAAGTAGGGTTGACATTCGCTTCAGAAAAAAGTACCATAGTATCAATTGCATTTCGGTTTGGACAACTGCCTTGACGATCTATTGTCCGTCAAGGTCCATGAAAAAAACAAAAGTCGCAGGTGAATTTTCCACAAGCAACTTTTGGTTTTTTTTTGCTCAAAAAGTCCCCCGCGGCGACTTTGTAATCGCAACTTAATATTCTTTACGTTAAATTTACAAAGCAAACGGGACCGAAAAATCTAATGAGGGGTGAACAACTTGCCAGGACACTTAGTGAATTATGGTAAACATCGTACACGTCGTTCTTACGCCCGAATCAAAGAAGTTTTGGATTTACCTAACTTAATTGAAATTCAATCCAATTCTTATCAATGGTTCTTGGACGAAGGATTGCGCGAAATGTTTGATGACATTATGCCAATCGATGATTTCCAGGGGAACCTGTCACTTGAGTTTGTTGATTATCAATTACTTGAACCTAAATACACCGTCGAGGAAGCTCGCCAGCACGATGCGAACTACTCTGCACCACTCCACGTTACTTTGCGCTTAACCAACCACGAAACTGGCGAAATTAAGTCTCAAGACGTGTTCTTTGGTGACTTCCCATTGATGACCGAACAAGGGACCTTCATTATTAACGGGGCAGAACGGGTTATTGTTTCACAATTAGTTCGTTCCCCAGGTGTCTACTTTAACAGTGCAACCGATAAGAATTCTCGTGTGACCTATGGTGCCACTGCGATTCCTAACCGGGGTGCCTGGTTAGAATATGAAACTGATGCCAAGGATATTGCCTATGTCCGGATCGACCGGACCCGTAAGATTCCAATGACGGAATTAGTTCGGGCCTTGGGCTTCGGTTCCGACCAAGACATTATCAACATGTTAGGCGATAACGATTCCTTAATGCTCACCCTTGAAAAGGACGTCCACAAGAACACGGACGATTCTCGTACGGATGAAGCCTTGAAGGATATTTACGAGCGGCTACGCCCAGGCGAACCTAAGACGGCTGACTCATCTCGGTCACTTTTGTATGCGCGTTTCTTCGATCCAAAGCGTTACGACTTAGCTAATGTTGGTCGTTACAAGGTCAACAAGAAGCTCAGCTTAAAGACTCGGTTATTGAACCAAGTCTTAGCTGAAACTTTGGCTGACCCTGATACCGGTGAAGTCATTGCCCAAAAGGGTGATAAGATCGATCGCCAAGTGATGGATACCTTAGGTGCCTACCTTGATCGTGAAGACTTTAAGACGGTCACTTATCAACCAAGCGACCAAGGTGTCTTAACTGACCCAATGACCTTACAAGTGATTAAGGTTTATTCCCAAGTCACCCCTGACAAGGAAATCAACTTAATTGGTAATGGTCACATTGATAAGAAAGTGAAGCATTTAACCCCAGCTGATATCGTGGCTTCCATGAACTACTTCTTGAACTTACAAGAAGGTCTTGGAAACACTGATGATATTGATCACTTGGGTAACCGGCGGATTCGTTCCGTGGGTGAATTGTTGCAAAACCAATTCCGTATCGGTTTATCCCGGATGGAACGGGTGGTTCGCGAACGGATGTCGATCCAAGACACCAGCACCGTGACCCCACAACAATTGATCAATATTCGTCCAGTTGTGGCTTCAATTAAAGAATTCTTTGGTTCATCTCAATTGTCACAGTTCATGGATCAGACCAACCCACTTGGGGAATTAACCCATAAGCGGCGTTTATCTGCCTTAGGACCTGGTGGTTTGACGCGTGACCGTGCCGGTTATGAAGTCCGGGACGTGCACTATACTCATTATGGCCGGATGTGTCCAATTGAAACCCCAGAAGGCCCTAACATTGGGTTGATTAACAGCTTGGCTTCTTACGCTGTTGTGAACCCTTATGGCTTCATCGAAACCCCATATCGCCGGGTTGACTGGGATACCAACAAAGTTACCGACAAGATCGACTACTTAACAGCCGATGAAGAAGATAACTATGTTGTCGCTCAGGCGAACTCACCATTAAATGATGATGGTTCTTTCGTTGAAGAGACTGTTCTGGCTCGTAAGAAAGATGACAACATCGAAACGACCCCAGATAAAGTTGACTACATGGACGTTTCACCTAAGCAAGTTGTCGCTGTTGCGACTGCCTGCATTCCTTTCTTGGAAAACGATGACTCCAACCGGGCCCTGATGGGTGCGAACATGCAACGTCAGGCTGTGCCTTTAGTTGATCCTAAGGCCCCACTTGTTGGGACCGGGATGGAATATAAGGCTGCTCATGACTCAGGGACGGCGATTTTAGCTGCTCACCCTGGGACCGTTGAATACGTTGATGCTAAGCAAATCCGTGTGCGTCGTGAAGACGGTGCCTTGGACAAGTATAGCTTGATGAAGTTCCGCCGTAGTAATGCGGGTAAGAACTACAACCAACGCCCAATTGTTCGCCTTGGCGACAAGGTTGATGCCAATGAAATCATTGCTGACGGGCCAGCGATGGAAAATGGGGAATTAGCTTTAGGCCAAAACCCTGTCATCGCGTTCATGACCTGGAACATGTACAACTATGAAGATGCGATTGTCATGTCTGAAAAGTTGGTCCGCGAAGATAAGTACACTTCAATTCATATTGAAGAATACGAATCAGAAGCACGTGATACCAAGCTTGGACCTGAAGAAGTGACACGTGAATTGCCTAACGTCGGTGAAGACGCATTGAAGGATCTTGATGAATTCGGGATTGTTCGTGTCGGTGCCGAAGTTAAGGATGGCGACATTTTGGTTGGTAAGGTAACGCCTAAGGGTGTGACTGAATTATCAGCTGAAGAACGCTTGTTGCACGCTATTTTCGGTGAAAAGGCGCGCGAAGTCCGCGATACCTCCTTGCGGGTACCTCATGGTGGCGGCGGGATTATTCAAGACGTCCGGATCTTCACTCGTGAAGCCGGCGATGAATTATCACCTGGCGTGAACATGATGGTCCGGGTATACATTACTCAGAAGCGGAAGATTCAAGTCGGCGATAAGATGGCTGGTCGTCATGGTAACAAGGGGACGGTTTCCGTCGTTGTGCCTGAAGAAGACATGCCATTCTTACCTGATGGAACACCGGTTGATATTTGCTTGTCACCAATGGGTGTGCCAAGTCGTATGAACATCGGTCAAGTGCTCGAATTGCACTTGGGGATGGCCGCACGTAATCTTGGCATCCACGTTGCAACACCTGTCTTTGATGGTGCCAACGAAAAAGACCTCTGGGCAACTGTTAAGGAAGCTGGCATGGCTTCTGACGGTAAGTCTGTCCTTTATGATGGTCGTACTGGTGAACCATTTGAAAACCGTGTTTCTGTCGGTGTCATGTACTACATGAAGCTCGCCCACATGGTTGATGACAAGTTGCATGCCCGTTCAATCGGACCTTACTCACTTGTTACCCAACAACCTCTTGGTGGTAAAGCTCAGTTTGGTGGCCAGCGTTTCGGGGAAATGGAAGTTTGGGCCCTGGAAGCTTACGGTGCTGCCTACACCTTACAAGAAATCTTGACTTACAAGTCTGATGACGTGGTTGGTCGGGTTAAGACCTATGAAGCCATCGTTAAGGGCGAACCAATTCCTAAGCCAGGTGTGCCAGAATCCTTCCGTGTGCTCGTGAAGGAACTGCAATCCTTGGGTCTGGATATGAAGGTGCTTGATCAAGAGAAACAAGAAATTGAACTCCGGGACATGGATGATGAAGACGACGATATCGTTTCCGTTGATGCATTAGCGAAGTTTGCGGCCGAACAAGAAGAGAAGAAGGCCCAAGAAGCAGCTGCCACTGCTGAAAACAATGACGAAAACTAATAGGAGGTCAGCCTTTTGATTGATGTCAATAAGTTTGAAAGTATGCAAATTGGCTTAGCCTCGCCTGACAAAATCCGTAGTTGGTCTTATGGTGAAGTTAAAAAGCCAGAAACCATCAACTATCGGACTTTAAAACCAGAGCGAGACGGTCTGTTTGATGAACGGATTTTCGGACCAACCAAAGACTGGGAATGTGCCTGTGGTAAGTACAAGCGGATTCGTTATAAGGGTATCGTTTGTGACCGATGCGGGGTTGAAGTAACTCGCGCTAAGGTACGTCGCGAACGGATGGGCCATATTGAATTGGCTGCACCTGTATCACATATCTGGTACTTCAAGGGTATTCCTAGCCGTATGGGTCTTGTCTTGGACATGTCCCCTCGTGCACTTGAAGAAGTCATCTACTTCGCATCTTATGTTGTGATTGATGGCGGCGATACTGCACTTGAAAAGAAACAATTACTCACTGAACGTGAATATCGTGAAAAGCGCGACCAATATGGTGACGCCTTTAACGCGAAGATGGGTGCTGAAGCAATCAAGGAATTACTTGCTGATGTTGACCTTGAAGGCGAAGTTGCTGGCTTGAAGGAAGACTTAAAGTCTGCCCAAGGCCAAAAGCGGACCCGTGCCATTCGTCGACTCGATATCCTTGATGCCTTCCGTCAATCTGGTAACAACCCAGCTTGGATGATTATGGACACCATCCCCGTCATCCCACCTGATTTGCGGCCAATGGTTCAACTCGAAGGTGGCCGGTTTGCGACCAGCGACTTGAACGACTTGTACCGGCGGGTGATCAACCGAAATAACCGGTTGAAGCGGTTATTAGATTTGAATGCCCCAAGTATTATTGTTCAAAACGAAAAGCGGATGTTACAAGAAGCCGTTGACGCCTTGATCGATAATGGGCGTCGTGGCCGGCCTGTGACTGGTCCTGGTAACCGACCATTGAAGTCCCTTTCACATATGTTGAAGGGTAAGCAAGGTCGTTTCCGTCAGAACTTGCTGGGTAAGCGTGTTGACTACTCAGGTCGTTCGGTTATCGACGTTGGCCCTACATTGAAGTTCTATCAATGTGGGTTACCTCGTGAAATGGCCCTTGAATTATTCAAGCCTTTTGTGATGCGGGAATTGGTGAAGCGCGAAATGGCAAGCAACATCAAGAATGCTCGCCGTAAGATTGACCGCCAAGATGACGATATTTGGGATGTTCTTGAAGAAGTCATCAAGGAACGGCCAGTGCTGCTCAACCGGGCACCTACACTTCACCGTTTAGGGATTCAAGCCTTTGAACCAATCTTGGTTGACGGTAAGGCCATTCGTTTACACCCAATCGTGTGTGAAGCCTACAACGCTGACTTTGATGGGGACCAAATGGCAATCCACGTGCCATTATCTGATGAAGCTCAGGCTGAAGCACGTTTGCTGATGCTTGCTGCTCATCACATCCTGGCACCTAAAGATGGTAAGCCTATCGTTACCCCTTCTCAGGATATCGTTTTAGGGAACTACTACTTGACTATGGAACAAAAAGGCCGCGAAGGCGAAGGCATGATTTTTGCCAACACCAACGAAGTCTTGATGGCCCTCCAAAATGGTTACGTGCACTTGCACTCCCGGATTGGTTTGGCTGCTGCTTCCATGCCAAAGAAGCCATTTACTGAAGACCAAAAGCATAAAGTGATGGTCACCAGTGTGGGTAAAGTGATTTTCAACGAAATCATGCCTGAAGAATTACCATTCTTGAACGAACCATCTACAACGAATATTGTAAATGGGACACCTGACAAGTACTTTATTGATGCTGGGACTGATATCAACGCCTTCTTAACTGATGCACCGTTGATCCCACCATTCAAGAAAGGCTTCTTGAGTGATATTATCGCTGAAGTCTTCAAGACCTATAAGGTTCAACGGACCAGTGATTTATTGGATGATATGAAGACCTTGGGTTACACTCAGGCGACTAATTCTGGTTTAACCGTGGGTGTGTCAGATATTACGGATCTCCCTGAAAAGGCTGATATCGTGAATGACGCGCACAAGAAGGTTGCGACTGTCTCCAAGCAATTCCGTCGTGGGCTCATTACCGATGAAGAACGGCATGATCGCGTTATCTCCATCTGGAACGAAGCTAAAGATCAAATCCAACAGGCCTTGGTTGATAGTTTCGACCCAACCAATCCTATTTCTATGATGAGTGACTCCGGTGCCCGGGGTAACATTTCTAACTTTACTCAGCTTGCCGGGATGCGTGGTTTGATGGCTGCGCCTAACGGTGGGATGATGGAAGTTCCAGTTATCTCAAACTTCCGTGAAGGCTTATCTGTTATGGAAATGTTCATGTCAACCCACGGGGCCCGTAAAGGGATGACCGATACGGCCTTAAAGACTGCTGACTCAGGTTACTTGACTCGCCGTCTGGTTGACGTTGCGCAAGATGTAATTGTTCGTGAAGAAGACTGTGGCACTGACCGTGGTCTTGTTGTCCGGGCAATTCGTGAAGGTAACGAAATGATCGAACCATTGTACGATCGTTTGGTTGGCCGTTACGCAATGAAGAGCGTGGTGGATCCAGCAACAGGTGAAGTCATTGTTGCGAAGAATTCGATGATGGATGAAGACTTAGCCCAAGCTGTTGTTGATGCTGGGGTTGAAGAAGTGACCATCCGTTCCGTCTTCACTTGTGACACCAAGCACGGTGTTTGCCAAATGTGCTACGGCCGTAACTTGGCTACTGGTCAACAAGTTGAAGTCGGTGAAGCTGTTGGTACCGTTGCTGCCCAATCTATCGGTGAACCAGGTACGCAATTAACCATGCGTAACTTCCATACCGGTGGTGTTGCTGGTGGTGAAGATATTACTCAAGGGTTGCCTCGTGTTCAGGAAATCTTTGAAGCCCGTAATCCTAAGGGGCAAGCTGTCATTACTGAAGTGACCGGTGAAATCACCGCCATCGAAGAGAATGCGGCTGAACATACCCGTGAAATTACGGTTCAAGGTTCAAATGATACCCGTAAGTACTCTGTCCCTTATGCTTCATCTGTTGCTGTCGCAGAAGGCGACCACATTCAACAGGGTGAACGATTAACTGGTGGGTCAATTGATCCTAAGCAATTAATCCAAATCCGTGATGTGATCACCACTGAAAACTACTTGCTTCACGAAGTCCAAAAGGTCTATCGGATGCAAGGGGTTGAAATTGGCGATAAGCATGTTGAAGTAATGGTTCGTCAGATGTTACGGAAGATTCGGGTGATGGATCCAGGTGACACCGAAATTCTGCCAGGGACCTTGCTGGATATCAGCGAATTCTCTGATCGGAACAAGGATACCTTGATTAAGGGTGGTATTCCTGCAACTGGCCGTCCAGTCTTGCTTGGGATTACAAAGGCTTCTCTTGAAACGAATAGTTTCTTGTCTGCCGCATCCTTCCAAGAAACAACTCGTGTGCTTACCGATGCTTCTATTCGTGGTAAGAACGATCCATTACTTGGGCTCAAGGAAAATGTTATCATCGGGAAGATCATTCCTGCTGGTACTGGTATGGCAACATACCGTCACATGGAACCTAAGAGTGTCGGCACCGTTTCGCAAAACGTATATTCGATTTCTGATATCGAAGCCCAAATGCAAAATGATGACCAACCAACTGAAGACCAATAATCTTTAGCCAAATCAAAAAAGCCAGGACAAAACGTTACGTTTTGTTCTGGCTTTTTTTGTGGCTTAATTTTGCGTCCGGACGACGTAGCTGTCGAGTAATACTCGCGCCATGACTTGTAATGGCAGGCGCGACCGGACTTCGAATTCTTGAAAGTAAGAGAGGTCACTCTTGTAACCTAAGAAAATCTCATCGGAGAAAGGGATGATGGCGCCTTGGCGATTAGTGGTCAACGTGATTTTTGAGACATCCTTTTTGGCGAGTACTTGGGCAGCATGCACGAGCTCTGGTGTGCCGCCATTGAGCGTGATAAAAATCACGACATCATCAGCGGTAACACGATTGGCGATGGTTTTGATGATATTAGGATCATTTTGGGTTTGCGCATTTTTACCGAGGAGTTGGAATTTCAAGGTCATTTCTGAGGCAATCATTTCTGACAAGCCGCGTGCAAAAATGTAAATCGTTTTGGCATGCTTCAGGAGTTGAATCGAGTCTTCAATGACGTTGATATCCATGAGTTTGATGGTGTTAGTGACTTCCTCTTCGTTCTGAAGGATGACCTGTTGAATTTGTTGATCAACGTTTTTGAGACTGCCAAATTGGGCTGCGCCACCTTCATCGCGAAATAGACTGTGCCGAAAATCGGTGTAGCCCGAAAAGCCCTTTTTCTTCACAGTGCGGACGATGGTTGCGGTTGAGACATTGGCCGTCGCGCTCAGCTGTGTAATGGATAAATTCATAATTTGGTGTTGGTGATTGAGAACGAAATCCCAGAAATATGCTTCAGATGGACTGAGCTCCATAATAACCTCCTGAAAAATTTTTTCAGTGAAACCGAAAAATGGCGCATTTTCTGTCAACACTTTACATTCTAGACCACTATACTAGAAAGTGTAAGAAATGAAAACGGTTTAAAAAGGAGGCGGGCGGATGATTTATACTTTAACCTTGAACCCAGCCATTGATTTGTTTATTGATACGCCTACCTTAGAGGCAGGTGCGGTGAATCGTACCAATCGCTTTGATGCGCAAGCAAACGGGAAAGGCGTGAACGTGTCGTTTATCCTGCAGAAGCAAAATGTCCCTAATACCGCGCTTGGTGTTGGCGGCGGCTTCACCCTTGATTATATTGTTTCGGTCTTAGATGAGATTGGGATTCCCAATCACTTCTATCACGTGCCTGGGGTCACCCGGATTAATACATTTACCCATGTCCAGGCGACCAATGAGGAATTCAAATTAGTGAATCCTGGGCCGATTGTTCCTCAGTCGACAGTCGATGCGCTCATGCAACATCTGAGCAGCTTAAAGCCAGCGGATACGCTTTGTATCTCAGGCAGTTTTAGCCCCGGCATTCCGGATGATTTCTTGAATCAGGTGGGCCAGTTGAGCCAAACAAAAGGCTTCAAGCTCGTGATTGATACAGCTGGCTCACGGGTGAAAGACGCGCTGGCTTTCCATCCGCTGCTGATTAAACCGAACGACGAAGAGGTCAAGGCATGGTTTGGCATCGACACTGATTTATCGGTCAGTGAACTGGGTGAATTAGCCCAACGCCTGGTCAAGTTAGGGGCACAAAATGTTCTCTTATCACTTGGTGGCCAGGGCGCTATTTTGGCGAACGCCGATGGCACCCTATATGGTACAGCGCCCAAGATTGCGGTGCTGAACACGGCGGGTGCTGGTGACACGATGCTTGGGACCTTCCTTGCGGGCTGGGCCCAGCACTTATCTGAATCTGACAATCTGCGCCGAGCCATTGCCGCAGGAAGTGACACGGCGACGCGAGCTGGTTTAACCGACTTTGAAGCTTTCGATTCATTACTGAAGCAAATCAAACTAACCACATTGGAGGAAAAAGTCTAATGGCAAAATATGATATTATTGCGGCCACTGGCTGTGCGACTGGGATTGCCCACACCTATATGGCTCAGGAAGCACTGGAACAAGCGGCTAAGAAAATGGGATTAACGATTAAAGTCGAAACGCACGGCCAAACGGGTGTCGATGATCCGTTGACACCTGAAGAGATTGCTGGTGCGCAGGCGGTTGTCATTGCGTCTGATATTGATGTCGATGCTGACCGTTTTGCTGGCTTGCCTGTGGTCAATGTACCTGTCGCTGCCGGGATTCGGGAACCAGATCATTTGATTAAAGAAGCCCTTGATCCGGCGACCCCAAAACTGCGCCCCAGTGGCAGTGGTGCGACAGCTGATAGCGAAGCCGAAACGAGTGGTGCCGGTCTGGGGAACAAAATTTATACCTCGTTGATGAACGGTGTTTCTCACATGCTACCTTTCGTGGTTGCCGGTGGGGTACTCGTAGCAATTTCCTTCCTCTGGGGGATTTATTCAGCCGATCCAAAGAATGAACAATATAATGCCTTTGCGGCCATGTTGAATTCAATTGGTGGCGCGTCAATGGGGTTGATGGTGCCAGTTTTATCCGCCTACATTGCTGAAGCGATTGCCAAACGCTCTGGATTGGTCTTAGGGTTTGTTGCTGGGATGATTGCCTATAACGGTGGGAATGGGTCTGGCTTCTTAGGCGCCATTTTAGCTGGTTACTTATCAGGGTTGGTTGTCTTGGGCATGCAGAAATTATTTGTTTGGTTACCCGATCGCGAATTTCGGGGCTTGAAAGCCATCTTCCTGTACCCAGTACTGGGGGTTTTCACTGTCGGGACAGCGATGTGGCTTCTGAATACACCAATGAAAATTCTGAACACGGGTTTGATGGACTTCTTGAAAGGCCTTGAAAATACGAACCCAATTATCTTGGGGATTGTTGTGGGCGCAATGTGTGCGGCTGATTTTGGCGGTCCAATCAACAAAGCGGCTTATCTGACCGGGACGGCATTGCTGGCTCAAGGCAATTTCTTCTTTATGGCTGGGGTCTCCGCAGCCTGCATTGCACCGCCATTGGCAACGGCTGTTGCTGTCTTCTTAAACAAGAAAGCTTACAGTCGTGACGAACGCAGCGCAGGTTATGTCAACATTATTCTGGGTTCCACCCATATTACCGAAGGGGCCATCCCATTTGCAGCGAAGAATCCATTATGGAACATTCCTGCTTTCATGATTGGTTCAGCCATTGCCGCTGTTTTGACCTATGTTACTCGGATTCAGGTCCCAGCACCGCATGGTGGGTTCATCATCTTACCACTGGTTAATCACCCATTACTCTGGGTTCTTTGGATTCTGATTGGGGCGGTTGTTTCAGGTGTGCTGCTGGCCATGATTGCCGGTCGGTCAGCATCTAAACATGGCGTCCAAGCTGGTGTTGTCGAAACAATGTTGGCGACAGAAGGCGCCGCCGATGAACAAGATATCTATGATTCAACGCCGGCATTCCCAAAGAATGACGAAAGCCAATTAGAGGAACAAGAAAAAACTTACGATCCTGGTGACATTTTAACCGTTGATAACATTGTAACTGGCGTCCAGGTCGCCAATCGCGATGAAGCCTTGAAGTATTTAGCTGACCTTGCGGTAAAGCGGCATTTAGCTGGTGACGCCGATGCGGTCTTTGATAAGTACGTGGCCCGCGAGGCTGAAGGGTCAACGGGGATGGAGAAAGGTATTGCCATCCCACACGCTCAAGATGCCACGATTGATAAGTCTTCGATGCTGATTGTGAAGTTGGCGACACCAATTGAATGGCAGACCTTTGATGGTGCACCAGTCGACACAATGATTTCATTCTTAATTCCTGAGAAAGATAGTGGCGATCACCTGAAGTACTTGTCTAATACGGCCAAATTGTTAACACATGAGGATTTCGTCAAGCGCTTGAATGCCGCTCAAACGCCAGAAGAATTATTGAATTTGTTTAAGTAACTAAAAGAGAAACTGTGACAAAAGGCGGGTTGAGCGCGAGTTTTCACACTTCTTGTTAACAGGAATTCTCTGTCTTTTGGAACGTGATTAATCCATATTGTTCGAGTATTGAAAAAAGGTTGGGCCAAAACATCGTTTTGGCCCAACCTTTTTTGTGTCCCGTTCTATGAGAAAACTCTTAGGCACTTTGTGATGAATTTCATATATAATAGGGCGGTAGAAATTTTCAGAAAAGAGGCGACCGACTTGGCGAATAATTACAAAAGTGTTTTTGAAATCATTGGCCCGATTATGATTGGCCCATCAAGTTCTCACACAGCTGGCGCGGTCGCCATTGGGCAAGCCGCCCACGATCTCTTTGCGGACCAACCGACAGAAATTCGCGTTGATTATTATGAGTCGTTTGCAGAAACTCATTTAGGTCACGGAACTGACTATGCGATTGTCAGTGGGGTCTTGGGTTTTGCACCAGATGACCCGCGGGTACCAGATGCGGTAGAAATCGCCCAAAAGCAAGGGATGACGATTCACTTTGTTGAGAATCAAGGTCCAAGTCCGGTGAACCACCCGAACACCGCGGTGGTTCGCGTTAGCAATGCCAAGAAGACGATTGAAGTGACGGGTGTCTCAATTGGTGGTGGGACGATTGAGATTCGCGCGTTGAAATTCAACGGTTACCTGGTCAAACCCCAAGGGCCATTGCCGATTGTGTTGGCGATTCCTAAGCCTAATCAAACGGCCGCAAGCATTGTGACCCAGCTTGAAGCCATGACAACCATCAATCATCAAGAAACGTACACGAATTCAGAAGCGCTGCCGCTGTTTGAATTCGATTTGGATCGGCGACTTCAACGCCGCCAATTGGAACAACTTCGGGCGGCAACGGCACAGTTGATTTATATCTAGGAGAAATGTGATGTACAAAAGTATTGCCGAATTGGTGGCCACTGCCGAAACGCAGCACCAACCGATTTCTGAATTAATCATCCAACAAGAAATTGAAAGCTCTCAAATGAGTCGCGAGGTCATCTGGGCCATGATGGCTAAGAACCTTGAAGTGATGCGCGCAGCGGTCAAGCGGGGCGCAGAAGGCGAAGGCGTGCACTCCACAACTGGGTTAACCGGTGGTGAAGCCGTGAAGTTGCGAAAGTATCGCGCTGCTGGGCATACCTTGTCTGGCGATGCCATGGTTGAAGCAATTCAGAATGCGATTGCGACCAATGAAGTGAACGCAGCCATGGGCGTGGTTTGTGCCACCCCGACTGCCGGTTCCACGGGCACGTTGCCAGGGGTCTTGTTCATCTTGGAAAAACGGCTGCACCTGACTGAAGACCAAATGGTGCGCTTTTTGTTTACGGCCAGTGCTTTTGGCATGATTGTTGCTAACAATGCGATGATTGCCGGGGCCGTTGGTGGCTGCCAAGCTGAAGTCGGCAGTGCCGCCGCGATGGGCGCTGCCGCCGCAGTTGAAGTGGCTGGCGGGACGCCAGAACAGAGTGCAGAGGCTTTTGCCATCGCCATGAGTAACTTGTTGGGCTTGGTCTGTGACCCTGTGGCGGGGTTGGTAGAACTGCCCTGTGTCAAGCGCAATGCTATTGGCGCCACTGATGCGCTGATTGCGGCGGACATGGCATTGGCAGGTTGCTCGAATAAAATTCCGGCGGATGACGTGATTGGTGCCATGAAGTCGATTGGCGAAGAGATGCCACGTTCCCTGAGAGAAACCGGGATTGGTGGCCTCGCCGGCACGCCAACCGGCCAAGCTATGAAGCAACGGATTTTTGGCGATGCTTTCGTCACTGAAGACAATCCAGAGTAAATAAAAAGGCACGACAACGCTGGACATTGTCGTGTCTTTTGGAATTGCGCCTAGCGAAATACCGTGAGCTTAAGCACATCGGGCAGCGCGCTTAATTGCTTGATGAGTGCTGGTGTTGGCAATTTGGGGGTCACAATCATGCCTTTGCCTGCGCCCAAATCAATGAGCGGCGACACTTGCTGATAGGCAGATTGATCAAGTGATGGTGGCTGCTTGACGACTAATAACAGGCTGACTTGACCAGGAACGAGCTGCACGGGGATGCGATTGATTTGCGTAATTGCAAATGTGTCAGCGGTTGCCTGGGTAGCAAAGACGAGGGTCTGTTGGCGATCAATGACGAGTGCTGCTGTTGTCGGTTGAACGCCAGCATTAGGGACATAATCCACATGAATTTGATGCTTGAAGGCAAATTCAAGAATGTTTGGCTCCCCGACTAATGTACTGACGCCAATTAAACCAGCGGTCACCGCGAGGGTCATCGTTTGGTTAAAACTAGCTTCAGCCATAGGGCCATCAAGCTGCCAAGAAACAGACTGGGGTGTACCCAACCATTTTTGCAGCGCCTGTCCGAGTCGAAAGGCCATATCGATATGTTCTTGATTAGGGGTGATGGCGAGTCGGCCCATAATATCAAAGACGCTTGAAAATTCAGGTTTCATGGGCAATCTTCCTTTACTTAGTGCCCATACTATACCACATCGGCATGACGACTCTAAAGGGCCGTGATCACCAAATACCCGCCAATCAGTAGGAATGGTAAGGCGGCTTTGGGTTGGCCAATCAGGATACAAACGATACTGATGACTAGGGCAATGAGGATGACAAGTTTTTGAGCGGTTGGTTTGTCGCGACGCATAGGCCTACCTCCTGGATGGTTGTGGCGACAGATTATTGTTGTGCGCCTAAAATACTGCGTTTGTTGAACGGTGTCAAACAAAACTAAATCAAGTTCAATGGCGATAACCAGAGCCAAACTTGCACCCCTACGGCCAGATGAAAGGCAAAGGGATAGGTGGCTTCGTTGTGGTGATAGTGATGGGCAAGCGTACTCAAACAGGCCAACAAGAGAACCCACAATACTGCCGTTAGGGGGAAATAACCCGCCAATGCGGCGACAATAATGGCATCGCCACTGCCAAACCCGCCACTAATCCAGCCCAGCGACAATCCCAACACGAGGCCAATCACGGCTGGTTGCCAGTGGGGCCAAGCCACTAAGACACTCCAAAATTCTAAAGGGACCGCGGCAATCCGACGCTCACGCCAGTCTTGGCTGGCCCAAACAATTAATCCGACTTGGAGTAAACTACCTTGCCAAGTGGTGAAGAAGAACAAGGAACTCAACCACAGCGTAAATTGCACCCAGTATTGACTACCTTGGTGGGGCCTGACGCCCCAGTAGTAGCTAAAGAGGCCCAATAGTGGCATTTTAATCACCTCATTGAAAGATTTCGCAAAAAGAAAATCCTAGAGTCGCTTGACATTAGAGGCGAAAATCAAGTACACTATCAAAGGTGCTTTTTTCCAGTTCTTCGGGTCACCCGGACGTGCTGACTGGGCTAAGCCTACTCTGCCGCCTGGCCGGCCAATTTTTTATCTCAAAAAATGAACCGCCTGGATGTGTGGACTTGAAAATACTAACCGTAATCGGGAAGGAGGAACCTTAATGCCTACCATCAATCAATTGGTACGTCAAGGTCGTAAATCTAAGACAACCAAGTCAGACTCACCAGCGCTGAACTTTGGTTATAACAGCAAGAAGAAGTCGTTAACAAACACACCAGCTCCTCAAAAGCGTGGGGTGGCAACTCGTGTCGGTACAATGACACCTAAGAAGCCTAACTCAGCTTTGCGGAAGTATGCCCGTGTTCGTTTGTCTAACCTTATTGAAGTGACAGCTTACATTCCAGGTATCGGTCACAACTTGCAAGAACATAGTGTTGTTTTAATCCGTGGGGGCCGTGTTAAGGACTTGCCTGGGGTTCGTTACCACATTATCCGTGGTGCGCTCGATACAGCCGGTGTTTCCGACCGTATGCAAAGTCGTTCTAAGTACGGTGCAAAGCGCCCTAAGAAGTAATTTAAAAAATTTTTAGATCCGCTTTGTGCGGTAATAAGGAGGCAATCTGCATGCCACGTAAAGGCAATGTTTCAAAACGCGATGTCTTACCAGATCCAGTGTACAACTCAAAACTGGTTACTCGTTTAATCAACCACTTGATGATTGATGGTAAGCGCGGTAAGGCTTCAACAATTTTATACGATGCATTTGACATCATCAAAGACCAAACTGGCAACGAACCTTTAGAAGTGTTCGAACAAGCCATGAAGAACGTTATGCCCGTACTTGAAGTTAAGGCTCGCCGTATCGGTGGTTCTAACTATCAAGTGCCAATCGAAGTTCGTCCAGACCGTCGGACTACCTTAGGCTTACGTTGGATCGTTCAATATTCCCGTGCACGCGGCGAACATACAATGGATGATCGTTTAGCACGTGAAATCATGGATGCTGCCAATAACACTGGTGCAGCTGTGAAGAAGCGTGAAGATACACACAAAATGGCTGACGCTAACCGGGCATTCGCTCACTATCGTTGGTAAGATGGGATTGGCTATTATATCCAGTTGTTGGCATATAGTAGCCTTTCTTTTTCTAAATAGACAAATTAACTTATTGATTAACTTGAGAGGAGTTATTATTTCACATGGCCAATAAGCGTGAATTTCCGTTAGATCGGACCCGTAATATCGGGATCATGGCACATATTGATGCTGGTAAGACGACGACGACCGAACGTATCTTGTACTATACCGGTAAGATTCATAAGATTGGTGAAACCCATGAAGGGGCTTCACAAATGGACTGGATGGAGCAAGAGCAAGAACGTGGGATTACCATTACCAGTGCGGCTACTACCGCTTTCTGGAAGGACAACCGGGTTAACATCATCGATACCCCAGGACACGTGGACTTCACAATCGAAGTTGAACGTTCCCTGCGTGTCTTAGATGGTGCCGTAACCGTGTTGGATGCCCAATCTGGTGTTGAACCTCAAACTGAAAATGTTTGGCGTCAAGCGACCACTTATGGTGTGCCTCGGTTAGTTTTCGTTAACAAGATGGATAAGATGGGCGCTAACTTCGCTTACTCTGTTGATACCTTGCACGAACGTCTTCTTGCTAATGCTCACCCAATCCAATTGCCAATTGGTGCCGAAGACGAATTCGACGGTGTGATCGACTTGATTGAAATGAAAGCCGACCTTTACGACGAAGACGATTTAGGGACTAAGTGGGATATCGTTGATATTCCTGACGATTACAAAGAAGCAGCTGAAAAGGCTCATAACGAACTGATTGAAGCTGTTGCTGACGTTGATGATGGCATCATGGACAAGTACCTCGACGGTGAAGAAATTTCTAAGGACGAATTGAAGGCTGCTATTCGTAAGGCAACCATCAACTTGGAATTCTACCCTGTCTTAGCAGGTTCTGCCTTCAAGAACAAGGGTGTGCAAATGCTCTTGGATGCTGTTGTTGACTACTTGCCATCACCACTGGACGTTCGCCCTTATAACGCGACCGATCCTGCAAGTGGCGAAGCTGTTGAATTGACTGCCGGTGACGACAAGCCTTTCGCTGCTTTGGCATTTAAGGTTGCTACTGACCCATTCGTTGGTCGGTTAACCTTTATCCGGGTTTATTCTGGGACACTTGAAGCGGGTTCTTATGTGCTTAACGCATCTAAGGATAACCGTGAACGTGTTGGTCGACTGCTGCAAATGCACAGTAATCACCGTGAAGAAATCCCTGAAGTGTTCTCCGGTGATATCGCTGCTGCGATTGGTTTGAAGAACACCACAACTGGTGACTCTTTGACCGCCGTTGACCACCCATTAATTCTCGAATCTCTTGAAGTGCCAGATCCAGTTATCCAAGTCTCCATTGAACCTGATTCAAAGGAAGACCGGGACAAGTTGGATGTTGCCCTTCAAAAGCTCGCTGAAGAAGATCCTACCTTCCGTGCTGAAACCAACCCTGAAACTGGTGAAACCCTGATTTCTGGGATGGGTGAATTGCACTTGGATATCATGGTTGACCGGATGAAGCGTGAATTTAAGGTTGCGGCTAAAGTCGGCGAACCTCAAGTTGCGTACCGTGAATCATTTACCAAGCAAGCTTCCGCTCAAGGTAAGTTTGTTCGCCAATCTGGTGGTAAAGGTCAATATGGTGACGTTTGGATTGAATTCACCCCTAACGAAGAAGGTAAGGGCTTTGAATTCGAAAACGCCATTGTCGGTGGGGTTGTTCCTCGTGAATATATCCCTTCAGTAGAACAAGGTCTTAAGGAATCCATGGCTAACGGTGTGCTTGCCGGTTACCCATTGATTGACGTTAAGGCTAAGCTCTATGATGGTTCTTACCATGAAGTCGATTCATCTGAAGCTGCGTTTAAGGTTGCTGCATCAATCGCATTGAAGAATGCGGCTAAGCAAGCTGGCGCTGTTATCCTTGAACCAATCATGCACGTTGAAGTCGTTGCCCCTGAAGAATATCTTGGTGATATCATGGGTCAAGTGACTGCACGTCGTGGTCGTGTTGAAGGGATGGAAGCACGTGGGAATGCCCAAATCGTTAACGCGATGGTCCCACTTTCTGAAATGTTTGGTTACGCAACCACATTACGGAGTGCTACCCAAGGCCGTGGTACCTTCACAATGACATTTGATCACTATGAAGCTGTGCCTAAGTCTATCCAAGAAGAAATCATCAAGAAGAATGGCGGTTCAACCGCTAAGGACTAATCGTTATCGATTAGTGCTGACTTCTAAAAAAGCCAACTCAGATTATTCTGGGTTGGCTTTTTGTGTGGGATTAAGTTGTAAAAAAACAGTGCTCGGGGCAGCTGACCAAAACGCGTGGACAAATACTGCGAGCGTATTGTTCACGTTCTGATACTTGAAACCGGCCTTTTTGGACTAATTGCGGTAAGCTGGTCGTAAAGAATTGGTGAGGAGGAATATTATGGCAACTGAAGAAGAGAAACTCGAGCAAACAATGCGGGCACACCACCCTAAGAATCAAGAATTCTGGGCCGAATTACCGCCTGATTTACAAGAATTTCACGATAAGGAGTGGGGTGTGCCTCAGCACGATGACAACAAGTTATTTGAGATGCTGAGCTTACAAACCTACGCAGCTGGGTTGAACTGGCGGACTGCGCTCGAGAAACGCCAAGCCTTCAACCATGCCTTTCACAATTACGATGTCGCCACTGTCGCCAAAATGACTTTGAATGACATTGATGCTCTGATGCAAGATCCTGACATTATCCGTAAT
The DNA here is from genome assembly GCF_001436115.1 of Lacticaseibacillus brantae DSM 23927. GTDB lineage: Bacteria > Bacillota > Bacilli > Lactobacillales > Lactobacillaceae > Lacticaseibacillus > Lacticaseibacillus brantae. The sequence goes on from NZ_AYZQ01000002.1 coordinate 164,179, forward strand.
CAGCACAAGTTGGAAGCAACTTTGGCGAATGCTATTGCCATCCAAAAGGTGCAAAAGGCGTTCGGGAGCTTTGACAAGTATTTGCGGCACTTCACAGACGGTCAACCAGCACTCACGCCAGAAGACATGGACGGGAAAGCCAAGTTAGCCACTGAAGTCGCAGATGATATGAAGAAGCGGGGCTTTAAATTTGTTGGGCCTTCGACGGCATTTAATTATCTGCAGGGGGTTGGCGTCATGCCACCACGTCCGGTTGAGAAATAATGGCGGATGAAGATTTTTATTGGGCGAACGCGACGCCTGAATTGCGCGCGTACCATGACCAAGAATGGGGCATTCCCCAGCATGGGGATGACAACTTGTTTGAATTGTTGAGCCTAGAAACGTACCAGGCAGGATTGAGCTGGCAAATTGTGCTCAAGAAGCGTGCCGCCTTTAACAAAGCATTTCATCATTTCCAGATTAATCGCGTGGCCAAAATGACCAGTGAAGAGATTGATGCGTTGATGACCAATCCTGATATCATTCGCAATCGCCGCAAGTTGGAAGCCACTGTCACCAATGCGCAGGCAATTCAGCGCGTGCAAGCCGAATTTGGCAGCTTTGACCAGTATTTATGGGATTTTGTTGCGGGTGAACCAATTGTGAATGCGCCCAAGTCGCCTGATGAGGTGCCGGCACAAACTGAACTCTCGCAACTGGTTTCAAAGGATATGAAGAAGCGCGGCTTCAAGTTTGTCGGGCCTGTTACAATTTATAGTTATCTTCAAGGCGCGGGATTAGTCGATGACCATTTGGCCTAGATGTGCTGAATACTTCAGCGCCAGCCGTGAAAAAATGCTACAATATAAGGCATATCAGTAACGGAGGAAGACAAATATGGATCAATTTGGTATTAGTCGGCTCGCCGACTGGCTCGAAGACAACACGCAAGCAATTCTCGATAAAAAAGTGAAATTAGACCTGGCTGAAATTCTAGCCGCAGTGGACTACCTCGGTGTTTTAGACCGTCCAGCTAAAACCTATCTGAATCAACGTCAAGCAAGCTATTATCGCGATGAGTCTGATCACAAACTGAATTTAATTGATGACCAAGCCTTGTTGACGAACACGCAAGATCGCATCATGGTGAACCATGTGGATGGTGCGGTCGAAGATGATGAAATTAAATTTACCTATAATCATGAACCCGTTTTTGATGAGGGCTATCACGCCAAGAAAGACTTAAATCTTTTGAAGTATGGGCTTGAAGTCATCGGTGCTGCTGCTTCAACAGGGCACTTTGATGCGGTGCAACATGCACTGTCTAAGGACGCTGTATTGTCGCTCATCTTAGCCGGCAACCAATTGGTGACCTGGCAGGCTTAACCGACGGGAACGGTTTCTAACCAATCTGTTTCAAGGAGTTGGTGTTTCATCTTTGAGACAGGAACCCAAAGTTTAGCTTTTACAATTGCGCGAATCGATTCCCAAAATAGTGGATCGGTTCGCTGTTTTTGACTAGGCATAATTTTGAGATAGGCGCCACTTTCAGTTTCTGCCATGATAGCATTGGCAGTCACTGCGACAAGCCGCGCGGTGAGCACTTCATTAGAGGGTCGTAACATATGAATCAATCCTTTCGTTAGTTGATAGATTCACTATAGCGGCCGGAATTGGGATGTCTCGGAAGAAAATGTGACTTGTATGTTGTCTTTTGTTTAGGAAACCATTAAGGGTGTGAAAATTGTGACGCCCGGTGATGAAATCAGACATTGTTGTGAAGCGAGGAGGATGAATCATGGTAGCACCGTATCAATTCACCAGTAAAGACGAGCGTCCGTTCTATGACTTAGTGCAATATGCCTTCAATAAACCGCAGACCCCAACACGGGATGCGACCTTTGCCTCATTGTTTGCACATTCACTCGGTTGGGGCAGTGGGCAGCCATTACATAGTGGATTTCTAGCCACAAAGTTCACCGTTGATTTGGCAGGTACCGCCTATCAAATGGCCGGTGTTGGCTATGTGGCTAGTTACCCAGAAGCCAGTGGCCAAGGCGAGATCACCGCACTCATGCATCAAGCCTTCAGTGATATGCGCATGGCTGGCATGACCTTAGCCTATCTGGCGCCATTCTCTAGTCAGTTCTACCGGCGCTTTGGCTTTGAGCATGCATTTGGGCAAGCGACCCATACACTGCCAGCTGCGGCGTTACCACAGTTTGATGCCCCGCATGACGTCTTAGTCACCCGCGAACCATTACTTGAAAGTATTACGGCAATTAGTCCCGTGTACTTGCGCAACTCAGCGGTTACGCACGGCGCAGTTCGGCGGGAACAATGGTGGTGGGAGAACCTTGTGACCCATTACCCGAGTCGTGAACTAGCTGTGGCCCGAATGGGTGACCATGTGACTGGCTATATGATTTATGAGCGCTTGGAGTCCCACTTTGTCATTCATGAGCTGTTTTTCGATGACCTGCCAAGCTTGCAAGCACTAGGACATTTTGTCGATGGCCATCAAAATATGTTTGCAGACGTTACGTATGTGACGGGCAATGTGCGACCACTCTATGATCTCGTACCAGAATCTACGGCACTCACCACCACGGTTAAGCCGTATATGATGGCACGGATAGTGGATGTGGCCGACTTCTTAGCGCGTTATCCCTACCAGGTTAGCGACTTGGCACCGGTTTTACTGCAAATTAACGATGATTTTATCAGCGAGAATGACGGCCTGTGGCAACTCCAAATTGATGATGGCCAGGTGACGTTTCAGAAAGTGGTCAGTGGCGAACCGAGTGTTACGCTCGACATTCGTGAACTGGTCAAGGCTGCCTTTGGCGTGCGGTCGCTCCGCAGTGCGTATGCACTAGGCCAAATTGATGGTGATCCGTTCACAGTCGCCACCGTCAGTGAGCTCTTTACCCAGAAACCCAGCCAACTGTACGATTATTTCTAAACAAGCAAAAGGAAGCTGTGACAAAAGCCGCCTTTGGAACGCGAGTAGTCTAGTTTGTTTGGAAATTTAAATAGGGGTTGTGACAAAACTACGTTTTGTCACAACCCCTATTTTAGCGATAGTCATTCATCAGGCGCGTGGTTAATTGTTGTTGAGTAGGTTTATCGATAAAGGCCGCATTAACGGCGTTTAAGTTAAATTCTAAGAAATCAGACTTGGTGACCCCAAACACCTCTTGGAAGAGGCCATATTCACGGGTAAGACTGGTGTTGGAAACCGTCCGATTATCGGTATTAATGGTGATTTTGGCGCCGGCCTCGCGTAACGCCCAATATGGAAAGGCCGCGAGATTGGCTGCTGCTTTGGTCTGCAGATTGCTGGTTAGACACAACTCCACGGTGGTGTCGGTCTGAACAATTTGTTGAATCAAGTCAGGCTGGTCGTAACAAGCTGTGCCGTGACCGATGCGACGAATGCCTAAGCCAATCGCTTCGGCAATGTTTTGGGGGCAATGGTCTTCTCCCGCATGAAAAGTAAGCGGGATATGTAAGGCTTGAGCTGAGGCAATCGCCTGCGTGACGACGTGAGTAGGGAAATCAGCTTCGTTACCGGCGAAGTCGCCGCCAGCGACACCACGAGACAAGAAAGGAGCGGTGGCCGCAAAAACGGCTGCATTGATGGCATCGCTTGATTGGCGCATCCCACAAATGAGCGCTTGTGCCTGGATGTCAAATTCATCCATCCCTTGGCGCAGACCCAGCAGCACGGCGTCAATGGTCTCAGCATAGGATAGTTCGCCAAACGTTGACAGCTCGGGGGCAAAACGGACTTCGATATAGCGGACGTTTTCCGCCGCGGCCTGGGCCAAAACATCGTGAGCCGCTAAGGTCAACGCGGCCTTAGTTTGCAAGAGTGGGGCAATAAAGTCGAAAGTCTTGAGATATTCTTCCAAAGTTGTGACGGTGTCCGGCGCGCGCACAAGGGAAATGAGATCAGCGTCAGCCGCGGGAATGGCGATGTCGGCCATCGTCGCCAGCTGGCGAATCGCTGGTAGTGAGAGTGAACCATCAAGATGACAATGGAGTTCAACTTTTCCAAGCGCATGTAACTGGGTGTCTGTGAGCATCAGTGGGCCTCCTATGGCAAGCACGAGCAGCGGACAACATTTCTTAAGAGTGTACCACAAGAAAACATCGACAAATGCAGGCTTTGCAAAAAAATCCTGTTACAATAAAGCTATTCAAGACAAGGAGGAATCGCCATGCGCATGGTTGATTTGATTACGAAGAAGCGTAATCACGAAGTACTGTCTCAAGCAGAAATTCAGTGGATTATCACGGAGTATGTGGCTGAGAATATTCCCGACTACCAAATGAGTGCCTTGTTGATGGCGATTTATTTTAACGGGATGACGGATGAAGAACAGGCCCAGTTAGCCTTTGCGATGCTGCATTCAGGCGATGTGCTGGACCTCTCGGGCATTCCTGGTATCAAAGTCGATAAACACAGTACGGGCGGCGTCGGCGATAAAATCAGTATTCCATTGGCCCCAATTGTGGCCAGCCTGGGCGTGCCGATTCCCATGATTAGTGGTCGCGGTTTGGGTCACACTGGTGGCACTTTAGATAAGCTCGAAAGTATCCCGGGCTTTAACGTGAATTTGAGTGAAGCCGAATTTATTGCTCAGGTAAAAGCGCACGGCGAGGCAATTGTTTCAGCTGACACGAAGATGGCGCCAGCTGATCGTCGCATCTATGCGCTGCGGGACGTGACGGCGACGGTTGAGGCGATTCCTTTGATTGCCAGTTCAATTATGAGTAAGAAGATTGCCTCGGGCACCAATGCGCTGGTCTTTGATGTCAAGGTCGGCAATGGGGCCTTTATGAAGACCGAAGCCGACGCGACCAAGCTAGCCCATGCCTTAGTTGATATTGGGAAGCAAGCTAATGTCCAAAGCGTGGCATTACTGACTGATATGAATCAACCGCTGGGGATTACCATCGGGAACAGCCTCGAAATTGCTGAATCAATTGCGATTCTGAAAGGGCGCGGTCCCAAAGACGTGCATGATCTAACGGTCCGGTTAGCGGGCCACATGTTAGTGCTGGGTGGGGTGACCCCGAGTCTAGAAGTCGCCATTGGCTTGGCTGAAGACGTGATTCGTGATGGCCGAGCCCTGGCGAAGTTCAAGCAGCTCATTAAAGATCAAGGCGGTGACCCAACCGTTGTCGATAATCCGAAATTATTGCCTCAAGCGCAGTATCAGATCGCTGTTAAAGCCACTGCGGCGGGCTATGTGACAGCCATGGACACGAATGCTTTGGGTGTGGCCGTGATGCAATTAGGTGGCGGCCGAGCTAAGAAGGACGATCAACTCGACTTAGCGGTTGGCTTAGTCTTGCACAAGAAAATCGGCACGCCTGTCTCAGTTGGCGATACCTTAGCTACAATCCATGCGAATACCGAAAACGTTGACGCTGTGGTTGAGGCAGTGCAGGCGGCGTACAGGATTGGCGCCGAGCGGCCGGAACGGTTGCCATTGATTCACCAAATTATCACTGATTAGGCCGACAACGCTTTTATGATGCCAAGCCATGATTATGTGAAAATAAACACGAACGAAAGAAGAAAAAATCGCGGCAGACAGCATTAAATTAAGCGTTTTATCTGGTAAACCCTCCAAATACCAGTATACTAGTACTTGAAATGTATAAGGAGGTGTCGATATGCTCATGGCACTAGATGTGTTATCGCTTGCACGGTTTCAATTCGCGATGACCACAGTGTTTCACTTTTTCTTCGTGCCATTCTCAATTGGGATGGCGTTGGTAACAGCTATTATGGAGACCATGTATGTGGTCAAGAAAAATGAGCAATATCAAAAGATGGCAAAGTTCTGGGGTAAAATTTTCCTCTTGAGTTTTGCTGTTGGGGTTGTGACTGGACTCATCCAAGAATTCCAATTCGGGATGAACTGGTCAGATTATTCTCGATTTATGGGTGACATTTTCGGGGCGCCATTGGCGATTGAAGCCTTATTAGCGTTCTTCATGGAGTCGACCTTTATCGGCTTATGGATGTTTACCTGGGATCGCTTCAAGCCGGCATTACATGCGGCGATGATTTGGTTCGTTTGGTTAGGGACGACTTTGTCTGCTATCTGGATTTTGTCGGCCAATGCGTTCATGCAACACCCAACCGGCTTTGCAATTAACGAAGTCACTGGGCGCGTGAAGTTAGTCGATTTTGGTGCGGTCATTATGAATCCGCAGTTGTGGGTTGAATTTCCGCACGTGATTTTTGGAGCCTTCACCACAGCAGGGTTTGCCGTTGCCGGAATGGCAGCATGGCGCTTGTTGAAGAAGGACAATGTTGAGTTCTATCACAAGTCTGTGCGGATTGGCTTAATTGTTGGCTTAATTTCAGTGGTTGCCGCAATGGGCATGGGGGACTTACAAACCCAGTTCATTATTAAGGATCAACCAATGAAGTTTGCGGCAACTGAAGGGATTTATAAAGATACTGAAGATCCTGCACCGTGGGCTTTAGTGGAATTAATTGATACCAAAGACCACAAAGTCACTGGTAATATCGAAATTCCTTACCTGCTGAGTCTATTGTCCTATCACAAGCTCAATGGGGCCGTGAAAGGGATGGACACCGCAAATAAAGAACTCCATGCTAAATACGATAAGCAATTTGGCAAAGATATGAATTACTATGTGCCAGTGAAGACCTTGTTCTGGAGCTTCCGGGTCATGGCTGGCGGTGGGATGTTCCTAGCATTAGTTGCTGTCTTGGGTCTGTGGTTCTCACGGAAGAAGAAGGATACCTTACTCAAACAACGGTGGCTGCTTTACGTCATGGGTGTCACAACTTTCCTGCCATTCATTATTAATTCGGCCGGTTGGTTTGTGACTGAATTAGGGCGTTATCCTTGGACGGTCTACGGCTTGTTTACGATTGCCGATTCGATTTCCCCAACCACAACCGCGGGCCAATTGCTCTTTACTAACATCGTGTACTTCTTGCTCTTTAGTGTTCTGGGTGGCGTGATGATTTACTACGTCAAGCGGACATTACGTCATGGGCCAGATGCTGACTTAGACGAAAACTATGGGACGTCCACCGATCCATTCTCAAAGGAGGCGTTCCAAGCATGAGCGGTTTACAATTACTTTGGTTTATCCTGATTGCGGTCTTGTTCATCGGTTTCTTCTTCTTAGAAGGTTTTGATTTCGGGGTTGGCATGGCCACTCGGTTGCTGGCTAAGAATGAAGACGAACGCGATCAACTGATTGCGACGATTGGCCCGCACTGGGACGGTAATGAAGTCTGGCTAGTCACAGCCGGTGGGGCAATGTTTGCTTCGTTCCCAATGTGGTATGCCAGCCTGTTCTCTGGATTCTATATTTTGTTCTTCTTAGTCCTAGTGGGTTTAATCTTGCGAGGTGTCTCGTTTGAATTCGCTGGTCATGCGGAAACAGCCTGGGGCCGTTCAGTTTGGCGTTGGACCCTTTTCATTGGGAGTCTGATGGCGCCTTTCATTCTTGGAATGATTTTTACCGCCATCATTCAGCCCTTGCCAATCGATAAGGCCGGCAATGTCTTTGCGACGCTTGGTAACCAGGTCAACTTATTGACGATTGTCGGTGGGGTTGCGGTGACCCTGTTAATGCTGATTCATGGACTCAACTTCATTCGCTTGAAGACAACGGGTTCAGTCCGGACTCGGGCCCGGGCGCTGAACGCCAAATTGATTTGGGTCTTGTACGCTGGTCTTGTGGTGTTTGCCGGATTGTTGTTCATCTCAACCGACTTCTTCACCGCCCGTCCACTGTCAACCGGACTCATCGTGGTCTTGTTAGTGATTTTCGCCGTCTTGACGCATTACAGCATCGCGAAAGATAACGAATTGCTGTCATTAATCGGCAGTGGCGTGGATTTAGCACTGGTTGTCGTCCTCATTTTCAATGGGCTATTCCCACGGGTGATGATTGCCACAAATGCCGCGAATTCAATTTTGATTCAAAATGCCAGTTCAAGTCCGCTGACGTTGACGATTATGACTATTGTCACGGCCATTCTGTTGCCAATAGCGTTAGCGTACTTCATCTGGAGTTACACGGTCTTTCATAAACGGGTTCCATCAAAGGAAGGTTAATATGCTTGATAAGCAGCTTTTTGCTTTGTCAGGAATACGTCAGACCTTAACAGTGCTTGCCGGGCTCACGCTTGGGCAAGCATTTGTTATTTTAGGGCAGGGATATTTCCTGGCTCAGGCCATTGTATTATCCTGGCAGCGTCAACCACTGTCACATCTGACTGGTGCCATTATTGGTTTTGCTCTGTGTTTCTTGGCACGGCAAGGATTTAATTGGCTCAAAAGCCGTGTTGCTGATCGCTTCGCTTCACGCAACAGCCAGGATTTGCAGCAACAACTGTTACAACATACGTTCTTGCTCGGCCCCAGCTTGGTGGCTCAGCAGGGGACGGGGAATTTGGTTACGATGGCGCTGGATGGGATGCCTGAGGTCCAAAACTACTTACAATTGATTCTGAACAAGATCCTGAATCTCAGCATTGTGCCATGGGTGCTATTGATTTATGTCTTCTTTGAAAATCTAACGGCTGGCATTACATTATTGCTGATGTTTCCTGTGATTATTCTGTTCATGGTGATTCTGGGTTTAGCTGCTCAGAAGAAGTCCGACGAACAATATGCCGGCTTTCAAGCGATGAGCAATCATTTCATTGATTCGCTGCGCGGGTTGAAAACCCTACAGTTACTGGGGATGAGTCGCAAATACGCCGATAACGTCTACCAGGTCTCAGAAGATTACCGCAAACAAACGATGAGTGTGTTAACGATTGCGATGTTGTCAGGGTTTGCACTCGACTTCTTCACCACGCTCTCAATTGCCGTCGTCGCCGTGTTCTTGGGGCTTGATTTGATGAACGGCGTGATGCCATTATTCCCAGCCATGGTCACTTTGATTTTGGCACCGGAATATTTCACCCCGCTGCGTGAATTTGGGAGTGACTACCATGCCACCTTGGATGGCAAAAATGCGCTCACGGCTGTCAATGAAATCCTGGCTCAGCCGGTGCCAGAACAACAGACTGAGCCACTCACACCGTGGCAGGCAGATTCTCAACTTGAACTTCACAAGGTTGCCGTCGACTATGATAACAAGCGGCACCTGGAATTTGATGACTTAACCGTGCGCGGCTATCAAAAGATTGCGTTGATTGGACCAAGCGGGGCCGGTAAGTCCACCCTGCTAAATGTATTGGGTGGTTTCTTGGATCCAGCAGCCGGCTCACTCAACGTTGATGGCGTCGCACTCACTAGCCTGCGACATGAGGATTGGCAGTCGCAATTGAGTTATATTCCCCAATCGCCGTATATTTTTGCCGCAAGTGTGGCGGATAATATTCGGTTCTATCAACCGCAAGCGACTGCTGCTGAAGTCGATGCCGCAGTGGCCACCGCCGGCTTAACCAGTTGGCTAGAGACGCTACCTGACGGCCTGCAAACGCGCATTGGTGAAGGTGGTCGTGGCATTAGTGGCGGTCAAGCACAGCGAATTGCGTTGGCGCGAACATTGTTGGATACCCAACGGCGCATCTGGTTGTTTGATGAGCCAACGGCACACTTAGACATTGAAACTGAAGCTGCCTTGAAAGAAACAATGCTACCGCTGTTTGCCAATCGACTGGTAATTTTTGCCACGCATCGCCTGCACTGGCTCAATCAAATGGATTGGGTTGTGGTCATTGATGATGGCAAGATTGTGATGCAAGGCAAGCCTGCTGATTTGGCGCAGGATGAGCAGTATCAGCAATTGATTACGAAACTGCGAGGTGATTTCGATGTTTAAACATGATCAATGGGTCCGCCCCGACCTCAAACGTTATCGTGGTTTATTGGTGTGGTCGCTGATTTTGGGTGTTTTGACCTTTGTCTGTGCCGGAGCCCTGATGTTTACCTCGGGGTTCTTGATTGATAAAAGTGCCACCAAGCCACTGTTTGCGGCCATTTATGTCGTCGTAGTTTTAACTCGCGGGTTCGGGATTGGCCGGCCAGTCTTCCAGTATGTGGAGCGTCTGACAAGCCATAACTGGGTGCTCCGTGTGACTAGTCATATGCGCAAAAAGCTCTATACTGTCTTAGAAACGGACGCGCCATTTGTGCAAGAACATCACCAAACGGGGGATATTTTGAATCTTTTGGCTGATGACATTGGCCATTTACAGAATCTGTATTTACGGACGGTGTTTCCCACCGTTGTGGCTGGTTTAGTCAGCATTGTCGCGACGCTATTACTGGGTTGGTTTGATTGGAAATTTGCGCTGTGGATTCTCTTGTTGCTTATCGCACAAGTGGTTCTCTTACCATGGTGGAGTTTCCTGATGAAACGCCGCCAGCAGCGCCAACAAAAGCAGCTCTCAAACGCAGCTTATGTGGGGATGACTGACGCGGTGCTTGGTTTGAGCGATTGGGTCATCGGCCAGCGCGAACAAGCCTTCCTCACCACGGCAACCCAGTCAGCACAGGCCCTCGCCGCATCCAAGCAAAAAAGTCGGCGCTTTGGCTTTAGCCGTGACTTTTGGTTGCAGGTGGTTTTTTTACTGCTACCTTTGAGCTTGCTCGTGTGGACCAACTTGTATTGGACCGGCAGCCAAACACTGGCCAATTGGGTCGGGGCTTTTGTCCTCGTTGTCTTCCCACTGAACCAGGCCTTTAACGGGGTGAGTCAAGGGGTGAGCGAATTACCTGGCTATGAAGATTCGATTCAACATCTGAATTCTTTATCGCCAGTGGTCCGCCAATTACCTGTTCAGTTGCCCGCACCGACAACCATTGACCAATTGCGCCTGGAAAATGTGCATTTCCAATATGATGCCAATAGTGAATTGCTCTTAAATGGGATTAATCTGACATTGGAATCTGGGGCTAAAATCGCCTTGTTAGGCCCCAGCGGCATGGGTAAAACCACGTTACTACAGTTGATTCTGGGGGACTTGACGCCAACGAGTGGTCAGGTTGCACTGAATGGCACAGACGTGCTTGCTTATCAAGAACATCGGGCACAAATCTTTGCGGTGCTTGATCAAAAGCCATTCTTATTCCAAACTTCCATTGCAAATAATGTCCGCTTAGGCAACGAAGACGCGACTGACGATGAAATCTTGGCCGCATTAGACGCGGTCCAGTTAGGGAGCCTAATTGCCCGGTTACCACAAGGTATTAATACACCGATGGCCGAAGCGGGATTTGGCTTCTCTGGGGGCGAGCAACAACGGCTCGCGTTGGCCCGGATTATGCTGCAACAAGCGCCGATTGTTTTGCTGGATGAACCGACTGTTGGGTTGGACCCGCAGACCGAGCAAGCGCTCATTGAAACTATTTTTGAGGTCCTGGCTGACCGGACTGTATTATGGATTACACACCACCTGCAAGGCGTCCAACACGTCGACGGGGTTATCTTCCTTGAAGATGGGCAACTCGCCATGGACGGCACACCAGCGGCCTTGTACGCAGAGAACGGCCGTTACCGACATCTGTATGCACTCGATGCGGGTCAAGAATAAAAAGAAGGTGTGACAAAAGACGCTTTGTTAATCCTCATTCTCAGTCTTTTGGAACGCGATTAGTCTATTTGGTTCAGAAATTCAGAAAGGGGTTGTGACAAAACGTAGTTTTGTCACAACCCCTTTCTTTTTATCTTGAATCAAGCGGGCCTAAACGCCTTTTGTCACAGCTTGCGATTCAGCATGGTGTTTGTGATGGTGAGCAGGGCATCGCGGGTCTCGCCTTTAGGAAAGGCCGCCAGGGTTGCCAAGGCTTTCTGCGTATATTTCTCTGCGAGGGCTGTGGCTTGAGGGATGCCATCGCGGCGGACTCGTTCAATGACAAACGCCAATTCTTGCGGGTCGGTCTGGGCCGCGTTTAGATGTGGCGTTAAGCTGGCACGGTCGGTCTCAAGGGCGTACAGCAAGGGCAGCGTGTAAATACCATTCTGAAGATCCTCAAAAACAGGCTTTTGCGTCTGGCTGGGTGAACCGGTGTAGTCGAGTAAGTCATCAATCATCTGAAAACTCATGCCCAGGTAGCGTCCAAACCGATAAGCCGGGATGAACAGACTGGGATCAGCTTGACTGATGCGCACGCCTTGATATGTGGCCAAGGCGAATAAGGCAGCGGTTTTACCACTAATCTGGCGTAAATACTGGTGTACAGTTAAGTCACGTTGATTTGTTTGACCGTTCTGATCAAGCTCGCCCAAGAAAATGCGGCGCATGGTCATGGCATTGGTGCCCACATTGGCGACGTCGGGACTGGATTGAGCCATCAATTCAAAATAGACCGAGAAAAGAAAATCACCGGCATAAATTGCAGCCCGATTGTCCGCCTGTGAATGAATGGTATCAACACCACGCCGAGCATCGGCATGGTCGAGCACATCGTCGTGGATGAGGGTGGCCAAATGTAAGGCTTCAATAGCGGCCCCGCCAGAAATGAGTTCTGGCCGATTAAAGTCGCCAAACTGGGCAAACATCAGCATGAGACCACTCCGGAGCATCTTGCCACCAGCATTGATTTGTTGGGTCAGGAGGTTCCCGACAAGCGGTTGGCGAATCCGAGTTCGTTGGGTCAACAAAGCCTGCACGTGTTGTAATTTAGGATAAATTTCTGGATACTGGTGCCAGAGAGGATAAATCATCAGATGCTCCTTAACGTGTTCATGATATACGTTTACAATATTGGAAGAGTCTAACGCTTGTCAACTGGAGGAACAATTTATATGTCACTCAAAGTATTCTTAGAATTAGTCGAAATCAAAGCTAAAACCGCTTCAATTTTTCCTTTCTTAATGGGCAGTCTTTACGCCTGGTATCATTATCGGCAGCTACATCTTAGCACGCTCTTGGTGTTTTTTGTCGCGATGTTGCTCTTCAATATGGCCGTTGATGCCAATGATAATTATCAAGATTACCGGCGTTCGCAGCGCACCCAAGCCCTTGAATTCCGCCAGAAAACTAATGTTATTGGAGTCAATCACGTTAATCCCAGTCTGGTAGGTTGGTTGATTGTGGGCTTGATGGTGACAAGTGGGGTGTTGGGCCTATGGATGGTCATGCAAACCGGCTGGCCGTTGCTGATCATGGGACTCTTTAGTTTCGCTGTTGGGTATTTATATGGTGGGGGCCCGCGCCCAATTTCTAGTTTGCCATTTGGGGAATTCTTCTCAGGATTTACCATGGGATTTGTCATTTGGTTGATTGCTGTGTATATCAACATCGCCCCCGCGCCTTTAACCTGGACAACGATCGGCGGGGTATTTCTTGCCAGTGGCCTATCACAGGGGGCTATTGCGGCATTGCTGCTGGCCAATAATATCGCGGATGAAGCGGAAGATGAAGAATTGAAACGGACGACCATTGTTCATTATCTCGGTCGCAAGAACAGTTTGCGCTTCTTTTGGTGGTTGTACACGGCCGGCTACCTAAGCTTGATTGTTGCGGTGGTGATTGGCTTACTGCCAAAATTATCCTTATTGACCCTGCTGAGTGTGCCGATTGTCTATCGCAATATTGCCACCTTCAGTCGTAATCCGGTCAAAAAGACCACCTTCATCATGGCCATTCGCAATTTGTTTATCATCGCCTTGGCTCAAGTAATTTGTATGTTTTTAGGGGTCGCATTGAATATATAGGAGGAAACCATATGTTTCGTCGGCATATTCGTCAATTTGTGCAACAGGATTTACACCGTTTTATTCAGCAAGTCGGACCGCAACTCGCCCCCGGCGCAGTTAATCTGGCTTTGGTGACTGACACCCATGATCTGACTCACTGGCGTCAAAGCTTGTATGGGCCCAGTGGTTACTGGCATGTCTTGGAGCAGCATTGGTTAGTGGAGCAGTTACCAATTACTTATCGCGTGCATTTAGGCGATTTAGTGGATGGCTCCGAGCCTGGGTTTTTGACCCAATGGCGCCTCAAAAATATCGTAGCTGATTTCGCGGCCAGCGCTGAACCATTCATCATCACTAGGGGTAATCACGACGATAATGATAAGTTTGCCGAGAAAAATCGTCGGTTCGTTGGTAGTTTTCCAGTCCAAGTGTTTGATCGCCTGGTCTTTAGCCCAGAGCGGGCCCAGGATGGGATTAGTGTCTCAGAACATGGCCTAGTTGTGGCTGATACTGACTTTGTTCGGGTGATTGCGGTTAACACTTCTGATGTGCCTGCGCGGTGGATTAACGGTCGGAAGAATTATGATGTGAAGAAAACCTTGGCCGTCACCGCCGGACAACTCCGGGAACTTGCCCAAGCGTTGGCGACTGCAGAGAGTCGAGACATTCTGATTGTTAGTCATGCCCCAGCCATGAACCGGCGGGGGAAACCGGCGCTCAAGTATAACGGGCAAGCGCTGCATAACTTACTGCGGGCCTTCACGCACCGATTGAAGGGCACGGTGATGTTGGGCGATAATCCTGACTTTGGTGGGGAAGTGCCGTTTGATTTCAGTGCCACTGCCGGCGATTTAATTGCGGTTTTGGCTGGCCACTATCACGTCGAGGCCGATTACCTCGTGAATGGCATCCACTACAGCCTGCAAAATGTCAGTGCGTTGATGGGGCGGCGCCATGCGCTCACGACTAAATATAATCGAACCTGGAATCGCCAACTTAACACACCCACTGAATACGCCGGATATGTTGTTAGCGTAGATCCGCCAAGTCGAAGCTTACAGATTTTTGGCTACGGGGCGGCCTCACCCGAGCGGCGATTTATTTACTGAGAAATTTTAAAAAATAAAGCGTTTCCAGTTGCGTACTTAGAAGAACCATGCTATACTTTAGTCAAGGTAAAGGAAACGCTTACAGAAGCTGGCAAAACGAAATCACTGCACATGGATAGCACCATCACCCGCGTGTGAGGATTTGAGAAAAGACCGTGTTTGTACCGACGTATTCGATGTTGTGAAACATCTTCACCGGTTACACGTCAAAAAGCTGGCATCACTGGATGCGATCCGCAATGAGAGTTGCTGTACCAAATGGAAGTATGCGAGCCAAGTTCTAAGCATCATGTAATACCAACACCGTGAATCTTTAACTGGAGGTGTGGGTCTGAAGACGAGACTCAATGCACCAAGCGAGAATACGCTGACCTAGAAGATATCAATCGGGTGTGAATTATCACCGAACCACTACGCTTAGCTTAAGCTGTATCAGTAAACGGCAGCGTCGTATCGTACAATTGAATAAGTTTTATGAATAGATTCCAACTAGAATCAGATTGAGGTGTCACTATTAGTAACGAATTAGCAGTTAAACAGCCTCTGAAAGCTACCTTTACCTAGGGGACTCGGATCACACTCGTGACCGAGTCCTTTTTTTGTGCGTGACTAACCTGAGGCCATAACATGCTTAGCTGTCAACCGGGTGGCCAAACCCTTCAATTATTTCGCTTTTCTTAAGTTGCTGGGGCGGCCCAAGACCATTAATTGACACTCGGGCTGAAACATTTATACTTAATCGAGTATATTTGTTGTGGGAGAACTGAAAAAGGGGAAATTATTATGTGTGGCATCATCGCATTTGCCGATAAAACCATGTTGAACAAGAAGCCCGTATTAAACAACATGATGGAAATGATCAAGCATCGTGGACCAAACAGTTCCGGTGAATACATTAATGACACCGTCGCCCTGGGTTTTCGGCGGTTATCCATCATTGACTTAAAGGGTGGCTCACAACCCATCTTGAACGAAGATGGTAGTGTTGCAATCATTTTCAATGGTGAAATCTATAACTATCAAAGCATTCGTGAAGACTTGTTGGCTGCTGGCCACATTTTCACGACCCATTCTGATACTGAAGTCTTGCTTCACGGTTATGAAGAATATGGGATGGAAGGCCTCTTGAAGAAGATTCGGGGGATGTTTGCCTTCCTCATCTGGGATGACAATAAGCAACTGTTGACCGGCGCCCGGGACTTCTTTGGCATCAAGCCAATGTACTACTATCAGGATGGCGATACTTTCTTAGTTGGTAGTGAAATTAAAGCTTTCCTGCAACATCCTAAATTCAAAAAAGAATTAAATAAGGAAGCCCTCAAGCCATACTTGACCTTCCAATACTCTGCCTTAGACGAAACTTTCTTTAAGAACGTTTATCGCGTCCCAGAAGGCCACTATTTCACCTTGAAAGATGGTGATTTAGAGATCAAGAAGTATTGGGATATGGACTTCAAGGCCAACCAATTGAGCCTGAGTGAAACCATTGATGCCATTGACAAGTCAATCGCAGATTCCGTTGAAAGTCACCGGATTTCTGAAGTTGAAGTCGGCTCATTGCTCAGTTCTGGGGTTGACTCATCTTACGTCACGGCTTTACTGCGGCCAGAACACACCTTCTCAATTGGTTTTGATAACAACAAGTACCATGAAGGTGACGCTGCTAAGGCATTAGCCGATCGCTTAGGGCTGGAGAATAAGAGTGACATTGTGACCGAGAAGGAAGCGCTCAATAACTTCCCATTGATCCAATATCATTTGGATGAACCAGACTCAAATCCATCATGCATTCCGCTCTACTTCCTCACCAAACTGGCTCATCAAGATGTGACGGTCATTCTGTCTGGTGAAGGGGCTGACGAATTGTTTGCTGGATATGCGAACTACGGGGACCATACGCACAGCAAGGCTGTCCGGGTATTCGCTGACGGCTTACGTCAGTTGCCAAAGGGCATTAAGTATCGCATCGCCCATGGGTTAAAGAAGATGCCTAACTTCCACGGCCGTTTGCACTTATATGAATCAACGGCGCCAGCTGAAGAATTCTTCATCGGTGAAGCTTATGTTTTCAATGAAGAACAATCCGCTGATATTTTGAAGCCAGATTACCAAAAGAGTGCAACGGTGCAAGAAATTGTGACTGAATCGTACAAGAAGGTTCGCTCTTATGATGATGAAGTCAAGAAGATGCAATACCTCGACATTCACCAATTCATGCCTAAAGATATCTTACTGAAGGCCGACAAGCTTTCCATGGCCAATTCCATGGAATTGCGGGTGCCATTCTTGGATAAAGAAGTGGCTAAGGTTGCCGAAGGGGTGCCAACGAAGTACTTAATTAACTCACACAGCAGTAAATATGCCCTTCGGGAAGCGGCTAACCGCCACTTACCAGAAGAATGGGCTAATCGGACTAAGCTGGGTTTCCCAGTGCCCATCAAGCAATGGTTGGAAGACGAACCATTCTATCAAGAAGTGCGGAGCTTGTTTGAACAAGATTGGGTCAGTGAATTCTTCGATCAAGACGCAATTCTTGATATCTTGGACAAGACATTCCGCCAAGAAAGTGATGACCGCCGTAAGGTTTGGACCATCTATACCTTCTTAGTTTGGTACAAAGTCTTCTTCCGCGACGAAGAAATCCCAACGTTTGTTGAAGATACCGATAAAGTAACAGCGTAATTTAGAATAAGCCCGTGACAAGACTGCGGTTTTGTCATGGGCTTTTTGCGTTTCGGCGCTGGTTTTCTGTAAAAAGGGTCGGAAGCCGGTGGAAATATGGTATACTTTTATCGTTAAACTGCCTACATAAGGCAATATTGTTAGGAGAAGCTTATGACAAGTGATTCAAATTTCACCCCCATTCTTTTGGGGAGTGATATGAATGTGTACGGGATGGCCCGGTCTTTTCATGAAATAACCGGCGGCGTCATTGACGTGTATGCCCGTGAACAATTAGCGCCAACTCGTTTTTCTAAAATTGTAAATGTGCACCTTATTGAAGATTTTGATTCAGATCCAACTTTTATTGAAACTATGCGCCAAGTGGCGAGCCAGTTCACTGACCCTAATCAAAAAGTTTTATTGATTGCGTGTGGGGATGGCTACGCTGAATTGGTGTCCAAACATAAGGACGAATTAAGCGAAACTTTCATTTGCCCATATGTGGACTACACCTTACTCAAGCGGTTGAACAATAAGGAAAGCTTCTACCAAGTCTGTGATGAATACAATCTGCCTTATCCTGCCACTAAGATTGTGACCAAGGCCATGTATGAAAGTGGCGTCTCAATTACCACCCCATATGACTTTCCAGTTGCTTTGAAGCCAGCGAACTCTGTGGAGTGGTTGGACATTCATTTTGAAGGCCGGAAGAAAGCATTCACGATTCATTCCCAACTGGAATTGAACAATACGATTGCCAAAATCTATGACAACGGCTATGAATCCGACTTAATCCTCCAAGACTTCATTCCTGGTGATGACAGTAACATGCGGGTGCTGAACGCGTACGTCGATCAGAATCATCACGTGAAGATGATGTGCTTAGGTCACCCACTGCTGGAAGATCCAACGCCAGCCGCAATCGGGAACTATGTTGCCATTTTGCCTGAATATAATCAGGACTTGTATGACCAAATGCAGAAGTTCTTGGAAGACATCCAGTTTACTGGGTTTGCCAACTTCGATATGAAATACGATCCCCGCGATCAAACCTTTAAACTCTTTGAAATTAATATTCGTCAGGGCCGCAGCAGTTTCTTTGTCACTTTGAACGGCTATAATTTAGCGAGCTGGCCAGTGAAGGATTACATCCAAGGCGACTTGGATGACCAGCCTACAGTTTATGGGAATCAAGATGCCAGCAAATATCAATTATGGTTAGGTGTCCCTGCAAAGGTCTTCAAGCAATATGCGAAGGACAACGATGCCAAGCAAGAAGCACTGAAGTTGCTGCAAGCTGGCCAATGGGGTACCACCGTCTTTTACAAGAAAGATATGAGCCTGAAGCGTTGGGCCTTACTCAAGTATATGTTCCATAATTATGTTGGCCGGTATCGACAATATTTTGCCGAAAATAAAGGCTAGTGTGCTATACTAACAATTGTTAGGACAGCCTAAATTAGGAGGAGATATTATGGCAACAGAAGAAGAATTTGAAATCGAATCCATGCACTTTGAACGGTTATTATTGGCGGTCGATGATGATGATGATGAATCATCACGGCGGGCATTCAATTATGCCAGCACATTAGCCAAAATTTATAACATTCCATTGGGCATTGTCTCAGTTCTAGAAACCGGTGATCTGAACATTTATCAATCATTGTCTCCAGAATTGTTAAGCCAACGGCGTTCAGAAATTGCCGCGCATCTCAATACCTATGTCGAAAAAGCCGAAGCCTTCGGGGCCTTGAACGTGCAGCCAATTATTGGTGAAGGTAAACCAGCCCGCGTTATCGTGGAGGAAGTTGTGCCTGAATTCAAACCTGATCTGATTATCTTGGGCTCTCATGGCCGCCATGGCCGGACCCATATTGGGACTGTCGCCGGTGAAATCACGCGGACTGCTGAAGCATCAGTGATCATCGTTCGCTAATCAAAAACCGCAATTTCGGCTCGCGCCGTGATTGCGGTTTTTTTTAGTCGGTGTGTAAAGCGGACATCGGAATCGCAACGCGGAGTTTATCCGAGAAGTCGATGGCGAATAGTTCGCCGTGAACCGTGGCGACCTTGGCCACCGGCACACGGGCATATTCTGGGGTATGCGTGTCCTTGAGTAACGTAGAAAACACAAAATCTGAATCGTTGCGGCTCACATCTACCGCGGTGACGCCCGTTGTGGCATCAAAACCCCGCAACGTGAATTGGCCAACCACTTGCTGCTTATTTGGAATTGTCCAGTTTAGGACATCGGCAAGTTGCGCGGCCAGACTGTTGGCATTGAATTCGCCTTTGGCTACTGGCAGGTTGATTGTGACCGAACGGTGGAGTAAAGCCCAGGCGGTTAATTGGGCTGGCGTCAAAGTGAGTTGTCGCCGACGACCGCTAAGTTGGTTAGTGGCGTTGAGTGAGACCTGATGTTCACGGCCGTTGGCGTCTGTTAACGTGAGTGACATGGCAATGACCTCCCGGTGTTTTAGCCTTAGTGTAACCGAAGCACGAGAAATTGCGTGAATTTGCGCTCAGCAGGAGAGAAACAATGAAAATTATTATTTCACCCGCGAAGAAAATGGTCGTCGATTCGGATAGCTTTCCCGTTCGTAATCAACCGCACTTCTTAGCGGAAACCGCCCAAATTGCGCGGCAATTACAGGCGATGACTTTCAGCCAACTCAAAGATTTGTGGCGGACTAATGATGCCCTGACCCAACAAAATGTTGACCGCCTGAAACATCTAGACTTAACAGCACAGCAAACGCCGGCCATTATTGCGTATTCGGGTTTGCAATATCAATACATGGCGCCGGACGTTTTCACCGCACCTGCCCTCGACTATGTGCAGGCAAATCTCAGAATCTTATCCGGATTCTATGGAGTTTTGCGACCCTTTGACGGTGTCGTGCCATATCGCCTTGAGATGCAAGCCAAGCTAGCCGTCGGCGGTGCCAAGAATTTATATGCTTTCTGGGGCGACAAGTTGTATCAAGCGGTCAGCGGGGAGCCCATTATCAATCTGGCGTCAGAAGAGTATGCCAAAACCGTGCGCCGTTATTTACGGCCAGATGAGCCTTTTATTGATGTAGTCTTTGCTAGAGAAATTAATGGCCAACTGAAGACTCGGGCCACTCATGCCAAAATGGCACGTGGCGCCTTGGTGCGCTACATGGCCGAACATCAAGTTGATAACGTGGCAGCTTTACAGGACTTTGCCGAGCTGAACTTTCAATTTGCCCCGGAACATTCCACTGACCGCCGCCTCGTGTTTATTGAACCTTAAAAAGCCATCCGCGCTTGCGGATGGCTTTTTGATTTAGTGTTGTTTGCGATAATCAATCATGATTTGAATATTAATCACGATGGCCAGAAGTTCTAAAATGACCGCGACGATCAAGAGCCAAGGTAGGTTAAGTTGAAACAGACCGACTACCCCCTGAATTAGGATGCCTAGAGTAGCAAGGGCAAGCGCCCATAGCGAAGGATTTCTTTCGTGACGAATAAATCTGAGGCCAATCACAATGAGTGTCAGCAGTGAGACACCTAATAGCAATGCATTAAGCCATGTCAACATAATTCTTCCTCCTTAACTTAACCGGCTTTTGGCTCGTGTTGTTTGCGATAACTCCAAAGGCCCACAGCCATGGTTGAAATTTCCAAACCGATCACCAGACCGAACAGCCAGGGCAGGTTGACGTGCAGCAGTGTAAACAGCATAAATGAAATGAATTCGATGAACATGAGAATCATGATCCATAAATCGGGATTCTTTTTATGTCGGATCGCTCTGATGCCGCAAATAATGGCGGCAACCAGGAAAAAGCTTAACGTAATGGCATTGAGCACTGTCACCATGGCCTTACCTCCTTGAACACAGCGGGAGAATCATCATCAGTATCATACTGCAAAGCCCCGCTTTTGAAACTAAAAAAATCTGGCACAAGGCCAGATTTTAAGAGGTGATTAGGCAGTCGCAAATTGACTGGTATAGAGTTGGTGATAAGTGCCATTCTGGGCCAGCAGTTCTTGGTGAGTCCCGCTTTCAACAATGTTACCGTGATCCATGACCAGAATACGGTCAGCATCATAGATTGTTGAGAGGCGATGGGCGATGACGAAGCTGGTCCGATGTTTCAGCAGGCGTTCCATGGCTTGTTGCACAATCAGTTCAGTCCGACTATCAACGTTTGAGGTGGCTTCATCTAAGATGAGGATCTCGGGGTTAGCGATGAAAGCCCGAGCGATAGTCAACAGTTGACGTTGGCCTTGTGAGATATTGTCGGCATTTTCATTCAGGATAGTTTGATAGCCATCAGGCAGTTTCTGAATGAAGTCATCGGCATAGGCCGCTTTGGCTGCGGCATAGACTTCTTCATCAGTGGCGGTTTCGTTCCCATACTTGATATTATCAAAAATCGTTCCAGAGAACAGCCAGGTTTCTTGTAAGACCATCGCCATTTTCGCTCGTAAGTCGTGACGAGAAATGTTGCGAATATCTTGCCCGTTGACTAACAGCGCGCCACCCTTAATATCATAAAAGCGTTCAAGTAAATTAATGACAGTGGTCTTACCGGCGCCAGTCTCACCAACAATTGCGGTCATTTGGCCAGGCTCGACAGCCATGTTGAAGTCAGGCATGAGCAATTTATCGTCATAGCCAAATTGGACGTGCTTGAAGCTGACTTTGGCATCACTGGCGGGCTCGTTGGGATAATCACCCAGGGTCTCGTCCATCTCATCGGCATCGAGGACGGAGAAAATCCGATTGATTGAGGTGAGCATTGAAAGCAAGGTGCCCCAAATCTGAGCCAGCTGCAATAAAGGACTGGAGAACTGACTGGAATACTGTAAGAATGCCTGCATGTTCCCAAGGGTCATGGTTCCTCCAACAACTGACAAACTCCCAATGGCCGCAATCAGCACGTAGACGATATTTTGAACCAAGGTCATCATTGGCATGGTTAAACCACTGATGAAGACGGCTTTCCAGCCGCTTGTCACCATGGATTGATTGGCGTGTTCGAATTTGGCCAAGGCATTTTGAGTGCCATTAAAGCTCTTGACGACGGTAAAGCCTTGCAAGCTTTCTTCAATCTGGGTGTTGAGTTGGCCCAATGAACCGAAGTATTCGCCGTTATATTTCTGCGCTTTTGGCGTAACCAAGCGAGTGACCAGTAGCATAACTGGAATCATTAAACAAACGACCAAGGTCAAGAGTGGGCTGATGGTTAACATCATGACAAAGACGCCAATAGCGGAGATGATACTAGAGATGATGCTCGTTAAGCTCCGTTGTAAGCCACTGACGATATTGTCAACATCATTAGTGGCGATACTCATGAGTTCACCATTTTGGTGCTGATCAAAATAATCAATCGGCAGGCGATTTAACTTAGCTTTCAAATCGCGGCGCAACCGGCGCGTAATGTCTTGTGTAATGACTGTCATGAATCGCTGTTGCAAGAATGAAGTGAGAAATGTGAGTAAATACAAACCCAGTAGAATTAACAGCGTGAGCCGCAGCTGGGTGAAGTCAATTCCTGTGGCCCGGCGGACACCGTCAAAAATGATGGTGGTGGTATTCCCGAGGACTTTAGGCGTTAAGACTGTTACCAGTGTGCCAATCAAGACAGCGATGGCCGTCAAAATAATGAGGCCGGTTGATTTCTTGGTATAGACACTTAGGCGCTTCAAGCTTTGCGTGATAGAAATCTTTGGCGTGCTGTCATCAGGACGCCCGCCACGTGGGCCTGCACCTCGAGTCATATTGCCGCCACGTTGGTTACCACCACGGGTTTCTTTAGTATTTTGCATCAGATGAGTCCTCCTCTTGATAGGATTGTGATTGCATGATTTGTTGATAAACTGGATTTGTCTTGGCTAATTCAGCGTGTGTACCTAACCCGACGATGCTGCCCTGATCTAAGACGGCAATCTGGTCTGAAGTCGTAATCGAAGCAACCCGCTGTGCCACAATGATGGTAACGGCATTACCGGTTTTGGCCCGCATGCTCTGGCGTACTGCGGCATCTGTCTTGAAATCTAACGCAGAAAATGAATCGTCGAAGATATAGACATCGGCGTCTTTTAACAAGGCCCGCGCGATACATAGCCGTTGCTTTTGGCCACCGGAGAAGTTGTCGCCGGCTTTAGCCACCTGGCTGTCAAGGCCGTCAGGTAATGCGGCAACAAAGTCCTTGGCTTGTGCCATTTCGAGGGCTTGCCAAATTTCATCATCTGTCGCTTCGGGCTTGCCGACTAACATGTTGGACCGGATAGTGCCGAAGAATAGCATGGCTGTTTGTGGGACATAGCTAATCTTGGCGTGGAGTTGTTCTTGGGGAATCTGTTTGACATCAACCCCGTTAAGCTCAACTTGACCACTTTCGGCGTCATACAAGCGTGAAATCAAATTGACCAGTGATGATTTACCGTCACCAGTAGAGCCGATAATGGCAAATGTTTCACCAGCCTTGACAGAGAAACTGATATCAGCCAAAGCCCGTTTTTGAGCGCCGAGGTAACGGAAATCCACGTGGTCGAAAGTCAGCCCTTTGGTGGTTTCTGCTGGCGCAGTTGCTGTGGGTTCGCTGATTGAGAGGGGCTGGTTAAGCACTTCATTGACCCGTTGCGCAGAGATCTGACCCTTGGGGACCATCATGATGATGAAACTGATGCTGGCAAAACCAGTCAAAATTTGAGTGGCGTAACTAATCGCCCCAACAATGGAGCCAATTTGTAATGAGCCATCAGCGACAAATTGGGCGCCCATCCACACGATGAGTAATGACGCAAAGTTCAACAGTAACGAGAGGGCAGGGATGAAGAAGCCCATGATGGTGCCGGCTGTGACTGAAGTTTTGGAATAGGCTTGATTCAAACTTTCGTATTTATCGTATTCAGCTGATTCCTTGTTGAAGGCCCGGATGACCTTGACGCCAGTAAGGCCTTCTTTGAATGCCAAGTTTAACTTATCCATTAAAGTTTGAATCTTGGCATACAGTGGCGTAACCCGGTTGAAAATCAACAAGTAGACAATGACTAAGAATGGGACCGCTGCAAGGAAGACGAGCCCAAAGCGTGGTTCCAATACCCAAGTCATGATGATGCCCCCGACGAGTTGAATCGGCGCCATCAGGAGAAACTGTAATCCCATTTGAACAAGGTTTTGGACTTGGGTCACGTCGTCGGTATCCCGAGTGATGAGGGATGCCGAACCGAAGTGGTCAAATTCGGCTTTCGAGAAACTGAGAATTTTGCGGTAGAGATCTGACCGGATGTCGCCGCCAAGCTCGTAAGCAATCTTGGTGAATAGCCATGAGTTTAAGGTGGATCCGATCAAACCAATGATGGCAACGCCAATCATTAAGGCACCTTGAACCCAAATAACTTGGGTATTACCCTTGGCAATTCCCTGATTAATGATGGTGGCCGTCAGATAAGGGAGATACAAACCTGTCGCCGATTGAAGGAGTAAGAATAGAATCGCGATGAAAGTTTGCAGAATCGGTAATCGCTTAATTAGAGTGAGCATGATGAAGTCCTCCTGGTTGTTTTTTGGCATAAAAAAATAAGCGTTGCGATTTTCAGTATTGCAGCAGCAACGCTTGTCGTAGAAATTGAAAACTATTTACTTCGTTCTGGGGTCAAAGGGCCCATTTGGATGGGAGTCAATGAAGCGGTCAAGTTCTTCTGCACTCATTGGTCGCGCCGGTCGAGTTCGCCAATCGAATTGCTCAGGGCTCAGACCAGACTGCTTGAAGTCTGCTTCCAAAGCCTCAGTGAGGCGATCAAGATAATGTGCAAAGTCAACATGTTCCTCAGGACTGAAAATATCAAAGATAGCGCTGGGATCGAGTCGATTCTGTTCCACTTGTTTACCTTTGGTGGTTAAGCGACTAATCATGATCCGACCGTCAGTAGTTGATGGTGTCCGCGTGATGTAGCCACCCTTCTCGAGTTTGTTGAGCAATTCATTAGCCGAAGGGACGCTAATGCGCAGTAAGAAGGCCAAACTCTTGGTGCTGATTTCTTCTTGCAGTTTCAAAGTCGCAATTACGCGTCCTTGGCCACGAGTGGGATCGGCTAGCGGTCCATCTTCTGCAGTCGTTTGGAACTGTCGCCGGTTGAGCAACCACTGGAATTGGCGTAACTTGCTAAATAAATCTTCATTCGTGACAGTCATTTGTTCGCCTCCATTTTTATAAAAGGTACCTTATGAAAATGAATTATAGAAGGTACCCTTTATAAATGCAAGCCTTTTTGAGAAAAAACTTTTGGCGCCTAGAAATAAGCCATTAAAAAACGCCAGGACTGCCTGTTTGAGGCGGTTCTGACGTTTGATTATTGCTCGAGAAAAAGTTGGCGATAGTCTTGAATGAAAGTATCAATGGATCGAGCCGGTCGCTTGAGAATTGTTTCAATATTATGATTCACAGTTTTTGCATTGCCCAATTGGGTGATGACATACAGCATGACCATGACATTGACGAATTCTTTAGGTGTGCCCCGCCTAAGCATGGTGCGACGAAACTTCAAGAGACTTGGACGGCTGTAAGTAATGGGAATCCTGAGAATGTGGGTCATTTTAACTGCAATTTCCTCGTAAGTCAGGGCCTCAGCGCCAGTAATATCCAGCTTTTGATTGAGATACTGGGTATCAAGCAAGCACGCGGCAGCGACATCGGCAATGTCTCTGGTATCAATGAAGCTGGTTTTGGCGCGCCCAGCGGGGATGAAGAGATCGTGATTGATTTGAAGATCGTAGAGGTGCGTGGAACTGAGATTCTGCATGAAGAAACTAGGGCGAATAAAGGTGTACGGAATCTCAAGTCGCTCAATCATCGCTTCAATCTGGTGATGTGGCGTAACAGGATTCTTCTCGACACCCAGCAAGGACACAAAGACAATCTGTTGGATCTGTTGTTGCTTGGCAAAGTTTAAGAATGGCGCCATATCTTGTTTCGGATGGCTGAGTTGGGGCGGCCGGATGAAGAAAATCTTCTCAATATCGGTGAAAGCCTCAGGAAAGGTGCTTGGGTCGAGAAAGTCAAAGTGGACTAAGCGGACCTGCTTGTCAGTCGCAAAATGTTTTTTTGCCTTTGGTAAGTTGTGGACGCCGACAGTGAGTTGAACATCAGGGTTTTGCGCTAACGTATCGACGAGCGGTGAACCGATGTTTCCTGATCCACCGATGACTAAAATGTGTGTCATGATTGCTCCTTTGTGGGGATGAGTTTGCCGAGCAGCTGATTCAACAGTTGCTGGTCTTCAGTGGATAGTGGCGCAATGATTGCATCCAAAATTTGATTACTGATTCCTTGACCGGTGATTGCCGCTGTTTGACCGGCCGTGGTCAAGTTGAGGAGCTGGGAGCGCTGGTCAGTGGGATTGGCTTGCTTGGTCAAGAAATCCTTCTCAACCAAACGTTTGACAATGCCCGAAACAGTTGGCTTGTCCATATCAAGCCGATTGGCTAACTGGACGGCCGTTAATGGTCGTTCTAGCATCAGTTGTTGCAATAAGGCCCACTGTTGGACCGTGAGATCCTCTTGAAGTAGGGCTTGATTCAATTGGTATTTTAATTGGTGTGCCAGATTCATGATCAAGTAACCAGAGTTCATCGCTACTTCCTCCCTAACAAGTTAGTATACTAACTATATTGATGGCACCTGTCAATCGGAAGGGCGCGTAATTTAAAAAGGGTTGTGACAAGAATGTCACAACCCTTTTTGGTTTCATCTAATGAGTGGCAGTCTGATGCCATCATTGTCATGACTGCCGGCCATCGACAAAAATTGCCACAATGATGGCTGCAACAACGGTGAAACCAACCATAAACCAGACTTCATTTTGAAAGCCACTCGTCATCGAAACAATAATCGATAAGCCAATGGGACCGCCAATTTGATGCATCGAATTCGTGACGCCACTCGCAATGCCGGCCATGGCATCCGGCGCTTCATGCACCCCTGCGGAAGTCACTGGGGCAAGCGTTAACCCTTGGCCAAGTCCCAGGATGAGCATGGGGATGAGAACTGTTCGCCAGTAGCCTGCAGCTGGATTAGAAAAGGCAAGAATCAGTAATCCAACCACTAAGACAAGCTCGCCAGCAAGCAAGATTCGCCCATTACCAAACCGACGCGTCAAGTTGGGTAACCACAACGCGACGACAAAATTCACCAGCGTCATGGGCAGAAAGGCCAAGCCTGCTTCAAATGCCGAGAATCCATATTGACTTTGGAACATTTGGGGCAGGAAATACCAGAATGGCAACATCGTCATCATAAAGAGTAGACGGGTAGCATATGCACCTGAGCGCACGCGATTCTTGAATAGACTGAGGGGTAAGAGTGGATAATCAATGTGATTTTCGCGCCGAATGAAAACGCCCATTAAGAGTACGCCGATCAGAATGATCCACCAGTTCTGTTCTGTGAAGCCATAGATAATGCTCCCAAGCCCCAGAATCGAGTATAGACTGCCCAAGTAGTCAATCTTTTCAGGCTTGGTAACTGAGTCATCAATATATTTCGCTGTTAAGATAATCAAAACTAACGTGAAAGGCACATTGATCAGGAAACCAGCACGCCACGAAATTAGACTGGTCAAGCCACCGCCAATCAGTAGGCCAATGCTTGAACCGATACCAGCCGTTGCCCCGTAATATGAAATGGCTTTTTGACGAGTTTCGTCCTTATACGCGTCCATGATGAGCGCGAGTGTGGTGGGCGCAATGATGGAACTACCAATTCCTTGAAGCGCCCGCATCCCAATCATCGTGGCACTATTTTGAGCCACCCCAATGACGAGTGAACTCAGCCCGAAGATGGTTAAGCCAATGAGAAAGATTCTTTTTCGGCCGAGAAGATCAGAAAGACGCCCACTCAGGAGCAGAAACCCACCGAAAGTTAGCGTATAGGCGCTCGAGACCCATGAAAGACTAATGGCTGAGAGGTGTAAGCTTTGGCCAATTTCAACTGAGCTGGTGAAGATGATGGAATTATCCATCAAGATTAGAAAGTATGCGAGCAATGTCACGGGAAGAACAATCCCGAATTTTTGTTTAGTCAACCTGTCATCATCCTTTGCTTATTGAGTTTGTTTAATCGATTTGAGCCAAGTCGTCACTGATTTGCTGACGGTCACGCGACGATTACCTCTGATAGCTAAGAGCACGCCGTTGATTTCCTCACCGCCCTTAATTGAGAAGCCTTGCAATACTGTAGCGCCTTTCGCTTCTTGCTTAATTTGAGTGAAGACGGATCCGACACCGTAGCCGCCGTTTGTGTTGAAAGGAATCACGGTTTTGCCAGTAAATTTATTGGCACGCAGGAAGGCCACGACCGCCTGAGGTAATGCCATGTTCCAGGTAGGGCTACCAATAAAAATTCGATCATACTGGCTTAAATCGGGTAAGGATTTCAATGCCGGCAAGGTGTCTGTATTTTGCTCAGTTTCATTTTGTTCGACTTCGGCCCGATAATTAGTTGGGCGGGCCGACTTGGTTTCAATCTGGACCAAGTCCCCACCAACTTGGGACTGAATGATTTCGGCGACTGCCTTGGTGTTGCCGGTTCGTGAATAATAAACGATTAATGTTTTTGGATTCTGCACGGTTTTTCCTTCTTTCTGGCTAGTGGTAGTGGTAGTGGTTGCTTGGTTGGATCGACGCGACACAATGACTGCGCCAGCGATAATAAGAACTGCAACCATGAGCACGAGACTTACGATTTTTGTTGTTTTGGACATGCGCTCTTTGACCTCCTCCTGAAGTTGATTTACTTACCTTAAACCTTGAAGTGGACTTCAAGGCAAGCCCTTCATTCAAAAATATTGGCGAAGTCGCTTCGGGGGCGATTGTTCCTGTATTGCGTTGCGTTTAAATTGACCCGTAGTCGCTTCGGCCCTACACTCAAGGCAACAACAACGAAAAGGGGTCTAATTATGGCACGCATAATCTTAATTACTGGGGCTTCATCAGGGATTGGTTTTGAAGCGGCCAAACAACTGGCGCAAGCAGGAAACATCGTCTACGGGGCGGCTCGGCGGCTTGATCGGCTGCAGGAGTTGACAAATTATGGCGTGACGCCAGTCGCTTTGGATGTGACAGATGCCGCTGCCGCGCAAACTGTCGTTGATGACATCATTCAAAAAGAAAACCGACTCGATGTCCTGATTAACAATGCCGGTTATGGTTCATATGGTGCCGTTGAAGAGGTGTCCATTGACGAGGCCAAACGCCAATTCGATGTCAATCTGTTTGGCCTCGCCCAGATGACTAAATTGGTGTTGCCCCAAATGCGCAAACAACATTCCGGCACGATTATCAACACATCGTCAATGGCCGGCAAAGTGTGGACGCCATTCGGTGCGTGGTATCATGCGACTAAATTTGCCGTCGAAGGCTTTTCTAACTCAATGCGCTTGGAGCTTGAACCCTTTGGCATCCATGTTGTTTTGATTGAACCAGGGGCCATTAAGACGAGCTGGGGGATGATTGCCGCTGATCACTTGAGTGAAAGCTCGGCTCAAGGGCCTTATGCCAAGGCAGCCCAGCGGACCGCGAATAATTTGCGCCGCTTGTACAGTAGTAGTTTCATCACCGCTGCCAGCAAAATCGGCCGGGTGATGGCCAAGGCTGCCACAGCCAAACGGCCACGGATTCACTACCTGACTGGCTTTGGCGCTAAGCCATCGGTGTTCTTCTCCAGAATTGTGCCAAACCAAATTTTTGACGCCGTGATTAAACGGGTGATGTGAGTTTATACTGTTTTAGCCACACAAAAAGCGCGCTCGTCGCGGAAATCTGTTGGATTTTCGCAGCGAGTGCGCTTTTTGTGGATTTATTGTTCGATAGGCCCGCCTAGTCGCAAAACATAGTTGGGATCGCGGTGATCAGAGAATGCGGATTGGTTCATGTTTAAGGCTGCAATTGCGGCCATTTCTGCATCACTGAGTTCGAAGTCAAAGATTGAAATGTTCTCAACCATCCGATTGGCGTGAACGGATTTGGCTACACTCACGATTCCTCGCTGGAACAACCAGCGCAATACGACTTGGCCGACACCTTTGTTGTGGCCATCTGCGATTTTACTAAGGGTGGGGTTAGTGAATAAGTCATGGCGGCCTTCTGCAAACGGCGCCCATGCTTCAGGCTGGATGTGTAATTTCCGCATCCATTCAATTTCTTCATCTTGCTGGTTCCAAGGATTGATTTCAATTTGGTTCAATTCTGGAATGGTCTTGTTGTGCTGGGCTAAATCAACGAATCGATCCGCATTAAAGTTAGAAATCCCGATGGCACGAACTTTGCCAGTTTGCTTAAGTTCTTCCAGTGCGCGCCAGGAACCATAGACGTCCCCATAAGGTTGGTGAATCAGATATAAATCTAAATAGTCGAGCTGTAATTTGTCTAATGAGGAATGGAAGGCGGCTAGAGTTGCATCATAGCCTGCTGAACTAATCCAAACCTTGGTCGTGATAAAAAGGTCTTGTCGGTCAACGCCGCTTTCTTTGATTGCTTCACCAACCTCAGCTTCATTGCCATAGGCTTGAGCAGTATCAATTAGACGGTAACCGGCTTTGATAGCATCAAGAACGGCTTGCTTTGTATCTTCATTTGGAATTTGGAATACCCCAAAACCAACAGCGGGCATTTCTACATCGTCGTTTAATTTAAAAGTTGGGACTGTCATTGCTTACCTCCTAGACACCTAAATGCCGACTTGCCATCCATTTAACCATCTTGGGATCGCTGTGGGAGAAGAATTGGCTTTCGCCTTCGTTGAGTGTCCCAATTTGTGCCTTGTCGTCAGCTGTCAGGCTGAAGTCGAAGACATCCAAGTTCTGTTGCATCCGTTCTGGCTTTGTCGATTTCGCTAAGACAATGACGCCTTGCTCAACCAGCCAGCGCAGAATGACTTGGGCAACGGACTTATTATATTTCGCGCCGATTGCTGACAAGATAGGATTAGTGAAAATACCATTCTTACCTTCAGCAAAAGGTGCCCACGCTTCAACGCTGATGCCTTCTTCTTTTAACGCGGCAATGTTAGTGGCTTGCTGCTGAAAGGGGTTGATTTCAATTTGGTTGATTTGTGGGGTAACGTCGTTGAATTCAGCAAGGTCAACCGCACGATCCACACCAAAGTTTGAAATCCCAATCGCACGCACTTTGCCGGATTTCTGCAATTCCTCCATCGCATGCCAGGCGCCATAAACGTCGTTATACGGTTGGTGCAACAGTAATAAATCGACATAGTCCAGACCTAAGCGTTCCAGTGAGCGAGCAAAAGAACTCATCACGCCATCATAGCTGGTATTCTCGACCCAGATTTTGGTTGTTACAAAGAGATCTTTGCGGTCAATGCCTGAAGCGGCAATCCCGCGGCCAACTGCGGCTTCGTTCAGATAACTTTGAGCGGTATCGATGTGGCGGTAACCAGCTTTGATGGCATCGCGGACAGCCGCCTCAGTTTCTTCTTCGGGAATTTGGTAAGTGCCAAAGCCTAAGATAGGGACTTCAACGCCATTGTTTAATTTGACAGTTTGCATACTAGAACCTCCAATTAATCTTTATGTCGTTCAACATAATTGACTGTAAACCTTGAAGTCGACTTCAAGGCAAGCACTAATTTGAAAAATCTTTTTTCCACAATGGCTCAACGTCATCGGAATCGTCTGGATCAAGAAATTTCGCGATATGGGAATCGTAAGAATCGATCTTGTAAACTAAGAGGTTTCGGACGGCTTGCATTTCAGCTAATTTCTGATCAAGTTCTTCTAGCTGTTCATTAAGGATTTCCTTTTGGGCATCTTGCTCAGAAGGCGTGCGTTCGCCTTGCGCCAGATGCGCAAAGTCGATTAAGGATTCAACTGATAACCCAGCATTGCGGAGATTCTTGACGAGGTAAATCCAGTTCAGGTCTTTCGTTGTAAAGTCCCGATAGCCACTTTCGTTACGGGTGACAGGGGGAATGACGCCCACGCGCTCGTAATAACGCAATGTGTCAGTCGACAGATCGAACATTTCGGCTGCTTGTTTGATATTCATAAGATGTGTCCTTTCCGATACTTAATTGATGGTCCTACAATACACCTTGAAGTGAACTTCAAGGCAAATTTTATTTTTGGGCTTGCCTTGAAGTCGACTTCAAGGTTTAGACTTGTTTTTGCTTAGGAAAGGTGGAATGATGATGGCAACAAACTTGGTCGTCTACTTTAGTGTGTCGGGGACGACGAAACACGCTGCAGAGACCATTGCTAAACTGACTGGGGCAGATATTGCCGAACTGACACCCGTCGAACCATACAGCCGAGAGTATGATGAGGTTGTGGCTCGCGGGCAACAAGAAAAAGACAGTAAGGCGCGCCCAGCAGTAGAACCTCTGTCAGTTAATCCGAATGCGTATCAAACAATTTATGTTGGTTTCCCGACTTGGTGGGGTCAACCGCCAATGGTGATTCAAACATTCTTTGAAACGTCTGCCCTAAAAGGGAAGCGTATTATCCCATTTACGACCAGCGTGACCAGTACCATTGCTGATAGTTGGCCAATGCTACAACAGTTATCCCAGTCAGCCCAGGCAACTTTGGAGCCTGGCTTGACTGCTAATTCAACGACTACGATTCGTCAATTCATTCAATAGAGGAGCGTTTAATATGACTAAATTAGTTATCTTTGCTGCCAATGGGCAGATTGCACAGATTGTGACCCACAGGATTCTCACCGAACCGAAATTTGCAGATGTTGAGCTGACATTGGCGTTGCGGAACAGCCAACGTTTGAATAGTCTTGCAGATAATGCGCGGGTTCGGCTCGTTGAAACGGACTTGACCAACGCGCAAGAAGTTGCCACGGCCGTTCAGGGTCAAGATATGGTGTTTGTGGCCGTTGTTGACCACACTAATGATAACGTGATGACCAAGAATATCATTGCTGCCATGCAAGCCCATCACGTTAATCGCGTGATTTCAACTAACATTTTGGGGATTTACGACGAAGTGCCAGGAGAATTTGGTCGTTGGAACCATGAGCAAGTCGCTTCTGGACTTGACGCCGCTCGTGACTCAGATAGCTTGCTGGCTGCTTCTGGTCTCGACTATACGACCTTGCGCCTGCCTTGGTTGAACGATCGCGATGAGGTGAAGTACAGCCTGACGCACCGCAATGACGCATATGTTGGCGTGTCTGGTTCGCGCCAGAGTATGGCCGACGTTGTCTTGCGGATTGTGGCGGACCCAAGCTTCGCAAAAAAAGACAGTTTAGGTATCGCCGATCCAGACACGCAAGGGGAAGACCGGCCGGTATATTAGAGCTGCCACTCACAATTGGAAGGTGGGCTAGTGATGGACGCATTACAAATCATCATCTTGGTGCTGGGTTTTGGACTGTTCTTGGCAGGTGCAACACTCAGACTCAAAACTGCGTTGAGTGTAAATTCTCAACGCCAGAAAGAGACGTTCTTAGCTTTGCTCAAGTACCTCGGAGAAAAGCCTGAGCTTTATCGTCAGATCACAATTGCGACTACACTGGGAAAGTTGCTTCAAATGGTTTTCTTTATTTTTCTCTTTGGTGGTTGGGTGGTGCATATCCTGAACCCACTCTTGATTGTGGCGTTTAATGACGCGACCAGTGCGGCGATCCTCTGGCTTTCAGCAATCATTGCCGTCGCGGCATTCATTGCGGACGCTCTGAATACCGACCGACTGGCTGGCCACGAGCTGCCTGCTTACCCTGAGGAACGCCATGCCGCAATCAACCCGAATAGGAAGAAGTATTTGATTGCCGCAGGCCTCATGGTGGCCGGGGTTTTGGTGTTAACCTGGTGGATGCAACTAATTGTGCCGTCAGCGCAGTAATCTTCGTACGAAAAAAGCCAATTGGTCAGCGACCAATTGGCTTTTTAGTTACTGCTCAGGTTGGATTCGAACCAACGACCCTCTGATTAACAGTCAGACATTCTACCGCTGAACTACTGAGCAATGATTATTAATTATATTCTCATAATCCTCATTGAAATGCAACGATTTTTATCTGCGAAAACAAAAAAAGTTTCCCGAAGTTGGTGAGGCCTCGGGAAACCACTTTTTTGGGAGGTTAGAAAATTACATCTCTAACATTGGCTATGTTACTCGCTACGGCGCAAAGGTCAATTATTTGCGCCGTGTTTTTAGAAAATTTTTATGAAGCGTATTGCTGGCGTTATTCCTATGCATGAAGCCGTCCAATAGCCTATAATAGTGGTTAGAAAGGTCGTGGATGACAATGGATGAACCTTATCCAAAGATGCGCCCGACGCATCCAATTGCGTTGCCTGTCGACACAGGCCAACAGTATCCGCTGTGGCAGGCGCTAACGAAGACCCTTCCGGACGTTGCCGGTAAACGGGTACTTGTATTACATTCCGCTGACGGTTGGTTCTGTCGGTATGCAGTCAATCATGGGGCAATCGCAGTGCTTGGTGTTGATCATGCGATTGCACAGATCACAGCGGCTCGGGCCGTTGCTAGCTCAGATCGTCTGCGTTATCAAATTCTAGATGACAGTGATTTGGCTTTACTGGGGAATCACTATGATTTAATTGTCGGCGAGTTTAATCTGCAGCATGACGATTTGCGCGCTATTAGTAGCGAAATTACCCATCTGTTGACTAGCTCCAGTCATTTCTACGCGGCTGTGACAACGACGAATGCGCCGGTTGATTCACTGGAAATTAATCGCTTGTTTGCCGATGAGCTGACCATTCAGCAGTGGTACCAAGTCCACGATCCCAAATTGGCTAAACCAGCCAATACGTACTTTATACTTAACAGTCAACTGGCATCAGCCTAAGTTCACGTTAAGACTCAAGGAGGGTTTCAATTGAAAAAATTAGTAACGACTTCTGCACTGACACTTCTAGCAGTTTCATTGGGTTTGGGTGCCACAATTACGCCCCAAACCGCGCATGCTGAAGTCACTTCGATTTCGCAAACCGCAACGAATGCGCAACGGATTGCCCAATTGAAGCAGATGTATGCCCAATTGGATCAGACGGTTTACACTGGCGACAGTCTGTATGCCGATGCGCCTCGTCTTGGGTTCCCATTCTCCGCGGGTCGATTAAAGCCACAATATATTGAAGCTGCAACAGACTGGATGAACTATTATCGGCAACTCGCTGGGTTACCAGTTATCCCGTCAACCGCAGCGTTAAACAATAAGTCGCAAGTCGCCGCCGCAGCGATGGCAGCTGCCCAAGTCAATCCTAATTTGGATCAGCACGGTTTGAATAATGCCAATAAACCATATGCTGTGCCAAGTGCCACTTGGAGCGCCGCACAACAAACCACAGCAGCCAGCAACCTTTTCTTCCATCAAGGTTCTGATTCGCCATCGTACACAATCGGGTCATTGATTGCGGATAACTACAACCTTGACGGCCAAGACACCGGCCACCGGGCGTGGATGTTGTCATCCCGTCTGTCTGCTTTTGGGATTGGGGTCGCGATTGGTGCCAATGGCTGGCGTTATGCCAACCAAGCCATCATCAACCCAAGTGACTACGATCGCCAACCAACAAAGGACATTGTGACTTATCCCGGTAATGGCGTCTTCCCAATCGAAGAATTAACAATGCGTGCGGATAATGCGCACCCAATTCCATGGTCAGTGTACTTCTCAAATGATGACCATGTGCCTGCTAGTGGTTTGTCCGTCACCATTAAGAACAACACTACCGGCCAAGTCGGTTCAGGGTCCAGCGTCAAGAATTATAACCAAGCCTATTATGGGGAATATAATGCTTTGGTGACTTTCTTACCAAAGAACGTGACCTTAACGGCGGGTAATTCTTACACGGTAACGGTTAAAGGCTTAGGTAGTAAGTATCCAAATGGGTACTCGTATACCTTTGAATTGTTTAACATCACAAGCGATGCCAACACGCCCGTCACGAACTCTGACCAACAAGTTGATACTTACCAAAATGGGACTGGCACGATTAAATACGTTCCTGGTTACAGCATCTTGGAATGGTCAAAACCTGGCAAGAACCGGGTCTCGGCCAACACCAAGCTCGCTGATGGGACGAGTGTTAACTTCACTGGTCGTACTTATGGCGATGGCACTTACTGGTACAAGCTGAGCAATGGCAACTGGATTGATGGTCGTTATCTGTCGACCAGCCCAGTAACTCGTCGGGGTGTTAAGTCCGTCAATTACATGCCTGGCTATGGGATTGCCGTTTGGAATTCTCCATATTATGGGCAAAAAGTAACCGGCAAAATTTTGAAGACCGGCACCGCCTGGAAGTCGTTCGCTGAAGTGACCGTTAACAATCAAGTGTGGTATAACTTGGGTGGTAATCAGTGGATGGCCGGCGCTTACTTGAAGTAAAATACTAATTAACGTGGGGGCAGGCCGAATGGCGTGTCCCTATTTTTATCAAGAATCGAGGCTAATCAATATGGCAAAGATTGTTAAACTATCGCCAGAAGGTCACTTGCCAATTCCGCCCGAAATCTTGGCAGAACTTGGATTTGAGGCTGATATGGAATTGCATTTGAGTATTGAAGATGGCAAGCTCGTGATTCAGCGTGCGCCAACACCTGAAGAGTGGGCCGCTTTGGTGGAAGACTTGCCAACAGAACATGTGGAACTCGATGAGCACGGGCATTACGATCCAAAGAAGGCCCCAGAATTTCATCGCTGGATGCAGGGGGATGACTAATGGAACCTTTGGAAATCTACATTGCCGATGTGCCTTACGATGACAATGCGGGTGAGAAGTGGCGCCCGGCGTTGATTCTGACCGTAGGGGCGCTTGAGACGGGGATTTTAAAAATCACCTCCCAGTACGCCGATAAGTCAGAAGAGATTCAAGCGCTGTATTATCCGATTCAAGACTGGCAAGCAGCCGGTCTGAAAAAGGCGTCTTACATCGACACTCATAAAATGTACCAGATTCCAACCAACGTTCTGCAAAATAAGCAACCCATTGGCCATCTGCAAACTCTTGATGCCGTGGGCTTGAGCCGGCTCGTGCGTCAAAATGCACAGCACCGGGCCGAAGAACGGGTCGTTGAAGAATAAAAAGCAGCCTCGGATTTCAAACATTCCGAGGCTGCTTTTTTGCCTGCAAACCAGAGACTATGGCTCATGGTGACTTGTCTTCGGCTTCTGTGCCGGTGGAACGCTGTGGACACAACTTTGAGCCCGAAGTTCGCGGTCTCAAAGCTTGGTCTTGTGCTAAGCCGTTGCCGGCTAAGCACAATGTCACAGCTGAGCGGCAGAAGGTGTGCGGACAGCTTTTGTCAGAGTAGATTTTTCGTTTTTTGCCTTCGGCTTCATTGCCGGTGAAACGCTGTGGACACAACTTTGAGCCCGAAGTTCGCGGTCTCAAAGCTTGGTCTTGTGCTAAGCCGTTGCCGGCTAAGCACAACCTCACAGCTGAGCGGCAGAAGGTGTGCGGACAGCTTTTGTCAGAGTAGATTTTTCGTTTTTTGCCTTCGGCTTCATTGCCGGTGAAACGCTGTGGACACAACTTTGAGCCCGAAGTTCGCGGTCTCAAAGCTTGGTCTTGTGCTAAGCCGTTGCCGGCTAAGCACAACCTCACAGCTGACCGGCAGAAGCCGTACGGCAGTTGGATTTTCGTTTAGATTGACAATCATTTGCGCAAAAAAGCGACTACCGTGATGGCAGTCGCTGAGATATTTGGGAATAGAACTAGATTAAGCTGACAGCGTGCGGCGTAGAATCCGCCGGTCAGCTGTGAAATTGTTCAAGGTTGAGTGGGTTTCTCAACCCTGAACAAGGCCGAGCTTGAAGACCGTGGCTTTGGCGGGCTTCAAGTCGGCCCACAGCGTTCCACCGGCGGAATTCTGCAGCAACGCTGCACACTTAACCCATTTAACACAAGAACTCGATTTTAGTCCACAAAGATAATTTGATATTCATGTTTGGTTAAGTCAATGTTCACGGACACGTGGCGATTGAGGTCACGAACGACATATTGAGCAAAAGCCATTTTGTCCTCGAAACCTGTGAGGTCGCTGGTGAAGTCGACTGATTTAAAGTCGAAGTTTTCGCCAATATAGACGGGGTCTGTCACAAAACTCAGATTGCTTTGATCGTGGCGTGACCCTGGTTCCAGAACAGCGTCGATATAGTGATAAAGTTGCGAAGGTGTATACCCCAATGGCTTGGTTAGTTGGGTCGTGATGGTGAAATCGGGTGAATCATCCGCCATCGTGTCATTCAGTGTCACTTGAGTCAGTGCTTGGTATAGTTTCATCGTATTCGCCCCTTTCAACCCAAGTATAGCGCAATTTTTGAGGCGGGCGCACAAAAAAGGGCCGCAGACTAGGGTATCAGGCTAGCACTGCGGTCCTTAATTAACTGTATACATGAGGGTACCTACCTCAATGAATTTTTGAAACCTTCACGTTGTTATAAAACAACACAGTTATTCTAATAAAAGATTGTGAAGAAAGTATGCCTTATTCGTTCAAATATAATGCACGCAAATCAGCTTGTTGCGCTGGGGTTAGCTGCAGGGTATTCTCCAAATAATGTTGCATGCCGCCATAGTTATCGTCAATCGTATCTAAAGCCGATTGTAAGTAGCCAGCATTAACAGTCCAGAGGTCAGTCATACTTTGCCGCAGATTCGCGCTACCGCCCTCAGCATCTACTCGAGCGAGCATTTGCTTCAATGGCGTTTGGATATAGTCATTTGCAGCCAGATAATCTTGGGCGATAGTTTGCCGATCAACTCCCAAAGCGCTGAGCAAATAGACGGCGCCCATACCCGTA
This sequence comes from Lacticaseibacillus brantae DSM 23927, assembly GCF_001436115.1. Lineage (GTDB taxonomy): Bacteria > Bacillota > Bacilli > Lactobacillales > Lactobacillaceae > Lacticaseibacillus > Lacticaseibacillus brantae. The sequence continues at coordinate 203,398 of NZ_AYZQ01000002.1, forward strand.
CGATCTTTACCTGCTGAACAGTGGAACAGCAAAGCTTCATCAGGCTTTTCGTTTGCGAGCAGTAAGTCGAAGAACTTGCGATAAGCCTTTTGTGAATTGTCCATGTTAACGATGTCGCGATAAGTTTCAACCATGTTGTCGTAGCCAGCTTTAGGGCTTGCAGAGAACTTTGCGGTCAGATTCTCAGGCTTCTTACCGGCTTGGGTTTCATCCGTTGGAAAGACGGGGACAAAGTAATACTCGGCTGCTTCTGGCACGCGGTCGGGTTCTTTGGCTTGCTCTTCTGGTGAACGGAAGTCAACATCGTAGCGCATACCGTAGTTATTCAAGAAGTTCAGATCGCGGTCTGACAACAAGTCTAGCTTGGCCGAGCGAATCACTTTGTGCATCCGCAGGGTTTGGCCGCTCTTAGTTTGGTAGCCGCCCATATCTCGGAAGTTGAAACCATGATGAATGTTCAGTAAATTCGGCGTCAAAAAGAAATCCTCCTTTTAAGGTCTGATAAAACCAGTTTAGCTGAAGCTACAAAAAAAGCAATCAGTGGACGCGGCGGCGAGCACGGATTACTTTGAAGGGATTAGTCGTTGTTTACCAGCATGCCGGAAACAAAGGCTGAAATCAGGGATTTTGATGAGGCTGGTAAGGCCTTATCATTGTAAGTTAAAACAGTGTCGGCATCGAATAAGTCTTCAACTTTAATCAGCTTTTGATTAGCAGCTTCTTCTTTTTCGGCCTGTAATGGCGCATATTTATCAGGATATGCAAGTGCCAAAAGTTCAAGTGGATCGATGTTGTAGTAGTCAGTCAGCTTACGGATGCTTCGTTCACTCGGAATGGTTTGGTCATTTTCCCATTTCGTGAAGCTTGCTGGTGACGTATGCGTTGCCTTGGCAACTTCTACAATCGATTCCCCGCGGTTTTTGCGGATCTTCCGCATTGCGCTCCCCACAGCATTGGTCATTCTTAATTCACCACGTTTCTAAAGTTATAATTTGAACTCATGTTTTACAAACACAACTTTTAATTTAACGGTCTGAGCGCGTAATTGCAACAATCAAGGGCCTGAAACCATAAAAATTTATCACCTTTGTAACAAAAGGCTCCACCAGGTGACAAAAATGTTTTGCAAGGATAAGAGTAATGCAAAAATAATTGTGGACAATCTATTCGCAAACTTTTACGAAGACCGATGAATCTTCGAAACCGCAACCTTGTTTTCAACCGCTGAGAGCATTATTCTTAAAGTATACTAAAAGAGGTGGGATAGTTATGGATCAAGAATATGAACAGATACTGGTCCCCGTTGATGGGTCGAAAGAATCCGAATTGGCTTTTGAGAAGGCTGTGAAAGTCGCACTGGCTAATCATGCTCATTTGGACGTGTTGAATGTGCTGGATACGAAGCAGTTCATTGGTAGTTACGGTGGCATGGTTTCTGGTGATGCCATTTATCAATTGACCGAAGATGCGCAAGACTACTTAACCAGTTTACAAGATCGGGCCAGCAAGGAAGGCTTGACCGATACTGCCATTCACGTGCGGTTCGGTAATCCTAAGACCGTCATCGCAACCGACTTCCCGCACGACCATAAGAGTGATTTAATCATGATTGGTTCAACCGGTTTGAACGCCGTTGAACGGGTCTTGGTTGGTTCCGTCACTGAATATGTTAACCGTACCGCACCTTGTGATGTGCTGATCGTCAAAACTAAATAAGCCAATCTATGAAGCACCGCGTTCAATTTGGACTCGGTGCTTTTTGTGTGGGCAAATCACCTGAAAAATAATCCCTTGCTGTGAACCAAGACCTGTGAAAACAAGCAAATATCGGTCCAAAACCAATAACTCGAAATAAATTTTTGACAGTCGGGCGAGTGTTGAAAATTTAAGTTTCACTTAAGCCACCGAGATTCGTTGACATGCTCGCAGTTGAACGTTAATATTACATTGTTAAGACAAATGTTACAGGAATGTTACACCGTCTCAAACGTACATATTGGTCAGGGACCAAGGAGGAGTTTAATCATGGGTGTTAAACGGACAATTTTTACAGCGTTAGCAGCGGTGGCGCTATTGGGGACGGGGGTCTCATTAGTGAATGCGCCAACAGCACAGGCAGCAGCGGTTGCCACAACCCAGGGGCGCGCTTATATCCATTATGTTAAAGGATATTCAATTGCCGTCTGGACGACGCCAACTGCTGATCGGCAATTAACCGGTAAGACAATCAAGGATGGTAGCCAAGTGACCTATGTAGACAAGACTACGGGCGCAGATGGGCATGTTTGGTACAAGCTAGCAGACAATCAATGGATTAGTGGCCAGTATGCCGTGAGCCAAGTGATTCCTCAAACCAGTGGGACCTTGCTTATCAACGAACATCCAGCCTTTGGTGTACCCGTGTTTGATAGTCCTAACGCTGACCAACTGGGCACTGGGCGCATTTTGAAGGGTGGCCAACAGCTGCCATTTGTCGATGCTCAATTTGGCTTCGATGGTCACGTTTGGTACAAGTTGGGGAACAATGAATGGGTCAACAGTCAATTTGCCGGGATTATTTTTGACAATGGCAAAGGCACGAGCGAACCGATTCGGATTAAGTACACCCCCGGTTACTCAATTGCGGTCTGGAACAGTCCACTCATCAATCAACAACCAACGGCTAAGAAGTTGAAGCACGGGACCGTTTGGAAGACATTTAAGATGGTTGAATACAACAACACGTACTGGTATAACCTTGGCGGCAATCAGTGGATTAATGGGAAGTACACTGAGTTTGCTAACTAACTAAAAGAGACGCGGCGGCAGTCTTAAAAATTATGGGATAGGGATACATCGGAGGAAAAACAATGAAGAAGACAGTTTTGGCAACAATTGCAGCAATTGGATTACTGGGGGCGGGCCTTTCGTTTGGGACGACAACGCCAAACGTGCAGGCAGCGACTAGTACAACGCAGGCCGATGATAAGGGCCAGTTATTGATCAACTATGTGCCCGGTTACTCAATTGCGGTCTGGAATAGTCCCAGTGCTAGTCGACAATTAACCGGGAAGTTTCTGAAGCACGGGACAGCAGTGCGATACAGCGGCACGGACCGGAATAGTAATAACGGCATTGAGTGGTATCAAATTGGCGCAAACCAGTGGATTAGTTCGCGCTACACCGCGTGGACATCATCAAACGTCGGGACACAAATACAGAGCTTGACGGTTGATTATGTACCCGGTTACTCGATTGCTGTGTGGAACACACCACTGAATGGTCGCAAGCCTTTAGCTAAGAAGCTCAAAAATGGGACGACCTGGAAGACTTTTGCTGCGGCGCAAGTTGGCCAAGACATGTGGTATAACTTGGGTGGCAATCAATGGGTCAGTGTTCACTACATTCACCTCAATGAGACCAAGTAATTGAAAAACCCCACTGACTCATGAGTCAGTGGGGTTTTTCTTCTATATATTTATTTGATATCGTCAGCGTTCAAATGCGTGCGATTAGCAGCGCGCATTTTGAGAATGGCACGTTGGAGATCACTTGGACTCCAATATTCAGGATTTTGGCCTAATGACTTCAAGTCTGTCCGGGCCTGAGCCAGGTCAGCATCCGTGATGGTTGTCGAACCTTGAACTGGCTTGTTCTCTGGACTGTTAGCAGCAGGATTACTGCTTGAGCTAGCGGCTGAACTGGAGCTGCTTGTGCTTGTCCCTGTTTGAGCCAAAGCATTGTTGGCGCGTAATTCAAGTGCTGCCTTGTAAATGGGGGTATAAGCAGCATCGTTGATATCGGAATCACCCAGTAATTCCTTCAGAGTTGATTCTGTGGCGGTGTAATCTTTGTCACTATAACTGGACTTTGCTTGATCCAGTAATTTGTTATAAGTACTTGTTTGCTTAATATAGGTATTCACTTGCTTTTGACGACTTTTGGCCTGGCTCACCAAGGTCTTCGAACCGTCATTTGTATCAATGGCGGTTTGTAAGTCATCCTTGGCCGAATCGAAGTTATAATCGGCGATTGCCTTTTCAGCCTTGGTCATGGCCTTCAACTGCTTATCAGTGGCCTTAGCTGTCTTGTCGTCCTTCTTGCTTAAGAGGATGGCTTCATTCAGGCCTTCAGCCTTACCATAGTCCTTGGCTTGAATGGCGCTGGTGACGTCGCTTTGGGAAACGGCAGTATTGCTACTATTGTTACAGCCGGCAAGAATCACTGCAGCAAAGACTGCAATAATACCGGTGAATGTCTTCTTCATAATATGTATTCACTCCTTTGATGGTAGTATACCATAGCCCATAGCCATAAAAAAAAGCCCCCAGCGGCGGCTAGGGACTCTGATGTGGTCGAATATCTAACGGATCATCGCCGTCGAAACGGCCTGCGTAACAAATTATGAGATGAGATTTGATACCGATGCTAATTATACGCACATTTGGCATTAAAGAAAAGTATTGCGACAACTTTTTTTCAATTAGATGTCAGACAGATTAAATAACGTTCAGCCACTTTTTTGAAAGCGCATGGATAACGGGTTTACCGTGACTTAATTGTGAATAGGATTGTTTCAAAACCTAGACAGACGCGGTGTAAGCGTGTTGAATGCGAAGAAATTGTTTGCTTTCTGACCTAGATGTAATACAATGTACATGTTGGTATTACTTAATCGCTGCCCCGTTATCGCATTGGTTCTGCTGCCTAGGGAGACTCAGGCACGAACGAGTGGTCCGTGCGTGCTTGATTCTTTATGTACATTAGTTTGGACTCATGCTATAATCAACGACGGTATCGATTAAAATTATGAGATTTGAGGAGGAATACCACAATGAAGAAATCTTCACTTAAGTACCTCGGCGTAACAGCTGCTGCTTTATTAGCTGTTGCTCCTATCGCTGCACCAGTTGTTTCAACTGTTGCACAACCTGGCGTTACAGTTAAGGCTGCTGACGCTACCTTACAAACTGCTTTGGATGCTGCATTTAAGGACGCTTCAGTTCCTGCATCAACCATTTCAGCATTAGCTGATTCTCCAGTTTCACTTGTTGCTGCTGGCTCAGAATCAGCAGATTATGACACTGTTAAGGCCGACGCATTTTTGAAGCTTTTCAACTCTGCTGATCAAGGTTCAAACTTCGGCACAAACAAGATTGTCGCATCTATTGAAGGCCAAGAAGCTTCTAGTTGGACTGTTATCAAGAACGTATTGTCAAACAGTGCTGCTGGTGCAACTTACAAGGTTGACTTTAAAGTTATTGATGGTAAGGGCAACTCACTTGCATCTAAGACTGTTAACTTAACAATTCAAAACCCAGCTGCAACGACAGTGAATGCAACCTTTGCAGACACAACGGTTAAAGTTGGCGACCCAATTTCAGGTTCTACTAGTGTTGCAGCATACACAAACATTCTTAAGGATTTGGCTATCAAGTCAAATGGCACTACTGTGAATGTTTCTGCCAACGCTATTACGAAAGTTGAATATAAGTACGGTGACGAAGCATCAACTACTGATCTTTCAACTTTGAAACCTGTTGTTGATGCTGGCAAGTTTGCTCAACCTGCCGGTTTCACACAGACAATCACCTTAAGCGCTAACGATGCATCTCTGTCAGCTATCAAAGGTAATGTTTCGAATGACGGCAAGAGTGGTTTAACATACGATTCAGCTACGGCCACTTATACTATTAAGCGTCATGTAACTGTTAACGGTGATAACCAAGCACAACTTTCACCAGTTTACAAGTACAACGGTTCATTGTATGGCAATGGTCAAACATTACCTTTGGACTCAACTGACACAAATGCTTTGACATTGGCAGTTGGTGGAGATGTTGCAACTGCAATCAACACATTCATTGGCCATGTAACCCCACAAAACAGTATCAACGATGTTAACGGTAAGCCTTTAGTAGCTACAGATGTTGACTACTCAAAGGTTGACCAAACAAAGCCAGGCACTTACACTGCAACTATTTCTTGGGCAAATGATAAGGGCTTAGTAAGCAAGGTTATGTTCCCTGTTGTTATCACTAACTCTGTCTCTGCCAGTGCACCTGTAATTGATCTTGGCACCCCAGTTAACCCTACGATTACTGTTGGTTCAAAGTTTGATCCATGGGCTGGTGTTAGTGCAACCGAAAGCAAGAACAATGCTACTGCTGTTCCTAAGGAACGTATGAGCGTTGCTGGTTCTGTTGATACAAGCAAGGCTGGTCAATACATTCTCACTTACACCGCGACAAACGTCTTGGGTGAAAAGTCCACATCTGTTCGTGTTGTGACTGTTACAGCTGGTGCAAGTACTGAAACTGGTACCCTCTACGTTAACTACGTGCCTGGCTACGGTATCGCTGTATGGAACAACTACACAGCTGATCGTAAGGCTACTGACAAGAAGTTAGCACATGGCACTGCTTGGAAGTACTTTGCAACTGCTACAGATGAAAATGGTAACCTTTGGTACAACCTCGGTGGTAACCAATGGGTTGATGGCAAGTACATTTCATTCACAAAGCCTGGTAACTCTGGCGAAAGCAATGAAATCACACCTATCACAGCCGTAGGTACAGTTAACTACGTACCTGGTTATGGTATTGCTATCTGGGGCAAGCCAGCTGCTGATGTAACTTCTAAGAAGTTAGCACATGGCACAAGCTGGAAGGTCTTTGCTAAGACTACCGTTAACGGTACAACTTGGTACAACCTTGGTGGTAACCAATGGATCTCAGGTAAGTACTTCATCTTGAAGTAATCTTATCTAAGATAAATGACCGACTCTCAATTGAGAGTCGGTTTTTTTGTGTCTTCGATAAAAAATACGACAGAATAGAAACGAATATTTCAATCGCATTACATCAAGGGTGTTCTCATTGTTGGATTCCTTAAATTTTGGTACGATAACAACAGAATATGGAGGAAATCTTAATGAAAAAAACATTAACAATGCTTAGTCTTGCCGCAACGCTCGGTGGGACAGCGATCGGCACTATTACCAGCGCTGCCACAACGATTCAAGCCGCAGATGCTAGCATCTCCAGCAAAGCCCAAACCACACAACAAAAAGAATTCATTCAAAAAATTGCTGCACATGCTCAAAACTGCGCGACCCAATACGGCTTGTACCCAAGCGTGATGATGGCTCAAGCAATCCTTGAATCCGGATGGGGCCAATCAACGTTGTCCCTTGCGCCTAACTACAACCTTTTCGGGATTAAGAAGGGCCAAGATTGGACGGGCGACACTGTCTCTATGCAAACTCAAGAATGGGATGCCAATGCCGGCAAGTACGTCACGATTATGGCAGACTTCCGTAAGTACCCAAGCTTCTTTGAATCCTTCACGGATAATGCGAAGAAGCTGCGCCTTGGCCCTGGGGCATGGAACCCAAGCTATTATTCTGGGACCTGGATTGAGAATACGAAGAGTTATCAAGATGCAACGGCTTGGTTACAAGGTCGTTATGCCACCGATATTTCATACGCTTCCAAATTGAATCGTGTGATTACGGATAATAATTTAACGCAATATGATCCAAAGCCAACGACCGTCAACAAAGTTGTTACTACGACGGCTGCTACGACGGTTTATAAGCAGTTCAACGGGCCTAAAACCGCTAACGGCCAAGTTCTGCCAGCAGGTACATCTTGGAAGGCCAATAAGCAGATTACCATGGTTGATGGCACCGTTTGGTATGATTTAGGCAATAATCAATGGGCTAGCAGCGCAACCGTTAAGGAAGGTGAAACGAACCCTAGTAATCCAAGTAACCCTGGCAACTCAAACGAAACAGTTATCAGCGGTGTTGCCCGCGTGAACTATGTTCCTGGCTACAGCATTGCTATCTGGAACAAGCCAGGCAACGATCGGCAATTCACTGGCAAGAAACTTCTGCACGGGACAGACTGGAAGGTCTTCAAGCGCGCAGTCGTTGACGGCCAAGTCTGGTACAACCTTGGTGGTAACCAATGGCTCCAAGGCAAGTACGTCACATATAAGGCTTAACCGATACTTAGTTTGGAGCATAGGCAAAAGAAGAGGATAAAAATGAAAACAAAGAAATTGATCACATCAGTCGCAGTCGCGGGTGCACTTTTTGCCCCAGCTGTGATGACAGCTATTGGTCCTATGGTGTCACCTGTGCAGACCGTCCACGCTGCCAGTGCGATTAATGATTTAATCGCCAAGAATGGCTACAAGGTCCCAGCACTTGAAACCATGAAGACGACTTTTACCCAATATAATGGTTATCGTAAAGGTGTTGGTAAGCCGGAAGGTGTCGTCATTCATGATACGGCCAATGACAACTCCACCATCTATAACGAAATCAGCTATATGCAAAACAACTGGTCAACCAGCACGTATTCATATGTGCACGCTTTTGTTGATGCGAACCACATCATCAATATTCACCCAACAGATTACACCGTTTGGGGTGCCGGTCCATATGCCAACGCGCGGTTTGTTCAGATTGAACTCGTTCACGCGCATTCAACCGCAGATTTCGCCAAATCTGTGAACAACGATGCGTGGTATGTGGCCTATCTGTTGAAGCAATATGGTTTGCCACTCGATAACGCCTCAAGCGATGGCAGTGGGACAGTTTGGTCTCACAAGGCTGTTAGCTTGTTCCTCGGCGGGACAGATCACGTTGACCCAGATGGCTACTTTGCTAAATGGGGCTACGACATGAATCAGTTCTACCAATTGGTTAGCAAGCACTATGCCAACCTTGGTGGTAGCGTGACGCCACCAGCTGATTTGGACACAGTGGTTTCAACTCAAGACGTGAACAAACAAGCCACAGTCAATGGGACCGACGTTAACGGCGTCTTCTATTTGACGGCGAACGGCTTTGAGAGCTTCGGCATGAGCTCGCAGTACAACGGCCAGAGCTTCACTGTCACCAAGTTAGCTAAGACGAAGAAGGGCCTGGAAATGGCGCTCTTGACCCGTGACGGCAAGCAAGTGGCTTGGATTCAATCCAACCGCTTGAGCTATAGCAACCCGGACAAGATTGTTAGCCGCACCCCAATCAACGAGGAAGTAACCCTGAAGAGTGGCGCCGCAGCCTACTACTTGTTGAGTGATGGCTTCCAACAATTCACAACTGCTAATGGCCAAAAGGCGACTGCGGTTGAAAAGGCAACAACCCAAAGTGGCGTCACTTACTACTTGATTAAACAAAACGGTAGCAACTGGGGCTGGATGAAGGCTGCTGATACGACTGCGGTCAATGGCAATGATGATCCTGTTCAACAACCTGCAAGCCTGCAGGTGACCGTTAACAGTGGTGCACCATTGTATTACTTGATGAGTAATGGTTTCCAACAATTCAGTACTGCTAACTACGGTAACAAGAGTTTCAAGGTGATCCGTAAAGCTACTGCTGGTTCAAAGGAATACTACTTGTTAAGCGAAGACGGCAGCAAAGGCTTTGCCTGGGTCCCAACCAGCAACGTCACCGTCAGCAATGGCGGTTCCAACACTGAAATCACGAACGTCAATGGCACCGGGACAATCAACTATGTGCCAGGATATGGTGTCCTGATGCTTGATGCCCCAGCCGGTAACCACATCGGCGGCCGGTATTTGCAACACGGCACCAGCTGGAAGGTCTTCCAGAAGGCTGTCACAGCGGATGGCTCCGTCTACTACAACTTAGGCGGCAACCAGTGGCTCAGCGATAAATATTTAATCATTAAATAATCATACAGCGGCGAGGCCTTGTGCCCCGTCGCTTTTTTATTTGTTTTGTTAGATGACCTCGTCCTTGGTTTCTGATCCGACGGCCGGATTTTGCCGCTACTATCTTTGGTTTAGGACTAGATTTTCGAAGCCCAAAATTGCAATCTCAATTCTGTTGCTGCAACGAATCAGCCGGGCAGCTGTGAAATTGTTCAAGGCTGGGTGGGTCTTGCCAGCCATGAACAAGGCCGAGCTTGAAGACCGCCGTTCTTTGGCGGGCTTCAAGTCGTGCCCACAGCGCTCCCCCGGCATGATTCGGCAGCAAAGCTGCGTTGTCTTTGTCCTTAGTGAGGCTTCACGCTCTTTATTGTTTGGCGAATGGTGATGTAACGTTATAATGGTGGCAGTGGAGGTATGGTATGACAAGATATGAACGATTTCTCTCGAACACGAAAGTACGCCGAGCCGTTGTGCTACTGAGCGTCGTTGTGGTCCTTTGGTTGGCCCGCAGCATTATGAGCATGATCCTGCTGACGTTTCTATTCACTTTTCTGGTGACCAGGCTGGTCCGTTTCATCCAGCGCTTCTGGAAGATTCAGCCATTAGTGGTCGTGGTGCCGCTGTACGCGGTGATTGTGGCCGGGCTGTCGTACGCCGCCATCCATTACGTGCCGGCCATCGCGCACCAAACAATCTCGCTGTTTGATTCGGTCCAGCGCTTCTATTACAGCGAAGAGTTCGCCCACAACCAAGCAATGCAGTGGGTGTTGCGCAGCATTAACAATATGAATTTAAATGAACAGTTTAAAGCTGGTTTTTCCACGGTATTGCAGTACGTCAGCAATATTGGGGCGATGGGGGTCACGCTTTTTGTTTCCTTCATCTTGAGTTTCTTCTACACGATTGAACTCGACAGTCTCAACGAGTTCGGCCGCACCTTCCTGACGTCGCCATTTGGTTGGTATTTTCAGGACTTGGCGTATTTCGCTAAAAAGTTCATCAATACCTTTGGCGTTGTGATTGAAGCCCAAATTTTTATTGCGCTAGTCAATACAGTGATTACAACAATCACCTTGCTGGTAATGAAGATGCCAAATGTGCCTAGTCTCGGCTTAATGGTTTTCTTGTTGTCCATGATTCCAGTGGCGGGGGCGATTATCTCGGTCGTTCCATTGAGTGTCATTGCGTTTACTGTCGATGGCTGGCAAGGCGTGATTACGATTATCGTGATGATTGCCGTGATTCATGCCCTGGAAGCTTATGTTTTGAATCCAAAGTTCATGAGCAGTCGCACCAAGTTGCCGGTATTCTTCACCTTCGTAATTTTGCTAGTCGCGGATCGGTTGTTTGGCACTTGGGGTCTAATTGTAGGGATTCCAATCTTTACGTTCTTGCTTGATATTCTTGAGATTAAGAAAATTTCCACGGAATAAGGTGGGCGCTTATGGCGAGAAAAATTTTGTTATTCGTGGTCGTTTTTCTAGGCGCACTGAGTTTGGGCATTGGCCTGAGTCCAGCCTATACAGAAAGTCGACTGATTCCAATTACAGTTAATTATTCACCCGGCTATGCGATTAAAACGTATGATCGCAAAGGCCATGGGAAAGACGCGCTAATTGCGACGAATACACATTTATACGCCTGGCGCCTGACCACTATTAACGGCATTCCCATGTACCAAATTGGTAGTAATGAGTACATTCCGCAGAGTTTGACCCAGCGCGGCCGGGTACAGGCTCAGAAACTGACGAGTGCTGAAGATGAACTGGTCAAAGCAACGCATTTTCAGGGCAATGTGCTGTTGTTTGATAACTACCGTATCAGCTCGGTCCGCAGTTATGGTTATGCCAATGCCGCTCAGAAAGTTAAGAACGCGCCGAATACCTTGTTTGCTATTGCATCAGTAGAGAAGACGTTCACCGCTGTCTTGATTGCCCAACTCATTAAACAAGGCAAGCTGAGCTATTCGACCAGCCTGGCAAAGTTCTATCCGGATATCCCTTATGCGGAAGACATCACGATTCGACAACTGCTTGATCATCAATCAGGGATTGAGATGGATGAGGTTTATCCCAATGAGCCGCTGCAAGGCGAACAGGCGGCGATTGACTGGACAATGCACAATCTAAAGTCCACCGATAACCATGAGTATAATTACACCAATGCCAACTACGTCTTATTGGCCGGGATTATTCGCCAACTGACGAATGAGAGTTACGCCCAAGTCTTGAAAGCGCGCATTCTCACGCCGCTAAAAATGACGCAGGCGTACATTTATGATGATTTGCCGAGTAAAAATGTCGCGTTGGCTTACCAGTATCAGGATAAAGACAACGTCCCAGAGCCAATTAGCCAGAGTCTGTTGTCGACGTTATTGGGTACCGGGAACTTGTACATGTCGATTACGGACTTGGCCACCTTCCAAATGGCCTTGGATCACCAGCAATTGATGAGTAAAGCCGACTTCAATCAACTGGCCTTGCCTGCGTCTGATGATGCGACCTATGCCGGCGGCTGGTTCCAATCCGGCAATACTCGGTACGTCCACGGGGTCTATGATGACTTTGTCGGCGGATTCGATGCCGTGATTCAAATTGATCACACGGGTAATTCTGGCGTCATTCTGCTGGCAAATCAGAGTACTGATACTGATACCACGCAGTTGGCCAATGATTTGTACCAGCTCGTAAACTAAAAACACGCCTGCAGATTTTCTGCGGGCGTGTTTTTAATGGCGGTGAGACATCCAGTAGATGAGGCGGGCAATGAGGGCAAACCCACCGCCGAGCAAGATGAGATCCATGATAGCGTGTAAAGTGGAAAGCCCACCATTAGCATCCACAGCAGTTTGTAAGCCGGGATTGTTCACATAAACTAGAAAATAGATGACACTGATGAGCCATAGACCAGCGATACTGAACCATAATTTCTTCATGGTGTTCCTCCATTTGTCTTCCTAGTCCTAATATAGCAAATTTCTGAATGCCGGTGTCTTTTTTCTGTAAATGGGTTATAATTAGAGGATGAAAAAGCCGTCAATTCGGCAAAAAATTAAAAGCGAGGTAATTTCAGCATGGCAAAATTAGTGCTTATCCGTCACGGTCAAAGTGAATGGAACTTATCAAACCAATTTACTGGTTGGGTTGATGTTAACTTGAGTGACCAAGGTGTTGAAGAAGCAAAGACTGCAGGACGTAAGATTAAGGAAGCAGGTTTGGAATTTGACCAAGCTTACACTTCTGTTTTGACGCGTGCAATCAAGACTTTACACTTTGCTCTTGAAGAATCAGACCAACTCTGGGTTCCTGAAACCAAGACTTGGCGCTTAAATGAACGTCACTACGGCGCTTTGCAAGGCCAAAACAAGGCTGAAGCTGCTGAAAAGTGGGGCGACGAACAAGTGCACATCTGGCGTCGTTCATACGATGTCCTTCCTCCTCTTTTGGATGCAAGTGATGAAGGCTCAGCTGCTAACGATCGTCGTTACGCTAACCTCGACCCACACATCATCCCTGGTGGTGAAAACTTGAAGGTTACCTTGGAACGCGTGATGCCTTTCTGGGAAGACCATATCGCTCCTGACTTGTTAGCCGGCAAGAACGTTATCATCGCTGCTCATGGTAACTCATTGCGCGCCTTAACCAAGTACATCGAAAACATTTCAGATGAGGACATCATCAACTTAGAAATGGCAACTGGCGAACCAGTTGTGTATGACTTCGACGACAAGTTGAACGTTACAAACAAGACTAAGTTAGGTAAGTAGTTTTTACGTAGCTTCGGACACTCACTTCGGTGGGTGTCTTTTTTTTGGCATAGCGTGTCATAGAATTGGCACTTGCAGGCTCTCCTGTCGACTAATCAATTCTGCCTGTGCAGAATAAAAAGAACCCCATAATTGTAAGGCTTAATCGTCTACCAATTGTGGAGTGCTTCCTAGAATTCATTCTCTTAGTAATTTTTTTATTTGTAATAGAGGGTTGTACTGCTTGCTAATCAAAAGGGGGCTTACTGGGTTTCAAGCTCCCGATTAAAGTACTCATCCCCGTTCAATAATGTTGACAGGGTCTAATTTATTTAATCTCCGAATAGGCAATAAACTAGCTATAAGAATGACACCAAACGCCAAAATCAGATTAGCGAGAAGTGTAGAAAGGAGGAACTGCCCTGGATATAGGAGCATTGTACGTAGCAGAAAGAATAGGATTGCTGCGTCAATAATCTCTGCCAGGATGAACATGATTAGACTGTAGCGAAAGCCATTTACTAATAGTATTTTACGAATATCTTGAGATGAATACCCAATTGCTTTTAAGATGCCAATTTCCTGCATTCTACTTCTATTGGTGAAGAAGAAAGTAATCATCAAGACAACGGTCGTTGCGATTATAATTAGAATCGCGAAATTCGTGGATGAATGTTGAGAATCCTGGATACTCTGATTGAGAGCCGCAATGTTTTGCGCGATTGATGTAACATGCAGCGATGGAGAAATTCCCTTGATTGAGTTGCCTATAGCCATAGTGTCATTGAATGTTTTTGCTTGAACAACCAAGGCACTAAAACCAAACGCCTGTTGTTTGAAAGACGGAAAAATCTGACCTTTAAGCGGATTCTTCTTGATTGTATCTTGCAGAATACCGGTCATTTGTGCATAGTCCATAAACAAACCATTGCCCAATTCAGATCGGTTATACGGATAATTGTCAGCCAGAATCCCTGTAATCTTAGTAGTTAATTTTACAGGGACATAAATATTACCATCGGTGGCTACCGTTTTCTTGTTGTTAGAAGGCAACTCGCTGGTAGCAAGGAACTCGGCGTATGGCACATAAATAGTGAGAGAGATATTATGGCCGACTAGCCCCTTACTCGATATGTGATTGTTATCTAGAAAGGTTTGTGACACAACCAAACCATCCTTGTTGACCTTCGGAGTTCCTTGACTAAAGAAATACTTGCGGCTTATATCCTCAGGGTACAGGGGTTGAATCGAGAAAGTTTTGGCAATGGAATACTTCTTATTTCCAATATTGATAGGAATAGAAGTCGGTTCAGGGTCTTTGGCGTTATCTTTGGTTAGGCCGTAGGAAACAAAGTTAAAATATTTATAAACGATTTTGACACCCTTCACTTTGCCAATGATTGATTCCTCTTGATTAGATAGGTTTCTAAAGGGTTCTAGGTCCTGGTTACTATTACTTCCGAGGGTATCATTAGTCACAAATATTGAGTTATCGGTGGCTTTACTCAAAGTAACCTCTTGCTGCTGAGCCAGCACTTGAGGAATAGTAAGAATGACGCCTGAAATACTTAATAACAGGGTCACGACGATTAGCACCGGCCAGGGAAGTTGTTTTTTTGCCTTGGAGTTTATTTTGTTGTAATGGAGCGCCTCTTTACTAGTGATTATTGAAGAAAAATCAGGTTTGACCTGAGATATATTTTGGTCAGGATGACTGACAGACTGCTCTGGTTCAACGCTTTGATGTTGCTCGATTAAATGTTGATCCAGGATGGTTAGGACAACATCAGCATAATTCTTGGGTAATTCCTCGTGTGAGACAACAATAACAATTTTATTTAAATCATGAGCAAGATGAGACAATTCTTCATATAACTGAACAGCTTTGTCGTGATCTAAAGAATTACTCGGTTCGTCAGCAAAAATAACTTTGGCTCCTGTAATTAGTGCTCTCCCGATTGCACCTCGTTGATCCTCTCCGCCTGATAATTGAGGTGCACTGATGTTTGAACGATCGTTCAAATCCAAATCTCCGAGCGTTTTTAACACAAGGTTTCTCTGCTCATCGGCTGGTACATCGGATTTCAAGAGCGGGACGCTTAAATTATCTCCAAGCGTAAGGCCGTTAATCAAATTATGGTCTTGAAAAATGAATCCAAAATTTGCAAGGCGAAAATCTGCCCGACTCTTATCAGATAATTCCCACAAATTTACATCATCTGAGAAAACTTGACCAGTAGTTGGACGTTGCAGCAGTCCCATCACATTGAGCAGTGACGATTTCCCTATGCCCGACTGACCTTGAATCAAATACATTTTGCCAGATTTAAAGCTGTAACTCACGTTTGATAGGATTTCTTTGTCAAATTTAATGCTAATTGAATCTATACGTAAAGTCCCCATTTCTTTTACCTCCAAAGTTTTAATTGACGTTACCGTTTCCAGTGGTATATTCACTTTGTGCAGGAGGAAAAGTAAGGGGGGAGTTTCTATGAAGAAGTTTATCACACTTGGCGTGGTTATTGCTAGTCTGGGATTGACAGCGATTTCCGTCACCGACAATTTCACCAACAATGTTCAAGCGTATGGGTATACAACACAGCAGACAACACACAATTGGTATGCAACCGGTCAGTGGGTTTCTGCATGGTTTACTTTACACGGCACTGGGTACTCTTATCCAAATAGTGGCAGTGTGACATCCAAATGGATTACATCAGGAGCTGCGCTTGGGCATTCGGTCACCAACCAATCTACATGGACAACCGCAACGCCTAAAGGCACGCATTTGTATGGATCAGCCACTAATTTTTATGGGTTAGACACTTCTTGGTTAAAAATCCCGTTAAAATCTGACACAGTAACTTTAGGACTACAATTCTAATAAATGAAATTTCCTGCACAAAGTAAATGTCGGCTTATTGCACTTTGTTTGTATATCTCGTGGAGTAAGATAAATATTAGACACTATGATTTAAAAATTTAAAGTACTTTTGGCTTGATTCCTGAATATTACTAGGGATCAAGCTTTTTAGGTTTCAAAACTCTTTACAAAGTCGTTTGATACTGTGGTCAGCGGTTGATTGTTTCAGCCGGTCGGTAGCTTTGCCCATATTTGTTTAGACAGACAACCCGTTTTAATCGCTGCGCTACACTCAGTAACACATTAAATACCTTTAATATGAACGTGAGCATTTTTTTGTTTAAAAAGGCTGGTTCTGTCATTGGCGACACAATCAAATCTGCAAATATATATTATTCCTATGAAGGTCTGACAGATAATGTCAGGCCTTTTTATTTTGCCTAAAGGAGGAATAACGTATGGCGTTTGAAGAACGAAGGCTGATGCACTTACTGAGTAGCCTGATTGGTCACTCGCTGTCACCCGCAGATGTAGGTGTCGAGACAGATGAACTCGAAAGGAGTGAGGTTGATATGCAGTTATTACCATCAAGGCTATACGATCGGTTGCCGCAACGGGTTATGGTGACGTCGTATCAAGTACCAGCGCCCAATGATGACTTGGTAGCCTACGTGATACGGACGGAACATGGAACATACATTACTAGTGGGATTATTGCTAACCATCAATTGATTTGGACCCCAAAGGAGGATAAGCATGTTTAGTGGAGAATTGTGGATTCGCGTCGCATTGATTGTGGTGCAGAATGTGGCGTCGGTACTGGTGAAGGAGATAACCAAGTAGGCTACATTCGTCGACAGAGTACGACCATATATTTTGAAGTTTTCCTTGTGTCTTGCACTGTAAAACGCGTTTTTGCGGGTAAAAGCAAACTGGTATCGTTATTTCAGGGAAAGGGGGTGGCGTAATGATAAAATCGGGTGCTGAAGTGGAGATTTCAGTGCTTCATCAGACTTATCAACGCCTAGCAGAATTGGTTGGGGTGGATAACATGCTAAAGATTTATTCAGAGTTTCGTGGGTTACAGATACAGTTTCCCATGCGTATGTATGATCGTGACGCCGTTGGTAAGCGTATTGCTCAGGAATACAACGGTGGAAACTTAAAAGCGCTTTCTGATAAGTACGACTACAGCCAGCGCTGGATTTATCAGCAGATTAAAACGTACAAACAAAAACGAAACATGGAGGGAAAGGCGTAATGAAGCGTTTAGGGTTATTGATGGGTGTGATCGTTGGTGGGCTACTACTAACGGGGTGTCAGTCACACAATGATGTTGCAACATCCACCAAGAGTAAGTACGAGAAGACATATGGCAGTGAGCAGAAAGCTTACTCCAAGTTCCAAGAGAGCACAAAGAATGGGTCAGGTGACGACAGCGAACAGGAATCAGAAGAGGTTCAGAGTTCTAGCTCGTCAGAAAAGTACTACCGAGACCCAGTTGGAACAATCATGGAGAAGGGAGAGCAAGTTCTACATGATAAGAAATTTGCCTTTCGAATAATTGAGCTAACGGATACCTACAAGAAATATCACAGTGAGCTGAAGCAGGAGAAAGTCACAGGTTCTAAGGACAGGGGCTTCTCCTATACATTCCGTGATACCAAGGATGATTCTAGCCTACTCTTCTCGGTCGGGATCAACGGACAGGTACAGGTTTTTCGTGGCGACGAAATAGTTGAGCAGAAGGACTGGATGAATTGGCTTCGCTAATAACAAAATTTGATGGGAGATTTATATGATGCAAAATAATGCGACAGTAACAAAGGTAATTCGTAACTTAGACTTTGTGGGTGCGATCATCATGATTGTGGCCTTGTTCTTGGGTGACTTCTATGCTGACGATGGTGGCGCGTATGCTGCCCAATCAGTTAAAGGCTACCGTTTGATTTTAAATTCGGACTACATGCTGGGTACCTTATTAATCCTGTTGCCAGCAATGATGTTGATTGTGAAGTACATTTCATCATTGAAGAACAACGTGAAGCTGATTGAACTTGTTTGCCCAATCATCACTATCATCTTTGTGTTTGTACTTAAGGGGCAAGTTGGTGACGTAGCCGATGGGACTGTGTCGTTTGCCATGGGTGCATGGATCTATCTTTTAGGCAACGTCTTAGCATTGATCGGTGCCGGTGCAGCGTTTTTCAATGTAGACTTGGAAAAGAAAATCCAAGAGGTTGCCAAGGGTAACCAAAAGGATACCGACAACAAGTAGGCTGACAGGGAAGCTGTACCAACGAGAATGGCTGAATGGGCCATTCTTTTTTTTGTGCGGGAACCACCAATTTTAATCTATTCGTCACCAAACTCATCGAATTTTAATTAGATACCGCTTTCATTTTGGGAAATTGTCCTCTGTATCCCTTGCGCCCCAAGGCGTGTCGGAGGGCCCATGGAACGTAAGGCTATTTCGATGCGACTTTTTTGAATTTGGGGTTTACATTTAGTTGTAAATCAGAAGGGAGATTTTTCCGCGTGGTTAATACGAATATGAGTATGAAAGGTTTATCTAGGGTTCTCACAATTTTGGAGTCAGAGAAGGCTTTGCTCGTCCCAGATCCCGATGATAAGAAGCAGAAGATTCTGTTCAGCCCCACAATGCAATTACTAGCGCCACTGTATCATAGCCCTAATAGTTATCCGAAGAACCTGACGAAGACAGACGTTGATTATCTTAAAGGAACGTTAAGCGGCAAGGAGAAAGCTGTTAAAAGGTTGAATAGAGCAATCAAGATTCATTTTGAGAAGGAATCTTCGAGAATTCAAGCGATACCAGATCAGCCGCATTTGAAACAAGTGATGTCGCTGGCTGCTGATGGTATCAATGCAATACCTAAGAACCATTGGTATGATTTAGGTCAGGCTCTGGCTAATTTCAATTCAAGTGGGCATTCGATTAATTTTCGTCTCCAAGTTCAGGAGGCCACTAATGCAGTTGATTTTGAGTTAGAATCATTTTTGAATGATGTTCTTGATTACTTAGTTGTGCCAGACGTTCCACTTCCGCCTTATTACATGATTGGTGAAATTTCTGACTTTAACGAATATGCTATTGAACAATTTCTGAAATTGGAGGATGTGCTTCCAATACTTGACACTTATCAGGATGAACTGGACAAATTGTGGAATGGTGACACCTCGAAGTTGACCAAAGAATCCGCTGGAGAATATTTTAACCAACTTACGATATTTATGGGAGCGGTGACAACTGCATTCGAGCAACAGCCGAAGCCTCTTTAATAATCGACCTGGCATCCCAAAAATGGGGTGCTTTTTTGTTGCGCTGAAATCAAGGGGACAAACTTGTCCTCTTATGAAACCCTCATTTCGATGGTTTACTTAAGGTATGGTCAGACACGACCAAATCTTGAAAATGAGGTCTTTATCATGTTAAGTAATTTTTCTACTGTTGCCCGTCTTGAAAATATTGAGGTTCTTCATCCTTCACAGCGAAGGGACGATGTATACGATTACCAGGATCAACTCACTTTGCAATTTAGTTTTCCTGATTTTGACTACCATCAAGAACTCGAGCATTACCAGGGACACCACTTCAGGTTTGATTTGTCCAGTGAATCTGATTGGGCGTTACTTCAAAATTCCCCATTCACATCTATGAAAGAAGCGTATTGGCGCACGTTACTGCAAAACTGGTTCACCTTGGCCCTTACGGTTCCAGATTTCAATCCGGCGGTGCCAGTTCAAGTCAATCTCCAATTAAAGTCAGTGAGTTTGTTGGCAGGCTGGGCCTCTGAGGATGAAATGGAGTCCATTCATAACTTACTGGTGTACGGTGACCGGGATCATGCGCGCCAGGGACCAAGTTATCAAGATGGCCTAATACTCGGTGCTAAATCGCTCCAAGATTTGCAGGCCGGTAAATAGGCCCGTAGTTGTTGTGGTCAATCTAGAAAGTGGGTATTCTGATGAAAAATTCGTATAAAACAACAGTTCTTGTGCAGTTGCTGACACTACCTGAAATTCCTGATCCAGATCCATTACCGGGCTTAGTGTTAAACGTGAAGGTTGCCTGGTTAGAAACGTCACCAATGCTGTTTGACACAGAAGACGCTGACGACAATGAGTGGATTGTTGGAATGGATGCCATTAGGCGCCATTCCCCTTTTATCACGGACATTCCTGAAACTTTCAGTGTTTTTCTAAAATGCTGGTTTGAAGCCACACTTGTTAATGATTGGGACGGCACACTCCCTGCACCTGATTCGGGGTTTGACGTCCAATCTTTGAAGTTGTTGTGCGGTCCATGCGATGAGAAGGATGCTGTTAATTTGTATCGATCCATGAAAGCAGAGCGTGATTCAACCAACGGTCAACCAGGAATTGTGGCCTTCTTTAAGGAGACGCCCAATGGTAAGTAAATACTTTAGGCAAATCATTGCCGGTGAAGAGTCCGTCGAGCTTGGCCGCTTCAAGCTAAATTGCGATGGTGTTTATGCTATGAGAGAAGAAGGCAACAGTTGGTTGTCCAGTCCTATTCTTCCTGTGAAAACGTTGCGGGATGAAGAAACTGGGGAGCTAACCACTGAAATTGCTTATACCAGTGGTGGGCAAATTCGCACCCAAGTGATTGATGCTGACAGCTTACAAGGACCACAGGTAGCACGGTTAAGCCGCTTCGGGGTTGTTATTGATCCCTACAACATGCGGGAACTAAGCATGTATTTGCAGCAGGCACGTGACCAAGCGGTTGAGTTGGTGCAGTATGTGTCACCCGGATGGCACACGACCGAGTCAGGTGCACTAGTGTATCGATTGGCTTCAATGAACGAACCTATCGATGAAGGTAGTAAGCTGGTGGGCGAGTATTTGGGTGACTTTGATTTGTCGCCATATGGAACCCTTGGTGACTGGATTAACAATGTTAAGTGGCTCATACAAGGCCGGACCAATTTAGAAATTGCGTTGGGTGTCGCTTTTGCCACGATTATTGCCGGGTATGATGCGGTTCAGAATACGTCACTCGATATCGGTGGTGCCGCGATTGCGTTTGTTGGGCCTAGTAGCTCAGGAAAGTCTTCTGCGTTAATGGCGATGCTGTCAGTGTTTGGGCAGCCATCAAATACAAAAGCAGGGTCACTATTCCTTGGTTTCAACTCAACCCAGAATGCGATGGTTAACAGCCTCAGCGGTAATTACGGTGTTGGGATTGGCTACGACGATATTGGCGGCAACATTGAAAGCACCAGATTTGACCAGCTGATTTATAGCATCGGGAATGGGGCTGAAAAACGTCGATTGAGTAGTGACCCCACATTAAAAGGTGGAAGTCACTTTGCAACATGGGTGTACTTTACTGGTGAAGTCAGCTTAGGGGAGCGCCTGTCAACGTCAAGTGGACTATTCGTGCGCTTACTGGAATTCCAGTTACCCTTTACTGAAAACGCTGAGCATGCCCAAGCCATTAAGACGGCATTCTCAAACACGTACGGTACGGCTGCCTTGCCTTTTGCTAATTACTTGCAGTCATTGTCACTGGAGCAGGTTAGGCAAAAGTTTGCGGAAGCTATGGCGGTCTTTGGAACACCAGAAGCATATTCACCAACTATTGGTCGGGTTCAAACGAAAGTTGCCGTCATTCTGATGGCAATTCGCATGTATTCGGAGCTGTTTACTATTGATGTGGATGAGCAAGCGATTATGGATGTTCTTTGGAACCAGTTCCAAGGGCTTGCCTTGAAAGCAGATGTTGCCACTCAATCGTATGCCGCAATCACGAACTGGCTCAGTGACAACTGGACTGACTTTGAGAACACTAGCCCAGAAAAACCTAATGCGTATGGATGGGTACAACACATCAAAGGCGTGCAGTATGTCATGATTTATCAGCCCCAGTTCGATAGTTTGCTGGAAGAGCTGAATCTGCCAGATGCTACGACTGTCCTGACCGCATTTAAAAATGTTGGCATGAGTAAGTATGAGTCTCAAAGGCTGTATTTTCGGTATGGGGCAAGCAAAATTATTGTTGCTGCTATTGATATGACTAAGGAGGTCAAGAGTATTGGATAACGACAAAGAGTTTGATGATGATGACACACAGAAATTTTCTGAACAGGAGGGTCAATTATTGTACAACAGGAACATACCAATGGGTGTAGAGCAAGGGGGAATCCCATTGTCATACCTAATGAGGTTGAATGAGACCGCAACGTACCTTGGAGTATCCCGGGCATCGCTGAATACGATGATGGAAGACCCGCTTTTCCCACGGATGCGTGTTGGCCCTTCTGGAAAGCAGTTCCGTGTCCCTGTGGGTGCACTGAGAAGCTATATTGACGGTAAATCTAGTAGCTGGTATCTCGACAAGTAGGGGGTGGACGCGTCATGCCACAAATCATTAAGAATCCTAATACGGGTAGTCAACATCCCTACAAGGCGATTATGTCGTTCAGCAAGGATGGTAAGCGTAAGCGGAAGTCCAAGGTGTTCGATAGCCATAAGGATGCTGAACTGTGGATTGCCCAACAACAAGTTGAAGAAGGCAAGGGTGCTGACGCATTTACCGAGGATATGCTCCTGATAAATTACTTCGCCATGTGGGTGAAACTCTATAAGGAACCATCCGTCGAGCCTGCTACGCTAGATAGTTATCGGTTGACGTTGACTCACCTAAAGCGACTGTTGCCAAACGTAAGGATGCGCGACCTAACCAAAGGTGTCATCCAAAATTACTTCAACCACCTAAATATGAGTGAGGCTAGCGCCAAGAAACAACGGTCACAGTTACGTGCTTGTCTAAAGGATGCTGTACTTGAGGGTGTCATTGCCAAGAACCCCACTGATACGCGCATTAACATCGTGGCGGATCGCAGTAAGACGAAGCAGGATGATCATAAATTCATGTCACGGGCTGACTATTATCGCGTGCGTAACTTCCTGCTTGATTACGACTATCAGTTGAAAGATGTCAATCGGTTCGCTCTATTCATCATTGCCAATACGGCGATGCGCGCAGGAGAAGCCTTAGCCCTCCAAGAAGACGACCTCGACTACGACAATAACGAAATCCGTATTGACCAAAGTTGGGATAGCCTGCATAAGCTGATGAAGGAACCTAAGACTGAAAAGGCTAAGCGCTCCATACCAGTAACCCCACAAGTGATGTTGAAAATTCGTCGCTGGGTCACCCAGCATAAACAGTGGTTACTTGCCAAGGGTATTACGAACCCTGAACGTTATTTGATGTGGAATAAACGTGGACATTTACCTGATGCTAAGAATCTGAATGCTAGCTACCATCAACTGCAAGTACGTTTAGGTATCGAAGCAAAGTTTAGTACCCATACGTTGCGACATACGATAGCCAGCCTGATGATATCTCAAGGCATTAGTCTCAGTTACGTATCTGCCTTCCTGGGCCATGCCAGCACAGTGATTACCCAAACTTACTATATAGGGTTACTGCCTGATACCGTGAAGGAGGAGCAAGATAAGGCACTAGCCGTGCTTGATCAAGCCAACAATGCCTGACAAGCTACAATACAAAGAAACCGCCATTCCGATGATAAGTTGGAATGGCGGTTTTATTATGCAGTCAATTTGAATATCCGAGGAGCTAACAAGGGAATAGCTGCCTGCTCATCGGATGTTAGTGGTCGATTCAGGATACGCGGTAGGTCGTCGAACAACTTATCAGTCTCAATCAAGCCAATAGTCTCTCCGTGGTGCCGAACCTTCGTCCAACCACCGGGACAACCAGAGCGAGTGATAGTAAAGTCATCAAGATGTAGAACGTTAGTCATTAAGCATCACCTCACTGATTATTATACGAACGTATGTTCGATAAATCAAGCGGAATTGGACAAGTAAATCCCCGAATCCCCGTCAAAAAGTAGGCACACAAGCGTAAATAACTGAAGGAGAAATCAATATGCCAAATCAACCAGCGATACTAGAAACTATTGAAGTCACATCAAGGACAACAGCTAAAAACGTCTTTTGGGTTAGATGGGTATGGGAGACAGAATTACCCCAATACTTAGTGATTGCAAACTACCCATCCGTTGGTGATCCTAAGATACTCGACGTGACCCGTTTACTGATAATGAACCATATAAGAGCACTTAAAGGTGGTGGCGTTGCAATTGCAAACCTGTTTAGCCAACCAGTCGAGCATCTCAGTGATAAAGCTCTGAGTGACGGTAGTACAGCTCAGGGTATAACGGAGATTATTAACTTAGCTAAACAAGTAGACCACGTCATATTAGCGATGGGGTCACTACCGGATAAATCAAAAGTAGCAAAGGCACGATATGATGGATTGATTACCGTTATCAAGGAAGAAAAGCTAACCGATAAAGTTGAAATGCTGATTAATGTTACCAGTAAGAAACCAGCACATCCGTTGAGTTTACAAGGTAGAACATGGGAATTCCAACCAATCAGTGAGCCTAAACCTTCGAAGAAAACGATGAAGAAAATAGCTGACCAATAGCATATCCTAAATATGTGAAAAGAGCGAGTGCCCCTAAACGACCCCTCGATATTGCGAAAAAATCGCGTAGACCCATTGAGTTATAAGACATTCCCACGTGAGGCCTAAAGACTTTCTGGGAAGACCATATCGCTCCTGACTTGTTAGCCGGCAAGAACGTTATCATCGCTGCTCATGGTAACTCATTACGTGCCTTGACCAAGTACATCGAAAACATTTCTGATGAAGATATCATCAACTTAGAAATGGCAACTGGCGAACCAGTTGTGTACGACTTCGACGACAAGTTGAACGTTACAAACAAGACGAAGTTAGGTAAGTAATTAGAAGTGTGAAGCCTCACAGGTAACAAACGAGTACCAGCATAACTTCGAGGACGGATGCGTGCATCCGCGGAGAAGTAAGCTGGACGGAGTTTGTTGTGAGGGTGAACACGTTAATACTTTCCTAGTTGGAACACTCACTTTGGTGGGTGTTCTTTTTTTGCCATAAATTGCATAGGGTGTCATGGAATTGGCACTTGTAGACCCTAGACCCAGTTTAATCTGCGTCACTTGGGTCACTATGGGCACTGCCGATAAAGCCAATTCTGCAAATTTATATTATTTCTATGAAGGTCTGACAAATGATGTCAGGCCATTTTTTCCTAAAGGAGAAGGGCAGAGGGATGAAAATTAGCGGAAGAAGGTTGAGAAACTAAATGATTTAAAAGCACCTAGGTCAAGAATTATTATGAATTTAAACATAGCTTTCATATTCTTTAGTCAATGGCAAAGCCGTATCTGTTTCTGTGGTTCATTCGCCATGTGATGGTTATCCTGTTTGGATAAGCTCGTGTGTGACACTATTGCCGAATTTGTCCACAAACACGATTGATTCACCCTGAGTCACATTGTAAGCTTAAGAAGTAATCACGAAATGGTGATTAACGAAGGCATCAAATGATGGAACTTATTACGCTTGAGGTGCATTGAGCTTTGCAGTGCGGAGTTAAGTGCCCATTTACTATCATGGATAATGCACTAGATGTTGATTAATTTGATGGAGGTCTAACAATAATGACACAAGCATATTTTTACGATGAACAATTGGATCAAACAGATAAGCAGGCATTTCAAGATCGCGCCGAGATTCGTGAGTTATTAGAATATGAACGCTATACACGTGATAGTGGATTATATGAACAAGAAGCTAATTGTTACAGTGATGACGCCCTAATACACGTTTCTTGGTATGACGGTCCAGCCACTGGTTACTTTGAAAAAGTTGCTGCGGCTCATGGTGGTGGTGCTAAGCAGAAGATTTTTTACACGGAAGTTTGGCTTAATGGCGATAAAGCTATCGCGGAGATGCCAGTCATGATGCTGTCACCGAGAATTAAATTAGACAATCAACCGATTGAGGTGCATTCGTATGCACGTATTTTTACCCGCCTAGAAAAAATTAACGGGCTCTGGAAGATTGTCGACGCAGATTGTATTTATGAACGGGATGAAATTATCCCAGTTATTCCAAGTGTCAGCATTAATATTGATTTGAAAGAACTCACATCCTATCGTGAGAGTTACCAAGGCCTGTGTTACGTGCTTAGTCGTACGGGCTTTGAAAGTCGCCAAGATTTGCCTGGTGATGATCAGCCTGAAACCGTGGAAAAAGTTTATCGAAATGCTAGCAACTGGTTTTATGAACAGCGGGATTAGTTTTTAAAAATCAAAACAGAATAAAGCGAGCATCCCGAAATCCTATGTTTCTGGGACGCTCGCTTTTTTAATTGCAGTAGGAATAATATAGGGCGTTTGAAGAATGTTGAAAAGGATGGCCAGCATAGTGTGTTGTCACAGCAAGTTAATGTTTGCCACCAGATAAGTGTTGAAAGATATTCCGGGGATCTGGCACCATTAAACTGTAGAGTTTGACTAACATTTTGGTGTCTATCGTGGGATATTTAAGCATCACGCGACTAAAGTTAAACACATTGCGCGCGACGACTTCATTAACAAATCCTTGAAAATCGTTCTGCCGGTCATCAATGAATGTGACGCGCATCATATCGTTGGCCAGGACAGTAATGGCCGCTTCTTCTGCGTGGGCCCAGTAAATCATCTCAAAGAGCATCTGATTATTCTTTAACTCTTGAACCACTGTCTGTGGTAGATCGACGACACTGACTGGAACTTTGTCGATGAGCGCCAAAAAATCATTTGCAATGTTAGCAACATGATTTTCAAGGATCTCGAGCTGATTGTTATAATGGCGGTAAAAAGTTTGGCGAACAATTCCAGCTTCTTTACATAGTTGGGTTACCGTGATTGACTCAAAGCGTACTTCAGTAATAAAGAAATGTGTCAGCGCCTTGAAAAGTTTGTCTTGCGTGGCTTGGAGGCGCTTGTCAGGTTGTTGATAGCGAGCAAATTTAATACCAGGAGTTTGCGTAGTACTCACCTCTTTAGTGATATTTTAACATGATATGACAACAGTCAATGATTATAGGACAGGCTAGTCCTTGAAATTGAATCTCAGAGTGGATTACTGACTTGTTAGACGGCAAGAAGGTTATCATCGCTGCTCATGGTAACTCATTGCGTGCCTTAACCAAGCACATCGAAAACATTTCTGACGAAGATGTCATCAACTTAGAAATGGCAACTGGTGAACCAGTTGTGTACGACTTCGACGACAAGTTGAACGTTACAAACAAATTTGCAAATATATATTATTCATAAAAAGGTCTGACAGATAATGTCAGGCCTTTTTATTTTGCCGCAGGAGGAATAACGTATGGCGCTTGAAGAACGAAGGCTGATGCACTTACTGAGTAGCCTGATTGGTCACTCGTTGTCACCCGCAGATGTAGGTGTCGAGACAGACGCACTTGAAAGGAGTGAGCTGGACATGCAGTTATTACCATCGAAGAAACTATATGATCGGTTACCGCAGCTGGTTATGGTGACGTCTTATCAGGGGCCAGCTCACTTACATGATCGTGAACTAGCTGCCAAGCAAATACTGGAAGAGTACAATGGCTCAAACAGATTATTGATTTCAGGGGCAGGATGATTTTTTTCAGACACAAATGATGGACCCATTTCAAGAGTAAGTTGATACATGGTAAAATATTCTATCAAAAAGCGAGAGCCGCAGGAATCTTCGGATTCCTGCGGCTCTCGCTCGAGATTGTATAGTTATGTCACAGCTTCTTTTTCATGCCTTAGACGCTGTAAATCTGTTTGAGCGCAGCAATGTCCTCAGCCGATAAGGCGGTTTTGCCTTGATCGACGGGGTACATGACGGAAGCGGCATTGGTGCTGTGATCGAGCCCCAGTGCGTGGCCTAACTCGTGAATCGCCACCGATTGGGCGATGGATTCCGGATAGGTCACGTTGAGGCTAGCGGTCGCGTGATTGATGGTCATCCCACCCCACACACGGCTGATAATCTCGGGCCCACCCTGACCTAATTCAAGAGAGACACGTTGACTGAGGGGCATTTGCTTATGATAAATCGAGAACTCAATTTGATTTTGTGTACTGGTGCCCGTTCCTGGAATCAGATTGACGAGCCCGGTTGCGTTATAGACGTCTACCGCATGGGCGAAGACGTTGCGCACGGCCTGTGAGTCGTTTGTGTCGAAGGTGTAATAGTAGGTGCGGCTCAGAGACGCACCTTGGACGATTGAGACAATCGGGGTGGCTTGCCCAGTGTCCGCCTGGCGGGACTGCGCGCGATTCGCCGTGGCTTCTTTTGGTGTCACGTTTACTTTTGGTTGGGACTGTTGTGAGACTTCAACTTTGGGCTGATTTTGACTACTGGCAACAAATTGATCGAATTTGTTCTTAGCGAAATCTACAGTTTCACGCAACTCGGTTTGAGCCTGGAGTCGCTGAGGGGCTGGGACTGGGCTGTAATCACTGGCAATTAAAAAAGTGGCGCCGCCAATGAAAATCAGCCACGCGAGCCCACGATGGTTCGCCATGGGAATCTTCCTTCCTGAATCATTTTGACCAGCATACTATTTTGTCGAGGCTTTGTCGTCAGACCTTGGAAGGACGTAAGCAAATCTTAACCCAGTGCACAGGCATAGAAGCTATGACAAAAGACGCTTTGAGAAGGCGCTAATCCTGTCAAGTTGACATCTGAAATAACGGATATTTATTTATAGCTTTGAAATGGTGTCATCGTGGTATTCTTTTGCGGTGGCGGTGTTGCGACAGCGATCCTATTCAGTCAACCGGTCGCACACCTAAGCGATAAAGCTCTATCTGACGGTAGTACAGCACAAGGTATAACAGAGGTTATTAGCCTAGCCAAACAAGTAGACCATGTCATATTAGCAATCGGATCACTACCGGATAAATCTCAGGTAGTAAATGCACGATATGATGAACTGATTACCGTTATCAAGGAAGAAAAGTTAACAGACAAAGTTGAAATGCTGACTAATGCTATCAGTCAGAAACCAGTACATCCGGTGAGTTTACAAGGTAGAATGTGGAAATTCCAACCAATAAGTGAGCCTAAACCTTCGAAGAAAACGGCTGATCAGTAGCATATTCTAAATATGTGAAAAGTGCGAGTGCTCCTGAGCGGCCCTCGAGATTGTGAAAATATAGTACGAACCCATTGAGTTATAAGGCATCCACATGCGAAAATTATTCACTTTCTGGGTAAGACCATATCGCCCCTGACTTGTTAGACGGCAAGACCTTTGCCATTGCTCACGGTAACTCATTACATGCCTTAACCAAGTACAGCGAAAACATTTCTGATGAAGATATCATCAACTTAGAAATGGCAACTGGTGAACCAGTTGTGCATGACTTCGACGACAAGTTGAACGTTACAAACAAAACAAAGTTAGGTAAGTAATTAAGAAGTGTGAGCAGAATCGACAGTCTCTGGGAACACGTTAATGCTTACTTGGCTGTGAACTCTCACTTCGGTGGGTGTTCTTTTTTTTGCCATAATTGGCCATATCGTTGCACAGAATTGGCACTTGCAGACTCTCGAGCTAATTAAATGTGCGCACTGGGATCACTAAGAACCCACTCAGATTCTAACCAGTATTGGTCCAAAGATTTATCTATATGGCAACAAGGTATTCGCACAAAAAAAGCTGTCACTCTAGTTGGAATGGCAGCTTTTAGCACAGCAAGTAATTAATCGAGGTATGGTTTCATATTGTTGAAGACAACCTGATAACCGTTTGGTAGCATGTGCGCTCCATCAAACGTGTATTCAGGTTTCAAGTTGCCAGTGGAATCGGTTAGACCATCATTGACATTGATAAATGTATCGCCTGCTTTTTCGACAATGCGCTTGACCTTTTCGCTAGCGTCTTCCAATAACTCATTCGATCGGTGTTCATAAAGATGGCTATGTTCATCTTCTTCTTCACCAAAGTTATGTGTGGTGTTGACTGGATAGAAGGCCATCGCGTAGACCCTTGTGTTAGGCAACTTTGTTTTAATTTGCTCAAGAATCTTAGTATAGTTGCTGAGAAAAGTTTCTTCGGGGACGTTAAAACCGACATCATTAGACCCAATATTGATAAAAATCTTGCTGGGTTGCAAATCAAAGATGAGGGTGTCCATGTGAGCCAATAAATCTGCGGTGGTCGTTGCACGGACGCCACGGTTATAAATCGTCTTGGTTAAACCCAGGTCTTGTTCCTGCTGCATCTTTTCAATGGGAAAGATTTCCATTAATGACGAGCCAACGAAGACAATTTGGCCTTTCTCTGCGGAAGTGTTCTGTTGGTCATATTTCATGCGCAAACTGTTTTGAAACGCCTTAATCTCTGGATTTAAATCAGTTAAGTCTGTTGTTTCCTTTGCCATATTAATTGCCTCTTTCTGTTTTCGATTGATTACGCCGCTTGGCTAATTTTGAAACGATGCGGATATAAGCCTCGGCGTCCTCTTCGCCCAGGTAAGCCATCAGATCAGTGAGGTAGGTGAGTTGTTTGGTCTCTTGGTCTTTTAATTTTTTGCGGCCAGTCGGTGTGAGCGCAATGATGAATTTGCGCAAATCTGTTGGGTGGGCACTGCGAGTAATCATGTTGGCTTTTTCAAGGCGGCGCAGAATAACTGTCATTCTGGCTGTCGTGACATGTAAAGCTTGACTAAGATCGCTTGGGGTGACGTTCTCGTGCTGATCCAAATACTGAAAGAGAACGTAGTCAACACCCAGAGCATTTTCACTAAAATCTCGAGCGCTACTGACTCGATTTTGTTTCATGACAGTAATAAACTGTTGGGCTAGTTGCTTGGCATTCATGGGCAGCTCCTTTAGTTATAAAATTGCTAACGGCAATTATAATAAACAGTGTTAGCTAAAATGTCAATCTAAATTTTGCTTATTCAAAAATCTCTCCATTTCTTTTGAAGTGGGGAGATTAATGAGTACTTTGAGGTTGTTGTCATTGGCCTTTAGTTCCAAAAATATTTGCGCCGAAATTCTTTTTGGCAACGTCATATTGTGAGTCAGTCTCCTTAATAAGGGTATTAAGAATCTTGTCAAACGTCGCTTTATCGTCGTCAGAGAGGGCATCCATATAATCTTCTTCGTTAACACTGATTCTGTTGGCAGAAGAGATGCCTTTCTCGGTGAGTGACACTTGAAAAACACGTTTGTCAGTTTCGGATTTAATTCGATTAACGAGACCACGTTTCTCCAGCTTGCGGATTAATTCTGAAGCGGATTGGCGACTCATACCTAGTTGGTTGACTAAATCTGATTGTGGGATGGCACCAATTTCTTTCAGCGTGGCTAATACTTTGCCCTGGCCACTACTAGGATCTATCAAAGATAGTCTGCTTACCTTGAATTGGCGTAATTGTTTCAACGTATTGTTTAAATGGTTGAGCTTCAGTGTAAGTTCGGTATTCGTCACTGCCATTTTCATCGCTCCTAAATTAGTGTGTTGACAAAACATGTCAGGTACCATACAATATATTTCGTCAGGTACATGACTAATGTAAACTAGTTTATCACTTTTGTCACACAATAATACAGAAGGAAGTCGATCTCTTGCTAACAAATAATCTTCAAAAAACTTGGAAACTTGCCGGAATTTTTTTAATGTTAGGAGGGATAGTGTTTTTCCTAACAGAGTTCATCACTGCTGCTGCGTGGAGTCATCCAGCATATAGCTATACCTACAATTTCATTAGTAACTTAGGTGTTAGGGGGCCATCGCATCTCTTTGGGCAGTATATGATCTCGCCACTTGCTTGGGTCATGAATTTAGGTTTTGTCAGTTTTGGTATCTTATTGGGGCTGGGAGTGCTGTTACTCCCCCACCTAGGGCACACACATCGCTGGGTTCTGTCAGTACTGGCTTTGGTATTGGGATTCGGTGGAATCTTAGTTGGCGTCTTTCATGGGTCCGGCGAGGCGTTGGTTGATGGCACTGGGATGTATCATAGTTTTGGGGCATTCATGGCTTTCATTTCTGGGAATGTAATTTCTATTTTGCTAGGTCGTTCTGATATGCCAGTCTCACACAAAACAAAGATGTTGCTAGTCGTGCTTGGAATCATCGGGGTCATTGCCACGGTGGGATACACTGCAGCATTGATTTTGGCACCAGATAATCATCCAATTATTATTATCGGACTAATCGAGCGCGGTGCAGTTTATCCATTTCTGATTGGATTAATGGCTGCGGGCTACTCACTCCTAAAAGTTAATCCAGTGTCACAAAACTAGCTCGGATTTCAATTATGTGGTGACGGCGCAATCGATTTTCTACTATATATTATTTCGATACAGGTCTGGCAGATAATGTCAGACTTTTTTAATTGTGGCTAAGAAGGAACAACGTCTAGCGCGCGAAAGACGACGGCTGGTATATTGACTGACTTGATAATAACGGAACATACGCGATTAGTCAGGTTGCCATTCATTCAAAAGTTACAGGCTGAGTTTCTTACGATTCTAATAAATGGATACGCTGACAGTTGCCTATCGCTTTACAGATTTATAACGTTGAACTATTGTTTTAAGCAAGGGAAAGTAATATGAAAAGTGATTTGGTTATTATAAGGGGGAAATTGGTGTGGACAGTACTGTGTTGTCAGCGTCGCATTTAAAGAAGAGCTTTGGTCAAAAGGAAGTTTTACATAATCTGTCATTTGATCTTGAACGCGGAAAAGTGACTGCACTAATTGGCGAGAATGGCGCCGGTAAAACGACCATCATGAAGACGATATTGGGTATCTCGGAATTTAGTGGGTCAATCGAATTGGATAAGCAGTCGGTGTCTGTTCATGACCACCGAGCGCTTGACTCTGTCGGTGCGTTGATTGAATATCCCGGTCTGTATGGGTACCTGACTGCCCGGGAACAATTGACGCTCTTTGCCACTGGCAATGACAAGAAGGGCAAAGTTGATGACGTCCTCAATAAATTACATATGACGGGTTACGCCGACCAAAAGACAGCAAGTTATTCGCTGGGGATGCGCCAAAAAATGGGCATTGCGTTAGCACTAGTCAACAAGCCAATGCTGGTTATCTTGGACGAGCCGATGAACGGTCTGGACCCAAAGGCTAACAAAGAGCTCAGAGATTTGATTGCTGAAGAAAAGGCCCAAGGCGTGTCATTCTTAATTTCCAGTCACATTCTGACTGAACTGCAAAAGATTGCCGACGACGTTATCGTCATTGATAAAGGCAACCTAATCTTTGCGGGCACGATGAGCCAGATCTTGGATAACGGGAAGCACTTTATTGAAATCCAGACAGATAAAGATGAAGTCGCGCAACAGGCGCTCACCGAAGCTGGTTACCAGACCGACCTTGATCAAGGACAATTGCGAGTGTTAGTCAAAGATGACAGCCTCAATCATCTATTGACAGCACTGCTTGACCAAGATTTAACGATTAAGCGGATTTATGAACAACCTGCCGATTTGGAGACGTCGGTCTTCAATGCCATTGGGGAATGACAAGGCAAACTTAGGAGGAGATTCTTTTGGGAAATTTAGTGAAGCAAGAAATATACAAACTGGTTAAACGCCCGACGCTGACCTATTTTTGGGGCTTCCTGTTAGTCTTTCAGATTGCAGCGGCGGTTTATGTTTCGCACAATCCGCAAGTGGTTAATCCTCAGAAAGCCTTCTTGGGCAACTTCTTTGTGCCGGCTATGATTGCTTTTTTTATGATTTCACTTTGTAGCACGACCCTGTCTACTGAAATTCAGTCGGGAACGTTGAAATCACTGTTGTACCGCAAATATTCAGTCTATCAAGTGCTCATCAGTAAATGGCTATCATTATTGATCTATACCATCACCCTTTATGTGGCCGGCATGATTATTAGCCTAGTCTTGCACTGGATGATGTTTCAAAAGACAATCCCACTGTCTGTTCAATTGCCTGGTGGGCATTCTTTCTTGCAAGTTTGGGCATTAACTAGCTTAGGCTCGTTCTTATCATTGATATTCTTACTTACGTTTGTGCTGCTGATAGGAACGCTGTTTACGAGCTCAACCGCGGCACTTGTGGCAGGGATTGCGACTTACTTTATCACCAGTATTTTCAACCAACTGTTGTTTCAATTCATTATCCAACATGATTGGCTAAAATGGACACCGTTCAATATGATGAACATCGGCGATCAGATTATGACCCCATCGATGTCGGAAGTAACCCATCTCAGTTTATTCGAGATGAGTGCGGGGTATTTGGTCTATGCCGTGCTGTTCTTAGGCGCAGGACTAATCATCTTTCGGCGGCGCAATACTAGATAATGCCAACTGCTTTTTCGCCGAATTATTTCATATCAAAAGGCCAACTTCAATAAAGTGCCCCATAACTGTTAGATTGTTTGTCTAACAATTATGGGGCACTTTATATGGCGAGATCGCCTGTATTGACGTTTATTTCCGTGCTATTCGCGTTTTACATCATCAGCTTGTGGACTTGGCATTAATGAGTTCCAAAGTGGTGTTGGGTTACCGTGGTTGCGCTGATTAAATTCTTCCCAGAACCATTGTTGCCCGAGGAGATGCTTAACTCGAGGGACCGCTTCACCATCTGGGCCGCTGTAATAGCGGACCTGTTTATTATTACCATCTGTGACCATCCTAAACATGACGTCAGCGGTAATCTGAGGGTTAGAGCGCACGGTGTTCATCGCATTGAAGTGTTGCCACGGTTCCACATAATCAGCGATCGTGGTTTCAGCTACTTCTGTCTTGTTGAAAATGTTGGTTTGCATGTTGCCTGGCAGCAGGACTTTAACAATGACACCGAATTCTCCGAGTTCTGCATTCATGCCTTCAGTTAAACTCAAGACGGCACTTTTAGACGCTTCATAAACCGATGTGTAAGGGAAGCCTTCTTCGGCACTGATGGAGCTGACGTTGACAATGACGCCCGAGCGCTGTTCGCGAAAGATGGGAATAAATGCCTTATTCAATGCAATTAAACCGAAGACATTCGTTTGAAATTGGCGGTGCACTTGATCCATCGATGTGCCTTCAAGCGGTCCCGCCTGGAAGTAGCCAGCGTTGTTGATTAGCGCATCAACGCGTCCATATTGCTTTTTGGCCAATTCACCGAAGTTTAAGTCATCTCCTTCGTTATTAACATCTAATTTTAACGTGGTCACGTTGTCTAAATGATCAAAAATAGTCAAGTCACTGTCTTTTCTCACCGTGGCCACAACGTTCCACTCTGCTTTTGCAAACATTTCGACGACTAGTTTCCCGAAACCACTGGCGGTCCCTGTAATGACGATGGTTTTATTCATCTGTATTCTCCTTTGGGTGTCTTTTACTTCACAACAAGTGTAGTATAATCGGTTAAAGTAACTTTAAGTCAAGCAACTTTGACGGAATCGGAGCGAAAAGATGAATATCACTGAGTTAGCGGCAAAGCTAGATGTTGCGCCATCAAAATTACGGTACTATGAACAAATTGGGCTGATTTCAGCGAGTCGCCAGACAAATGGGAATCGAAATTACGATCGTCAGCAAAGCGAGCAGGCGCGAAGAATCATTCTTTTTCGTCGGGCAGGCGTCAGTATCGCTGAATTGAAGCAATTGTTTGCCGATAATATGGACGATGACACGGCACTGAAAATGTTGGCTGAAGCAAAAGAGAGAATTTCGGCCCAGATGCAACAATTAGATGAAACCATGGCGTTTCTGGAGTACAAAACTCAGTGGCATCGGGCGCAACGCCAAAAAGCCGTCTCACCTAATTAGTTTTAAAGATACTAATAATCATTGATGCCAAGTACAAGATGATTATGCTATCTTGGAAATACGGGATAAAGGGGGCCAAAAGATGAGCTTGATTTACATTAAACGAGCAGTTCAGCGTGATTTACCGGCAATCATGACGATTATCGACCATGCTAAGGCCATGCTCAAGGCAGATGGCAGTCCGCAGTGGCAAGATGGCTATCCAGATCCAGTCACACTACGGCAGGATATTTCAGCGCAACAGTGTTGGTTGTTGATGGTGGATGGCACAATCGCTGGGACAGCCACAATGATTGTGGGCAATGACCCCAATTATGCTGAAATTTGGGATGGCAGTTGGCAGAATGAGGTTGATCCGTATGCCACTATTCATCGGATTGCCATCGGGGATGGCTATGCCGGCCAGCACCTGAGTTATTTCTTCTTTTCCAATTTGATTAGTGCCGCGTATCGCGACGGCATCCGCAACTTTCGGATTGATACCCACGCTCTGAATAAGCGAATGCAGGCCGTGGTCACGCGTGTCGGTTATCAACACCGCGGTAAAATCTATGTGGATGAACCGGCTGCTGATCACGAAGATAACGCGCGGTTAGCGTATGAATTGAATCTGTAAAGATAAAGAATTCCTGCCATAGATTGTTCAAGGATAGGAATTTTTCTATTTCTACGCAGTTATTGTTAGCATCCAGCTGGCCTTGCGGGTACCGTTGAGAAAGCCAATCTAACCCAGCATTGGGCAATAAAAATACAGCCTCACAAACGCGGGCTGCATTGAAAAAATGGCGTTTATTGTTGACACTGCTTTGCTGCGATTATCGGTCTTCGCTGTCTAATCCAAAGCGTTCTTCCTGTAACCAGTTGAAGAGCTGTTCATATTGATTGTCTTTGATTCTGTTGGTGCGCCAAGATTCTAAGAGTTGGGAGGCGGCGACAATGCCGTGTGTCTTGATTTCTTGCTTTAATGCGTCGTGATAGGGGCCAAGATCGATTTCGCGATCCTCAAAAATAACAGCCACATCGTCCTTGCCACCAGATTTCTTTGATAACATGTAGCCTAATCCTTCAGCAAAACTTTTGACTTGGCGCAAGATAACATCATTTTCTTCGTTCATCTGCCAATCTCCTAAAAGTGCCAACAGTGTCCAGTCACCCACAGTGTACATCTTGTGTGTAAAAGGACAATCAAAATTTTACCAATGGGGGGATTGCTTAATTGTTCATGACAACGACTTTACCTCTCATATGACCAGTTTCGACCAGTTGGTGAGCTTGACGTAGATTGGCAGCCGTGATGGGCGATAAGACCTTCGTGACCTTCGGCGTTTTTCTGACACTGTGGCCGGCTTTGCGGACGCCAACGACCACATCATTGATGTGCTTGGTGGTGCACCACACCGGCAAAATGTCAGTGTTGAGGCTTCAAATATCGATTAATTCAAAAAGCTTGAATCCGAAAATTATCGGGTTCAAGCTTTTTTAGTCTAACGCAGGCAAAAGTCCTCTTAGATAGCACCTTCAGACAAAAAGAAAATCAGCGACAAAAGTCACCAACGCATCAAGCGGCATTTCTTGGTTCGACAGCTCATGACTATCGAGCAGTTGAATATAATTGATAATTGCCGCGAAGATGACATTGGTTGTGTAGAGCAGCGGGTAGTCACGAATGATTTTTTGATTCTGGTAGTCTGCCAACAAATTGAAGAGATCTTTGAATATTTGGTCGTCCTCAACCTGGGGGATTTTTGAGCGGAGTTCAGTACTTTGGCGGACCATCCAGATGATGGCTAGTGAATCTTTGAAGTCTTGACTAAACTGATAGACTGCTCGGATAAATGCCTTTAGCAGTTCACGGGGAGGCAGCTCTGGTTGCCAAGCCTTGGTTAACTCCGCTACATACTTTTGCTGATGATAGGTGAAAGTTGAAATCAACAAATCTTCTTTATTTTTGAAATAGACGTAAATATTTGATTGTGACATTTTAATCAACTTAGAAACCTTCAACGTAGAGAATCCGGCCAACCCCTCAGCTAGTAAGACCGCAGTGGCGCCTTCGATGATGCGATTATATTGTTTTTCTGTTTTTATTTTCATAGCTGTAGTGTACGCAAAAACATTTTGTGTTTCAACTTGACAAACGATAACGTTATCGCTAATATGTGGTTATTGATAAACGATAACGCTAACTTTTTTGAAAAAGGAGAAACTCATTATGAAAAAAATTGCAGTTGTTACAGGTGCCTCTTCGGGTATCGGGAAAGAAGTCGCTAAGTCATTACAACAAAACGGCTATCAAGTTATTGGTGGTGCGCGCCGAGTCGAAGCAATGGCTGATTTGAAAGACCTTGGCATTGAGATTGCACATTTAGACGTCACTGAGGCTGGTTCCCGCGAAACTTTCATTCAAGATATCTTAAACGAATATGGACGCATCGATCTTCTCGTTAATTCCGCTGGTTATGGTTCCTTTGGTGCTTTGGAGGAGGTCACGCTGGATGAAGCTCGTCGGCAGATGGACGTGAATGTTTTCGGGATAATTGGATTGATTCAATTGATTTTGCCAACCATGCGGGCCCAAAAATCCGGTCGTATCATTAATATTTCTTCATTGGCTGGGCAAAGCTACACGCCATTAGGTGGCTGGTACCATGCTTCCAAACACACGCTTGAGACTCTCTCAGATGTTTTACGGGTTGAACTGAAACCATTTGGTGTCGACGTAGTGGTTGTGGAACCGGGGAATACAGCGACAAATTGGCAAGGGACTGCCGTGGGTCGCCTCTTGGAAGCTACGCCTAAGGATTCGCCTTACCGTGCTTTAACTGAAGGCGTCGCCAACACACTTCAGAATAGTAATGCAACAGTTGCCGATGTGGCTAAGGTGGTTTTAAAGGCGAGTGAAGTTCGGAATCCTAAAATTCGATACCAGATTAAATTCCAAGAAAAGGTCTCAGTCCAGTTAATGAAATTTATTCCCGGTAAATTGGTGGATCGACTAGTCACACGCTTGGTCCGCTAGTGCGATACAGGTTCACGCTCAATAAAAAGGAAGCCGTGCGATGTCTGCATGGCTTCCTTTTTTGATCTCAAATAATATTAGTTGTTCTGATGGTCATGGATTTTAGTCAGGAGAGTGATGAGTTCATCGATTTCGCGCTCACTAAGCCCGCCGATACTCTGATGGTTAGTTGTATTAAATCGCTGCCGCAATTGCTGCGCGACATGTTGGCCATTACTGGTCAAATAGACTTTCTTTGACCGGTCTTGCGTGCCTGAACTCACGTGCTTTTCGATGTAGCCAGCCTTCTCCAGATTACGTAAGAGGGTGGAGACGCTGGCCTCGCGATGTGAAAAATGTTCCGCAATTTGGCGTTGATTCGCGCCGGGGTTTTCCTCAAGATAGCCTAACGTCTGCGCCTGCGAGCGGGTGACATTAAATTCTGCCACCTGTTCCTCAAAAAAACGTTGTTCTTGCAGTATTATTGAGCGCATTAGAATATTAACTTCGTCGGATTTGGACATCGCTTTTTCCTCCACAGTTTCGATGAATCTATTGTACCGCAAAATTAATTAACAAATTAGTTAGCTAACATGTTGACAAACTAATCAATGCGGGTATAATCCTCTACATCAACAACTTAGGCGCCTAAGTTGCATTAATATTTTTTGAGGATGGTATTGAAATGGAAAAGACAAATGTCCGTTACAATCGGACGATATTAGTGGTAGTGGTAATCTTGAGTGCCTTTGTCACGATGCTCAATCAGACGATTCTGTCGGTGGCACAACCAAGTATTATTGATGCATTTAAAGTTGATTTATCAACAGTCCAGTGGCTCTCGACTGGTTATTCATTAATCGGTGGGATTCTGATTCCAATCTCTGCTTGGATGGCCGATCGTTTCAATACGAAATGGCTGGTATCAAGTGCTTTAGGCGTATTCTTAGTTGGTTCAGTTGTGGCTGCTTTCTCAGGAGACTTCACGGTCTTACTAGTTGGTCGCTTACTCCAAGCTGTTGGTGGTGGGGTATTGAACGGATTAACGATGACAATCCTGTTTTCGGTGTATCCGAAGGAAAATCGCGGGACGCCAACAACACTGTTGGGACTCGTCTTTGGGATTGCGCCAGCTGTTGGGCCAACCTTGGGTGGCTTTTTGGTTGATAACCTGGGCTGGCACTCAATCTTTGGGATTGTAGCCCCTGTTGTCGGTTTAGCGTTTGTTTTAGGCCTGTTCTTCATGGCTGACGTGGTGCCACATAAGACGACCAAGTTGGATTTCTGGTCAGTCGTTTTCTCCACAGTCGGTTTTGGTGGGGTACTCTACGGCGCGTCGATGGTTTCAGACTATGGCTGGACAGACGTACACACATTGCTGCCTGGATTAGTCGGGATTGTTGTGGTTGGGCTTTTCATTTGGCGGCAATTAGTCGTCAGCGATCCAATGTTGAATCTGAAAGTCTTTACGAGTGGTAACTTCACCGTGGCGGCGATTATTAGTGCGATTAC
The DNA here is from genome assembly GCF_001436115.1 of Lacticaseibacillus brantae DSM 23927. Classification (GTDB taxonomy): domain Bacteria; phylum Bacillota; class Bacilli; order Lactobacillales; family Lactobacillaceae; genus Lacticaseibacillus; species Lacticaseibacillus brantae. The sequence continues at coordinate 243,917 of NZ_AYZQ01000002.1, forward strand.
GCAAATCAGTATGGTCGCTGTGGAATTTGTTTTACCCGTTTACTTGCAGAATGCCCGCGATTTGACTGCCTTTCAATCTGGTTTAACCCTATTGCCAGGGGCCATCGTCATGTTCTTACTCGCCCCACTCTCTGGGCAACTTGTCCAGAAGAATAAGGGCAAACAAATTGTTGTCTTTGGGATTACGGTGATGGCGTTAAGCACCTTATTGCTTAGTCGGTTGACGTTAACGACCCCAATTTGGGAATTAGTTGCGATTTATGCCTTACGGAATATGGGCTTGGCCTTTGCGATGATGCCTGCAGGGACGCTTGGCATGCAGGGCTTGACGCCTGACCTGATTAGCCACGGGAGTGCAGCGAACAACGTTGTCCGCCAGGTCGGTGCCGCCATCGGCACTGCCGTTCTTGTCTCTGTCATGCAGTCCAAGGCTACCGCGGCTTCACCAAGTGCGAGCCTCTTGAAGACCGATCCAGCTGCTTATGGTCATGGGATGCATCTGGCCTTGGTCAGTGGCGCTCAGGCGTCATTGATTATCGCAACAATTATCGGAGTTGTTGGGATTGGCTTTGCATTGGCATTGAAACAACCTAAGAAAAAAGCGTAATTGCTAGTTATTACCTTGAAGACTATCTTTGCAACACACCTATCCGGAACGTCCAGTGTGACTTTCAAGACAGGTGTGTTTTTGTCTGTAGAATATCAATATTTGACAATTGTTAAATTTGGACCTACACTGCTTTCAATGAAAGACGGGAGGATCATTATGACAGATTTTGAAGCGATTAGTCAGTTAGTATTGAAAGAACGTTCTGCTCGTGGGAAGCATCAAGATGCTGCTTTGGCAGATTCATATTGGGATGACGGCACGGTCACGACCAGTTGGTCAACTGGTTTGGCGCATGAAACTTTTGTTGGACAACATCCGGCAGATTTTGATTATAGTAAGCCCCTAGTTGGCACTTATGGGACACCATTAGTCTATCAAAATGGCAATCGTGCCTATGCTGAAGTGTCTTCAACCACCAAACATTGGTTGACTTTAGACGGTAATGAAGCAGTTGTGGAGTCATTCATGACCTTGATTTATCGCGTCGAAAAGCGTGGCGATGTCTGGAAAATTAGTGATTTGACCAGCATTAATAATGCTGATACATTGACGCCCATGATTCCGGGCACCGATTTGCACATTGATTTGGATTTGTTGAAAGGGTTGCGCGTTTCATATCGTTGGTTAGCATATACGCGGATTAAGGCCGGCGGTCAGATCGGCAACGATGGCATTGGTTCCGATCGGCCAGAAACCGTTAAGCCCGTTTATGACAAGGCTGAAGCGTGGATTAAATAATCTTTCTACTGTATTTAATGATAAAAAGCACGCCGCCAGGCTTTTCTGGCTGCGTGCTTTATTTAGTTGTGTCAGTCGTGAGAATCCCAGCTTTTTCTAAAAGCGTCAGCGAGGTCTTTAGGCTCTCAATGAGTGTAGTTTGTTCTTTTGAACTCAGTTGTTGCAACAGCCCGTCATAGCGCAGTGCCACGGCCGCAATATTATGTTCAATCAAGTTAAGGCCGGTTGGCGTACTTTGGACGTTTACAATGCGCCGATTATCAGGGTTATGTTCTCGGCGCACTAGGTCCATACTTTCAAGGGTGGCAATAAGACGGGTGAGCTGAGAATTCGTGATCCCAATCTGTGACGACAACTGTGACATGGTTAATCCTGGCTGGTTATTCACTGTGCGGAGTACAAAGCCCTGTAATTGTGTGAGTTTAAGGGCGTCTTGTGCCCGATTTTGCATGAAGGCCTGGGAAATAGATAAAAACAGTTGACTGAAAAGTTGTCCGTTGGTTGATATTTCTGACATAGGAAGTCTCCCTTTTTAATGTTTGTTAATTAATAATAGTTGACAACTATGAAATTTGCAACTATACTCGCCTATATTCAAACTATAGCGCGGCTTTTTACACTGCGCTAACTGAATAAGGGGGATTTCTTGATGACAAAAGTAATTACAGTTGAAGAACATTTTTTATATCCGAGCAACGCTCCTCAGCGGCCAGCTGAAGATGTGAAAGTCGATCCCAGAGGGGCTAATCCTGACCAAGTCGCGATGCTCCTGGGTGACTTTGAACAGCGAGTGGCTTACATGGACCAATATGGAATTGATATGCAGGTGATTTCAAATCCTAATGATCCCGCGCTAACCGAAACTAATCCTGTGAAAGCTGTTGAATTGGCTCAGCAGACTAATAACCGTTTGGTCACCGATATGAATAAGTATCCTGGTCGGTTTGCTGCCCTGGCCACTCTGCCACTGGTTGACCCTGAAGCAGCGGCCGTGGAATTGCAGCGAGCTGTGACGGACAATGGTTTGAAGGGTGCATTAATTGCTGGCGTGCCATTTGGACACTTCTTGGATGAACCACAATACCTACCGATTTTTGCCATGGCGGAGAAACTCGATGTGCCAATTTACTTGCATCCAGGCATGCCAAGCAAGGCTGAACGTGATATGTTGTATCGCAGTCCTTCATATTCGGATGCCATTGGTGACATGTTAGGTTCAGCCGGTTTCGGTTGGCACGCTGAACAAGGCATTCAGATGATGCGCTTAATTATGTCCGGCCTATTCGATAAATATCCTAAGCTCAAATTAATCTCCGGTCACTGGGGCGAAATGGTCCCTAATTTCTTAGAACGCTTAGACGAGTTCACCGGGATGGTTCCCAATAAGCTTGAGCGTAAATTCTCAGACTACTACCGGGAAAACGTGTATATCACCGCGTCAGGGATGTTTACCAAACCGCAAATGGATCTTGGCTTAGCCGAAATGGGCGCTAGCCACGTCTTGTGGGCCGAAGATTATCCTTACCTGTTACGGAAAGAACAAGTCGCCGATTTCTTGAACAACGCTGATATCAGCGGCCAAGACCGTGAATTGATTGCCCATGTGAATAGCGAACAATTATTTAAATTAAATTAAGCGAAAGGCGGTAATTTCATGCAGGCAGCAGTTGTGCATGAACCAGGAGATTCTAGCAAATTAGTTTTGGAAGAAGTGCCAGTCCCTGAGGTGAAGCCAGGCTGGTCATTAATCAAGGTGCGGGGGTTTGGCATTAATCGCGCTGAAATCATCACGCGTAATGGCGGTTCGCCTTCCGTTAAGTTTCCCAAAATTTTAGGGATTGAAGCCGTCGGTGAAATTGCCGAAACCACGGATAGTGCACGTTTACCGAAGGGCCAAAAAGTGGTCACGGTTCAAGGGGGTATGGGCCGGCAATATGATGGAAGTTACGCGGAATATGTATTGACGCGTAATGAAGCCATTTATCCAGTTACGACCCAATTGAGTTGGGAGGAGTTAGCGGCCGTTCCCGAAACCTTCCTTACCGCTTATGGCTCCTTGCTGAACTTGAAACTGGCGGCCAATGATAAACTGCTCATCCGTGGGGGCACAAGTGGTGTCGGCGTGGCAGCAGCCAAGCTGGCTAAAGCCATGCAACCGAGCGTAACCGTGTTGGCGACAACGCGCAATCTGCAAAAGGCCGACCAGTTGAAAGCTGTTGGCGTGGATATTGTTGTTGAAGACCGGAATGGCCAATTGGCGACCAATGAAAAAGTGGATAAAGTCCTCGAAATGACAGGAGCGGCGACTTTAATGGATTCGCTCAGTTACTTGAATCCAGATGGCATTCTCTGCTTAACCGGTGCTTTGAGTAATGTGTGGACCATCCCGGACTTTGATCCATTTGGTGTGCCTTCAGGTCGCTACATGACGACATTCAGTTCTGGCACTGATGTCACGCCGCAAAGTGTCACCGATGTATTCAAATTGATTGATGAACATCATATTGATGTTAAGCCGGTCAAGGTCTTCTCGTTGTCACAAATTGCTGACGCACAAGACGCCTTGGACAGCCATGATAGTTTCGGCAAAGTCGTGGTCATGCCTGGAAAATAGTTGGAATTGTAGCAGTCACCATGGTGGCTGCTATTTTTTTGCAAAAAAAAACGGCCGAAGCCGCCCAAAGTGCCGTAGTTACTTTGTAGTTGGCTTCCGCTGAATGGTCAAGATTTGACCGGCCAAAATTAGCGCCAAGACAAGTACGACAGCCGTGGTGATTTTAAAAATCGGTCCGCGACCAACTGTCGATAGTAGAGTTAAGTAGTTGCCAAGTAAAAGAATCAAGACGAGCTGTTTGTTTTTCAAGTTACTCATTTGAAATCACTCCTTGACCGACGCTGAGAACGTCTTTGTAGATACCGAACTAGCAGGACTAACAAAATGATTGCCCAGACAATGAGCCATAGCCAGGATGCCCAAATCCAATGAGTCAGATTGATTAACCCAGTGAAAAAGAATGAGCTTGTCCCGATAAGTAGTAACCAATTGGTAAGCCGATCGTTGGCATTTGGTCGTTGGCGAATCAGAATTGCGCTGAAATAAATTGTGGCCAAGCCGCAACCAATCATGATGAAAATATTCCAATAAGTTGTCATTGCAGATGCCCACCTTTCGATTGCACGTCCCGCACAGCAGTGATGACTAGCAAGACCCCGAAATCGACCGCACCAAATAGTGCCATCCAGAACTTTCCACCCACTGGTAGGGTAAGCAAGCTAGAAACGCTCATCAAGAAGAGCACACTAAATATCGCATAACTGGAAACTCTTTGAGCCGTACTCATCACAATCGCCCCCACAATGTTTACTTAACCATAATATACAACGATTTTTTGAAACCGCAATCATTTAATTCAGTCTACGCCGCAAAATTGTTTTGGTGGGATTCAATCCCTTACAATGAGAATAGAACTGGAAATCGCTTACTTTGTTTGCTGACACAAAGACAATCATAAAGGAGATTACTTATGCCACGACAAACGATTAATCCGTATACCAATGAAGTTCTCAAGACGTTTGAGGATGCAACCGACCAACAGATTGAAACTGCTTTAGCGACTGCTGATAATTTGTATCGCAAGATGAAGCCACAAGCGATTAGTGATCGCACTGAGACATTGCACAAGATTGCGCAGGGGATTCGCGATCATGCCCAGGAACTGGCCGAAATTGCGACGCGCGAAATGGGGAAGCTGATTGCCGAATCCAAGGGTGAAGTGGAACTGTGTGCCATCATTGCGGATTACTTTGCCGACCACGCTGAAGCCATGCTTCAGCCCACGACACTTCAAAGTCAGGTGACTGGTGAAGCGAAAGTGTATAGACACGCAACTGGTGTGATTCTGGCGGTCGAACCCTGGAATTTCCCTTATTATCAAATCATGCGCGTGTTTGCGCCGAACTTTATGGTTGGCAACCCGATGATTCTGCGGGATGCAGCCAATATTCCGTGGTCTGCACAAGCTTTCGCGGATGTGGTGCTGGAAAGTGGTGCACCTAAAGGCGCGTTAACCAACGTCTTCATGAGTTATGATCAAGTCGCTGATATGATTGCTGACCCCCGGATTCAAGGCGTGGCCTTAACTGGATCTGAGCGCGGGGGCAGTTCCGTGGCCGAAGAAGCAGGGAAGAATCTGAAGAAAAGCACCTTGGAACTTGGCGGCCAGGATGTCTTCATCGTTTTAGACGACGCCAACATGGCTGACGTCAATGAAATTGCCTGGCGGTCTCGCTTGTATAACGCCGGCCAAGTGTGTACCTCTTCCAAACGGTTTATCGTGATGGACAGTGTCTATGACGAATTTCTCGATAACCTCAAGCAAAACTTTGCCGCGGTGAAACCGGGGGACCCAATGGATTCGGCGACTACGCTGGCGCCGATGAATACCAAGAAAGCCAAAGAAAAACTGCAAAAACAAGTGGATGAAGCCATTGAGGCCGGCGCGACCGTTGCTTATGGTAATGAAAGTTACGATTTAGAAGGCCAATTCTTCATGCCGACTATTTTGACGGACATTGATGCGGATAATCCAGCCCGCCATACCGAAATGTTTGGGCCAGTGGCGCAAGTCTATAAGGTCCATTCAGAAGCTGAGGCGATTGAATTGGCGAATGATTCGCAATATGGCCTTGGCGGGATTGTCTTTAGTGGTGATTCAGCTCATGGCGAACAGGTAGCAACCCAAATCGAAACCGGCATGGTGTTTGTGAACAACTTCATGGCATCCTTGCCAGAGTTGCCTTTTGGCGGGGTGAAGAATTCTGGTTACGGCCGCGAACTCAGTGAACTGGGCTTGATGGCCTTTGTGAATGAGCAATTGGTCGTCACCGCAGACAAGCCGGACTTTGATAATATGGCCGGCGGGTTAGTGTCGACCGACTGAAAATATGCTCAGGTAAAAACGAAAGGCCAGCCTCATTTTGAGACTGGCTTTTTTGCGTCACGTGGAAGAAATACAGAAAGAAAAAGTTGATTTACGTCCGATGGTTGCTCAAGAAATTTTGACCGTTAAAGATTGAATTAAACAATACCATGATATAGTAAAAAGTAAGGATATGTAGGAGGTAATAGAATTGAACAAGGTTTGGAAGAATATCGGGTTATTTACTATGGCCGTACTAGTGATGGTAACATTGACAGCTTGTGGTCGAGGAGAATCTTCAACCAGTTCTGGGTATGAAGATTCAATGAGTAAGGGTTTGGACGCCGTCGCGGAAAATAACATTGAGAAGGCGGTCACTTATTTTAGCAATGCGTTAGATCAAAAACCCAAAGATAAAAAGGCCGGTCTTTACCTGAAACAAGCTAAAGCGTACGTCAAAACTGATCAACAGCTGCAAGAGGGAAACCCAGCCGGTGCAGTGAAGACTGCGAAGGCCGCCACTCTCATTAAATCAGGATCAAAAAGTCTTTCCGACAAGTTGATGGCCAAATTTAAGACGGCTAAGGATGATCTTTCGGAGTACAACAAAATGAATGACCTTATAACGGCCCAACTCACAGCAACTACGCCTGATCCGTCGGCAGTCAAAAAGGTGCAAGCCATTAAATGGGATAAAAAGCCCTACTTGAAGAAACTGAAGAATAAGGCTGATCTGTTGATAAAGAAGAGCTCTGAGAAGCCTGTTGGCTCTCAAGGTGATAATTCGAAATCAGCTGGCAATCAGGCAAATACTGCGAGTTCTCAGCCTTCTGCATCCTCAACAACGTCATTGACGCCAGCTCTGACATTACAACTCTTTGATCAGTATGTTAATCAGTTAAAGAATGCTCAGCTGGGGGATGTTATGAGTGACCACGAAGCAGTGCAAAATGGTAAGAAGGGATTTGCGGTCAAGTTTTGGTATAAAGATGATCCGGATGTCAATGCCTACTACTATTTTGCTGCAGATCCTGATGGCTCGGTTTTTTATATGAATCCGGGAAACCAGCAGACAATGCTGGGACGCTGGAAATAAGAGTAAGATTTTCCAGCAATGAAAAAAAGTGCTCCCCTCAAAAATGAGGCTGGCTTTTTGTATAGACTGACTGATACGCTGGCACTGCTAACGCTTGACTACCAGTTAACTTTGCCGTGGGTATTACTGAAAGTAGCCGTAATATCATTCTTCGGCGCGGTTGCTAATTCAACAGTTCGTGCAACGCCGACCTCAACTGGTTGTGCGCCATATTCCAGTGCAGAATCAGCGCTAGTGCCGCCAAATTCGGTTGCAACTAAGCCTGGATCAATTGCATTGACTGTGATTGGGATAGCTTTGCGCTGGAATTCCTTGGCCAATTGAACTGTGAACATATTGACGGCGGATTTAGTGGCTTGATAGCCCATTGACGAGGCATTATAGACGCTGGATTCAGGATTTAACGCTTCAGTTAGTGAGCCCATCATACTGGAGATATTGATGATTTTGGCGCTATCACTTTGTTTAAGCAGCGGGATGAATTGTTGTGTCACATCAATGGTCCCGAAAACATTCAAGTCGAATTCACGCCGGATAACATCTAACTTGAGAATTGAAGGGTCCTGAAAGTGATCAAATGAAGCACCAGCGTTGTTAATCAAAATATCAAGCTTACCGTATTGCTTGCCGACCAATTCAACTGCCCGGCTGATCGATTCTGGGTCAGTAATATCAAGTTGAATGGCTTCAACATCAAGGCCTGCGGCAACTAATTTGTCAGCAGCCGCTTGGCCTTTGGTTAAGTCACGTGAGCCCAAGAGCACTGTCTGGTCAGCTTCAGCCAGCTCTTTGACAATTTCTAAGCCCATCCCGCGATTAGCGCCGGTCACTAAGGTGATTATCTTGTTTGTCATGTCTCATTTATTCCTCTCTTGGTGCGCATTTCTTTAAGACAAGTGCGAGTATAGCACGTTCGTGTTACACTAACGCAAGGGTTAAAGGGAGGTTTTTTATGTATTCAATTGCTGAGGTGGCTGACAAGTTTAATATTTCCAAAAACACGCTGCGTTATTATGAGAGTGTGAAGTTGCTGCCACCGATTAAGCGTGATAACAATGGTATTCGCCACTATTCAGACGCTGATGTTGAAGCGGTCAACCGGATTGTCCATATGCGGCGGTTGGGTGCGTCAGTGAAAGAGGCATTATGGTTCGATCAAGAGCTGTCGCAGGCTCACCCAAACTATGATGAGGGCATTGCGTTCCTGCAGCGATTAGACACCCAACTGGATCAACGCATTGCTGAGATTGCCCAGCAAAAAGACTTCTTACACAACAAGATTAAAATGCTTGAACAACAAAAGCCGTCTGGTGACAGTGTGTAATTGATGCCCGAAGAAAGGATTTGTATGATGGAAATTTATGAATGGTGTGCGCTAGTGACCCTGATAAGTGCATTTGTCAGTTGTGGTTTCTCAATTCAAGCGGTGATGGCTGCTCGCGGTTCTCAGCGCGATAGTCTGGTGACGGCACAATACGCGCTGTCCCGGAGTGTGGCCATAGCGTTGGTGGCTATTGGCTTGTTTATTTTTAAGAACAACCAATTTCTCATTGCGATGGCGATTATCATGATTGCCATCCAATTCTTTGACGGCTTAATCGGTCGAAAAATCAGTCGCTTTAAGACTGTTGGGCCACTGCTTACTGCCGCCGCTAACGCTATCATCTTAATTCTATTTTTGATTGCTTAGCGTAAATTCAAAGAAGCTGTGACAAAAGACGGTAGAGAATGGGGATTAACAGGGATTGATGATAAAGCCCGAACTTTGGCTTTGAATCAATCCCATAACGTGTTCAAACTCGCAGCAAGTTGGTGCTCGGTTGCTGAGCACGAGTTTTCACGCTTCTTGTTAACCGGAATTCTCTGTCTTTTGGAACGCGATTAATCCATATTGTTCGAGTATTGAAAAAGAGATTGTGCCAAAACATTGTTTTGGCACAATCTCTTTATTTGTTCCCATAGAATTTTCCTTCCCAGTGGCGCAGGGGGAAGCTTTGATTGATAAAGAAAATATCAGTGTTGCCTGAGTAGACATTGATTCAAACTTTACTTGGTGATGGCGGCACACTTGTGGGTTAGTCTCGAACCTGCCAGAATTGTTGCGGAATCACCATAAAGATCAGGGTGACGAGGACGGAATAAATCATAGCGGTCGGGAAGACGAAGATGGTTAAAGCAAAACCGATAATTTTGACGGCGATGTCGTAACGAATCCAATGGATGTGAAGACCCACCCGTACTTGTGCGTCCGGATTATCTTGGCGCAAGAAGTAATACATTAGCGAATTAGTCAAGGTGATTAATAGCACAATCACACCATAGAAGAGTTGGGCGGCTTTATTAGTGAAACTGGTTGAAATAATGCTGGTGGCATAGGGGAAGAGCGAAGAGAAGAATAACATGATGAGTGTGGTCCAAATGGTTTTGATGCGGACAACTTTAACCCTGTACCATTCGCGATACATATTAATCCACATGGCGCCGAGCCAGAAGAATGATAGTGAGTAGGCAAAAAAGTTTTCGCGTAAATCCCAGAATCCTTGCAGGCTTAAATGTGCTGGCTTCTCCAGTTCTAAGACGAGAATGGTCATAATGATCGCAAGGACTGCGTCGACAAAGGTAATCAGACGTTCTTTTGACATGTGCGGGCCTCCAGTAATTAATAATTCTAGTATAGAACTCTTCGCACGCGGAGCAAATCAATACGAGCCGACATGTTAGAATAGGGTATCTTATGAAAGAGGGCTAATTTGATGGATCCATATGATAATGATGAATTTTTTGATCAATATGCGCAAATGCGTCGCAGCAAAGAGGGCTTAAAAGGCGCTGGCGAATGGCCAGCGCTTGAGCAACTATTACCCGACGTCACAGGGATGCGAATTTTGGATTTGGGTGCTGGCTATGGTTGGCACGCGAAATATTTTGTCGACCATGGGGCCGCTTCAGTGGTGGCGGTCGACATTTCAAGCAAAATGATTGCGACGGCTGAGGCGAAGAATAGTGATCCTCGCATCAGCTATCAAGTGGGCGATATTAGCCAGGTTGACTTTGAGGCTGACGCCTTTGATATGGTTTTCTCATCGTTAGCCATTCATTATTTGCCCTCTTTTAGCGCGCTAGTCAATCATGTTAAACACTACTTAAAACCCAATGGGATTTTCTTGTTCTCAGTCGAGCACCCGATTTTCACGGCCTCGGGCGATCAAGATTTTGTGCCCAGCGGGGACCGAACGGTATTTCCAGTTGATCGCTATTTTGATGAAGGCGAGCGCACAACAGAATTCTTGGGGTCGCAGGTCACGAAATGCCATCGAACGTTAACAACATATTTAGAAACGTTGCTGACAAATGGCTTTGCGGTCACGGATGTGGTTGAACCCACACCAGCTGCCAGCTTGCGGAATCTCCCTGAAATGGTGAATGAGTGGCGGCGGCCAATGATGTTGATTGTCAAAAGCCAGAAGTAGTCGAAGGTCAACGCGCGGTTGGAGTAGCGCGATAAAATAGGTATAATGGTGCAAGAGTAATGCTGGGCGTCAAAAGAGGGGAGTGGGCTGATGCAAATTCTATATTGCGGGGATGACGGCATGTTTGAGGGCGTTGTGTTATCAACGCTGTCCTTGCTGAAACACCAAACTGAGCCGCTCAACATCTTTGTGATGACGGCAGAAGTGGCCAAACCAATTGGCAAATATACCGGCTTTACGGATGTGCACATTAATCAACTTGAGTGGTTGGTGCACGAACATGATACTAATAGTACGGTGACAAAGCTAGATATCACTGACTTATTGCAAAACTATCCTTTAACCGCGAATGCGACCACCTTTTTTACACCGTATAGTATGTTGCGCCTGTATGCAGATTTAGTCCCGCAACTTCAGGGCCGGGTGCTCTACCTTGATGCCGATGTTCTGTGTCGCCAGTCGTTTGCGGAGTTCTATCATCAGAATTTGGCTGAGATTGAAGTCGTGGGTGTCTTAGACTTTTACGGCAAGTGGTTCTTCCATCATCAGCTGCGCAAGTTTGACTACATCAACTCTGGCGTATTGTTGATGAACTTGGATGTCCTGCGGCAAACCAAATTATTACAGAGGTGTCGGCGCCTGTGCCGTTACCGGCCAATGTTAATGCCAGATCAATCGGCCTTGAACATGTTGGCGCACAACAAGCGGCTGGCACCTAGTCGGTTTAATGCCCAAAATGGGATTGAAGCTGACACCGTTTTTCACCATTTCAGTGCTAACTGGGTGGCGTGGCCAGTGCCACATACCGTGGCGATCAAACCGTGGGAACAAAAAAAGGTCCAAACGGATTTGGGCCTTCATGACTATGATGATTTATATGCTGAAGCGAAGCGCATTATTCACTAACCTGAATAAGCGGTTCGCTTTTTTGAATTTGGCTTTCAAAATATTGCCGGTATAACGGATGAGTTTGCAAGAGCTTGGCATGGGTCCCGGCACCACTGATACGCCCATTTTCAATGAAATAAATTTGATTGGCATCCATGATGGTATTGATGCGGTGGGCAATCACGAGCGTTGTGCGATTTGCCATCAAATCGCGGAGGGTGGCCTGAACGGTTTGCTCGGATTGGGGGTCCAAGCTCGCCGTGGCCTCATCGAGCATGAGAATTTTGGGATTACGCAAGAACGCTCTGGCAATTGTTAAGCGTTGCTGCTGGCCGCCAGAAACGGCCATCCCACTGTCACCGACAATGGTTTCAAGTTGGTGCGGCATCGCTTGGACGAAATCCTTGGCGGACGCTTGGGCGAGGGCCTGCCAAATTTGGTCATCAGTGACGGTCGTCTTCAGGCCATAGGTCAGATTATAGCGAATGCTACCAGAGATTATGGCATTGCCTTGGCCGACCAAGCCCAATTGTTGGCGCCAGTTAATAAGATTGATATCAGCGATATCAGTGTTGCCAATGGTGATTTTGCCTTGGTCGGGCGCGTAGAAGCGTTCCAGTAAGTTGAAAATGGTCGTTTTACCGCTACCGGATGGCCCAACAAAAGCGATAGTTTCATTGGGTTTAGCTGTAAATGATAAATCATGCAGCACTTCTTGGCCATCAGGGTAGGTAAAACTTAGGTGGCTGGCGACTAAGTCCTGTCCGGCCACGTCAATCGGCATGCCACTTGTGGTATCTTCTTCAGCCACGGCCATGAGGGCTTGAATTTGGTCAGTAGACCCGCTAGCTTTCGCCACATCAGTCATAAATTGGCCCAAATTGGTAAATGGTACAATCAATTGAATCATGTACATCAAGAAGGCCATCAAGGTCCCCGTATCCATTGTGCCCAGACTAATTCGATAAATCCCATATGCTAGAACTGAAATAACCAGCGCCAACATAATCACACTTGTGGTGGGGCCAACAACGGAATCGTATATTGCTTCTTTAACCCCAAGGCGATACAGCTTCTGCATTTGGTTGGCGCCACTTTCTTGTTCACGGTCAGTCGCGGTGGACGATTTGACCAGGCGGATTTTGCCGAGGACTTCACTGATGGAGGCATTCAAGCTGGCGAGTGCATCTTGGCGCCGATGGGCGATGTTTGATGATAGGCGAAAAATCGGCAATAAAATAATGACAATCAGCGGTACGGCAACAAACATAATCAGGGTCATTTGGAGATCCATCATGATCATGAGACCTAAAGCGCCAATAAGTTGAAGCAGGGATGTTGCTGTGCGCGGCAGCGAGTCAGCCAGCAGGTTCTTGACTTGCATCGCGTCATTGGTAATCCGCGAGGGGATTTGGGCCGAGTGGTGGGCGTCCAGGGCAGGAACTGATAGGGCGAGTGCTTTCTGCCATAAGCGAATCCGCAGGCGATAGACCACGTCTTCACCAAATATCCCTAGGAAACTGCCAGACAGGGCGCCGAGTAGAATGCTGAAAACGAACAGAACACCAACAAAGCTCAGTAATTGAAGATTGACACCACGGGCGATGCGGTTGAGAAATGATTTGGCGAGCAAAGGCACCCACAGTTGCAAACCAACCGCGACGGCGCCAAACAGGAGCCCGAACCAAAGATTGCGATACTTCGGTTTGATGAGCCTGATGAGGCCGATAAACTGGCCAATGTTGAATTTAGATGTATGGGCCATACCCTTCCTCCTTGCTTTAACCGCGCCAACCGGCGATGTCGCTGGGTGCAAATGTATAATCAAGTGGCACATGATAGGCTGCCTCATAGGCGGCTTTTTTCTGGGCATAGTCAGTTTGCATCATGGCTTGACTGTTGTGTTTGACGTCCAATGTGGCATTCGGGAACACTGGATCAAGCACATGCAGGCGATAGCGAACCTGGTTGAAGCTGGCCGAGCCTCGTTCTGGTTTGCCCAGGTCAATGATTTCAATGAAAAATGAGATGATTGGCACGTTGAACATGGCAGCATAATAATAGGCGCCGCGTTGGGGCATTCGCGGTTTACGGTAGTTCAGCCACATTTCTTGTTCAGGATAAATTAGAATCGGTACCCCGTGGTCTAACTGCTCTTTGAGCAGCTTGGGAAAGTCGCGGCCCATATAGTTATACATATCCGCAATAGGGATGGTGTTGGAATATTTCATGAAGAAGCCGAGCATTCCTGTCATTTCAAAATTCGTAATTTGACTGACAATCGCCATTTTCTTATAGCCGGCTTTATGAATCGCTAAGCGGACTGCCGTGTTCTCCAAGGGATTGAAATGGTTACTCGTGATAATGCCTGCTTGGTTGAGTCCCTTGATTTTATCCAAGCCGATGATATCCGTCCGCCGATTGATTACTGGTGCCGCCCAGTCTGCTGCTTTCGTCGCCATGAGTGTTTTGACTTTATAGCCGCTCGTCTGCCGCAGACGCAAATAATTCTGAATGTCTTGGGCAATTTGCTTGCGATCAACCACAGGATCATTCACTTCAACCTTGCGATGAAAGGCTTGATCGGCGACGGCTTGTTCAATGTTTTGGATGATTTGGTCTTTTGAATCAGGCATTGGCGTTTTGTTCGGCTAGGACAGTGCGAAGCGTGGGCTGGGTTGTGTCATTGGTTAATTGGACAGCGGTGGCCATCAACCGAGCGATTTTTTGATCGTTTTGCTGATGGTCGGCGTCAGTCGTTCCACGTAACTGTGATTCTAAGACATCATAATACGAGGTTTGCTTCGCTGTCCGCCAGAATTCATCAGCAAAAGGGACATCTCGATATTGCCAAGGTTTCTCAAACAAATTGTAATGGACCAGCCGAGCCGGGTGGAAATTGGCCGGCATAACAGCCGTTTCAAGATTCCATTCCATTGGCAATTGATAAAGGTCATCTTTGGCGAGGGCATTAATATAATCTTGGTCTGGGGCAATCAAGGTGAAATGATATGTCGTCAACAATTGCAGGAAGGTATCCGTGAAATGCGTGTCGCGGAATTTCTTCAAATCCATCAACAAGATGCCTGAATTGACGTACAGGTGGGGATTGATGCCGACGACTTGGGCCGCATAAGCCGATACGGTCGGATCGGTGGCAATAAAGCGATCATTAGCGGCGCCAACGAGCGCGCCCAGCAAATCGATGTCATACAGTTTGGCGATATCATCGCGGACGAGAATATCAGCATCCAGGTAGATTGCTTTATCGAATTCGGGGAACATGTCGGCGATGAACAACCGATAGTAAATCGTGAGCGTCACGTAGTCCGCACGTAATTTATTTTGGTCATTGTCGAAGCGCTCGCTAAAGCGTTCTTCAAGAGGGATAAAGCTGATTGAAACATTCTCCGTTGCCAATTGGCCCAATTGTTCTTGATTGTCAGCGGAGAGTTCTTGGTACAACACCATTAATTGATAGTGGTTGGTTGACGCCGCGTGGTTAATCAATGATTGCATTGCTACTGCTAGACTGGCAGCGTATTGGTCATTAACTGAGAAAAAGATTGGAATATTAGTTGGCATAATAGTGCTCCTTGGACATTAGATTTGTTGGTAGTGAATGTATTCATATGTATTGTTTTGGCTGCGTTGAACCATGCAGTCGTGAATCGTCGTTTGCAAGGCTCGCTGCCGCGCTTTTGGTGGTAAGGACTCGTCAGGGTAGAACGGGCCATCCACATAAATTGTCGCCCGCGGTCGCCGATGCCAACGTGAATGCTGATAAGTGGTTGTCATACAAAAAACTGGGGCCGGTGTTTCAATGGGATAGCGGAATGCTCCTGTGGCAAAAGGTCGAATGGTCGTGGCATAGGGCCAAACATGTGCTTCTGGATAGATAAATAAAGCTTGCTGATTTGTGATTGTACCCGTCACAGCTTTCAGGAACGGCCGATATTGATGGAGATTTCCTGGAATAGGAATGACGCCGCCCAACGGCAACAGTGAACCGATGATCGGCAGCTTAAGATTCACCGGTGCGATCAAGACACGCGGCCGCTTGGTTAGCCAAAATGGCACGAAGACATCGCCGACTGGCGACGTGTGGTTGCCATAGATATACATGCCTTGGCCACGGAACGGCGCGAGCACTGACTTGTTTTCAATCTTAGTATGGAAAATCCAGCGACAAATGGGTGTCGCAGCGCATTTAACTAAGCTTTGTAGCAGGTGACTAGCCGCATTGAAGGTAGCTGATCGCTGGTAGCGGTAATCGGGAGGTAATTGATAGTCTTGGTGTTTAGTGATGACGATGTCGTCAGTGAGTTGATGGTAGAACATCGTCTTTTGCGCTTTGGGCCGCATTTTACCCCTCCCTTCATCCTCAGCCTCTTAGAAGTTTAGCATTAATTACAATATTTGTGACCCTTATTAATGAAGCAATGTCTACTGGGATTGTTGAAAAGCCGTTAAAGACGCGTATACTAGACAGAATTACAAACAATGAATAGGAGATTATGATGAAAAACGTCTTAATTTTAGGGGCCAGTGGCCAAATTGCACAGATGGTAACTGATGAGTTGAAAGACAAAGTCAATTTGACCCTGTTTGTTCGAAGCCCCCAGAAGTTGATTGGTAGTAAAGAACCAGCAACAATTGTTCAAGGAGACGCCCTGAACGTCGACGAGCTGACGGCAGCCATGAAAGGCCAAGACTTAGTGTATTCCAACCTTGGGCCTGATCGCATGGCCGAAATGGCTAAGGTTGTAACCCAGGCGATGAATAACGCCGGCGTCAAACGACTCATCTGGGTCGCGACAGCTGGCATTTATGGTGAAGAGTCAACTGATGAGGGCTTGGCTCGGGCCACCCAAATTTTCGGGGCTTATGATGACCCGAGTTCGTATTTCGGGGATGAACGGGTCGGTGCTGACTACATCGATCAAGCGGCTGACATTAATGCCACCATTATTCGGCCCAATGCGCTCACTAACGCCGATGTGCTCGAGAACGTTGTTGTTGATGGCCGCAATGACCGAATTCGCCCAAGCGCCCAGCCAATTTCGCGCAAGACCGTGGCGCATTTCATCAGCCAATTAATTCTTGATGACACTCAGTACCAGAATGATTCCATTGCCATTAGTCAAGGTTAAGACCCAAAAAAGAGATTGTGAGGACCCAGTACGGGTGTCACAATCTCTTTTTTTACATGGTTAGGCGAAATTCTTCAAAACTTCGTCAGCTGTTGCATGAATATTGAGCGTGGCTTGGCGGTCAAATTCAGTTGCAGCAGGGTTGATTTGAACCAATGGTACCTGTGTATTGACGCGGTCATAATAACCATTTGAGCCAATGACCAACACCATATCGGCTTGATCCATCCACTGCATGGCGTTTTGAATCGCGTTTTGCGAAGTTCCGATATGATGATAGGTTGGACCGGGCGAAATTAGACTTCCGTCGACAGGGCAGTAAGGTACACCGCCTTGATTCAAGGTATTGATGTCATACTGGTGCCCATTCTCGATGCAGTGGTTGTCGTTGAAACTATACCAAATATCTGCCACCTTGTTGTTGCCGGCCAACTCGTGCAGGTAGTCAACATTAGTTGTCACCACAGCATCGAGATGTCCTGTTTGTTCCAACTTGGCTAGCGCTTTGTGGGCAATCGTCGGCCCGTTTTGGAAGATGGGGCCGAGAAAATTTTTGTGCATGGCCTGATAGAACTCTTCTGGGCGTGCTTTGAGGTTGGCTTTTGAGGAAATCAGAGCGCTGGTCGCGTGGGAAGTGTGCATAAGATCATTAATTCCCGCGGACGTTGAAATGCCGGCCCCGGTGAGGGCGACAATGTGATGATGGCTGTTAATGAGTTCAGTCAGTTGATTAATCTGTTCATTTAATGTGTGCATGTTCATGCCTTCTTGCATAAAAGGATAAGGTGAATCGCCGTCGGTCCCAGGTTCAGACAGACCAATTGAGCCGCGGTTGGCCAAATCTGGTTGATTGATTAACTTAATGATGTAGTCCGCGATACTTGCTCGGGTGATGACGGTGCCGCGGAAGGTCTCACCTTTAACGGTGGTCTCGTAATTAATTTCGGGCCGATTAGACATCCACGCTGGCCGCAGGATGGTGTAGTTGATATCAGAAGTTTCAATCAAGCGAGCCGCTTCCTTAAAGTCGGTCAAGCCAAACGAGGCATTCCATTCGCCGAATTTACCAGGGACTTCATCATAAATTCCCAGACCAAGAATAAAGATGAGTCGAGACACGTGATTTTTGTGCATCGCCGAAACAATGGGCTCGACAAATGACGCGAGTGGCCCGCCAAGGCCAACGACAACAATATCTTGATCGACGAAAGTATCATCTAAGTCAGTTTGAGAAGTTGCATCGCCTTCAAAGATTGAGACCGGTGCTTTAATATTGCGCGTATCGATTCGACTCGCGTTTCGCAAAAAGAGGGTCAAATGCACATCGAAATTGTCTTTTAATTGATCTGTTAAAACCCGCATGGTGGCGCCGTTAGCGCCGATGAGAATGACATTAGTCATGATCTTCCTCCAATAAAATTGCTCGCAGTGATAATTGTTTAATTTGTTCAAAAGGGACGTCAGCGCTGGTGTAGGCCCCATTTTGTAAGTCGATCAAATACTCAACGACTGGCGCATAGGCATAGTTCAGCAATGCTTGATAGTCGGTAGCAAAAAAGGCATGCTGGGCGATGCCGTGGTTAACAAAAACTTCTAGTGACTCGAAACCACGCATGGCTTCGGATTGCGGGATGGCCAGTTGTCGCAGGATTGCGGTTTGGCCGAATTCGCGAATGAGCAACAAGTCATCCAGATGCTCTTGCCCATAGGCGTAAACCAAATCGAGAAAGCGGCTGAGTTCTTGTTTCGGATTCCCTTCAACATCAATCGTTGTGATAGCTTTTGCAAGTCGTTGCTTCCGGTCCAAATACAGGGACCGCAACATATCATCTTTGTCCGCGAAATACGTGTACAGGGTACCAGAGGCTATTCCCGCAGCTTTAGCGATTTTGCTCAGCGAGACCGCTGCCACGCCTTGGCTCATGATAATTTCACTTGTGCTGTCAAGAATGCGTTGGCGCTTTTCGTCATCTTGTGGCCGCATAAAAGACCTTCTTTTTGAGATTTTAATTGATTAATCAATCAATTATGATGAGTATAGTCTGATTTAAACTAAATGCAAGCAAAATCGTTTGGGCCGTCATGATTGATATTTCTAAAATCTCTGACTATATTGATTGTGATGGTAAAGGAGGGAGCTCAATGCAAACATTCAAAGTTGGAGACGTCGTGCAGTTGCCACAAAAGCCGTGGCAAGGTGTGACAGGCGTTGTGGTTTTCTATGATGCCAAGCGCGATCAATATCTGGTCCGTATTGGGGCAACACAACAAGTTTACTTCAAGGCAGACGAAATCAGCTTGTTTAATCAATAAGGAGACACCTAGTTCGGTGGTTACGACCGACTAGGTGTTTTTGAGTGGTTGTTCGCTTCGGGTTATTGGCATGAATTGCGAAATCTTAATGCGACGCAAGTCATGAAAAATGCTATATTGTAAATAAGTGAATGGCGGTCTGACGGGATTCTTTTAGTGTATTCCCCGTGCATACGGGGGTGATCCTACAATCGAAAAGCATGGCAATATTGTGCTTGAGTATTCCCCGTGCATACGGGGGTGATCCCAACAACTATTGAAGAAATTTTGCGCCATAGCGGTATTCCCCGTGCATACGGGGGTGATCCTGACATGGATATTTTGTTGAACAAGGTTTTGGAGTATTCCCCGTGCATACGGGGGTGATCCCAATGACGCGACACATAAGGGCGTAACAATCGTGTATTCCCCGTGCATACGGGGGTGATCCCGTAATAGCAATGACTCCCTGAATAATCAATGGGTATTCCCCGTGCATACGGGGGTGATCCCTATGACTTCAATAAACGGAAAATGCAGAGCCTGTATTCCCCGTGCATACGGGGGTGATCCTTGACTTTGGTTTTTCGGCGTCAGTCTTGGGCGGTATTCCCCGTGCATACGGGGGTGATCCTATCCATCAAAGGGACGGTGGCTTTGTCGGCAAGTATTCCCCGTGCATACGGGGGTGATCCCATTCAAGCCATGATTGATTCAGTTGAAGCCTTGTATTCCCCGTGCATACGGGGGTGATCCCGACTTCAACAAGAACTTTGAACGTTACCTTGAGTATTCCCCGTGCATACGGGGGTGATCCCAAGCGATTAGGTAACCAGGTCATTTCCTATCTGTATTCCCTGTGCATACGGGGGTGATCCCTTGGATTTGATACCTGTGGTCTTGATGTAGTCGTATTCCCCGTGCATACGGGGGTGATCCTGGGGCGTATTTTTATGCCGCCGACTACACGGAGTATTCCCCGTGCATATGGGGGTGATCCTTGCACCTCCTCGGCAGTGGCGCGGTCCATTGTGTATTCCCCGTGTATACGGGGCTTTTTTATTGCCCAGCGCCAAGTCGCTGGGGTGAGGCACACCAGTTGACACATTCCAAAAAAGGTGTTTTAATGGTTTAAATAATTAAACCAAAGGAGAAATTCATGGCTGATTTTCAGCATTTAGAACAGGAGTTCACTGGCGTCAGCGACTTCTTGTCGGCGCTAGGGGATACGAAGCGACAAGCGATTATCGTTGCGCTCATCAATGATATCGGGCACGAAGAAATGCAAGTGACCGATTTAACTGAGCTGCTCGGCCTGTCACGGCCAGCAGTGTCTCATCATCTCAAAATTTTGCGTGACGCCCATCTGGTTGAATACCGAACAGAGGGGACCCGCAATTATTACCGCCTGTCACATGACCTGCGGGAAATTACGAAACTACAAACACTATTGGCAGATGTCGTTCAAATAATAGAGAGAAGTAATCGATCATGAAAAAAGTTCTCGTTGTCGAAACAAACGTAACGCACTATGGCAATACTGATGACCCCACCGGATTATGGCTGGGGGAAACTGCTGAATTTGTCGATGAAATGCAAAAAGAGGGTATTGGCGTCGACTATGTCAGTCCCAAAGGCGGTTTCGTCCCGCTGGATCCACGCAGTATGAAGTATGTTGATCCCTCAATCATGAAGTTGTATGAAACCCCAGATTTTCAACAGCGCGCACTTGTCAAAACGCTGAGC
The DNA here is from genome assembly GCF_001436115.1 of Lacticaseibacillus brantae DSM 23927. Lineage (GTDB taxonomy): Bacteria > Bacillota > Bacilli > Lactobacillales > Lactobacillaceae > Lacticaseibacillus > Lacticaseibacillus brantae. The sequence continues at coordinate 264,829 of NZ_AYZQ01000002.1, forward strand.
CCAGCAGAAGTGAACCCCGATGACTATTCTGCCATCTACTACGCTGGCGGGCACGGGGTGATGTGGGATTTCCCAGATGATCCTGACTTGCAAAAGATTGCGATGCGCATTGAAGCTAACAACGGCTTTGTGACCTCCGTCTGCCACGGGGTTGCCGGGTTGTTAAATCTCAAAAATCAAGATGGCTCTTATTACATTGCTGGTAAAACGCTGACCGGCTTCACGAAAGCTGAGGAAATCCTAGCTGGCAAGCAAACGGTTGTGCCTTTTTATAACAAAGTTGAAGCTGAGAAGCGCGGTGCGAACTTCAAGCAAGTGCGGGCGTACAAAGACTATGCCGTTCAAGACGGCCATTTGATTACCGGCCAGAATCCATTTTCAGCCCGTTCAGTAGCAAAACTGTTACTGAAGAATCTCAATGAAGCCAAATAAAAAACGTGGTTCTACTCCCTGGGAGCAGAACCACGTTTTATTTTGTCTTGAAGATCTCGGTGATGCCAGCTTCAAATGAGGTAACCTTGAACTCAGGAAAGCGGCTTTTGAATTTGTCGCTGACGAAGATATTGTCTTCGCCATACCGTGGCAACAATTCGAAAAGTTCTTGTATGCGCTGATTAAATGGTCGCGCTAGGCGAAACACTAACATTGGAATCGCGCTGACTTGGTGCGTGGTTTGCGTGACTGTATCAATCAGTCCAATAAAATCGCGATAGGTGATTGGCGTATCTGTTGGCAAATGCCAGGTCTGGTTGTAGACGTCGGGTGTATTACCGATCAAAGCCATCGCGCGACTCGCGTCCGGGGTCCAGATGAGGCTGCGCCGTTTGTTTTTGCTTAGTGGGACAAAGCCGCGTTTGCCTGCTTTGAGATTCTTAATCAACATGGTGTTGGTAATGCTTTGGGTTTTCCCAGGCCCGTAAAACTCGGGCGCGCGACAAATGACAGCGGTCAGGCGGCCAGATGCCATTTCCTCCAGAATAGTCTGGGCCATTTGCGCCCGCACAGTCGCCTTGCGACCGACCGGCTTGAAGGGTGTGGACTCTGTCTGGGGCGTCGCATCTTTGGGATACATATAGGTGTTATCGAAGAAAACCAGTTTACTATTGTTGGCTTCAACTGCTTTAATCACGTTGGCCAAGATAGTTGGAAATTGGGCCTCCCACATGTCCGAGTTCATCGGCAGGCCGACTGTGAAATAAACAATGTCACTACCAGCAATCGCGTGATTAGCTTGATCATAGTCGAGTAAATCAGCTGGGATGACTTCATCTGTTTCGTGTAATTTTTGTGGTTTACGACTCACTAATCGAATTTCCTGGGTATAATTTTGATACAGGGCATTAGCGAGCTCTTGACCAATCTGGCCGTTACTTCCGAGAATAGTCTGCAATTGTAAAACTCCTTTGGATTAATGGTTTATATTTTTAAACCATTAAACGACTTTTGGTGCTGCTTGTCAAGGATGCGAACCGTGCTTTCCCGCGAGGGAAAAGAAGACAGCATCTATAAGTTTGCCCATTTGAAATTAGATAATTTATCCAGCTAATAGGCAAAAGAAAATTTTGCTGTTGCCATAATAGCGTTTGCATTACAATGATAGAGTAAGTGTGGGGGAGGACACGTTGTAATAATTATTGTTCTGAATGTTTAACTGTATCTCGTCAGGCTGGACCTCAGCGTGCGAGATTGAGATGGGTGGTAGAAGTGTTGAACACTAGAGAAATCAATGCATTGTGGGCTAAAAAGAATGTTCAAGATGGCGTCTATCAGTGGCTGCCATTAATTACGCATCTGACCGATGCCAAGAATGTCATTGAGTATCTGTATAACATCTGGCTGTCAGATGGACAGCGGAAGGCGATTGCTGGTGATTTATCGGATGAGGCTGCCCACCAATTAGTTAGATTTTTGGGCGCTTCCCATGATATCGGGAAGGGCTCCGCGGCATTCCAAACCCAACCTTCATATCGGCACGATAAGGGGTTGGATGACGAAATCATGGAGGAACTGATTCGCAATGGCTTTCAGGGAATTGCGGATTTAAATTTAGCCTCAAGGCGAGATTCTCCTCACGCATTGGCTGGTGAAGCAATCCTCGATTACTTTGGCGTTCCAGAATCAATCCGAGCGATTATTGGTGGTCATCACGGAAAGCCGGGCGATTCTAAATCTGTTAAGCGAGATCTGAACGTCCACGCGAGCAATTATTTTGGGAATACTCGGGATCCACAAAGCAAGGCTCTTTGGGAAAGTATTCAAAGCAGTCTCTTTGCCTGGACACTCAGTGAAGCGGGCTACGCAAGTGTGGACGAAATTCCCGAAGTGACCCAGCCTCAAGCTGTTCTACTTGAGGGGTTGCTCATCATGGCTGATTGGTTGGCATCAAGTGAGTTTCTGAATGATGACCCAGAGAAACCGCTGTTTCCGCTAATTAGTCTTAACGAGACGATTGAGGACATTGAGGCAAAGACGCGTTTTCAGTCGGCTATGACCAATTGGACGTTAGAAGATAATTGGAATCCAACAAAGGTTGACCTACAGGCCGATCCATATAAGCAGCGCTGGGGTTTTGATGTCCGGCCAGTCCAAGCAAAGATGACTCAGGCGATTGCCAAAGCCAGTGATCCGGGTGTGGTCATTGTTGAAGCACCAATGGGAATTGGAAAAACTGAAATTGCCTTGCTAGCTGTCGAACAATTGGCCTATCAGACAGGACGCAACGGCGTCTTCATTGGCTTGCCAACCCAGGCCACGACGAATGCGATGTTCAGCCGGGCTGAAGCGTGGTTAGCGAAAATCGCAGCGGAGAATCACGAACAATATAATATCCGGCTGATGCATGGGAAGGCTCAGTTTAATCAAGATTACACACAATTACCCCGTGCTCAAAACGTTGATGATGAGCAAGACGGTGCTGTCACGGTGAATGCCTGGTTCTCCGGAAAGAAGTCAATTCTGACTGAGTTCACAGTTGGCACGATTGATAATCTGTTGCTGATGGGGCTAAAACAGAAACATCTTTTCTTACGGCATCTGGGCTTTAGCGGCAAGGTCGTTGTCATTGATGAAGCGCATGGGTTTGACAGCTATATGAATAAGTATTTGTATAAGGCGCTTGAGTGGTTGGGTGCCTATCACGTTCCGGTGATTATATTATCAGCAACGCTCCCGGTCGCTAAGCGCCAACAAATGCTGACGTCCTATCTACTAGGTAAGTATGGCGCAAGGGCAAAAATCCAATCACAGGTTCCAGACTGGGAAACGACGCAAGCCTACCCATTATTGAGTCTGTTAGACGGGATGGAGCTAGTTCAAGAAACAGACTTTGGACAATTGACCAATGGATCTGAGGTTCAAATTGAATACCTACAGGCTGATGACGAAGCGCTCGTGCAGCACATCGTAGCTGAGATTGCTGATGGTGGGATTGCAGGTGTCATTGTTAATACAGTGAAACGCGCTCAGGAACTGGCGGCGCTGATTCCTGATGATGTTAATCGACTCGTGCTGCATTCTGCTTTTTTGGCGCCAGACCGAAGTGCCCGGGAATCCGAACTATTGGACTTGATTGGCAAACACGGTAAACGGCCTGACCAGATGATAATTATCGGTACACAGGTGCTGGAACAGTCATTAGATATTGATTTCGATGTATTGTACACCGACATTGCACCGATGGATTTGATTCTGCAGCGTATTGGCCGATTACACCGGCACAAGATTGATCGTCCGCAACAATTGCAAACACCGAAGACTTTTATTTTGGGCGTGGCAGATGACGGCTATGGAGATGGGAATGAAGCCATTTATAGCAAGTATCTGTTGGCAAAAACAGATTACTTCTTACCGAAGCGAATTCGCCTACCGGCAGATATTTCGCCTTTAGTCCAAGCAGTGTACACGGAGGAGACCGATACAGAGATTGTCGGAATTGACCGGTTACGGGCAGACTTCGATGCACTTCAAGAAGAGAAAGAATCCCGGGCTCAGGTTTTTCAGATTCATCAGCCCAAGCTTAAATTGGGTAGTTCAATTCATCGTTGGCTTCAGCGGTTACCAATGGATGTTAATACAAACGATCAAAAGGCTGCTGCTGCAGTTCGTGACATTCAAGAGAGCATCGAAGTTGTCTTATTAAAGCAGGTAAATGGAGAGAAGTTTTTGTTAGATGGCCGAGCCATTTCGCAAGTTAGTGCTCAAGAAATTGCCCAGCAAACGATTCGGCTACCCAATGCAGTCACGCCAAATATTGATCGCGCAATTGATGAATTGGAAAGAGCCACTCGCAAACAATATTCTCAGTGGGAGACTAACGTGTGGTTAAAAGGAGCGCTTGTGCTGACGCTCGATGCACAGCAACAGGCCACTCTTGGCCAGTGGCAATTACAATATTCGGGGGTAACCGGACTGCAATATGCAAAGGAGGATACAATTGACGAAACCAACGAGCTTTAATTTAGTGACTGACCCGTGGATCAATGTGATTGATAATCAGTCAAATCAAGAAGTCACCGTGTCGTTGTCGACGCTATTTCAAAACGCGCAACATTATCGACAATTAGCGGGTGAAATGCAGGCCCAAGACTTGGCGATTCTCAGATTACTCTTGGCAATCCTGACGACAGTATATTCACGTTTCAATGCCAACGGGGAACCGTATGACTGGTTGACAATCCAGCCTGACACGATGATTGCCACGCCAGATGTTGATCAAGGCATTTATGCTGAAGATGCGGCGACTGAACTGCTAACCACTTGGGACGATTTACATCAGGCGCAGCAGTTCTCAGACGTTGTGCAAGATTACCTAACAACTTATCAACCTCGATTTGACTTGTTTGGCGACCAGCCATTTTATCAAGCCACGACGGCCGGATATGATGCTGCTGTGCCAGATGATAAAAAGATTTCGCTGGATAACCCTAAAGGAACTGTGGGTATCAAGCAAATTAACCGCCGAATTTCTGAAAGCGGGAATTCAGTTGCACTGTTCTCACCCCGATCTGGCGCAACCAAAGATAATTTAACTCTGCCGGAGTTAAGTCGTTGGCTAATCACTTATCAGAATTTCACTGGAGTGACTGATAAGACAAAGATTGTCGCGACTGATAAGTTCTCGGCGCCGCTTGGCTGGTTATATAGTCTTAATCCAATTTATGCCATTGGTAAGAATTTGTTTGAAACATTGATGCTAAACCTAGTCTTATTGAATCCTGATAGTGATGCGGAAGATGTCTATCACCCCCAACAACCAGTTTGGGAGGTTTCAAGTCTGAATGATTACTTGGAAACGCGAAAAAGTCTGCATCGGCCAGATAATTTAGCCGAGCTGTACACGACATGGTCCCGGTTGATTCACGTTGAGTGGGATGAGTCAGACTATCCAATTATTTTTAGTGCTTCAATTCCCCAATTTTCGGATGAAGATATGTTTATCGAGCCGATGACCACTTGGCGTTATGATAAAAAGACTGAGCATTTTCGGCCGGCCATTAAGGGCTTGCGGAATATGAATCGAGCCATGTGGCGTAATTTTGGGAGTTATGTCCGTATCAGCCAGAGCCAGCAAGAAGCCAGCCAGCAACGAGAACCAGGAATTGTCAGTTGGCTGCGCTATCTAAGAGAAGAAAGTGACAGTCTGGGGGACAACCAGCTTACGTTGGCATCTGCTACACTGATTCGCGACGACAATGCGACTTCACAAATGCCTGCGGCAGAGCTAGCAGACGAAATGCGAATTGATGCTGCAGTTTTTCTCGATGATCGCGAAATGGATAATTGGGCTCAACGAATTGAAGAAGTCGTTGATCAAACTCAGAAAGTAGGGGACGATTACCGACACTTTATTAGTAATATCGCAGACTTAAAAAATCGGAAAGAACCCCGAGAAACGGAGAAGGCTGTGGCTCAGTTTTATGACCAACTAAATGAACCATTCCTGCAGTGGCTTGCTAGTTTGACCATTGACGACGATGTTGACAGTCGCATCTGGGATTGGCGGAAACAGTTGCATCAGATCGCGCTTGATTTAGCAAAAGCGCAATTCGATAACAGCACGCCCCGGGAAATTACTGGTGTCTCTGATGGAAACGTTGAGAATATCTTCACCGAATATAACCGATTTATGCGGTTCCTAAATCAGCATTTGGATTTATCGAAAAAGGGGGATTAGTTTGTGGCAAATAAAGTGAATTCATTTGAAGTACAGCAAGTCACTGAGAGAATCATCAACGATTTATATAATTTTGGAGCACCCGATAAGGCAACTTTGGCGAGCGTCCGCGGCGCAATGTCAATTACCGATGTACGGGCTCAAGCAGTCTGGCCAGTGATGATGGCCGAAATGCGTCCAGAAATGTTAAGTCATACAGGAAAACCAACGTATGCCGAGACTGCCATTTATGCGGCTTTGCGCTTGTTTGCCATTAGTCAACAAGGCCAGAGCCAGTTTGCTTATGCACGAGCAGCGAAGGCATCAGAACCACAAGGCTACACCTTATTTCAAGTTTTGGCCCAGATGCGCCGCAACGAGTCTGACAGAACCAGATTGGATCGCCGGATTCAGCCGCTATTGGCCGTTGGCAATGTGAACCGAGTGGTCAATGAACTGACCCATCTTGTGGAAATCGTGAAAGGGACTCGCCAACCAATTGATTTCGCACAGTTAGCAGGAGATCTCTACAGTTTTCAAATGAGCTATGAATCAGCTAACCAAGTGCGGTTACGCTGGGGCCAACAATTCTTTGCTGTAACGAAAGTTTCTTAATCTGAAAGGAAGTCTTATCAATGACAAACCAAAATATCTATCTCGATTTGAACGTTTTGCAAACTGTTCCTGCGTCTAATCTGAACCGCGATGATACCGGTGCTCCAAAGACAGCATTATATGGGGGTGTAACGCGGTCACGGGTATCTTCTCAAAGTTGGAAGCGGGCTATTCGTACAGGCTTTCACGCTGATGCAGTGCCAACGGCTTCGTTGACGAAAGATACATTTAAACTCTTGGTTGATAAATTACTCGAGGTTGATTCTTCATTGGATGCAGAGGCCGCAGCACAAAAGGCGACTGACGTTTTTGCGGCAGCAAAGGTGAAACTTGATAAGGACAACAAGACCAAGGCGTTGATGTTTGTAAGCCCAGGCCAAATTGAAAAAATTGCCCAATTCGCCACGGACAATGACTCATTGGATAGCAAAGAATTACAGAAAGTTTTCAAGAATGATCAATCACTCGACTTGGCACTGTTTGGGCGCATGGTCGCTGACAATCCTGAACTCAACGTGGATGCTTCAGCCCAAGTCGCGCACGCGTTGTCCACCCACGAAATTGTGCCCGAATTTGATTACTTTACTGCCGTTGACGATGAACAAGGTGAAGATCAAAGCGGGTCAGCCATGATTGGGACGATTGAATTCAACTCGTCAACACTATATCGCTACGCCAACATTAACATCAGTGAGTTGGTTCACAACTTGGGCGACACCGATCTGACGATTGATGGCGCAGTCGAGTTCATCAAACAATTCCTGCTTTCCATGCCGACAGGGAAGCAAAACACGTTTGCCAACCGGACATTGCCAAACTATGTCATGATTTCAGTACGCCAGGATACCCCGGTCAACTTAGTTTCTGCATTTGAAACACCGGTCAAGTCTCGTGACGGTTATGTGACCGAATCCATTAACCGCCTCGATGATGAATATGTATCCGCGCAGCAGTTCGTTGACCGCCCACTTTTGACGGTCGTTTTAGGCGCTGACAATTTCGACTGGACTAACCAAACAGAGGTCTCTTCGGCTGCAAATCTTAATGACCTACTGGCGAGTGTCAAAGACAGTTTGGCAAAGGCGGTGCAGGATGAAGACATTAACGATTAGACTGGCGGCACCGTTGCAGTCCTACGGGGATGAGGCTAATTTCTCGCGGCGAACAACATCACGTTATCCATCAAAGAGTGCCGTGGTGGGAATGATTGCGGCGGCGCTAGGGTATCGGCGTGCTGATCCGCGAATCTTACGTTTGAATAGCTTAACTTTTGCAGTCCGTATCGATCAACCAGGCACCATCGTTGAAGATTTCCACACTGTTGAGTGGAATGCTGGTAAAGCTCCCAAAATCACATATCGTCATTACCTACAAGACGCAGTCTATTTGGTTGCTATTGGCAGTGATGATGCACAATGGCTCGATGATATCGAATTGGCACTCAAACATCCAAAATTTGCGCTTTTCCTAGGCCGGCGCTCGAATGCTCCGGCAGGGCCGCTACAAATTGCGATTACTGATGGCAATCCAGTGGAAGTCTTGACTCAGCGGCAATGGGCCGCATCATCTTGGTATCAGCACCGTTTGCGGAACAACCAGAGTGTCAAGATTCAGCTTGTTGCAGAGGCCACATTATTACCCAATCGGCCTAGTCAAGTGGTCAAAGATGTCGTGGTTTCTTTTGACTCTAGACAGCGGCAGCACAGCTTTCGTGCGGAAGCTAGCACCTGGATTACTCTAGACAATCCGGTGTACGAATCTGATCAGTCGACAACGCATGATATTATGCGGGCCATACAGGATGAGGGGTGAGAGGATGTACCTATCAAGAGTAGAAATCGACACCCACAACCGCGCAAAGCTTAAAGACCTCACGCATTTAGGGGCATATCACAACTGGGTTGAGCAGAGTTTCCCAACTGAAATTGCCAAGCATGAACGCAATCGACACTTGTGGCGTGTTGACACACTCGGTAACAAGCAGTTTTTGCTGGTCTTAAGCAGCGATATGCCGAGCCGTGAAGGCTTAGAGCGTTATGGCGTGACTGGGACGACCTTGATTAAGCAATACGATGCCTTCATGGACCGTATTCAGGTCGATGACATTTTGCGGTTCCGGCTAGTGGCAAATCCGACATACGCGGTGACCAATACAGACGACAGGACTCAGATTTTCCCACATGTGACTGTGGACCAGCAGCGGCAATGGCTGATTAAAAAAGCCGAGAAAAACGGCTTTCAGTTGGTCACCAACACCAATTCGCCAGTCATTGACGGTCAGGACAACTATGCGTTTGACATCACCAGCCGCGAGTATCAGCCGCTCTATCGCCGCCAATCCCGGTCTCAGCACGCGGTTCGGCTGAGCCAAGTGGCGTACGAAGGCCTTTTGCGAGTCAGCAATCGGGAGGTTTTTCTCAATGCTTTACAGACAGGGATTGGTCGTGAGAAGGCCTTTGGTATGGGCTTGATGACTGTCATTCCGGAGCACTAGCGATGGCAAACAAAATGGGCGCTAAGAAGCCTGAATTAACAGAACTAGCCAGGATTAGTGATCGGGTGACTTTTCTGTACCTGGAACACGCGCAATTAAATCGGCAGGACAGCGCCATTCAAGTGCGAGATGCCAAGGGTATTGTCAATATTCCGACCGCAATCGTGAGTGTTTTGATGTTGGGGCCCGGCGTCGATGTTTCACATCGGGCTATGGAATTGATGGGTGACTCTGGCATGGCTGTGCTCTGGGTTGGTGAGCAGGGCGTGAGACAGTATGCTCACGGAAGGGCGCTAAATCATTCTTCACTATTACTTGAGAAACAAGCAAAACTAGTTTCAAATACGAGGACTCGTGTGGCGGTGGCGAGAAAGATGTATCAGATGCGATTTCCTGGAGAAGACGTCACTAAACTCTCGATGCAAGAATTGCGCGGTAAAGAAGGCGCCAGAGTGCGCCGGGTCTATCAGGACGTGTCAAAGCGCACTAATGTTGCCTGGACTCGCCGAGAATATAAACCAGACAGTTTTGAAGCTTCGACCCCAATCAACCAAGCACTGACCGCGGCACACCAGGCTCTTTACGGGCTGAGTTACAGTGTTGTTTCGGCGTTAGGCGCATCGCCAGGATTGGGTTTTGTGCATACCGGTCACGATTTATCCTTTATTTATGATTTCGCTGATTTGTATAAAGCAGAGTTTTCAATCCCGGTGGCTTTTGAGGTGGTGGCAACACTAGAGGACGATGATGATATTGGCCGGAAAACTCGCTTAGCCATGCGGGACAAGTTCGTTGAAAGCAAACTGCTTTTGCGTATGGTTGCCGATTTGAAAGCGTTACTTGAAGTTTCAGATGACGAGGAAAGTGTTGCTTTTCTCAGTTTGTGGGACGATAAGCTGGGATTACAGGACTTCGGGGTGCAGTATGCTGAAGTGGGGAGTGATGAGACCTGATAGTCATTACTTTGACCAAGTTTCCTAAATCACTCCGTGGTGACCTGACAAAATGGTATCAAGAAATCCAAACTGGCGTGTATGTCGGCAATGTCAGTGCCCGAATTCGAGAGCAACTTTGGGAGCGGATTACACAAAATATTGGGTCCGGTGAAGCCACGATGGTTTATAACGCAAAGAATGAACTTGGTTACCAATTCAGGACAACCAGACGAGACCGCGCAGTCATTGATCTTGATGGCGTCCCATTTCTGCAGCATTTAGCCACTGCTCCAGACGTTCGAGAATTAGGCTTTAGCGATATGGCCAAGTTTCATAAGGCCAAGAAGATGGCCCAACGCAATCAATCAAGGCGTGCAACATCAGTCGCCACGCCTAATCTTGTGGCAATAGATGTGGAGACGACTGGCTTAAATTCAGAAAGTGACGCGCTTCTGTCAATCGGAGCGGTTAAGACCAATGGGGAAGAGTTTTATCGGTTGATTAAAGTCGAGGTTGATATTCCGCCAAAGATTCAAGAACTGACTGGTATCAGTACGCAACTGTTGGACGATTTGGGTGTGCCTTTAGCGACCGCTTTAGAAGAATTGCTGACTTTTGCTGGTCAGAAGAACCTGATTGGATATAATGCTAAGTTTGACGAAGGCTTTTTGCTAGCTGCCATGGAAAAAGTGGGGATTGATGCAACCGACTTTGCGATTCGAGATTTAATTCCGGCTGTCAAGAAACACAGCCGTTTTCTGCCCAACTATCGGTTGGAGACCGTCTTGAAGGAATTTGATGTTGAGAATCAGAATCCACATAATGCGCTGGCAGATGCGAAAGCAACTCTGGCTTTAGGAACCAAACTCATAAAAACTGGGACGTTTCGTTTTTGAAAGTGCCGGTCTGACGGGATTTTTTTTAGTGTATTCCCCGTGCATACGGGGGTGATCCCAACTTGAACGTCTTCGTGATGACATGTTGAAGGTATTCCCCGTGCATACGGGGGTGATCCTCATCCCGCCTAACCACATTAAGACGTTCATCTGTATTCCCCGTGCATACGGGGGTGATCCTCAACCCTGGCTTTATATGCAACAGCATCGGTAGTATTCCCCGTGCATACGGGGGTGATCCCGGAATTCATCCGACCGCCAAGCAGCACGCTCCGTATTCCCCGTGCATACGGGGGTGATCCTAGGTGATGCTAAAGGTGATGCTTTAGTTGTACGTATTCCCCGTGCATACGGGGGTGATCCTACCGTCAGTCGAGTTCGAGTTCTCGTAACTGAGTATTCCCCGTGCATACGGGGGTGATCCCGGACTGCTCAGGTTTTGTTTGGCTTGTCTTAGGTATTCCCCGTGCATACGGGGGTGATCCCTGGGGACAGTCGAGGAAACACCGAATCAGAATGTATTCCCCGTGCATACGGGGGTGATCCGGCGCGCGTTGAAAAATGACACCGCCATCGGCAGTATTCCCCGTGCATACGGGGGTGATCCCAATATTAGCTAAAAAAGTTCGCAGTCTAAGGGGTATTCCCCGTGCATACGGGGGTGATCCTGCTGGTTTGGTTAGGTACATGTGCTCCAAGGTGTATTCCCCGTGCATACGGGGGTGATCCTCCGCAAGTTCTCAAAGTTGTCAGCATTCTCTGGTATTCCCCGTGCATACGGGGGTGATCCTGCATGTTACCCGAAGTAGGTTTGCTTACAAAAGTATTCCCCGTGCATACGGGGGTGATCCCCATGATATTTCAATCGCAACAGGCATTCCAGTGTATTCCCCGTGCATACGGGGGTGATCCTGTTACTATCCACAAGGGTCAACCAGCACGACAGTATTCCCCGTGCATACGGGGGTGATCCCAAGGATATTTCAATCGCAACAGGCATTCCAGTGTATTCCCCGTGCATACGGGGGTGATCCTGCACGAAGTTCAATCAGTGCATGAGGTTGTCGGTATTCCCCGTGCATACGGGGGTGATCCCATGAGGACGCTATGCAAGGACTGTCACAACAAGTATTCCCCGTGCATACGGGGGTGATCCTGTGGAAACGTTGGTGGACGCAGTCAATAAGTCGTATTCCCCGTGCATACGGGGGTGATCCTGGAAGGCATTTGGCACCAAACAAATCAATGGCGTATTCCCCGTGCATACGGGGGTGATCCTGTAGAAATCGAAATCATCATTACCAAAGTAATGTATTCCCCGTGCATACGGGGGTGATCCCCAGGGACCCGCTTTTGGTTGAGACCTCAATAAGTATTCCCCGTGCATACGGGGGTGATCCCTTTACTATCCACAAGGGTCAACCAGCACGACAGTATTCCCCGTGCATACGGGGGTGATCCCAAGGATATTTCAATCGCAACAGGCATTCCAGTGTATTCCCCGTGCATACGGGGGTGATCCTGCACGAAGTTCAATCAGTGCATGAGGTTGTCGGTATTCCCCGTGCATACGGGGGTGATCCCATGAGGACGCTATGCAAGGACTGTCACAACAAGTATTCCCCGTGCATACGGGGGTGATCCTGTGGAAACGTTGGTGGACGCAGTCAATAAGTCGTATTCCCCGTGCATACGGGGGTGATCCTGGAAGGCATTTGGCACCAAACAAATCAATGGCGTATTCCCCGTGCATACGGGGGTGATCCTGTAGAAATCGAAATCATCATTACCAAAGTAATGTATTCCCCGTGCATACGGGGGTGATCCCCAGGGACCCGCTTTTGGTTGAGACCTCAATAAGTATTCCCCGTGCATACGGGGGTGATCCTTCCGTAAAGGTCTTGCTTCATCTTGCTGTCGAGTATTCCCCGTGCATACGGGGGTGATCCCATGCCGTGGGGCGAAGGCTACATCGAAGTCAAGTATTCCCCGTGCATACGGGGGTGATTCAAAAGAGACAGAGACACGGACAGCAATGACGAGCGCAACGACCAATACCCGGCCTCTCTTGGACAAATTAAGAAAATTTTCCCAACGGCGTATGAGGAATACCTGAGACTAGTTACAAAGATTGTGGAGGAAGAATAATGATGAATTTTGAAGATGACGCAATTCGCATCGTTTCGGAAGCAGAAGCCGCCTACGAAGAAAGTTTCGGAGTTCGTTTTCCAGTTGAGCTCTATCAGGACATTACACGAAATGAATATTATGATTTTTCGATTGAAGGCGCCCGCCGACTGAATGTGATTATTTTGAAAGCAGTCGCCGACGGCAAACCCGTTGATACGCCAGAGGATTTTTATCGGCGTCAATATTAGCAATTTCTCGACCTGAGCACGTCGTCTAAAAGGCTTATTTTTCTTACTCTCGTCGGGCTCGTGACCCGTCAAAACAAACGATAGGAGTGGACAGAAACGGCTGTGTATTTCCCGTACATAATAGGGATGATGCCGTCATATCCGAGCGCGATTTGACAATTACTAATATCCCCCCATGTTTACAGAGGGGTATACGTTCACCTTCTGCCCAGCAAACTTTCCCTTGCTATAAACCTTGGTTTAGGGTTTATTCTTTGGTTATACAAAAGAAAAGAGGGCCTTTAACGATGAAGACTGCATTTATTACTGGGGGCAACAAGGGAATTGGATTTGCTTTGGCTAAGGCATTGGGACTGGCGGGCTGGCAGGTTGTGATTGGTGTTCGGACTGAAGCAAATGGTCAAAAAGCGTTGACACAACTCGCGGCTGCCGGCGTCTCACAAGCTAGTTTTTTAATCTTAGATTTAAGCCAGTCAGACACAGTGGCAGCAGCCGCAGCACAATTAAAGGACCGGTATCCAGACTTTACCTTATTAATTAACAACGCGGGCGTTCCAGGCAATATGGGCTCTAGTGTAGAAGAAACTGAATCTGACTTGCGCTCTACGATGGAAGTGAACTTCTTTGGAACCTTCCAACTGACACAGCTTGCTATTCCGTTACTTAACGAGAATCACGGCCGCATTATCAATGTGACGATTCCCACAGCCGCAAATCCTATGTGGAATCCACTGGCTTATAAGGCATCTAAGGCGGCTCAGAATGTGATGATGGATTCTTTGGCCATTGATTTAACTAAGGCTAAAAAGAACGTCGAAATTTTCAGTATCCATCCTGGTCCAACCACCACAGACTTGAATGGCAACACCAAGCTGCCAGGATTCCACACGCCTGATGACGTGGCCAACCAAATGATTCAAATTGTTGAGGATGGCCGCAGCCATCATGGTGAATTTATCGAAATCTATTCAGAATTGAAATAGAGTCGGCAGCCAGCACAAGATGTTAACCTCACTTTTGCTTTTAGGGTAAAGTTAAAGCGAGGTGATATGATGAATAAAACACGGATGGAAGCTCTCACGGATGGCATTATTGCGATTGTCGCGACAATTATGGTTTTGGAAATTCATGCCCCCGACAGCTTCACGTTTGCCAGCTTACGTGATCAAGTGACTGCAATGATTGCCTATGTGATTAGCTTCGCCTTAGTGATTTTGTCTTGGTACAGCTATCATTTACTGTTTCAGCGGGCTAAAAGAGTTGATTTGCGTGTCTACTTGGCAAACGCGGCTTGGTTGCTCGTGTTGTCAGCGATTCCGTTTGCGACGTCATGGGTGGGGCTATTTCCTAATCATTGGCAGCCAGAATTAACGTATCTAGTGATTACGACGCTTTGGGCATTGCTCTACACGGTCACTTCTATGGCCTTGAATCGCGCCAATCCCCAGGTGAATACGCCAGTGAATCACGAACCGCGCCTGAATATTTTCATTCGCTATTTCATCTTGCTGGGATCACTGATTATTCTGCCATTCTGGCCTCCAATTGCATTGGTGGGGACCTTGGTGTTGATGGGAGTTAGTCTCACTATGAATCTAATCTATGAAGAAAAATAAGCTTGGAGAACGACGTGATGTCGTTCTTTTTTTGTCTGGTGGTAAGATACAGTAGAATGAAGATGAGGTGATGAAAGATGAATAAAGAACGTTTGAATGGATTAACCGATGCCATTATTGCCATTGTGGCCACCATCATGGTGCTGGAAATTCATGCCCCTGATAGTTACAAGTTTGAAAGCCTGAAGGATCAAGTGCCAGCCATCGTGGCCTACATTATCAGTTTCACTTTGATTATTTTGTCTTGGTACAGCTATCATTTGATGTTTGAAGAGGCAAAACGGGTCGATTTGCGCGTTTTCTTATCCAACGCGGCGTGGCTGCTCGTATTGTCCGGGATTCCCTTTGCAACCTCTTGGGTCGGGGAATTTCCTACGCATTGGGAGCCAGAACTCACTTATTTATTGATGACACTTGCCTGGGTGCTGATGTACAGTGTGACTGCGTTGATGCTGAATCGGGCCAATCCTGAGCATAAGGGAACTGTGGACGAAGAGCCGCGCGCCAATCTCTGGATTCGCTTTGAGATTCTAGTAGCGTCCTTGTTTATCCTACCGTTTTGGCCACCGATTGGATTAGTGGGCACGCTGGTTCTCATGGCTGCTACTATGGTCATGAACCTTAAATACGAACCCCAGTATCAGAAACACTAAAGCCCTGATAGGATGCTAGAATAGAGGTAAGGAGGTGGCGACGATGACCAACATGATTCAATATGTCACGCAAACTAAGCAGACGTTTAGTGACCGGCCATTGACCGAAGTGGATGCAGCAATTTTTGCCCAGGCGGCTTATTTCGACTTTCTCGATCTGGAGCGCCGCCACCTGACACAATTCTCACAACTAACAGATGCTGGCCTACAAGCCCGCTTGACCAAAACAAACTGGTTCCCAGCCAAAGGCCAAGCTTTGCTGCTGGCGCTCAGTCATAGTCCACGATTCTCAGCTGTGTCATGGGCGAATTATCAACAACGGACCCGCCAATCTACGCAAGAACAATTTGCGGCGCTAACCTTTGATTTGGGTGGCGGGGATTATGTGGTGAGCTTCCGGGGAACGACCAGCACATTAGTCGGCTGGGCGGAAGATTTCAACATGAGCTATTTACCAACTGTGCCGTCACAGCGGAGTGCGGTCAAGTATCTTACTGACCAGATGCAGGCGCATCCTGGACGTTACTGGTTGGTCGGCCATTCAAAAGGCGGTAATCTGGCTATTTTTGCGTTTGAAAACTTGCCGGTGGCGCTGCAAGCTGATATCCAAGCGGTCTATAGTTTTGATGGGCCCGGGGGTCTGCCACATCAGCCCTTGTTGGAGCAGCGGATTACCAAACTGGTGCCGCAAACGGCCATTGTTGGGATTTTGATGACGGCCGATCAACATTTCTCCGTGGTCCAAAGTGACGCCACCATGATTTTTCAGCATGACTTGTTCTCTTGGCAAGTCATCGGCGAACAATTCGTCCGGCTGGCGCAGACAGATTGGTTCTCGCAATATACCCAGCGGATGTTGACAACGTGGTTAGCCACGCTGAAACCTGATGTGCGCAAGAACATTCTGCGAAATCTCTATGGGGTATTGGATGTCGGGGATGCGAAGACGATGGCGGAATTGGGGCAGAGCCTGCCGCGAGATTTACCGCTGTATTTGAGTGAGCTTCGCAAAACGGACCCTCTGACGCGTCAACAGATTCAGTCTGCGGGGCGGGCGATGTTTGGTGCTATTTCATCGAGTTGGAGTCGGCGAAAATCAACCAACAAAAAAAGCGATTGAAATCAAAATGATTTCAATCGCTTTTTGATTTATTTCCGTTTAGCGGCCATGACTTCTTGACCAAACTCAGTTTGATCGAAGTGGTCGATGATACGGGTTAAATCTTTCAGAGAGAGACTAGCGCCAAATAATGGACTGCCAGGCTCGGTCATAATCCCATCGGCAATGTTATCGTGCACGACTTGATCAAAGCCCATCGTATCAACGAAGTGAGCCACTGTGTCGACTGCTGCTTTGTCATCACCGGTGACAAAGAGGGCTTTGCGTTTAGGATCACCTGCAGGGCGCGCTTCTTCTTGCAAGTTGTGATAGCCCATATGGTTGAAGGCTTTCACAATCGTGGCATCTTTAAAGTAAGCTTGCACCTGCTCGCTTGAGGTCGTGTTTGGATCCAAGACTTCTTCACGAATCCCATCGGTTTCCCACCAGTAATTCATCGCATCAATAACTAACTTGCCTTTCAGCAAATCAGGATTGATATTCTTGTAACGGCTCAGTGGAATGGCCAGAATCACGATATCAGAGTTGGCGACGACATCCTGGTTTTCAGCGGCAATGGCGCCTGGAACCAGAGTCTTAATGGTTAAGGCAATCTTTTTGACGTCACCAGAACCGGAAATTCGCACTTCATAGCCGGCTTTTAATGCCAAGCCAGCCAGCACAATCCCAACTTTACCTGCACCTAAAATACCTACACGTTTGATTGCCATTAGTTTGCTGCCACCTTTTCACTAAGGATTTCCTTGACGCGGGGAACAACCTTTGTTGCGTACAATTCAATCATCCGTTCGCGTTGGGCTGCGGTTTGGTTACCCGCACCATAGACGAGGTCGAACCGACCCAAATCAAGTAACTTAATGGTCCGAGCAATGCGTTGCGCGACGAATTCGGGATCGCCAACATAGAAGGAACCAACTTGGGTCTCGCCTTCGAATTGTTCCCGGCTCATTGGTGCCCAGCCACGGGTTAAACCAATGCGGTCGAAGTTAGCCTTGATGTTCTTGAAGGCCACTTCCATAGCTTCATCCTTGTTATCAGCAATGAAACCATGTGAGTGGACGGCTACAGGATATTCAGGCATCTTCAATTCCTTAGCAGCAGCGTGGTACAAGTCAACGTACGGCTTGAAGCGGTCAGCTTGGCCCCCGATGATGGCAATAATTACTTTGTAACCAAAACGGGCAGCCCGAATAATAGACTCTGGTGAGCCACCAATCCCAATATAAGTTTCAAGCTTGCCGTGTTCAGTCTTTGGATAGACTTCTTGATTCTTCAATTCCTGAACGAAATTACCAGAGAAGGTGACTGGCTTCTCATTGCGAAGTTGATCATACATGGCCAATTTCTCGTTGAACAAATCATCATAGTCGGTTAAATCGTAGCCAAAAAGTGGGAAAGATTCGGTAAATGAACCACGGCCTAACATGACTTGGGCCCGACCATTGGATAAGGCATCCAAGGTTGCAAATCGTTCATAGACCCGGACAGGGTTATCTGAACTCAAGACTGTGACGGCAGTGGCTAATTTAATATTCTTTGTCACTGAGGCAATTGCCCCGAGGACTGTTTCTGGACTGGAGACACTATAATCTGGACGGTGGTGTTCACCAACCCCAATGACGCTCAGGCCATATTGGTCGGCGATTTCACCTTCGTGAACGATTTGGCGAATGGACTGGGCAGCACTTTGCAAGCTCCCGTCTTCGTTTGCAACGATATCACCAAACGTTTCAATCCCAAATTCTAACTTATTTACATCTACCATTATTTCGGCCCCCAATGTCGTTTTACTTACTTTTTGTAAGTTGATAAGTTTAGGATATTACAAAATGGACCAGTTGGCAAGCGTGACTTAATCTTTAATTGTTAGGGGATTTGCTTGCGTAATCCCGAAACATCTCGGATACTTAATGTATTGCAATGGAGAATGGGAGAAAATGATGGTTATTAGGAATCGAAAAACACTCCCCATTTGGCTAGTGGCCTTCTTAATCGTGGCCTTGAGCTATTTTGTCACTAGTTGGGTGGCCGGGACGAATCAGCTGCTAGGTGGCAGTGTCATGATGAACGATCTCAGTCAACAATACTTATCCTTATTCCAGTATTATCGCCATACGCTGTTCGGCCAGTTTGATCAGGCTGGTTTCAGTCTCAGTAATGGGATGGGTGGTCTAATGGCCGGGAACTGGGTGTATTACCTGATCAGTCCCTTTAATATCGTGTCATTGGCCTTCCCAGTGGATCGCATGCCAGAAGCCTTGTACGTCATTATCTGGTTGAAAATTGCCAGTGCTGGCGCCACGTTTACATGGTTCATCCACAAGTGTCAGCCCCAGTTGGCTAACACGCTGGCGATACTTCTAGGTGTCAGCTATGCCCTGATGGGCTGGACAATGAATTACCAGTCTAACTTAATGTGGCTTGATGGCATCGTGTGGTTACCTGTGATTGTCTGGCAGTTACGGCAGCTATTGGCCGGTAAACACCGGGTCCCTTATACCTTAGTTCTAGCACTGATTATCATTAGTAACTATTATATTGGCTTCATGATTGCCATCTTCTTGGTCTTCTTGGCACTTGTTTATGCAGCTGATCAGTTTACATCCTGGCGGCAGCTTTTTATTCAAGCAGGCCGATTTATCGGAGCCTCACTCTTGGGTGGCTTGTTGAGCGCGGTGGCCTTGATTCCATTGGTGATGGACTTGATGGCCAACAAGGGCCACGTCACCACGCCAACGATTGGCTTGGCAACCAAGCTACGCCGCATGTTGTGGCAGGTACCAGCCCAATTGACACCAGGGCACATCGGAATTAATGCGCCGAGTCTGTTTGTCGGGACACTGGTGGTGATGGCTGTGGCTGGGTTCTGCGTGAATGGGAGATTCAGTTGGCGCCATCGCTTGTTGAACGTCGGCGTACTCGCCGTTTTAATATTGAGCTTAGTGCTGCCAGCGTTGTACTTACTCTGGCATGGCAATCAATTGCCACAGTCTTATCCCTACCGATTCGTCTTCCTAATTGGCTTCTGGCTGCTCGTGATGGCAGGGGAGCAATTAGCGCAGCCCGACTGGTCTCGAGCTGTTTGGCTGTCGAGCGTTCTCTTCCCACTTGGGCTGCTGGGCTACCAAGTCCTGTTACGTCATCGGTTGACCTTGAGCTGGGTTGCGATCGCCTGGGGCGTGGGTATCTTGGCAATCCTGGCGGCTGGTTTCTGGATTGGACGAAAGCATCCGACCGGGATGAGCGCGATCCTTGTCTTGGGGGTGGCGCTGGAGATTGGGCCTAACAGCGTCTTAGGGCTGCAAGCACGCCAGACATCACCTGGTGCCAGTTATGCGGCCTACGTGCAAACAGTCATGCCGGAAATGCAGGCATTGGCTCGTCAGCAAAATCTCGGCCGCACAGAGAAGACCTTCATGCGTGGCGGTGATCGCGGTGATGGTTATACCTTCAATTATCGAGGCATTTCCGCATTTTCTTCCAATAATGATCCTGATTTAGCCAGTTTTCTCGGGCAAATGGGTGTGCCTGCTTATGGCTATTATGAAGCCTATTTCAATGGCACCCAACTGACGGACAGTTTATTCGGCATCCAAACGCTGGTTGATTATACGAATCCAGGTAATGCCAAAGCTGATTTGAATCATTACGGCAGTCGCACTGATGTCGCGGCTTGGCCAGTGGTCGCTGAAAATGGTGCCTTGACGGCTTACCATAATCCCAATGCACTCCCGCTGGGCTTTGCGACCGCGGCCGACCTAACCTTACCGAAGTTTTCCAAAACTGATGTCTTATCCAACCAGGCAGCCGTGCTTAACCGCATCGCTAATCGCAAGAGGGCGTATTTTAGGGCGCCAGTGCAACCGCAGGTGAACTTTCAAAATCTTAAACAAGCCGGACCGGTTCTCAGTAAACTTGATCCGAAAAAGTCAGGGACACTGACGCTCCGTTATCCTGTTCAAGCTGGGGTTCCAACATATTTGCTGTTGGATGGGGCCTTAATCAAAAACGCGCAATTGACGATCGATGGCAAGCCAATCACGATGTATCAGGCGACTATTCAGCCGACGGCGTTTGGGGTCACACCGGCGCAATCACAATTAACGATTACCTTGAAGCTTGACGTAGCCAGTGTGTATTATTCAACACTGCAGGTCAGACAGCTCAATGTTGCCGCCTTACAAGCGACAACTAAAGCCATTAAGCAGGGTGGCTGGCGACTACAAACAGTTAAGCATAATGTGCTCGCCGGTCGGATTCGATTAAAGGCTGATCAACAGTTGCAGACAACGATTCCGTATACTGCCGGTTGGACTGCCACGGTTGACGGTCGAATCATGCCAGTGACGCGCGGTTTGAAGCATTTCTTGGCCGTGAAGGCACCGGCGGGCGACCATCGCATTGAATTACGATTCCGCACACCGGGATTACGGCTAGGCGCGGTTGTCAGTTTCATCGCTTTATTGGTTATTGCCGGCCTCTGGTGGCTGAATGAGAAGCGCAGACCAACGAAGCATTAAAAAACACCCTCACATCAACTTAGCGGTTGATGTGAGGGTGTTTTCAGTTTAATTGCGTTTGACTGCTGAAGTTTCCATGTAGTATTCAACGTCGTGGAAAGTTTTGGCTTGCTTCGCTACTGAAGATTTCAAGGTTGTCGTCCATTTCCCATCGGATAGGTAACGATTATCTTCACCAAAGACGCTGATATTTTTCTCCATGGCCATCACTTCTTGCATGTATTGACTGCCAGTATAATTAGCGCGCTTGAAGATCTCTGGGAGCACATACATTGGACTGATGTCTGCGCCTTTACCTGTGAAACTGTTGCCTAAGGTTTTCTTAGCGGCAGGATTGGCCCACAGCACATATGGCGTATCGAAGTAGTTCTTATAGCCGGTGGTTGTACTTTGATCTAAATCAATTCCAAGCATCTTGTAGGTACTGTTTTCTGCACCACCCCAAGGATTATGGTCACCCCAGAAGGCCAAGACAACGGGTTCTTTATAGGACTTGAGTGAATTGACCAGTTTGAGCAATGCATTGGAAGTTTCACGCACACCAGTTAAGTAGTTGTTAATGATGGCATAGTCAGATTTATTATAGCCATCTTGCCAAGTGACTAATGGCGTTCCACTGAAGGTCGTGTCGTAAGGGCCATGGTTTTGATAGGTGACAGTCTGGTTGAACAGATACTGCCCGTTTTTGTTAGCCCTTTTCAGGCTAGCTTCCAGATTATCAAATACGAGTGAGTCTTTGACAATGAAGTCCTTGCTGACATGATCATCATAGTAATTCTCTTTGTAATAGAAGTGCTGGAAGCCAAGATAGCGTTCAATGTTTTGCCGATTATAGAACCAACCATAACCAGGATGGCGTTTCTCGGTCAGGTAACCTTGCTGATTAAAGTAGTCAACAAAGGACAACATTGGGTGCGTGATTGGCGGCGTTTTGCTGTAGCCAGTCAAGACTTTGCGCTCGGTATCAATGGTCCCACCACCGAAAATGTTCGTGGTTAACTCACCACTGACACCTTCTTGCTGAATCGTATGTAAGCCAGCATAGACGGATGGATCGATTTTAATTTGCGACCATTTGCTGAAGTCGTTAAAGGCTTCCAGTTGAATGGTGATGATATTGACCTTTTTGTTCTTTGGAATATTAACATTCTTGTATTTAGCCAATTGGGCTTTTGCTGCGGCCTCAGAATAATTTGCTGGTGGCAACAGTTGATCCTTGTTGGTAGTATTCAAGAATGAATACACGACCCCTTTGGTTAAATAGCGGTTCGTGCCACTCCATTGATTGGCCCGAGTAACTGCCATAATGTTGGTGTAACGCACGTCATTGAGAAATAACGGCTTGAAGCTCAATGCTGAGACAATGACGACCGCCACAGCCAACAAGGCGCGCAAGCCGAAATGGCCTGCAGGCGCCCGGAAGAGGAAGGCGACAATCAACGCGAGCACGATAAATGTCCCAATGATCAGTAAATACTTCAAAGGCAGCATGTAATTGTAGCGCGTCCCCATGTTTTTGGCTTCTGAAGCTAAGGACAAGTCGATGTAACGTAATGGTGAGCCACGGTATTTCAGCATCAGGAAATTAGTGATCCCAATCGCTAATGTGGGCAAGCTCCCAAGCAGAATGCCCACACCGACATTATTGAACAACAGATAAAGAATCAACATGAGGGCAATGGCCATCAAGCTGTTCATAGTCAGAACGTCAGGCCGACGAATAATATCAGTAACCATTTGGAAGTTATAGCGATTGGTGGCAATAATGAGCGCCCCAATCGTAATGCCATATGCGGCAATCAACAAGGTGATGAGATCACGTAAGCGCCATAACCAGGCGCGTCGTTGATATTGCTTCAATGTCAGCGTCCGTCGACCCACGCGTAAACCAATTTCGCGCCGACGGATAGAACGCAGGTAACGCCGATAGAACTTTGGTGCGACAGTCAATGGACCATCAGTTTGTGCGACTCGGTCGAGAACACTCGGCATGGTGGCGGTCGCTTGCCCCTGTAAGTCTATGGGTAAGCCTAGCCCGGTCACACCCCAGGCCTCAAGAATCGCGTTGGGGATCTGGGCGACTAAGGTGCCAGTGCCAAGATGGCGGGGCTTGATGGTCGCCCATTGTTCAGTCGTCAGTGGGCGCTTAAGTAATGTTTGCCAGAAGTGAGTTTGATAACTGGCTTCACTCATGAGATGAAGGGCGCGCCCCAGCTTGAACCACCAGAGAAGAAAGATGGTCAAGAAGCGACCAGGTTTCAGGTGGTAGTAATGGCGGACAATTCGCCGCATGAGTTTGCGATCATTAAAATAAACAGTTGCATCATTCAAAAGTAGTAGGGCCTCCTATTTTATTTCCCGGGCAATATAAATTGGGCGATGCTTAACTTCCAAGTAGATCCGCCCAATGTACCGACCCAACACCCCAATGGCTAACAGCTGCAAGCCACCGATGAACAGAAAAATTGAAACCATGGAAGGCCAGCCAGCGGTCGGGTCGCCAAAGATTGCAGCCCGAATGATGATGAAAATCAAGGCAAAGAGCGAAAGTACAGCGCTAATGCCACCGAGCCATGAGACAAATGTCAGTGGCGCGTCGGAGAAGTCGATAATGCCATCAATGGAATATCTAAACAAGCTGGTGAAGGACCAGGATGTTTCACCATGTTGGCGTTCAACATTAGCATAAGGAAGATATTTAGTTTTAAAGCCCACCCAACCAAATATTCCTTTAGAGAAACGGTTGCGCTCACTCATGTCGAGAATGGCGGCCACGACTTTTGGCGTCATCACCCGGAAATCCCGTGCACCTGGGACAATCTGAGTTTGGGAGATTCGATTAATTAACTTATAGAACATGTTAGAGAAGAAAGAGCGTAGCCAGGGTTCTCCAGTGCGATCAACTCGAGCTGCTCCCACCATTTCGTAGCCTGATTCAATATTTTGAATCATCTCAGGCAGCATGCTTGGGGGGTCTTGTAAATCCGCGTCCATAATGACGTAGAGATCGGCTTTGGCAGTACTCAGCCCCGCATACATGCCGGCTTCTTTCCCAAAGCTACGCGAGAAATCAATATAGTGAACGTCAGGATCAGTGGTTTGCAGCGTCTGCACGGCGCTGAGCGTGGTGTCGGTGGACCCGTCGTTGATGTACCAGAACAGGGGCGCATATCCATCGATGTCCGCAAAGGCCGTTTGCACCGCCTGATAAATGAGCGGGACATTCTCAGCCTCATTGTGGCTCGGAATAATAATGGCGACTTGCTTCACGAATGTTTCCTCCAAATAATGATAATATAAGTGGTCTAGGCAATATTATACGCTATTTGCCCATCACTGTCAGAGGAGTCAGGGACTTATGCTATAATATTGACAATTAAAAGGAGAAACTCATGCGTGCCTTATTCAGAAAATATGAAACTTTGATTCGCTATTTATTTATTGGCGGCTTAACCACATTGGTGAACATTGTGGTTTTCTTTGTGCTTAATGCCATGTCAGTCCCGTTACTCTGGGCCAACACAGTTGCCTGGTTAGTCAGTGTTATTTTTGCTTTTTTTACCAACAAGAGCGTTGTGTTCCAATCCCAGTACACCAACCGGCGCCGGTTCCTTATTGAACTAGGCTCGTTTTTCGCTTTGCGAGCGGCCTCCCTGGTGCTCGACAATGGCATTATGTATCTGGGCATCACCGTCATGGGTCTTTCTGTGTTACTGGTGAAGTTAGTCAGTCAGGTCATTGTGATTGTCGCCAACTACTTATTCAGTAAGTTGATTTTCAGATAAGCGTAATCTTTGACGAATATGCCATTTGGTGGTTAACTGACCGTTAATTAATTCAGTTGGAGGCGTTGAAATGGCTGATGAACCAATGATTACGGTCGTTGTGCCGACATATAATCTCGGTCAGTTTTTTAAAGATAGTGCTGAGAGTTTATTGAAACAAGATTATCCAAACTTTGAAGTGTTCTTAATTGATGATGCCTCGACCGATGGCACGGGCAAGGCAGTGGATGCTGTGGCCGCCCAAGATGAGCGATTCCACGCCGTCCATTTTCCAAAGCATGAAGGGGTCTCGGTTGCCCGTAATTATGGCATTGATCACGCATCGGGTGAGTTCGTGACTTTTGTGGATGGCGATGATCAGGTGAAACCGGCATTCTTGCGGATGTTGGTTGAAGGCTTTGCCCAAGGGCCTGCCGATGTGGTTACGGTTGGTTATACTTGGGGGCGTTGGTTTGAATCGCACGGTGCCAAGCAAGGTTGGCAGGCTGTGTCAAAGCGGGCCATGTTTGATGCAGTTCGCGCACGTGGGGATGAAATTGGCGGTTACGTTTGGAATAAAGCCTTTCGGGTCTCGGTGTTGCGCGACAAGCACATTCGGTATGACGAGTCACTGACTTTAGCAGAAGATTTACTTTTCACCACTGAGGCTGTCGTCGCTGGCGATGGTTTCTGGTTCAATCCTGCTGTCTTATACGACAAGATTAATCGTCCTGGCAGTACCATCCACAGTGCCACCATGGCCATGCGTCAAAAAGAGCAGGCTGTGCGGCGGCAAATGGATGCCTTGGGTGACAAAATTTAATCACAAAAATACCCCTCGCTGCCAGAGCAGTCAGGGGTATTTTTAATTGGCTATGAATCTTGGCGTGTGGCCGCAATATCGATTTCGCGGATATTCACTTCTTGTGGCATGTCATAAATGAACTTGACGGTTTCAGCCACGTGGACAGGGTCAAGGGTAATGCCACCCATAGTTTCTTTCCAGGCACTGTAATCCGTTAGGGCATGTTGATCGGTGACGTGGGTTAACAATTCTGTTTCAGCAGCCCCAGGTGCGACCATCGAAATCCGGACGTTCTTGCTTGAGACTTCTTCGCGAATGGTTTCGCTGAGACCGTGGACGCCAAACTTGGAAGCCACATAAGCAGCATGATTGACGAAAGTTTTCTTCCCAGCCAAAGATGACATATTAATGATGGTCCCATGTTCACGCGCAACCATGGCCGACAAGACAATCTGCGTCCCGTTGAGCACACCCATGACATTAGTGTCGAGCATTTGTTGCCATTCACTTGGCGATTGGGTTTGAACATTGCCTAACAACATCACACCCGCGTTATTGACTAATAAGTCAGTGGGGCCATATTGAGCTTCGGCCTTTTGGATGGCAGTTTGGAATTGTGCGTAGTCAGTGACATCGACTGATTCAATCATCACTTGATCGAAGTTTAAAGGTAGAGCGGCAATTTTTTCTGTCCGCCGACCTAGAAGCAGTTCTGGATACCCGGCAGCGTTGAATAATTTAGCGATTTCGGCACCGAAGCCTGAACTAGCACCGGTGATCACGATTAATGGTTTAGACATATATAACACTCCTTTGATATGATACACTGAGTTTAACAGTTGGAGTTAACTCCAGGTCAAGGAGAAATGATGAAAAAATATTCTGTTGGCGATATTGCCAAACGTATGAACGTTTCAGCGGATGCTATCCGTTATTATGATAAAGAAGGGCTACTGCCTTTTGCCAAGCGCAATAGTGCGGGCCGGCGCGAATTTTCAGATGATGACTTAGGCTATATTGAAGTTATCGACTGCCTCAAGATGTCTGGGATTCCGATTAAAGAAATTGGCCAATTCATTGACTGGTGCATGGTCGGTGATGAAACCCTCGATCAACGCTTGAGTTTTATGGAAGACCATGAAATTCAACTGGAACGAAAAATTCAGGCATTAGAAGCTAATCTTGCGTTTCTGCGGTGGAAGAAATGGTACTACCAAACGGCCGCTGAAGCTGGTACTGAAAGTATTCATTTTATTCCGGGCACGACGCAAGTTGATCCAGCAGAACATGATCGCTATAATGCCCAACGTCGTCAGTCTGCTCAAGAAGTTTAAGAAAGCGAGGGAGCACAATGGCTACTGTACCCGAAGTTTTACAAGCTGTGATTCAAACCACCAATACCGGTGATTCTGTCGGTTTTGTTAATTTGTTCGAGAATGAGGGCTTAATCGACGATTGGGGCACAAAATATGTGGGCCGCGACCGCATTGGCCGCTGGAATCAGACGGACAATATCGGCCGCCAATCGCAATTTACGTTGGTTGATGCCGTTGAAGAAGCACCTGGCCAATGGCTGTTACACATCAAAGTAGCCGGACTCGGATTCAACGGGACTAGTCCATTTCGCTTTACTTTATCACCAGCGGGCAAAATTGCTGCCATGCAAATTGTCCCTGATTAACTGCACCAATTGCTGTGTCAATCCCCACGTGGGATGGGCACAGCTTTTTTAGTGGGGGCAATTCTTTAAAGGTCACAACCATGAGATAATGGGTTTAACAAAATGGAGGCTGATGATCATGACATATCAAGCATGGGTGGTTGAAGCGGCAGATAATTCAGTCGAGAGGACGTTGCAAGCAGTCGAAGATCGCGCAAAAGACGGCGACGTTCGGATTAAAATTGCATACTCTTCGCTGAATTATAAGGACATGTTAGCAATGCAGCCAAATGGCGGCGTCATCCGCCAATACCCGTTGATTCCCGGGATTGATTTGAGCGGTACGGTGGTGGAGTCCAGTGACCCGCGGTTTGCGGTCGGCCAAGCGGTTCTAGTGACTGGTTATCAATTGGGGACTCAGCACAATGGCGGTTTGGCCGAATACGCGCGGGTACCCGGCGACTGGATTGTGCCGTTGCCGGCCGGTCTTAGTCTGCGCGAGGCGATGGTTTATGGGACTGCCGGGTTCACAGCTGCTTTGTCGTTGACCGCGTTGCTTCAAGCTGGCTTGCAAGTCACATCTCGCGTGTTGGTGACGGGCGCGAGTGGAGGTGTTGGCACTGTGGCTCTCCGATTATTGGCGCAATTGGGTGTCCAAGATCTTACTGCGGTCGTCCGCAAACCCGAACAAGTCGCGTTCGTGCAAGACCTTGGTGCCAAGCACGTGTTGATGGCTGATGATTTAACACTCCCTGACAAACCCCTTGCGAAACAGCGATTTGATTTTGTTTTGGATACTGTCGGTGGGCCCTTGGCTGCGGCCTTGATCCCCCAAGTCGCGCTGCATGGCGCAATGACGCTCTGTGGCAATGCTGGGGGCGTCACGCTGAATACCACAGTGTTGCCATTTATTCTGCGCGGCATTAGTGTGATTGGCATCGACTCTGTCACGGCGACCGCCGACCAGCGCCGCATGATTTGGCAACACTTGGCGACCGATTGGCGTGTCGTCGATACTTTGGTGACAAATGAGATTGCACTGCCAAATGTTGGTGAGCAGGTGGCTGCGCTCAAAGCAGGCCACCATGTTGGCCGGACAGTTGTCAAAATTGGCGGGTAAAATTTTCACCTGGTTGCAGCCGTGTGTGGTTCGTTTTCAGAAAATCGTTGACATTTAATGCAATTGCATTTATTATGAACAATGCACTTGCATGTAAATGAAAAGAGGATTTGAATGAATACAAATAAACGAACCTTGATTGCAGTCATTCTGCTCATTACCGCATTTGTTGCTTTATTGAACCAAACACTCATGATTACGGCCCTGCCAGTTATGGCAGAAACGCTGCACGTGTCCTTGAATGTGGCCCAATGGTTGACGGCCGGGTATGTGCTAACCATTGGCTTAGTGACACCCATATCCGCTAATTTGATTGATAAATTTACCAGTCGCCAACTATTCCTTGGGGTCGTGGCGCTCTTTATCGTTGGGACGATTATCGGGCCGCTGACAACGAATTTTGCCATTATTCTGCTCGGTCGCTTACTGCAAGCGGTCGCGGGTGGTATTTTAACGACTTTTGTCATGGTCAGCATGATTTCGTTGTACCCACCTGAAAAACCTGGCCTAGTCATGGGCTATGTGTCCTTAGTTATTTCTGCTGGGCCGGCGATTGGGCCGACCTTGTCAGGGTTGATTATGAATCAATTTCCTTGGCAAGCCTTGTTCTACTTCATTCTGCCAATTATGACTCTGGCCTGGCTGGCCGGCTGGTTCTGGTTGCCGAATTATACAGAGAAGCAGACGACCCGAATTGATGGGCAATCTGTTGCTAGCGTCGTTGTTGGGATCGGTTTGATGATGAGTTCCATCACGATTTTCGCGCAAAACGTTTGGATTGCGACAGCCATGTTAGTGATTGGCTTACTGGTAACCGTCTTCTTTATTCGCCGCCAGTTTACACTTGAAACCCCACTTCTAGACCTGAATCTTTTTAAGCAATCGAGCTTCAGTATGATGATTGTTTCCTTGATGCTGACGTTTGCGATTCTGATGGGGACGGAAGCCCTCATTCCAGTGTATGTTGAAAACGTCTTGCACCAAAGCAGTTTGATTGCCGGACTCGTGATGTTGCCTGGGGCGTTTGCTAATGCAATCGCCGCCCCAATTGTCGGGCGTTTCTATGACCAGCATGGGGTGAAGTGGCCATTACTCTCTGGTGCCGGTTTGTTGATTATTTCGTCATTGCCGTTCTTTTGGATGACGGCGCACACTTCATTATGGTGGCTTGGGTTAGTTTATGTGGTTCGGATGATTGGTGTCTCTATGATTCTTTCCACAACGACGACTGAGTCATTGAGTGACTTACCTGCACGCTCGATCGGGTATGGGACTGCGCTGAACAATACCTTGCGCCAAATCAGTGGTTCAGCGGCCAACACGTTGCTGATTATGGCGAGCTTAATTCCAGCACAGTTGATTGTTGGCTTCCGCTTGAGCATGGGCTTCATCTTTATTGGCGTGTTATTATTAACCGTAATTATTGTCATCTATGTCGCAAAATATGGAAGGAAAGTCGATGGAAGCCGTAACTGACAGAGTTGAGAAATGGATTTCGATGTATAACCGGGAGATTCGTGAATGGCTTAATCAGCAATTACGCCCATTTCCTGATTTAACGGAAAGCAATTACTATTATATTTTGATTGTCACCGAACATCCTGGAATCTCGCAATCGGAGTTGATTCGATATATCTATCGTGAGCAGAGCATTGTGACCAAGGCCGTCCGAAACCTCGTCCAAAAAGGCTGGTTGCAGGTGGCAAAGGATGCTAATGATCATCGGCGCACCGTTGTTTCTGCGACAGAGCAGGGCAAGGCGTTGTATCCTCAGCTCAAGGCTATTGCCCAACAAGCCAATGTTTTTGCGACGACGGGTCTTGAGCCTGATGAAGCTCGCGAGCTTGAACGGTTATTGAAGAAGGCCCTCTTACCATTGCCCGGGATTGAGAAGTATCAATTTACCTAAGCTTAAAGTGCTTGAACCAGCATGAGGTTGGTCCAAGCACTTTTTTGATTTGGCAAGGCCAAGGGAAGTTGTTATACTGGATAAATTAATTTATGAACACAGGGAGGTGCCGGTGATGGCTTATGTGCAGTACATTGCCAGTGTGACGGTAAGTGGCAAAGGACGTTTTTCATCAGATTAAAATTTAGGAGTAAACAATGAAAAACGTCCATAAAAAAGTTCCATCATTAATTTTAATTATTGTACTTGTTGGGTTTCCACAAATCAGTGAATCCATCTTTACCCCAGTTCTTCCCGCTTTGAGCCTGGGGATGCAGGTCAGCCCCGCCACGGTGCAACTGACAATGAGTAGTTATTTTGTTGCCTTTGCGTTTGGCGTGGTGTTCTGGGGCTATTGGGCTGATCGACTGGGTCGACGCTGGGCCATGCTCGCGGGTATCGGCGTGTATTTACTTGGCAACATCGGTCTATTCCTGGCGCCAAATTTCCACTGGTTGCTGGCAGCACGGCTGGTGCAAGCATTTGGTGCCAGTACGGGTTCTGTCGTCACCCAAACGATGATGCGTGAATCGTTTGAAGGCGTCGCTGGGACTCAAGTTTTTGCGAAAGTCAGTGCCGCCATGGCTTTATCGCCAGCTTTAGGGCCATTCATCGGCGGCTTGGCGCAAACATACTTTGGCGTGCGTGGTGTCTTTGGCACTTTGATTGGTATGGCGACGGTGATTTTACTGTATGCCGGGGCGCGCTTGCCCGAAACCCGACCTGCGAATCTATCCGTGCCATCGTCAAGCCTTGGACCATTGCTTAAGCGGCTGCTGACGGATCGAACGGTTTGGGTGTACGGAATCTTGATTGCGGGGATCAATGGGATTTTATTTAGTTATTATGCGGAAGCCCCATTCATCTTTATTGAGCATTTTCAGCTGTCCCCACTGCTGTACGGCGCATTGGGGCTTGTGTTAGCTGGTGCAAGTTTAGGCGGAGCCTTGGCAGTGGATTTCTTGGTTCTGCATTGTTCCCCTGTGCAGGTGGCGCGGTTGGGATTAGGTGTGGCCCTTGTGAGCAGCGGATTTTTCCTGGCAATGGGTGTCATTGATAGCCTTTGGGGCATGATTATTGGCATCTTTTGGGTCTTTTTAGGGCTCAATGTAACCTTACCGATTGCCCTTAATCGAGCTTTGATTGGCTATGAACAGGTTATGGGACGGGCGAGTGGACTATTTAGCTTCGGCTATTATCTGCTCATTAGCGGTCTGACTTACTTGATGAGCCTGTTGCATACTGGCGCGATTACTCAATTGCCCATCTTTATGGTGGTGGTGATTGCTGTCATGGCCGGCGCCTACTGGCGACTAAACCAACATTAATCTTAATTCATTGAACAAATAAGGCTGTGATCACCCGGTT
Source organism: Lacticaseibacillus brantae DSM 23927 (assembly GCF_001436115.1). Taxonomy (GTDB): domain Bacteria; phylum Bacillota; class Bacilli; order Lactobacillales; family Lactobacillaceae; genus Lacticaseibacillus; species Lacticaseibacillus brantae. Next base: position 296,872 of record NZ_AYZQ01000002.1, read on the forward strand.
GATGGGGGTCACAGTTTTTTTTAATTTAAAAGTTGACACGGTGTCACTTTCGCGATATGCTATTCGACGTTGACACGGTGTCACCTTTTTAAAGGAGGAACAATACATGGTTTCAAAGACGTTTGAAAGCTTAAACGACGAAAAAAAAGCGCGGATTACCGCGGCATTATTAACTGAATTTTCCGAGCATCCCTTGGTCGATGCGCAGGTAGCTCGAATTGTGAAGCAAGCTGATATTGCCCGGGGGGCGTTCTACAAGTACTTTGATGACTTGACGGATGCCTACCAGTATAGCTATCGCTTGGCCCTACAAGATATTCACGCCCAGTTGCGATCCACAGCAGCGTATGACGCGGCTGTTTATCTTGATCAAGTTGAGCAGTTCGTTGATCAAGCCCAGAACAGCCAGTATTTTGGTTTAATTCAGCGCCATTTTACAGACAATGCGGATGTCTTGGAACAACCAGATCAAGCCCGCGCCACACAGATGACCGCTTTGGCGCCCAATGTGTGGGCCGCCAGTATCTTGAGTCATGAAACGATTAAACAGATTATGCTGTATCCCGAGTTAAAGGTGCAGTTACTTGGTCAATTGCAACACGCGTTGGCCTTAATGGATAAGGAGTGATGATATGTTTTTAGCGCTGAAAGAAATTAAGCACGAAAAGTTACGCTACGGGCTCATTATTGGCATGATTCTGCTGATTAGTTATCTTGTCTACTTCCTCAGCGGTTTGGCATTTGGCCTGGCGCAGCAGAATACACAAGCAATTGATTCTTGGCAGATTAATAGTGTGGTCTTGAATAAGGATGCCAATGTGAACTTGAATCAGTCCATGATTACGACCGCCGATGCCGCCAAGCTCAAGGTGACCAGTAAAGAGGCCTACGTGGGGCAAGCACCAATCGTCGTGAACGCGAGTGATCGGAAGAAAGATTCTGCCCAATTTATTGGGTTAGAAACCAATCAGTTTATTGCTAAAGACCTAGTGTTGACCAGTGGCCATAAAATCACCACCGCTAATCAAGTGATTGCCGATGACCAGTTCAAAGAAGATGGCTATAAGCTGGGCGATAAGGTCAAACTGAATTCATTGAAGCAACAATTTGAAATCGTTGGCTTCACGCACAGTGCCAAGATGTCTGTTGCTCCAGTGGTTTATGGTGAAATGACAACCTGGCGGACATTGAAGAATTTGCCTGCGAGTTTTAAAGCGGGGGCTTTGGTCTCAAAGACTGCCAAGTATACAACTAATGTCGATGCCCTTCAGACATACACAGTGGCAGCTTTCATTAACAAATTACCTGGATACTCCGCCCAAAATACGACCTTCACATTCATGATTGTCTTCTTAATGTTGATTGCTTTGATTGTGATTGCGGTCTTCTTATATATTCTGACCATTCAAAAAGTACAAAACTACGCAGTCTTGCGGGCTCAAGGGGTGCCAGCCAAAGTACTCGTTCGCACCACTTTGAGTCAGGCCCTCATCTTAGTTCTCAGTGGCTTGGTGCTCGGTGCTCTGCTGACATGGGTCACGGCCCTGGCAATTCCAGCGGCTGTTCCAATGAGTTTCAATCTGCCAATTCTAGCCGGTGTGACCGTCGGCATCATTATTACTGGCCTCATTGGGGCCTTAATTCCAGTCAAAGTAATTGCAAATGTTGATCCAATGACAGTGATAGGAGGTTAATCATGGCGACTATTGAACTTTCCCATATTAATAAGTCTTTTGGTCATGGCACTAGCCAAATCGATGTCCTCAAGGATATCAATTTTTCCGCGCAAAAAGGTGAACTGAGCCTGGTCTTGGGCCCATCTGGCTCAGGTAAAAGTACTTTCTTGACGATTGCCGGCGGGATTCAAAGCCCCACGAGTGGTAGCGTTCAAGTTGAAGGGACAGAGCTAGCAACGCTTTCGGCGAAGCAACGTGATGCGCTGCGCTTGGACCATATTGGGTTTATCCTCCAGGCGTACAGTCTTATTCCATATCTGACTGTGGCCGAACAATTTCAACTCGTCGATCGGATTAAACCAGCAAACAATATGAATGCAACTGAATTAGACACGTTGCTTGACCAGTTGGGAATTTCAGATCTAGTAAAGAAATATCCAAGTGAGCTCTCAGGTGGGCAGACGCAACGTGTTGCCATTGCGCGGGCGTTGTATGCCAACCCCGATATCGTCCTAGCTGATGAACCAACGGCTGCTTTAGATAGTGACCGGGTGAAGGTGGTTGGCGGCCTCTTACATGACCTCGCCAAAACCCAGAACAAAGCTATTGTTGTCGTTACCCATGACTTGCGCTTGCAAGAATTTGCTGATCATAGTTTTGAAATTATGGATGGTCAGATGCACGAGGACAACTAACGCGTTTGACAAATTGAATTAATTATTGCGTGCCAACAAGGCTTAGTCATTTTTGTGATGAGGCGTTGTTGGCACTTTTTCGATGGCGGCTATGAAGCGTTGCGCGATTTCCAATGGCCGCGTAATAGCACCACCAACCACCATGCCGGCGACACCCATTTCTTGGATACGGGCTGCTTGCTCAGGGGTGTGAATTCGACCTTCAGCAATGGTGTCAATCCCGGCCGTTACCAGCGCTTGGATTAAGGCATAGTCTGGGTCGACTTGCTGGGGGCTTTCTGCGGTGTAGCCAGACAATGTCGTCCCAACAAAATCAACTCCAGCTTGCCAAGCCTGTTGCCCTTCTGCAAAAGTCGCGGTGTCAGCCATCAATAATTGGTTGGGATATTTCTGCTTAATAGCCGCAATAAATTCAGGCAGGCTCAGGCCGTCATGGCGGGGGCGTTGAGTAGCATCAAAGGCGATGACAGCACATCCCGTTTGGACTAATTCATCGACTTCTTGCATTGTCGCGGTGATGAAGGGTTGTTCTGGCGGATAATCGCGCTTGATAATCCCAATCACTGGCAAATCAACCGCTGCTTGAATTTCCCTGATGTCGCGAACGGAATTGGCTCGGATGCCGACTGCGCCGGCCTGAGCTGCGGCTTTAGCGAGCAATGGCATGACGCCGCCATTTGGGGTGTACAAGGGCTCACCCGGTAACGCCTGACATGAGACGATGAGCCCGCCGTTAATTTGCTTCAGAAATTGTGACTTGTCCATTATCCAAAATCCTCCATTGTTAAATATAATTGGATTTTAACTCCACATTCAATATAACTGGGTAGACGGCGTGTGTAAACCCTTTCTTTGACTATTTTGGAGTAAAACTCCAAATTTTAGTTATAATGGACCTATCAAGGAGGATGCGGTGATGAAACCAGATCATTTGATTCAGGCACAATATGATAACCTCACAAAGTCAGAACGGAAGGTTGCCGACTTTGTGCTTTCCCAGGGTAATAAAATTATCTATGCGACCATGACTGAAATTAAAGAAGCCACTGGGGTGGGGGATGCCACCATTATTCGATTCTGTCAGAAGTTGGGATTTAATGGCTTCTCTGATTTTAAAATTGAGCTTGCTAAAGAAGATTACACACAACAAGCAACGAAACGCCCAAGTGCGTATTATGATGAAATCGCCAACTACATCTCCACTGCCCTAGACGCGACGGCTCAGTTAATTGAACCAACCAAAATCGATCAGACTGTTAGCTTGATGCAGCAAGCCAAACATATTTATCTTTTTGGGGTTGGCAGCAGTGGGGAAGTGGCAACGAGTTTCGCTGGCATTCTTCTACGGGTTGGCGTCCAGGCGACAGCCGTGAGTGATCCGCATTTTCAAGCGCAAGTGGCTTCATTGCTCACCGCTGATGACGTGGTCTTTGGCTTTTCACTGTCGGGTCGCACCAAAGACACATTTGATGCGCTTCGAGTTGCTAAGGAAAACGGCGCCACCATCATTGCGGTGACGAACTATCTTACGACGCCAATCGGTAAAATGGCCGATGTGGTCTTACAAAGTGCGATGCAGGAATTATTTAATGGCGGCTCTGTTGCCGGCCGCGTGTCCCAGCTGTACATTTGTGACGTGATTACCCGGAACTACGAAAATAAGAATCAAGTTGATGCCGTCGCTTTACGTGAGCGCGTCTTGCGGGCGGTCATTGACAAGAGCATCGATTAAGACAAAAAGGCATCATGACTCATTGGTCATGATGCCTTTTGCTGTTACTGCTCTAACATGCGGGAATTGGCCATTAATTCACCTAGTCGCGCTCGCTCTGCCGTTAATTGGCGGCGACCAGCAGGGGTGATTTGGTAGATTTTGCGCTGGTCTTCGGCCGTGACAAATCGAATCAATTCCGTGCGTTCAAGCTTTTGAAGTGTGCCGTACATGGTGCCGGCACTGAGGATGACGCGCTGATTGGTGATGGTCGCGACGTGTTTCATAATGGCATAGCCGTGCATGGGTGTCAGTAAGGATAACAAAATATAAAAGGCCGTTTCAGTCATGTAAGCTCCCTTCATTCAGGTAAAGACACAATCAAAGCGCGAATCTGGTCCAATTCGACAAACCCTTCGTCGCCGATATACAGATTGTTGTCTTCATAGCCTAGGATTTTGCCAGTGAGAGGCCGATGAAATTGGAAATCAATATCACGTACATTTAAATAGATAGTAACTGGTAGTGATTTGATAATGGCGTAGTTAATAGCTGCGGTAATATCGGACCTGGACATCTTTGCAGGAGTTATTTGTTTAATTCGCATATTGTTGTTCTTAGATTCTTGATTTAGAGCACTTGTATGATCAGATAGGTAATAACCTTGCCATTTCATAACGCCGCGATCGTGATAATCATGAGCAAAAAAACGATCCACAAGATTGGAATCAAATTTATTCATCCCAGAGTCGCCGCCTTTGAATAAGTTGGTGGTTTGATGGCCAGTACTCATCTTCAAAACCAACGTAGATAATGCTAAAGTGATAAACCACTTGTAAATCTTTTATTAGTTTTTCTAAATACTCCAGATTGTAAGTTTTCACAGCGTGCAGTGGAATTGAACGTTCTCGTTGACGCTTACGTTGATAGTGGAAGAAAAAATTGTAAGTCTTATCAAAGCGATCATCAACAAGCATTAACCAATAGCGTGTGTGATATTGTAAATTAAACATTTTTTTGATGTGTTTCAGGAGTATCTTCAAGTCATCATTCATAAGCATTACCCCCGTTATGTCCGCCTACCAGCGTAGCTCGATTAATGGCTGTGCCGCCTTCAGTGAGACTGCGAGCGTATACAAGAGCAGTAAAACCAAATCGGTCATGTATTAAATCTAAAGCATGTTCTGTCCGTAAACGTCGCTCTTGTGTGGAAGGAGATGTGAAAAGATCTAGCTGATACGAGGAGTCATCGCTAAAATTCCCACTAAAAACTGCAATATTTCGGATAATCTCGTGATGCCAGTGCTTGCGAAAAGCCTTAATTAGGGCGGAAGTAACTAGAATATCATCAGCGGTTGGATCAATACGGATGCCGATACTAAATCCGCTACTGCCGCCATCTTCAGAAGAAGCATAAGCAAAACCAATACTGAGCAAAAACTTACTTGCAAGTAAGTGGTGATGGCGAAGACGTGATGCAACTTGCTCTCCAATTTCTTTAATGACTGTTTCGATTTCATCTTGATTTCGATAATCTCGAGGAAGAACTTGAGAATTTCCTAAGCTACTCGATTTAACCTTGTAGGTCTGGCGGAGAACCGTCCGGTCAATTCCCCAAGCGGTTGCAAATAATTGCGAACCAATCTCGCCAAGTCTTTCTTTAATTAAATAAGGGTTAGCGTGAGCGAGTTCATTCATAGTATGAATGCCCAGACGGTTGAGTCGCTTGGCCATCCGAGTTCCAATACCCCAAATTTCGGTGAGATTGTCCACGGACCAAATTTTTTCAGGGACAGTTTCGTAATGTATCTCACCGATTAAATCATCGGCATGCTTGGCATAAAGATCTAGAGCAAGTTTGGCTTGGACTGGGTTGTCTCCGATACCGATTGTGGTATACAAACCTAATTCTTGATGCACAGTCTTTTGTATGCGTACAGCCACTTCTCGCGGGGTATTGCCGAATAGATGCCACGAATGAGTTAAATCAAGAATTGACTCATCAATAGAATATGGGAGCAGATCTTCATCCGCCACAAAGCGACGGAAGATATTGTTAATCTGCAAGTTACGTTGAATATATAGATTCATTCTTGGCGGGACCACCATGAGGTTTTCATCTTGAGGCAAGTCGCGTTGCCGCGAGACATTGGCCTGAAGATGGTAATGCTTCTTGGCTAATGGTGAGGTGGCTAAGATTAAACCACCGTTTGTATTCTCTTGTTCGCTCATAACGACCATTAATGTGTGCAAGGGGTTGAGCCCACGCATTGTCGCTTCAACACTGGCATAAAACGACTTATTGTCGATCAGAAAGAAGAGCCCTTTTGGCTCATTGGAATAATCCATAGCTTTCACCTCGTATAATGGCTAGGAATGTCTGCCATCATTATACGAACACATGTTCGGTTTCGTCAACGATAAATCTTTTTTTTGGTATAAAAAAAGCCCGTAAGCCTTGGGAATACAGGGCTTACGGACAATACATTAGTTTGTCGTTAGTTCGATAAGATTACCTTCGGGATCTTCAATGACGGCCTCATAATAACTATCCCCCGTGGTGCGAGGGCCATTGACTAATGTGATGCCATCGGCTGTTAACCGTTGGACGAGTTGGTCGACATCGGCGGCGGTGCCTACAGCAAACGCCAGATGTGCATAGCCCGTATTCGGGATGGCTGTGGTGATGCCGGCGTCGTTGGTCATGATTTCCAACCGCGCTCCATCACTGAAACTCAGGAAATAAGAGCTAAAGCCAGTTGTCGCGTTGTGATACCGTTCATTGCGGGTGGCATCGAAGTATTGCATATAAAACGCACTGATGGTATCTAAGTCATTGACCCACAGGCCAATATGTTCAATCTGCATCGTCAGAACCTCCTCAAAGTATGGCGCTGGCTTTAGTGTAGCATGCTGACTAGACAAGCTGGGGCATTCTTGCTATGATGCTTTTAATAACTATCGCCGGATAGACAGCATTCATCCGATTCCGTAGGCCAATGTGGAATCGAATGGGTAGCTGTCTTTTTTTGTGCGAATAAGGAGGAATTACCATGGATTGGTTATGGTTAGTGATTGCAGGTTTGTTTGAAGTTGTGTGGGCGTCGACGATGAAGTTGAGTGCTGGGTTCACGAAGTTAGGCTTCACCTTATTAACGCTTCTAGGGATGCTGGCGAGTTTCTTATTACTGGCCAAGGCGACCAAAACGTTGTCGCTGAGTATTGCCTATCCGGTCTGGACGGGGATCGGTGCCGTTGGGGCCATTTTAGTTGGGGTAATTGTCTTTGGGGATAAGCTTTCACCGATTACTTGGGTGTTCGTGGTCCTGCTGCTGATTAGTATTATTGGGATTAAAGTGACAACAGGCGAATAAAAAATAGCGGTCAACTGAGGTTGGCCGCTATTTTTTCTTTTAGACTTCTGGAAACCAGATTTTGATTTCGCGTTCAGCACTGTCGACACTATCGGAGCTGTGGACGACATTACGAATCACGCCGTCTTGCCATTCGCGGCCATAGTCGCCCCGAATGGTTCCGGCGGCTGCCTCCGTTGGCACGGTAGCGCCGGAAATTTTCCGGACACCTTCGATGACATTGGTGCCTTCAACGATCATGGCTACCATAATGCCGGAAGTCATGAACTTTTCAATCCGCGGGAAATAGGGTTTGTCCACAAGTTGGGCATAATGTTGGCGCAACTGATCACTGGTGGCTTGGACCATTTTCAAGGCAACGAGCTTGTAGCTGCGGTGCTCAAAGCGGGTAATCACATCCCCGACATGGCCATGTAAAACCCCATCGGGCTTAACTAACACTAAGGTACGTTCTTCAGACATTTAATCGTCCTCCGTCTTCATTTTCTGAAAATAAGTATAGCAGACTCACCGCCGAAATTGATACCGCAAAATTCCGGCAATGACGCTAAAGAACGAAGAAAGTAGCTTGAAGCCAAGAAGGCAAGAATGGTGCTCAGAAAAAATGCCTCTATGGTATACTGGATTGAAGACTAAGCGGAAGTATGTCAGTAGACATTAGGTGAGGACATGTTTATTTTTTTCAATGCCCAAATGAGATCGCTGGTTGTGCCGCTACCGCCGCCGATTGATGCGGCTTAACTGGTGCTGACACGACAAACGACATAAGGAGAAATCATTCATGGTTGAAGCAATCGATTTAAAAGCAGGGATGGCGTTCATCGATAAGAACGGCAAATTAATCAAAGTTATGGAAACAAACCATCACAAGCCTGGTAAGGGTAACACGGTGATGCAGATGAAGTTATACGATATTCGTTCTGGTTCCACAGTTCAAACCACAATGCGGCCAACAGAAAAGGTTGAACAAGCCATTCTTGAAACCAAGGATGCGCAATACTTGTACACCCAAGATGACACGGCTTATTTCATGGACATGGAAAGCTATGAACAATACGAACTTCCTACGACCAGCATCGAAGAAGAATTGAAATACTTACTGGAGAACACCCCAGTAAAAATTGAATTCTATGGTGATGAGGTTATTGGGATTACCTTGCCAAGTACAGTTGAACTGAAAGTAACCGAAACCTCTCCTTCAATCAAAGGGGCTTCAGTTACGGGTTCTGGTAAGCCGGCAACGATGGAAACAGGCTTAGTTGTCAACGTGCCTGACTTCATTAAGGAAGGCGAAACTCTGGTTATTGGGACTCAGAACGGGACCTACCAACGTCGCGCTGAAAACTAAGCGATTTCAATTAAAGAGCCTGCCGCAAGCAATCGTTTTGTGGCAGGCTTTTTTGCGGTCGTCTTTTAACAAAACAACTGTTATACTGGTTGATACGATTATTTTTGAGGAGGCGAAATGATGAGCAAACAAGTCAGATGCGCGATCGGTATTTTGATCTTTAGTGAATTTTTGATTTTTCTCGGACATAGCATGGTGATCCCTGTGACTCCGTTCCTGAAAAATCAGTTGCATTTTACCGCATTAGACATGGGGACAATGACAGCGTTGTTTGCCTTTGCGCAGTTCATTGCTTCGCCAATTGTCGGTCGAATTTCTGACCGCGTCGGCCGTAAACCAATCTTGGTCGCCGGCTTGAGTTTGTTTATGGTGTCCGAATTCGTGTTTGCGCTGACCAATCGGCTCGCGATGTTTGATCTATCGCGGCTCATTGGTGGCTTATCAGCTGCGATGGTCGGCCCAACTGCGATGGCCATGGCCGCAGACATTACGTCTAAACGCGACCGGGCAAAAGTGATTGGCTGGTTATCAGCGGCCTTTAGTGGCGGCTTGATTCTGGGCCCTGGGATTGGCGGATTGTTAGCCCAAATCAGTTACAAAACCCCATTTTGGGTGGCGGCGGGCCTTGGGTTAATTAGTACAATCTTTCTATTTATTCTGTTGCCGTCCGAGCAACAGTTGGGCGTTGAGTCGGCTGAGAGCGGGGTCGACAAGCAGTCTGGTGACTGGCATGACTTACTGACGCGGCCGGTCATTATCTTGTTCATCTTGATTTTGACTTCGGCCTTTGGCTTGGCCGGCTTTGAAAGTGTTTATAGTCTTTATGTGAATGAAGTATTCAATTTCACCCTGGCCAACATTGCGCTAGTTTTAGTCCTCAATGGGGTGGGGTCATTGATCTTGCAGGTCATCTTCTTTGATCGCTTGGTGCAAATGTTGGGTGAACGCCGATTGATTCGCTATTGTGTGGCCCTGACTTTTGCCGGGACTATCTGGAATTTAGTCGCGCACACCAAAATCGAAGTGATTTTGGCGACATTGGTGGTCTTTTGTGCCATCGATATTTTGCGGCCGGCTATTACGACCTTGCTGACAAAGGCAAGTGATCGTAATCAAGGCCTGATTAATGGGCTCAACATGTCACTGACGAGCGTTGGCAATATCATTGGACCACTGATGTCAGGCGCGCTCCTGGATATTAATCACCAATATCCATACATGGTTGTGGCTGGCTTCATGGCAGTTTCGTATCTGATTACGTTTGGCTTAAAACCGAGTACCAAGCAAAAGACCGCCTAATCGGCGGCCTTTTTTGTTGGACAAAGTTGGAATTTATTCGAAACATATGACCTTAATTCAGAGCTAACAAATACTAAAAGGTTTGACTAGCGATTAGGTCGCAAACTTTTGATAAAACGCTGTCATTGGATTAGTATAGCCTCAAGAATTTGAATCTATCGGTATACTAATGGGTTTTAAAAATTGAGATGAGGTGACGATGAAGTGAAAAAACTCTGGATTTTCCAAATTTCTGTCTTCTTAGGGGCATTGGTTTTGGGTGTTGGGTCTAAGTATCTTTCAAATTTGCTGATATTTCCATCAGTCTTGCTAGGATTAATTGCTGATGGCCTGCTGATTTATATCTTCATCAAATACGTCAAAGAAGCTTTGAAGTGAAGAAGTTTTTCTTCAATAGGTGAGACCAGGGGGAATCATCCAGCAGAGGAGAACCCTGGGTTTTAACAGTAGCTGACAAAAACGGGCAGCATTTTCTGCCAATTAGCTTCTCAAATGATTGATAAATTATTCAGTGCTTTATTGGTACCATCGCGTTGGCTTCCGCAGTGGTGCATTTTTTCTCTATTTGTACCTATGAGTCTTCGCGCTCTAAACGCACTCAACCTCCCAGACACTTGCGCCTAGTCCACTTTCTCAATGGGACAAGTCGCCCATTGTCGAAAGCTTGCTAGTGCTCAGTGTCTCCCGGTAGTTCTCGCGCTCTAAACGCGCTCAACAATCCACAGGCCTCGGGTTAAGTCATTCTCAGTCAGGGCATGGAGGCGCCACCAACCTGATTATGCCTTATCCTCCGGCACTGTCCCGGATTGTTTCGCGCTCTGAGTCAAATCAATATGTTCTATTTTTACAACTGGTTATACTTATTGTGTGAGGAGGGAAGGGTATGCAAAAACAAGCACAAACGCAAACCGAAATGCGGTTACCGACCGTATTTTTCCTTGGGGTAAACGGTATTATTGGGTCGGGGATTTTCTTGTTGCCCGGGCACTTGTATCAAAGTATGGGCGTTGGCAGTATCTTGGTGATGTTAGCCGTTGCCGTTTCAATTCTAACTATCGTACTCTGTTATGCAAACATGGCATCTAAGATTACTGGTAATGGGGCCGCTTGGCTGTATACATATAATGCTTTTGGCCGCTTCGCCGGGTTTGAAGTGGGCATCTTTACCTGGCTATTGGGCATCGTGACACTGGCGGCTGAAATTTCAGCGTTTCTCACGATGTTGACGCCGTCGTTTCCAGCTTTAAAGCAGCAAGGCATGTACTTAACGGTCGCTCTGGGGCTGCTATTCGTCCTGATCGCGATCAACTTCTTTGGCCCGCGGCTGACCACTTTAGCCGACAATTTATCAGCCGGCGCCAAAGTTGCAGCTCTGGCATTATTCATTGGCATTGGCGTATTTTTCGTTCACGGCGCCAACTTTTCGCCGCTCTTTCCAGCCTCTAACCATTTAGCTAATAATTTCAGTGCTTCATATAATCAAGTCTTCTACATGTTCAGTGGCTTCGCTTTCTTGCCAATTACAGCTGCCCGGATGAAGAATCCAGCCAAAAACGTGCCGATTGCGCTGATTAGTGTCCTCGTGACATGTAGCCTGTTGTACATGGCTGCACAAGCAGTAGCGATTGGTGTTTTAGGCAGTCACTTAGCCGGCCAAACGGTGCCAATTGCGACCGCCTTTAAGCAATTATTTGGGCAGTGGGGGTATGACGTCATGCTGGTCGGCATGGCAGCTTCTATCCTTGGCGTGGCCGTCTCTGTCTCCTATTCAACGCCGGTAGTGGCAAGCTCTTTAGCTAGTGAACACAACTTATTGCCGCAGCTGTTGGGCAAAACAAACCGCTTTGGGGCGCCCACTGTGGCCTTGATTTTCACTGGCATTTTATGTGCGTTACTCTTAATGAGTGGGGATTACTTCTTCTTGATCTCCTGCATGGTCTTCACATCATTCCTGCAATATGTGCCGACCGTGTTGGCGTCAATCAAGTTCCGGAAAGACACTCGCCTGCCAAAAGGGTTTGACTTACCAGGTGGCCTGACGATCCCAATTCTGGGGTTACTCACCTCAGCCTATCTACTGACAAACTTCACGTGGTTGATTGTGGGCGTCGGTATTTTGATTTTCATTTTAGCGGCTATTTGGTACCGCTATGATGATTTAGATCGCCAGAAGCATCAGCGTAAGCGCGATGTGGCTGACAAAGATCACTGGGTTTAGAAAGCGAAAACACGACTGCTACGACGGCAATCGTGTTTTTTTGTCATTAAAATGAAATATTAATTTCAGGACGTGACGTCTGAAATCTTGAAAAAAAGTGGTACGCTACTCATGAATGTTTTTAAATCGATCTGGAGGGACATCAATGAAAAATCGAAAATTCAAGTTGGCGATTGCTGCCGGTTTACTCCTGGCAATTCTGAGCGGCTGTGCGGGGAAGAGCAACAGCGCAAAGGCATCACATTCGTCTTCTGAACGCTCATCACAAGTTTCTAAAGCAAGTTCTTCATCGTCTAGCGAAAGCAGCGACTCATCAAGCACTAGTAGCAGTAGCACTAGTGAATCCAGTGTCAGCGCTTCAAGCAGTAGTCAGGCAGTGACCATCACAACCCCTGACCAAGCGGTTGCTGCAGTCAAAGCAGCTGAAACGAGCGAATGGACTGCCAAGGTTAATGGTCCATTGGTCTTTGGCTACGTGAACATGGTGACCGTCAAAGGCCAACAGGCTTTTCGGGTTGATATCGGCGCCAACAATGGTCGAAGCACCGTTGCAAGTTATGGGGTTCTCCCTAACGGTAACGTTGTCTTGATTCAGGCTTACTAGGAGGCGCGCAGATTGAAATTTCATAAAAGTTTTTGGTTCGGACTTATTAGTGTGCTCACGTTAACTTTAGGTGGCGTGACACAAGTTTTTGCGGCAACCAAGTTTGCCGACGTTGCCAGTTATCAACCAGATGATGTGGTGTTCTTTAAGAGTTTAGCCACAGACCAGGTGGCTGGCGTCGTGGTCAAACTGACCCAGGGGAGCAGCGATGGGGATAACTACATTAACCCTAAGGCGGCTAACCAAATCAAGTCAGCTAAAACAGCTGGCCTCAAGGTGAGCCTCTATCACTTTGCCAAGTACAGTGGCAGTAAAGATGCTAAAGACGAAGCTGATTTCTTTGCCAGTGCAGCTAAGAAATATGGTCTGGGAACTGACACCGTTATGGTGGATGATGTCGAAGATGCCTCATTGACATCGCCTAAGGCTGATACGACAACTTTCCAAGCTGAATTAGCACGCTTGGGTTATCACAATCAAGTGACCTACTCAATGGCGTCATGGTTCTGGGCGAATAAGTTGCCATTAAACTACCCAATCTGGGTCGCTAACTATGGGGCTTCAATGCCACAAGTTGATAATGCTGCTGCATGGCAATATACCAGCAACTACGAAGGTAAGTCGATTGACATGAGTTACGACTTTACCGGGATCTTCACGGAAAAGAGTACTTCAGCTAATCCAAGTACACCGCCTGTTCAACAGGCACCAAGCAGCAAAACAGTGACAGTAAAATATGTCCCTGGCTATGGTATCGCCTTGTGGCTCGGCCTTGGCGCTGAACGTGAATTCTCTGGCCGGCGTCTGCAAGATGGGACCAGTTGGAAGACATTTGGTGAAGCCGTGATTGATCACGCTTATTGGTATAACTTGGGTGGCAATCAGTGGATGCAAGCTAGTTATACGAGCCAACCAAATGGTCAATTTGGCTTGACGCAACCAGGCACAGTGACAGCTACCGCTTCAACTCAGTTGTACAATGGCCTGAGCAAGCCAGTGGCAACTCGCCAATTAGGCGCAGGTACTTCCTGGGCTGTCCATGGTGCTGCACAATGGAACGGCGGCACCTGGTATAACCTTGGTGGGAACCAATGGATTAACGGTAGTACCGTTAAATAAATAGCATACAAAAAAGGGTTGTGACAAAACTTAGTTTTGTCGCAACCCTTTTTCATTGGCCTAATTAAAGCATTTAGTCAACGGTAACGCCGTAGTCATCAAAGAATTCAGGTAAAGACTTCAGTGATTGACCTTCGTAACTGTTGAAGAAGTCGCGGACAGAGTCAGTGTGAACCAATGTCTTGTTGGCGTTGTAGCTTGGATTGATGCTTTCAACAAACTTGCCGTCAACAACCTTGAGTTCAAGCTCTTCAACTGGGATCCCACGCTTATCAGTAATCTTAGCGTCAATCAAGAATGGCTTCCCATCTTTTGTGACAGCCAAGGCTTGATCAAAGGCAGCCTTCAATTCACTGGACTTTGTAACGGTGACTGATTCAATTCCCATTGCATTAGCAATCATGGCGAAATCTTGATCATCAATGAAAATCCCAGAGTGTTCATTCATGGCGATATCGTCTTGTTCACTCTTGATGAAGTTCAATGATTGGTTCGATGTGATGATGTTGATGATTGGCAGATTGTACTTCTTCTCAGTTAAGAGGTCTTGCATGACCATTGAGAAGGCACCATCACCGGAAATGTTGAACACTTGGCGCTTTGGATAGCTCAGTTGTGCAGCTAAGGCCCCAGGAACGCCAGCACCCATGGAAGCGAAGAGGGCAGAGATGACCCACTTGTTCTTTGGTGTCAGGTTCAAGAACCGGAAGCTGTTGATAATATTGTCACCAACATCAATTGAGAAGATGGCATCTGGGTCAGCGGCCTCGTTAATAGCTTTGTAGAGTGGTTCGAATTCCAATGGATCGGTGTCGCGATTGGTTAACATGGTCAGATATTCTTTCCAGTTAGCCATATCAGCAACAGCAGCTTGGAAGAATGGGGTAGGTTCAACCGCGGTACTGCGATCGAGCGCCTTTTCAACGAAGCTAGTTGCATCTGACCAAATTCCTAAGTCTAAGAAATGGTGACGGCCAAATTGCGCTTCGTCGGTGTCCACTTGAATAAAGTTAAATGGATGGGTCCGATAAATCGCATTAGCAAATGGGAAGTCGGCTCCAACAGCAATGACCAAGTCAGAAACCGCAAAGATTTCATCAGCGGCTTTAGAAGCAGCCCGGTTCAAGAAGCCTAAATTCCCTTCGTAATCGTCAGGCACTAAACCTTTAGCTAAACCAGTAATTGTGATTGGAATCTGCAATTTCTTGGAAAGTTCAGCAATCTTAGCCCCGCCGTCTTTAATCCCACGACCGATGTGGAATACTGGGCGCTTAGCTGCTTTAACCATTGCTAGGAACTTATCGACTTCTTCATCTGTTGCTTCTGGCAATGGCCGAGTCTTGTTATCTGTTGGTGAAACAGAGGAGTATGGGGTGTCAGGAATTTGAACATAACCAAAATCATTTGGAATGATGACCACAGCGACACCTTGATACTTGTAAGCTTCACGAATTGCCTTATCCACAATATATGGCAAGCTTTCAGGGGTCATAACGGTCCGGTTATAAACAGAAACGTCATCGAAAATTGGATTTTCATTGAATTCTTGGAAGTAGTTATAGTTCATGTTGGTACTTGGAACTTGACCGATCAGCGCCAATACAGGGGCATGATCTTCCCGGGCATCATAAAGCCCAGTCAGAAGGTTGGTGGCACCAGGGCCGGCAGAACCAAAGGCAACCCCAATTTTACCAGTGAGTTTAGCGTCAGCTGCAGCAGCCAGCGCACCGACTTGTTCATGCCGAATCTGA
This sequence comes from Lacticaseibacillus brantae DSM 23927, assembly GCF_001436115.1. Lineage (GTDB taxonomy): Bacteria > Bacillota > Bacilli > Lactobacillales > Lactobacillaceae > Lacticaseibacillus > Lacticaseibacillus brantae. The sequence goes on from NZ_AYZQ01000002.1 coordinate 312,667, forward strand.
ACATATTTAATGTTGTCTTTTTCGAGATCAAGCGCGTTCATGGTTGAGTTGAAAGAACCACCAGGGTAACCATAAACATGATCAACACCCCAGGCTTCAATAACTTTGAGCATTGCGACGCTTGCTGGAACTGTCTTTTGTGTATCTGCCATTACAATAACCTCACTTAGTCTGTATTCAGATAAGTCTGTCAAAATTCGATTGCGAACAACTTATCTATGCCACTAAAATAACATGTTTAGAAAACGATTACAACAGTTAAAAATTGTGATTTAGGTCACAATTTATTTTGTAAGCTTTGTCACGTGGAATCAGGGGAAGCCACGTTATTATGGGTCAGAAAAATGAGTAACAGATATTATCCAGCAGTGTAACAGTGCCGAGCCGTGGGACGATGCTAGCGACAGGAATAGGGGTGTGATAAACTAAATGATGACACCGTTTACAGGAGGAAACCATGACAGAACGTGACAATATGTTAGCTGGAAAGCTATACATCGCGGATGACGAAGAATTGCGCCGAGTGAGCCATAAAGGTAAACGCCTTGCCCGACTGCTCAGTCAAACAACGGAAGAAGATGGTGAGATTCGTTTCGCAATCATGAAACAGTTGTTTAAATCCGTTGGGGAAGGGAGCTACATTGAGCCGCCTTTTCATACCGACTATGGCGCGCACACCACAATCGGCAAGAATTTCTATGCCAATTATGATGCCATCTTCATTGATACAGCCCCAATCACAATTGGGGATAATGTGATGTTTGGTCCAAGAGCTGGCTTGTACACGGCTGGGCATCCGATTGATGCGGCTATTCGAAATGAGCAATTAGAATATGGTTATCCAATCGTGATTGGTAACAATGTGTGGCTGGGCGGCAATGTTGTCGTCAATCCGGGTGTCACGATTGGGAGTAATGTGGTGATTGGTTCGGGGTCAGTTGTGACGAAAGATATCCCTGACAATGTGGTTGCGGTCGGCAATCCAGCGCACGTGTTGCGACCAATTACCGAGGCCGATAAGACCTATTGGCAACAACAGAAGCAACACGATCGTTAAGCAAGATTAGCGGATAACCCGCTTTGGAGGAGAACCAGATGATTGAGGTACTCAAGCATCCCACGCCAGCGCAATTAACGCGATTGGGTGAGATTTGGCTGGCTGGTAACATGAGCGCCCACCCGTTTATTTCAGCCGCCTATTGGCGAGCACACTTGCCTGGTGTTCTCAAAGCTTTTGAGACCGCCACTTTGGTGGTCACCAAGGATAGTCTCACTGATGAAATTCAGGGCTTTTTGGGCCTGGTGGATGACTTGATCGCAGGTATTTTTGTCGCGGCTGACGTGCGGTCTCAGGGCTTAGGTCAGTCTTTATTACATTACGCGCAAACAATCCGGGATCATCTGATTTTGGAAGTATACGTCGACAACATTCGCGCTTTTGCCTTGTATCAACGATTGGGGTTCGAAGTCGTTAAGACGGCAGTTGATCCAGAGACTGATGCGGAAGAATATACGATGGAATGGCAGGCGACTGTTTAGTGGAAGCAATGGTGCAACAATTTACGCTTTTTATTCTGTATTTCTTTGCCTATTCGTTCATTGGTTGGGTTTGGGAGACCTTGTTTGAAGGGATTAAGGAGCACCGGTGGGTTAACACGGGGTTCTTGAATGGGCCATGGCAGCCTTTATATGGATTCGCGATTATTGGGGTCTTATTGCTGATTCAACCAGTCCAAGACAATTGGCTAGCTATCTATCTGATTGCGGTGGTGTACATCACCGTGTTGGAATACGTGACCAGTTGGGGGATGGAAAAGCTGTTTCATGCGCGTTGGTGGGACTACTCTAGCATTCCTGGTAACATCCATGGCCGAGTCGCACTACCAATCTCCTTGTTTTGGGGGATTGGCGGCATCCTGCTCGTCAAGTTTGTGCAGCCGGTTATCGCCGGCTGGGTGAGCCACACCGCATCAGACTATGGGGTGTTTGCCGCTATTCTTCTGATTGCCGCTTTCATGTTCGACTTCGGGTTCACGTTGGCCAACATGCCGGCCTTTCGAGCAGCAACTAAGAAACTGGATGATGCAGTCCAGGCCGCCAAGGCAAAAGCTGATGATTGGCAGAACCAGGTCGAAACTGATGCCTTACCCAAGATGAATTATGTTCAGCGCCGCTTGTTGAATAACTTTTCGAGCATGAAATTAACCGGTCGCCAGAACTCTGTGACTGAGTTACGGCGCGTGTTGGCCCAGAATCGGTCTATAAAGAAATGATTCACATTGTGCCATGGTTTCATTTTTGCCCAAAAGTACACAAAGTTTTTGAATCACCGACCCAATAGATTGCGGACGGTGATTTTTATTTGTGCAAAAATTTGTGAAATTATTGACGAATATTCCTGATTCCAGAATTCAAAGATAAAAAATTTGTCATATTTTTCTTGGCGGTATAGTATGACAATCGACAGGTGCGCTTGTCAATTTTAAGGAAAGCTGGAGATAAATTATGGCAGAGAAATTAACCACTGGCGAAGGCCAACCATGGGCAGACAACAATCACTCATTGACGGCAGGCCGGCGTGGTCCAGTCTTGATTCAGGATTACACTTTACTTGAAAAGTTAGCGCACTTTAATCGGGAACGTATTCCTGAACGGGTTGTGCATGCAAAGGGTGCTGGTGCAAAGGGTGTCTTCAAGCTCACCCATGACATGAGTGCTTACACCAAAGCCGATGTCTTCAACGGGGTTGGCAAAGAAACACCAATTCTGTTGCGGTTCTCTCAAGTGGCTGGTGAAGCGGGTTATCCGGACACGATTCGTGATGTCCGTGGATTCGCCCTGCGCTTTTATACTCAAGAAGGTAACTATGACATTGTGGGGAATAACACCCCAGTCTTCTTCGTGAACGATCCTCTGAAGTTTCCAGACTTCATCCACTCGCAGAAGCGGGACCCTCGGACCCACCGGCGGGATCAGAATATGCAATGGGATTTCTGGGCTCATTCACCAGAGTCCGTGCATCAAGTGACTTACCTGATGGGCGACCGCGGTAATCCGGCCAGTTATCGGACGATGAACGGGTATGGTAGCCACACCTTCAAGTGGGTCAATGCCGAGGGTGAAGCTTTCTGGGTGAAGTATCACTTTATCAGTGACCAGGGCGTTCAGAATATGACGGATGAAGTGGCGGCTAAAGTCGCCGGCGAAAATACCGACTATTTGCAAGATGAATTATTTGATGCCATTGAATCTGGCAACTTCCCATCATGGACAGTTTATGTGCAAATCTTGCCATACCAAGAAGGCCTGGATTATCCAGCGGACATTTTTGACGTGACTAAGGTGGTTTCCCATAAAGACTATCCATTGATTGAAGTCGGCCGATTCACACTCAATGAAAACCCAACTAACTTCTTTGATGACATTGAAGAAGCAGCCTTCTCACCAGCAAACTTTGTGCCTGGGATTGAGGCTTCACCAGATAAGTTATTGCAAGGCCGGCTCTTTGGTTACAAGGATGCTGAACGTTACCGTCTGGGGGCAAATTATGAACAGTTGCCAGTTAATCGGCCGGTCAACCCGGTTCACAATTACGCCCGCGATGGGTTCATGGCTCAAGGCCAAGATGGTTCGGTCAACTACGAGCCAAATGGTCAAGATGGCCCAGTGGAAGACCACAGTGCGCGGATTCATCAAGATCAAGTTGAAGGCGAAATTGGCAACTATAAGCCTTACGACACGGACTACTATTCTGCCGCGGGTAAGCTTTATCGCCTTATGACACCAGATGAACAAGATCGGTTAATTAAGACTATCGCCGCTGGCTTAGGCAGTATTAATAGTCATGAAGATAAGGTTCTCGAGACGCGTCAGTTCTACTTGGCTGACCACGATTATGGTGAACGCGTGGCTAAGGCGATTGGCTTAGACATGAATGAAGTGGCACAATAATTAGGGTTCTCAAACAACGGTATGGTGGCTAAATTCTGCTACCATACCGTTTTCTTGCGTCATCCATTAGATTTATGGTATGATTATAATACGAAAAAATTAAATGAAGGAAGTGACCGGATGCGTCAATTTTTAAATCGATCAGAAATGAAGCCAGTAATTATGTTGGTGGCGTTAGAAATAATTGCCTTGAGTATTAATCTGTTTTTTGCACCTCATGGGGTGGCTGCGGGCGGTGCGACCGGGATTGCGATTCTGGTACAAGAACTGGCCAATGTGCCGGTGGGCCTGACTACTTTAGCGGTGAATGCAGTGATGTTAGTGTTGGCATGGTTCTTGCTCGACCGTGCGACCACGAAACGGATTCTGCTGGGCAGCGTGACCTTGCCGATTTTGTTGGCAGTAACCCCACAAATCATGATTGTGCAAGATCGCCTGCTCGCGATTATTGTCGGGAGTGTGGTGTTTGCCATTGGGGTAGCGATGCTCTATCGGATTGATGCTTCCAGTGGTGGGACCACTGTTCCACCACTGATTTTCAAGAAATATTTCGGGCTCAAACCTGCTATTGGCTTATTGGGAATTGATTTAATTGTCGCATCGTTCAACTTACCTGTTGCGGGCACTGAAGCCTTCATTTTAGCGATTTTCTCAATTGTCTTAACCAGCATTGTCATGAATTATGTCGAAACTGGCTTGGATCGCAAAAAGGCTGTCTATATCATGAGTACAGCGCGTGGCGACGCCGTCAAGCAAAATATTCAGGCTGACTTGGCCCATGGTATGACCATTCAGCATGTGACTGGTGGCTTCTCAAATGACCAGCGCGAGATGCTGATGGTGGTGGTCGAACAGACCGATTTCAAACGATTAGTGGACACTGTCCACGCGGCTGACCCAGAGGCGTTCATGCTGGTAACAGAGGCGACTGAAGTGCATGGGGGTAGTTTCGTTTAATTTTTGATGAGAATTAAATGAATAAAATTATTGACAAGGCGATGTTGTTCTGCCAAACTAGCTAACATACCCACCAGATGGGCGATAGGAGTGTTGAATATGATGACAAGTACATTCACACAACTAAATAACGCGTATTACTACGGCTATTACGGATAGCGGTTTGCGTCTTGGATGCAAGCCACTCGCTTGTATCCATGATGGTCGTAGCATTTAACGATGCAATTAAACGCCACATGGAGAGAATCTTTCCATGTGGCCCTTTTTTTCCGGAAAATAAATGGCCAGCCACAGGAAGATTCTCGTGGCTGGCTTTTTTGTATCTCGCGAAAAAAATGGAGGAATGAATGATGAAGTTGAAACATTTAGTCATGGCGGCCGCGGTGGCCACCTTAGCAATTGGATTAGCAGCATGTGGTAAGAACACCAAGAATGGCTCAGGTCAGGCAAAAGTTGGTATTTTGCAGTTGATTGATCAATCAGCGCTCGATGCGGCGCGCAAGGGATTTGAACAAGAATTATCTAAGGAAGGCTACAAAACTGGCAAGAACCTGACGATTAATTACGTCAATGCCCAAGGTGATCAGAGCAATCTCAGTACGATGAGTCAACGCCTGGCTGGACAAGGCAATGATGTCAATTTAGCCATCGCGACGCCTGCTGCCCAAGCCTTACAAAAGGCAGATCCCAAGACGCCGTTACTGTTTACTGCCATTACCGACCCGAAGTCTGCGGGCTTGGTGAATAATTTAAATCAGCCAGATAAAGGTGCGACTGGCGTGACTGATATGGTCGATGTGAACGGGCAGTTGAAACTGTTGCAGCAACTATTTCCTAAAGCGAAACGTATTGGGTTAGTTTTCAACGCGGCAGAACCAAACTCCGTGTTCCAAATCAAACTGGCCCGCAAATACTTGAAAGCTCACAACTTGACCGCAGTTGAGAAAACTGTCGCGACAACCAATGACGTTCAACAAGTGATGACCAGTATGAAGGGCAAGGTGGATGCCATCTACATGCCAGCTGACAATGTATTGACTGCTGCGATGGCGACGGTTGGTAAAGTCTCTGAACAGATTAAAGTCCCTGTTATTCCGGCAACCGGTCCTATGGTGCAATTAGGTGGTGTGGCCACTAACGGGATTGATTACAAAGATCTTGGCGTCCAGACGGCGAAAATGGCTGTCAAAATTCTCAAAGGGAAAAAGGTCAATGAGATGGCTGTCGAGAAGCCAGCTAAGACCAAGATTATTGTGAATGATAAGTTGGCCAAAGTCTTTAATGTCGATGTGAAAGCGGCGGTGAAATAATGTTAATTACGAGTATTACGCTGGGATTGCTGTGGACAGTCATGGCCATCGGCGTCTACCTGACCTTCCGAATTCTTGATATTGCGGACATGACTGCCGAAGGAAGCCTGCCTTTAGGCGGCGCTTTAACCGCTCATGCGCTCACCTCTGGCGTCAGTCCGGTGTTAGCAACACTGTACGGTTTCCTGGGGGGATTGATTGCCGGTTTGGTGTCGGGACTACTCAAAAACAAATTAGACATTCCTGATTTATTAACTGGGATTTTAACGATGACTGGCTTATACTCCGTCAACTTATTCATTATGGGCAAGGCTAATATTCCCTTAGTGGGGGATATCAAGACCGTGTACAGTGTGATTCCTGATCCCACGACGAGTGCTTTGGTCATTAATGGCGGTCTTGTGCTCATTGTGATTGTGCTGTTGATTTTCTTCTTCAATACCGAAATGGGTCTAGCAGCGCGGGCTGTCGGGAATAATCCGGCCATGAGCGCGGCTAATGGGGTCAAGCCAGCTAATATGCAGATTCTCGTCTACATGATTTCTAATGGTTTGATTGCGTTATCCGGTAGCTTGATGGCGCAGATGAACGGATTTGCCGACATCAGTATGGGGATTGGGACAATTGTGATTGCCCTGGCGGCCATCATTATCGCTGAAATTTTATTCCGCCATCTCACGTTTGGGATGCGGTTGGTGACCATCATCATTGGCGCGATTATTTATCGCTTAATCATCGCTTTTGTGCTTGATCTAGGGGTTGATCCCAACAGTCTGCGGCTGTTCTACGCCGGAATGTTGGCCCTCTTCTTGGCCTTACCAAAGATTCAGCGTCAAATTCGGTTGAAACAACAGCAACGTCAGAATAAACGTTCATTTGGAGGTGATGCAAAATGACAGTTTTAGAAGTGAATCGACTCAACCAAGTCTTTGATGCCCATACGCCAAACGCCTACCAAGCGTTAGACGACATTAATCTCACGCTTGACGAAGGCGACTTTCTTGTCATCTTAGGTGGAAATGGGGCCGGGAAGACCACACTTTTGAACAGTATTGCTGGCACACTGCCAGTGGTGTCAGGTCAAATTAAAGTCCGAGATCACGATATTACGAATGATGATGTGGCAAAACGGGCGGCATATATGAGTCGCGTGTTCCAAGACCCAAGACAAGGCACTGCCGGCTTGTTGAGTGTGGAAGAGAATCTGGCCGTTGCTTACCAGCGCGGCCAGTGGCGCAACTTCTGGGCCCGCGGCGTCAAAAAGCGCGATCGGGATTTCTTTAAGAACCAACTGGCCGGATTGGGGTTAGGCCTTGATAATCGCTTGAATACCGAAATTGGCCGGCTCTCAGGTGGTCAACGCCAGGCCATCACACTGTTGATGGCGACATTGAAGCAACCGGATTTGTTGTTGTTGGACGAGCACACAGCGGCCTTAGATCCCGCAACCAGCCAAACCGTGATGGCATTGACAGATCATTTGGTGCAGTCCCAGCATCTAACGACATTAATGATTACGCATAATTTAGAGGATGCTGTCAAATATGGTAATCGGCTAATTGTGATGATGGCTGGCAAAGTGGTCTATGCGGCAGCCGGGACAGACAAGCAAAATCTTTCGGTATCAGATTTAAAAAATATATTTTCTGAATATGGAACAATTCTATAACCTTAGTAAACTTCGTTAAGTCTTTATTCAACCCTTATCTCAAATTTCGGTTACAATATCCTTGTAGTTTTGTATAAAGAAATTTGAGGGGACTTGTGTATGGAAGATAAGCGTTATTTGGAGGCGCAAAAAGAAGCCTTAGCAGAATTCAAACAAGACATTGGTCATTTGAATGCTTTGGCGAACGCCAGCAGGCAACAACTCATCATTATCTTGGGAACAGTTACTGATAAACAAGGGATCATGGTGAATGAACTGGCTGAGCGGATTGGACTATCTCAACCTGCGACGTCACATCATTTGAAGATTTTGAAGGATATCGGCATGGTTGATTCGCGGCAGGTTGGTAATATTGTCTATTACTATCTGACGTTGGATGACACAATCAATCGGTTGGGTCGATTGTTGGATGCCTTAAAAACTCAATATCAAAAGAAAGATTAAAAAAGTCATTTTGTGAGAATTTTTTTGAACCACAGGTTATCGAGAGAAAAATATTAGGTTATCTTTGTACAAATTACTGCCACAGGCCAAATTGGTCTGTGGTTTTTTTGTTGTGGCAATCAATCAGGACGGCTTTTGCGGTTATGACAGGGACCAACTGAATAAACAGCCAGAAGGATAACTTAGAAAAAGATAAGTTTTAGTCAGTAAGGTGGTAAAATGAACTCAATTCATGAGATTGGTCTACATGAAAGGGAGCGGGATAACTGATGGAGGAGTCGGCATTGCGCCAGAAATATCGAACGATACCAGCGATTACCACTGAAATGATTAATTTGAGTGCGATTTTGAATTTACCCAAGCCGACTGAGGGCTTTATGAGTGACATTCATGGCGAATATGATGCGTTTCAGCACGTGCTGCGTAATGGCAGCGGCAATATTAGTCTGAAAATTAACGAAAGATTTCAAGATGAAATGACCCCGGTGACACGCAAGGAGTTTGCCTTTTTGGTTTATTATCCCAGCGAACGGTTGGCTGCAATCAAAGCCAGACTGGATGCGGATGATCTTCAGCAATGGTATCTCAGTACATTTCAGCGTCTGATTGCTTTACTGGCTTATACGGCCACGAAGTACACCCGATCCAAATTGCGCAAGGCTTTAGCACCAGAATATGCCTACATCACTGAAGAGTTACTCTATAACGATGCTACGACGCCTGATAAGTTGGCGTATTATGGGCAGATCATCAAGAACTTGATTGACTTGGGTCAGGCTGATGCTTGGATAGAAGCAACCTGTCGCAGCATTCAGCGACTGACAGTCGATCGCTATCACATTGTCGGGGATATTTATGATCGGGGGCCAGCGCCAGACAAAGTGATGGAGGCGCTCATTCGGCGCCAGGATTACGTCGACATTCAATGGGGGAATCATGACATTTTGTGGCTGGGTGGTGCAGCTGGGTCGCCGCTATGTATTGCCAATTTGATTCGAATCTCGGCCCGCTACAATAATTTATCGATTCTGGAGGATGCGTACGGGATTAATCTGCGGCATTTGGCTAGTTTGGCCGAGCATTATTATCAGGATAATCCAGCTTTTCAGCCGCAAATTACCCCCGAGCAGGTCATCAGCGATGAGGAACGTCTGCAGATTGCCAAGATTCACCAAGTAATCAGTATTATTCAGTTTAAATTAGAAGGTCCAGCAATTAACCGGCGTCCAGAATTTAACATGGCGCATCGCTTGATGTTGTCTCGGTTAAGCGCCGACCATAAAACTATTCATTTGAACAATCAGGACTACCCCGTGACCAATGGGAACTTTCAAACGGTTGCTATTGATGATCCGTATCGGCTACTGCCAGAAGAGGCGGCGGTTGTTAACCAATTGATTCAAGCGTTTCGTCATTCAGAACGGTTGCGGCGCCATATGGACTTTCTACTGGCGCACGGTTCAATGTACAAGCGCAACAATGGCAACCTGCTGCTGCACGGGTGTGTGCCAGTAGATGCTAAAGGTGAGTTTGCGGCCTTAACCATCAATGGTCACAGATATGCTGGACCAGCGTTGTTCACGGCGTTAGAAGAGAATCTTCGAGCTGCCTACGCAAACCCACAAGGGGCGACATCGTTGGGGACAGACTTGTTGTGGTATCTCTGGACTGGACCTTATTCGCCGTTGTTTGGCAAGCAGGAGATGACTACGTTTGAGCGTTATTATGTGGCAGATCCGGCGACACACGTTGAAGTTCAGAATCCGTACTATCAGCTACGCCATGACTTACAGTTCATCGAGAAAGTACTGGTGGCCTTTGGTCTGGAAGCGAGTGGTCGTGTCATTAACGGTCACACACCGGTGAAGAAGGGAACTTCACCGACAATGGCAGACAATCATATGATTGTGATTGATGGTGGCTTCTCCAAGCCCTATCAGAAAACTACCGGAATTGGCGGGTATACGCTGCTGGATAATTCTTATGGGTTACAACTTGTCACACATCAACCATTTATCACTCGGGCAGCGGCCATCGCCCACCTGACAGATATTGTCTCCACCCGCCAGGTCGTGGCAAAAGTGGCGCAACGGCGGACCGTCGCCGGAACCGATATTGGCCGGTCACTGCGAGCCCAACTCAAGGTTCTGAACCAATTATTGCAGGAGCGCCAAGCCGAAACTGAGGCTTATCCAACCTGATGTTAGATAAATTGTTCGCTCGAAGGAACAACAACAAAAGTTAAAGTGCTTTGTTTGATTACACGAATAGTAAAATTATAATAATAGAATAAATAAAGTGAAAAAAATTTACTTTATTGTAAGCGCTTTAGCGATATAATGAACCCAATACCGGTGTGCTGCTTTTGGGGGAGATGATCAAATGTCACAGATTGATGATTGGCTGTATTTGTTTAATAAAGGGGAGCTGTTCGAAAGTTATACGTGGTTAGGCGTGCATGAACTGGCCCCAGGGGACTGGCAAGCCGTGGTCTGGGCACCACATGCACTTACGGTCAGTATCGTGGGTGACTTTAATGATTGGCAGGGCCAGTCGTTGAAGGCTTTGCCGCAAACGGGCATGTTTTTGGGCACGTTTAACGGTAAGCGCGGTCAACATTACAAGTTCGCCGTGACTGGTCCAGATGGTCAAACGCAACTCAAAGTGGATCCGTTCGGCTTTGCTTTTGAGCCCAAGCCAGGGGATGCGGCCCTACTGGCGGACGTGCCCGTGATTGCGTGGCATGACCAAAGTTGGTGGCAGCAGGCCGATACTAGTCAGCGCCCGATGAACATCTATGAGGTCCACTTGGGCTCATTTATGCGCCAGACAGATGGCCAATATCAAACGTACGCTCAGATGCAGCATAGTTTAATCGACTATGCGGTGAGTCAGGGCTATACGCATATTGAGTTATTACCACTGACCGAGCACTTGCTGGATGCGTCATGGGGCTATCAAAGCTTTGGTTATTTTGCGCCAACAAGCCGGTTTGGGACACCGGAAGATTTTCTGCGGTTTGTGGACGCGGCGCATGTGGCCGGTTTAGGTGTGATTATGGATTGGGTGCCGGGGCATTTTATCAAGAATACTGATGTGCTGTATCAGTTTGACGGCACACCAACATTTGAGTATCAAGACCCACATCGGGCAGAGAATGTGCGCTGGGGGACGTGGAACTTTGATTTGGGGAAGAATCAAGTCCAAAGCTATTTGATTAGCAGCGCGATGTTCTGGCTCAAAGTTGCACACTTGGATGGCTTACGCGTCGATGCAGTCTCGAATATGCTGTATATGAATTACGATGCGGGCAAGGAAAATGATGTCAATGTTTTCGGGGGGAACGAAAACTTAGAAGGCACGGAATTTTTGAAACGCCTCAATACGATTGTCGGGCAATTACCGGAGCACCGCCTCATGATTGCTGAAGAAAGTTCCGCGTATCCCCAAGTGACCGCACCGGTCTCAGCAGGCGGTTTAGGGTTTGACTATAAGTGGAACATGGGTTGGATGAATGATACCTTAGCCTTTTTTGAGCGGGATCCTGCTGAAAGGGCCGCCCATTTGCAGCAATTGACGTTTTCATTTGTCTATATGTTTAATGAGCATTTTGTCTTACCGCTGTCGCATGACGAGGTGGTGCACGGTAAGAAGTCATTGATGCACAAAATGCCTGGGGATCGCTATAACCAATTTGCCAACTTGCGGGTACTGATGGTGTGGTTAATGACTTTTCCTGGTAAGAAGCTGCTCTTCATGGGTAGTGAATGGGGACAGTTCTTAGAATGGCGGGATTACAGCGGACTGGAGTGGGTGGACTTAGACGATCTGTTGAATCGCGGCATGCAGCACTTTACGCGGACGTTAAATCATCTGTATTTGACAGAATCAAGTCTCTGGGCCGCCGATGAGGCGATGACGATTACGCAGGCGGATTCGCCGGTGGGCTTGAGTTTTATCCGCGGACGGGATCCGGCAACTACTGTGGTTGTGGTCTTCAATTTTCTACCAGGCGAGCACCAGCACTTTAAGATTCAGGTCCCATATCCGGGGCGGTACCGGGTTTTAGTGAACACCGAAAGTGCCCAGTTTGGTGGGACTTGGACTAAGACTGAGGCCACTTATGTTGCGTCGGAAAATGAAATAGAGGTACTTTTGCCAGCATTAGGCGCTTTGATTTTGGGGTATGTCACTGATGATGTGGATTTGGAGTTGGCGCAGGCCAAGGGGGAGAATTATGGCAACTGAAATGTTAGGGATGATTTTGGCAGGAGGACAGGGCACACGTTTGGGAAAGTTAACCAAGAATACGGCTAAACCGTCAGTCCCTTTCGGCGGGCGCTACCGCATTATTGATTTTACCTTGAGTAATCTAGCCAACTCTGAAGTCAATACCGTTGGGGTGATTACGCAGTATCAACCGTTGGAACTCAATCGCCACATTCAAAATGGTGCTAGCTGGGGCCTTAATGATAAAGATGCCGGGGTCACCATTCTGCAGCCATACGCTTCAAGCGAAGGTGAGAAATTCTTCGAGGGCACGGCCCACGCGATTTACCAAAATATCGCCTATATTGATTCGTACGCGCCACGTTACCTATTGGTGCTCTCTGGCGACCATATCTACAAGATGGATTATCGGCGGATGTTGGCCTTTCATAAGCAGAAGAAAGCTGCGTTGACCGTTGGGGTTATGCCGGTGGCTAAGTCTGAGGCGAGCCGGTTTGGGATTATGAATACCGATGATACCGACCGGATTATCCAGTTTGAAGAGAAACCTAAAGCCCCCAAAAGCAATCTGGCCTCGATGGGGATTTATATCTTTGATTGGCAAATCCTGCGCCAGTATTTGATTGCTAGCTATGCCACCGACAGTCAGTTGGAGGATTTCGGTAAAGACGTCATCCCAACCTATTTGGCTCACAACGAAGCCACGTTTGCGTATGCCTTCAACGGCTATTGGAAAGATGTTGGGACGATTCAAAGTTTATGGGAAGCCAATATGGAATTTCTATCACCCCATAATCCTTTGAACATTGGGGATCGCAATTGGCGGATTTATTCGCAAGTCTCAGCTCTGCCACCGATGTTTCTAACAGCCAGCGCCCACGTGCGGCGCGCGATGGTGGTCGATGGCGACTATATTGCTGGCACGGTAACGCACAGTATCTTGAGTCAAAACGTCAAAATCGGCGAGGGTGCAGTGATTAAAGACAGCATGCTAATGCCCAATGTGGTCATTGGCAAGAATGTCGTGGTTGATCATGCCATCATTGGTGAGAATGCAATTGTTGGTGACGGCGGAGAAGTCATCGGCAAGCCCGATGACATTGCGGTGGTTGGTTACGGGGAGATTCTGGGAAGGAAGGAAAAAGAATGAAAACTGGGGTAGTTACAGCGGTCATTGACCTCAATGAACCTGACGAAGCACTGCGGCCGTTGACTGAGTTTCGGCCGATTGGCACTTTGCCTTTTGCCGGGCGCTATCGGCTAATTGATTTTCCACTTTCAGCAATCGACAATGCCAGTATCAAAAGTGTCGGCCTGTTTCTGCCGCGCTCTGGCCGTTCAGTTCAAGATCACTTGCGAAGCGGAGCAGCTTGGAATCTCGATGCCTTACAAGGTGGGGTATTCACTTTTCCGTATATTGCCGAGAAAGATTACGATAGCCCTATTGTTCGCAGTCGCTACTACGATGACTATATTCAATTCTTGCGCAAATCTGATACCCAGTACACGGTTATTATGGGCACAAGCAATGTTGCCAACATTGATATTAATGCCGTTATGGCCTACCACCGGCTGGGCAACAGTCGCATCACCACCGTCTATAAGCAGGTTAACCGGAACCTGGTGGAGGCCAATGACTGGACCTTGGAACTGTCTGAATTGGGCACGACCAGTAGCGTGGTTTTGGCGAAGAATCATCATGGCGATCCTAATACCGAGAAGTTACCGCTGTTTATGGATGTCTACTTCTTAGAAACCCAAGATTTGATTGACATGTTGGTTAGTGCCAGTGAGGCGCCTAACTTCCGCCATCTGTCACAGTTGCTCCGCGAAGCAGTGTTGGAAAATAATGCGAATGCTTTTGAATATACAGGGTACCTGTCACCAATCACTTCAATTCCGCGCTACTTTGCCGCGAATATGGCCATGCTTGATGAGAATAACTATCAGGCACTCCTGTTCAGTTCGCGCCCAATCCAAACGAAGAGCAAGAATGAAGTGCCGACCTTTCTAGCAGGTGATTCGCGAATTGAATCGAGCTTGTTAGGAACTGGTGGCTATATTGAAGGTGAGATTGATCATAGCGTGATTTTCCGAAATGTTGTGGTGCATCGCGATGCAGTCGTGTCCCACAGCATCATCATGCAAGGTAGCAAGGTTAGCGCTGGGTCAACGGTCCGATATGCCATTTTGGACAAAGGTGTTGTTATCGGTCCCAATCTCACCTTAGAAGGCACGCCGGAGAAACCGTTAATCTTCAGTAAAAACCAACGGGTCTTCCAAGCCCAGGGGGTACGCGCATGAAAGTACTCTTTGCCGCGGCAGAAGGTGCGCCATTCTACAAGGTCGGTGGGCTGGGGGATGTTGCCTATGCGCTGCCAAAAGCATTGCAACAACTGGGTGTCGATATTCGAGTGGTTTTGCCCTACTATTCACACCTTTTCCCTGACCATTTAATCGCCGATGTGTCCGACTTGGGCCATTTCAGTGTCGATTTTGGCGGCCGAGCAGTCTATGTCGGGATTAAAACCATGAAATTGGGGGCCGTCCCTGTCTATTTCATTGACAATGAAGAATTTTTTGGCCGAGATCAGCTTTATGGTGAGTGGGACGATGGCGGGCGATTTGGTTTCTTCCAACTGGCACTCATTGAGATGCTGCAGGTGATTGATTGGATTCCTGATATCATCCACGCCAACGACTGGCACACAGCGATGATTCCGGTTTTGTTGGAAGAGAAATACGCTTGGATTGCGCCCTATGCCAAAATCAAAACCCAGCTGACGATCCACAATTTGCAGTTTCAGGGTGTGTTCCCGGAAAGCGTCCTTGATACGGTCTTTGGTATTGGGAGACGTTACTTTAACGAAACTGGTTTTGCTAAAGATGGTGCGGTCAATTATCTCAAGGGTGGGATTGATTTCGCCGACGTGGTCTCAACAGTCAGTCCAAGTTACGCTCGAGAAATTCAGCAACCCTATTGGGGCGAGGGCCTGGATGCGGCGTTACGCAGTCGCGGCGTGCAGTTACAAGGAATTCTGAATGGAATTGATACGGCGCTCTACAACCCGGCCACTGATCAAGCCCTGGCTGGGTCATATTCTGCAACGGATTTGCAGGGCAAAGTTATTGATAAGCACGATTTACAGCGGCTCTTCCAATTGCCGGAGGGCAACCGGCCAGTCTTTGGCATGGTAACCCGGCTCACCCGCCAAAAAGGGGTCGATTTGGTCATTGCCGCGTTGCAAAGTCAGTTACACCAATTAGATGCACAAGTGATCATTTTGGGGACCGGTGATCCTGATTTAGAGAACCAGTTATTGGCTTTGCAGCCGCAATTTCCGGACCAGCTGCGAATTCGATTGGCTTTTGACGAAAATGTTGCCCGGAAGATCTATGCCGGCGCAGACTTTTTCTTGATGCCGAGTGCTTTTGAGCCCAGTGGGCTGTCTCAGATGATGGCAATGCGTTATGGCACTATTCCGATTGTCCACGAGACGGGTGGCCTGCGTGATTCCGTCAAAGCTTATGATGAGACGACTGGTATTGGGACTGGCTACATTTTTTGGGATTTTCGGCCTGAGGTCTTGGGTCAATTGATGAACCAAGCAACAGTAGATTATACGCAGAATCAAGCCAAGTATCTGAGCATGCAAAGTCAAGCAATGGCTGAGGATTTCAGTTGGACTCATGCTGCTCAGCAGTATTTAGCAGGATATACCGCGTTGATATGAGGTGAAGTAGGGTGGCTTTAACAGTCAGTGAATTTGAACGCGCCTATAAAGAAGAAGTCTTGCAGTTGTTTGCGGAATCGTGGCAGACAGCTAGTTTAGACCAACAGTTTGCGGCGCTCGCAAGTCTGGTCAAGCGCTATAGCGCCAGTGACTGGTCGCAAACCAAACAAGCCGTTGACCATAACAATGAGAAACAAATCTATTATTTTTCGATTGAGTTCTTGCCCGGGCGTATGTTAGCGACGAACTTGTTGAATCTGGGAATTCTAACGACCGTCGAACGCGCCTTCAAAGAAATGGGGCTGAACTTCAAACGTGTGCTCGGAATGGAGGTTGATCCTGGTCTGGGCAATGGTGGCCTGGGCCGGTTGGCTTCATCATTTCTTGATGCGATGGCGTCCATTGGGATTAACGGTAATGGTAATGGCCTGCGCTATCAGACTGGGCTATTCAAACAAGATTTTCTTAATGGCTACCAAGTTGAGCTGCCTGACGACTGGCTCCGAAACGGCTACGTCTGGGAAACACGCAAGATTGAACGAGCGGTAGTTGTGCGCTTTGGCGGTGAGGTTAATTTGCTGCCTAGCGCGGATGGCCGCTTATTAGCCCAATATCGGCATACGGAAAATGTACTGGCAGTGCCATACGACATCCCTCAAATTGGGTATCGCAATGGCCACGTCAATACGATGCGGCTGTGGCAAGCGGAGCCGCCAGCTATGGGCCAACCGTTAACGGTGGCACAACGTGAAGAAATTAGTGCCATTTCGCAAAGCCTCTATCCAGATGACTCGACTGAAGCTGGGCGGCGGTTGCGATTGCGCCAGGAATACTTTTTGGTTTCGGCGGGTCTGCAAAGTATCGTGCGCCATTATCGTAAAACACATCAAGATTTTACTCAGTTCGCGCAGACGGTGGCAGTGCATATCAATGACACTCATCCTGCCATGGCGATTCCGGAATTGATGCGCCTCTTGCTCGATGAAGTGCGCCTTGATTGGGATAGCGCCTGGGCCATCACGGTGCAGGTGATGAGTTACACCAACCATACGTTATTGCAGGAGGCCTTGGAAACCTGGTCCATTGATTTGTTTGCGCCACTCTTGCCACGAATTTATCAAATCATTCAAGAAATCGATCACCGATTCCGCAGCGCGTATCACGATGCCGACCCAGCACTAATCGACAGTATTGCACCGTTGGGCCACAATATGGTGCGGATGGCCTATCTCGCGGTTTGGGGGAGTCATGCCGTAAACGGTGTGGCGGCCCTACACACGCGCCTGCTTGAAGAGAGTGTCTTGAGCGGTTGGTACCAATTGGTGCCTGAGCGCTTCAGCAATCAAACAAATGGCATTACTTTGCGGCGCTGGGTTCAGTTGGCTAATCGTCCATTAGCTAAGTTACTGGATAAAACAATCGGCTCCGATTGGCGGCGCTCTCCACTAGCCATTGAAGCATTGCAGCCTTTTGCCGACCAACCGAAGTTTCTGCATAAATTGGCGGCAGCAAAGTTGAAGAATAAGCGATCATTGGCAGCGTACGTCAAACGGACCGTGGGTTTGTCCATTGCCACCGATGCCATGTTTGATGTCCAAATCAAGCGCCTACATGCGTATAAGCGGCAGTTGCTTCACTTGTTGCGCATTATCGACCAGTATCAAACGCTCAAGGCAGGCTTAGCCGGTGGCCCGAAGTATGTGCATATCTTTGCGGCCAAGGCGGCGCCAGGCTATTACTATGCCAAGGAGATTATTAAAGCTATCAATGCGACGGCTGACTTGATTAATCATGATCCAGAGGTCAATCAACAATTACAGGTCGCCTTCCTACCGAACTACAGTGTGTCTTTGGCGGAACGCATTATTGCGGCAGCCGATGTGTCTGAACAGATTTCGTTGGCAGGTAAAGAAGCCAGCGGGACCAGCAACATGAAGTTAATGGCCACAGGCGCAGTGACTTTGGCCACGATGGATGGCGCCAATATTGAAATTTATGACGCTGTTGGGGCAGCTAACATGATGACCTTCGGGCTTTCGAGTGAACAAGTCCTGCAGCATCAACGAAATTTCGATTACTCCGCGCGTGATTTATTTGAACGCGATCCTCGCATCCATCGCATTGTGTCAGCTTTGATTGACGGTACGATTCCAGGTATTGAGGTTGAAGGTCAAGATATTTATCAGTCATTGATTCAATATAATGATGAATACTTTGTCTTGGCTGATTTGAAAGCCTATCTGGATGCGGGGGCACGACTTGATGAACTGTACTTACGTCCAGAGGCCTGGGGTAAAATGGTGGTGGCCAATCTCGCCGCTAGTGGCCGTTTCTCTTCGGATTTGACGGTCGCCGGTTATGCGCGCGATATTTGGCATGTTACCCCTGAAAACCAGGTGAATCGGCATGAATTATAACTCGTTTACCGATCGCCAACCGTTTGGGGCGGTCCTAGTTGGGACAACTATTACGTGGAACTTAAAGCCCAGTGAGGAAGACGCGATTTGGTTGCTTCTGTATCGTGATGGCTATTGGGATAAGCCCGATAGAATTGCTTTTGTCCACCAAGCAAGTGGTTGGCAGGCAAGCGCGACCTTACCAGACGCCGGCCTCTGGTACTACGGATTCGAAAGTCGTCGAACCGATCAGACAACTTGGTATGGCTGTGTGGATGGTGGATTTGGCGGATTAGGCCAGAACTATGCTGACTTTAACCAGTTACAGCGTTATCAAATAACCGTGATGGCCCAAACTGAAACAATCCCTGATTGGTGGCACAATGCGCTGGTTTACCACATCTTTGTGGACCGTTTTAGCAATGGTAATGCTGATGGGCATGTTTTAGCGCCGAAACCAAATAGCTTTATCTATGGACAAAAGACGGACCGCCCTTATTACATTCGTGACAGTCAGGGAGAGATTGTGCGCTGGGACTTTTATGGTGGCAATCTGCTGGGAATTCAGCAGGCGTTACCCTTACTCCAAGCCCGCGGGGTGACTGTGCTGTATCTAAGCCCAATCTTTGAAGCCCGTAGCAATCACCGGTATGATACAGGTGATTACGAGAAAATCGACGCCATGTTGGGCGATTTGGACCAGTTCAAAGCATTTGTTCAGGCCGTGCATCACGCTGGCATGCATCTCATCTTGGATGGGGTCTTTAATCACGTGGGAGCGGATTCGCGCTACTTCAATGCAGTTGGCGACTATCCTAACATTGGGGCAGCCAATCGTCGTGATAGCCCCTACGCAGACTGGTTTACGTTTAAACATTTTCCTGATGATTACGCGAGTTGGTGGGGCGTGCGCGATTTGCCGGCAGTCAATAAGGAAAATCAAGATTTCCATCATTTTATTGCTGGTTCAGAGGGTGTCGTTAACGACTGGACAGCCCTTGGTGTTGATGGCTGGCGCTTGGATGTCGTCGATGAGCTGGCGGATGATTTCGTCAGCGCAATTCGCCAGCGGCTCAATCAATTTCCCAACCGTTTGCTGATTGGCGAAGTTTGGGAAGACGCCTCGCATAAAATCGCTTATGGCAAGCGTCGCACATACTTCCAAGACAATCAGCTGCAGGCCACGATGAATTACCCACTCCGCCAGTTGTTGCTGGACTTAATCGGGCAACGCCTCATGCCTGAAGCGTTTATTCGCCAATTGATGACATTGAAAGAAAACTATCCCGCGGTGATTTTTGATCACAACTTCAATTTGCTGGACAGTCATGACACCCCCCGCGTGTTGACGACTTTGAACGGCAATCTTCAGCAGCTCCAAGCCATTATTACCTTGCTGTTCACGCTGCCGGGAAACCCAGTGATCTATTATGGGGATGAAGTGGGCCTAGTTGGGGGACCCGATCCTGACAATCGGGCATTTTATCCTTGGGGCCATGAGAACCAAGCGGTCTTAGCGATGTACCAGCAAGCTATTCAGCGGCGTTATACCCAGCCGGCTTTAGATAACGCGGCGAGCTGGTTCCCGTTTAGTTTCGTTGGTGGTGTTGGGTATTTGCGTAGCAGCGAAGACCAGAGGCTCCTGATAGTGGTCAATACGACGCCACAGGCGCAACACATCGTCAATCCGGATTTAACCCTGGTACCGGTTCATTTGCGCCAGTATATTCCTTTGAATCGCGGCCTTGAGCCTTGGGCAACCCTCGTGGCAGAAATCCAATAAAAAACGTCTTCGGCGAGCAGAGCCGAAGACGTTTTTGCGTCTGCCGACAAGTTTGGTCTATGTAAAAATAATTGTCTGAAAATGAGTTGTTGCGGAAATGGTAAGAGTTTATGAATTTTCTTAAAGCGCTTGCAAATGTAATGGCAAGGCGGTAGGCTTAATTTGTAATATCGAATTGTGCGAATATAGGAGGGCGATTACATGACGCAACATGCTTATATGATTGGTACAGGTATCGGTAATTTAGCTGCCGCGATTTATCTGATTCGCGATGGTGGCTGGCAAGGTAATCAAATCACGCTAATGGGTCTGGAGAAACACGGCGCTAACGACGGTGCTTTGGCTGCCGACTATCAAGCCGAATATGGCAACAATGCCCTGAAGAACAGCAAAGGTTTCTTAGCCAAAGGTGGCCGGATGCTGAACGAAGAGACGTATGAAAATCTTTGGGATTTGATGGCCTCGGTCCCATCGCTTGACCATCCTGGCCAAAGTGTCACCGACGATATTTTGAACTTTGATCACGCACACCCAACTCATGATGTTGCACGCTTGATTGACCGTGATGGCCTGCGAATTGGACCAAATAAGAACAATTACAACCACATGCAATTTAATAATAAGGATCGAGCCTTGCTGACCAAACTGATTATGCTGCCAGAGAAGGACGAACAGACGCTCAACGACATTAGTATCACTGAGTGGTTTAAGAACAGTCCTCACATTTTCGAGACCAATTTCTGGTATATGTGGGAAACCACTTTTGCTTTTAAGACGACAAGCAGTGCGATGGAATTGCGGCGTTATATGATTCGTATGATTCTAGAATTCACCCGGATTAACACGCTTGAAGGCGTAACCCGGACACCATACAATCAATATGAAAGCTTGATTCTGCCAATGCGAAAGTATTTGGAAGACCGCGGAGCAGAATTTATTAATGACAGGAAAATCACCGCGTTTAATTTCAAAGATACACCGCTCCAAGACGACATCATTGTGACAGGCCTGCAATTTGAGAATGTTGAAACTGGTGAAGTCGGCGAAATCCCGGTCAAGGAAGATGATCTGGTCTTCGATACGAACGGGGCTATCACTGACTCCTCTTCACTAGGGGACTTCACCACGCCAGTCAAAGAAAACATGGAATATGCACCGAGTGCCTTGCTCTGGAAGCAAGCGGCCGAACACTTCTATAGCTTGGGCCATCCAGATAAGTTCTTTGGTGATCGGACGCAAAGCGAATGGATGAGTTTCACAGTGACGACAGATAATCATTATTTGTTGGATCAAATTACGCGCATTACCCAACAACAACCAGGCAATGCATTGAATACATTCATTGATAGCTCAGCCCTGTTATCCATTGTGGTTCATCATCAACCGCATTTTAAGGCACAAAAACCAAACGAAACTGTCTTCTGGGGGTACTTCCTGTACCCACGCCGCAACGGTGACTTCGTACAAAAGCCCGTGATGGAAATGACAGGGGAAGAAATGCTCGAAGAGTTACTCGGTCACTTGGCTAAGGCTGATAAGAGCAACGACAATCTGGCTAATCATCATGAAGAAATTATGCAGAGTGTGGTTAATGTTATCCCAGCGTTCATGCCCTATGCTTCGGCACTGTTTAATCAACGGGCATTGGGAGATCGGCCACAAGTTGTCCCTGAACACAGCCACAACTTGGCTTTCATTAGCCAATTTGCGGAACAACCTTACGACATGGTCTTTACGGAACAGTACTCAATTCGGGCGGCACAACGGGCTGTCTACACGTTCTTAGGCATCCCACTGACTGAAATGACCCCAATGCATCACTATGACAAAGATCCAAAAGTGATGCTCAAAGCCGCAAAGACGATGTTCCGTTAAGTCTAAGGAGGACTATGCGATGAAAGTATTTAAAAAAGTACTCAAGTGGACCTTGCTATTAGGCACAGTTAGCGGCGGGATTGCCATGGCTGTGAAGAAGTATGCTGACACCTTAAACGAATAAATGCCGGCACTGTCTAAACGAATTCCAAGGCTAATTTAAATTGGGAACATAACGCAAAAGCCCCACCACAAACTCACTTCAGTTTGCGGTGGGGCTTTTTGGGGGCTGGTTACAGCCCAGGGATGGGCTCGACCAATAAAGGTTGATGCAACCCATCAAAATAGGTGACGGTCTTGTTAACTAAGTTGGTTTCCCACATTGGCACCCCCGCTTCGCCGGCTAGTTCACAGAAACGTTCAAAGTCAAATTGCCCGGCTTGGGCGCCACGGACGGCAGCTTTAATTTTTGCCGCATCACTGACCGCCGTAACTGGTTTTGGCACACCGTTCATCGGCAAGTCAATTGACGAGTTAACGTCATAATAGCGATAAACGCCTTCAGCGACTAAGTAATCATAGTGGGTGACGCCGAGGGCTTTGAACGCCTGCATTAAGCGGGCAAATCCACTGGCATTACCCTCTTGGTTCACCGCTGCTTGAATGGCTTGATAATTTAACGTCATGGTTTGACTCCTTTTGATTGCTATAACTGCTGATGCGATGGTTGATATTGTTGTTGATGCTTCTTGGATGTACACTGGATAAATTATGAAAAAGGCTGGTGAAGACTGTGGTTGGCATTTTGTTCGGGTTGATAGGCCTGATGACAATCAGTTATCTGTGGGTATTGGGTAAGGATTTAATGCGCCATCGACCCGAGATGCAAGCAGAACCAGCGAATCGCCGGCTCTTGCCGTTGACTGCCATGCTGATCTTTTTCTTGTCGACCTTTGGGGCGTCAGATTTTGCGATTAGTACGGCTATCTACACCCGGCTCAAGTGGGTTGATATCCGCAATCTGCCGGGGACGGTGAACGCGCAGTGTGTCATTCCCTTGGTGGTCATGGCTGTCGCGTATATTAGCCGCATTCAAATGAGTTGGTGGCTGCTGACCTTGTGTATTGCCGCTCAAGTGCTGGGGGCGTTTGTGGGACCACGGCTGGTGATGCGCTTGCCGGATGCGTTAATTCGGCGGGTCGTGGGTATTGGCTTGTTGATTTCGGCGCTTTTGTTGTTTAGCGGGCAAGTACATTGGCTCCATACCACCGGCACCGCCACCAGCTTGTCTCCAGCCAAAACCGGCTTGCTAGCGACGCTGCTGTTTATCTACGGTGCATTGAATAATGTTGGGATTGGTTCGTTTGCGCCAACGTTAATCACCGTTTCATTAATGGGATTAAGCCCGTTATTGGCGTTTCCCATTATGATGGGGGCGGCTGTATTCTCTATTCCCGTTGGCAGTATGGTATTCATCAAAGCTGGGCAATACAACCGCAGCGTCGTGGCTTGGACGTCAATTTTTGGTGTAGTGGGGGTACTGGTCGCTATTTTCATCGTTGGCCAACTTCAACTGACCGTCATTAATTGGATTATTCTAGTGGTATTACTGTATGCGGCGTACTTGCTAATCAAGCCAGCCACAACAAAAAAAGCCAATCCATCGGCTTAGTCTTGATTAGGGATGAAGACACAAGATTCAATGAGTTGGCGTTTTACCTGATCGAAAGTGACGGGTTGCGCCTTGGCAAAGGCTTCCTGGGGAGCCGTTTGTGTGTGGATGTGATCGTTATTTTGGAAATTAGTCGTCGTCAGGAAGGTCACTGTTTCGGGTGTGGTCGTCACGACATAACGATAGTCACCGCTAGGTAATTGGTACCAAGTTTCTGTTTGCATGATTTCGACCTCCTTTTTGGGTACTGTAGCGAAAAATTGTGCACAATGCAACTGATTAGCCGTTGAGGTCAATATGCAGATATGCTACACTGAATGCACAATAAGACCAGAGAATCGCAGTAGTGGTATGGACAAGATGAAGAAACTTGGTGGTTGCTGCAAACCAAGCTTGGCCATACGACGAATTACACCCTGGCTGGGTCGTGCCTTTATCCACGAAGAGCAGATGGCTGCACGGCCATAATATGGG
This sequence comes from Lacticaseibacillus brantae DSM 23927, assembly GCF_001436115.1. Lineage (GTDB taxonomy): Bacteria > Bacillota > Bacilli > Lactobacillales > Lactobacillaceae > Lacticaseibacillus > Lacticaseibacillus brantae. The sequence continues at coordinate 337,102 of NZ_AYZQ01000002.1, forward strand.
TGGTACCGCGGAAGATTTCGTCCCTAATCACATTTATTTGTGATTGGGGTATTTTTTTGGTCAAAAATAGGAGGATAACATGGCAGATAATATTATTGACGAACTCGCTTGGCGCGGGGCATTGAACCAATTAACCGATGAAGAAGGCTTACGCGCACTCGTGAGCGAAAAGTCCGTCGGCATATACGTCGGTACCGATCCCACCGGGGACAGTTTGCACGTTGGACATTTGATTCCGTTCATGATGCTCAAACGATTCCAACTGATGGGCCACCATCCTGTCATCGTGATTGGCGGTGGGACTGGCTCCATTGGTGATCCTTCTGGGCGTAATTCAGAACGGGTGCTGCAAAGTATGGATCAGGTCCAAGCCAATCAGAAGAAGCTGACCGACCAGATGGTGCATTTGTTTGGAACCAAAGATTTCCGGATTGTGAACAACTATGATTGGTTGAGTAAGATTTCCTTGCTTGATTTCTTACGTGATTATGGGAAGTTATTCAGTGTAAATACGATGTTGGCAAAAGACGTGGTGGCCAGTCGTTTAGAGGCTGGTATTTCGTACACCGAATTTACCTACCAAATTCTGCAGGCAGTGGATTTCTTGACCTTGTTCACCCAAGAAGACGTGCAAGTCCAATTGGGCGGGGCTGATCAGTGGGGGAATATCACCGCTGGGATTGACTTGATTCATCGCCTTAAGGGCCAAGAAGCCAAAGCCTATGGCCTGACCAATCCATTGATGCTGAAGTCTGACGGTACCAAGTTCGGGAAGTCCGCTGGGGGCGCCATCTGGTTGGACCCAGAAAAGACCTCACCATATGAGTTCTATCAATTCTGGTTTAATCAAGATGACGCCGATGTGGAGAAGTTCTTGAAGTTCTTTACCTTCTTGTCTCAAGAAGAAATCGCTGAGCTCGTGGAATCCACTAAGACCCATCCTGAAAAGCGGGAAGCCCAACGCCGCTTGGCCCAAGAAGTGACTCGTTTTGTTCACAGCCAAGCTGCCGTTGACCAAGCCGAAGCCATTTCAGCGGCCCTGTTCTCTGGCGATGTGGCCGATTTGTCAGCTGACGCCATTGAACAAGGCTTCAAGCAATTCCCAAGTGTGGAGGTGCCAAACACCCCAGAAAACATTGTCACCTGGTTGGTCGACACTGCCAAGATTGAATCTTCTCGCCGGCAAGCTCGTGAAGACATTCAAAATGGTGCCATCACCATTAATGGGACCAAACAAACTGATTTGGATTTTGAAATTGACCCAAGTGCCCATTTTGACGGCAAGTTCGTCATCGTCCGCCGCGGGAAGAAAAAGTATTTCTTAGCGCGCGTTCAAGGGTAGTTTTTACCAAGCAAAAAAGGCAGTCCATATTGTACATGGACTGCCTTTTTTAGTATGCTGTGAAGCAAGAAGTTAAGTAAGTTTATATTCAATTGTTGTGGCATCTGTCACGGCGAATATCAGAACCTTCAAGTTCACATATCGCGCTATTGATTTGAGATGCTATACTCATAGTAACGACCAATTATGAAGAAAAGTCAGGGATGCAGTTAACTTTTCGTTAAGCTCCTGACACGGGAGGGACAAGTTATGCGGTACACCGTCATCGGCGCGTCATATCATCAAAAGTCATTATCAGTTTTCTATGCGGGCCTGGATGGTCAGGTGCTAGACACCTACGAAGCAGCATTGAGTGAAGCGATTGCCATGTTAGAAGCTGAATTAGGCACGAGTACGTTACCTGAAATCAAAGACTTGTTGACCCAAGTGCAGGCCGTCAAAGTCAGCACGGTCGACGATTTGAATGACTTGGACAATGCCACTGACGATTTGTTATCAGTGAGTTGGTTTGATGATGAACATTTTGTTTTAGCGGTCATGAACAGCAAAGAATCATATCAATTGCATCTGGAAGTGTTACCAACGTTGGACGCAGAACACGATTAAATTGAAGGCGGAACAGCATGGAAACAGCGCATAAATTAATCATTATTACTGGCGCAACGGGCACTGGGAAGACCACGGTCAGCCGGTATTTAACGGAGAACTATCACATTAAGCGGGTGATGACACACACGACTCGCCCAATGCGCGTTGGTGAAGAGAACGGCGTGGACTATTATTTTGAGACGCCAGAATCATTTGCCACCAAACACTACATTGAAGCTGTCACTTACGCTGGCTATCAGTATGGCAGTTCTCATGAATCACTCAATAAAGCGTGGGCTAAGGCCCCATTTGTGAGTATCGTGCTGGATACAGCTGGTGCGATTACATACGCCCGTAATATTCCTAGCGACATCGTGGTCTTGTATCTGACTATTGACGATCCCAACGTGCTCCGCCAGCGGCTTTTAGGGCGAGGGGACGAGCCAAAAATGGTTGAAGCCCGGCTCCAAAGCCCCGAGTATACACGCGATCTTAGCTTGCCAGATGAACTCAAACCATTCGCCACAGTCATTAATAACGATTCCTGGCCGGCAGCTCAAGTCCAAATTGATGCTTTTATGAAGCATTTGGCGCTGAAGGCAGCTGGACTTGATTCTAATGTTGCAAACGAAACGATGCCTGAACACTAGGCCCAGAACCAGAAGACACGAACACACAGTGATAAAATGTGCGTTTGTGTCTTTTTTTGTCATCATTCGTAATGTTTATATGGTCGTTGTGTAACATGGCTGTAACAGTCGTTGGGTATGATGATTCTCGTAAGTTAAGAAATCGATAAATAAACCTTAAAAAAATTTGAAGTAAGACGTTGGAGGAGACATATTTTGAAGAATCTGAAAAAGCATTTTGTTGCAGCTGCTACAGTTGGTTTCATTGGGTTAACCGGGATTGCATTGGGTTCACAAAGCAATAACACCGTTTCTGCTGCCGAAGTTGGTGGCGTAATCACTGTCAACTACACCCCAGGTTATGGGATTGCGATTTGGGATTCTCCACAAGCTAACCATAATTACTTGGGCCGTAAGCTCAATCATGGTACTGCTTGGAAGGTCTTTGGCAAGCAAGTTGTCAATGGTAAGACATGGTACAACTTGGGCGGGAACCAATGGATCGACGCTACTTATACCGTTGATGGTCAAGTTTCCCAAGCCCCTTCAGCTGTTGACTCTGTCATCAAGTTAGCTAAGCAACAATTGGGCAAGCCTTATGTTTGGGGCGGCAAGGGTCCTAGCGCTTTTGATTGCTCAGGTTTGATGTACTACGTCTTTAAGAATGCGACTGGTAAGAATATTGGTGGTTACACCGTGCCTCAAGAAAGTGCCGGCAAGCAAGTGTCAATTAACAGCTTGAAGCCTGGTGACTTAGTATTCTGGGGTAGCCGTGGTGCAACCTACCACGTTGGCTTGTACATTGGTAATGGCCAATACTTACACGCTCCAGCTCCTGGTCAAGGTGTTAAGATTCAAAGCCTCTCCAGTTTCACACCATCATTTGGTGTTCGCGTTCTGTAATTTAACGTCAATTAATGAAGGCCTCCGAAAATTCGGAGGCCTTTTTCTGTGTCATTGGTTGGCAATTGTTACAAGTTGCCTGGCATCATTAGACCTTATTTTTCGATAATAATGACCTATGGTTGCCTTGATCGCGGCAATAGCCGTTATCATTGCGGGCAATTTAATTGTTAACGGCTTTAACGTTGCAATATGACTGCGTTGAAATCGTAATCATTCTATGCTCTGTTTGTAACGTTTTCGTAACAAGTAAGCGGTATGATGATTCTCGTGAGTTAAGTTACCTCACCACTAATCAAAAAACATTCGGAGGATTCGGATCTTGAAGCAATCAAAAAAACATTTAAGTGCCATTTTGGCCGCAGCATTACTTGGTTTAGCAGGTTTAGGTTTCAGCACACAGAGTCAATCAGTTTCAGCTGCACAAGCAGGTGAAGTGGTGACAGTTAACTATGTGCCTGGTTATGGGATTGCCTTGTGGAACTCACCACAAGCAGACCACACCTTCTTAGGCCGGACATTAGGTCACGGGACTGCCTGGAAAGTATTCGATGTTAAGACAGTTAACGGTAACACATGGTACAACTTGGGCGGCGATCAATGGATCGACGGCAAGTACACCGTTGATGGCCAAGTGTCTCAAGCACCTAGTGCACCTGATCACTCAAACCAAGCTAACGCTTATCCTTGGGGCCAATGCACTTACTATGTCAAAATGGTTGCACCATGGGTTGGCTCATATTGGGGTAATGGTAACCAATGGGGTGCTTCAGCTAAGCGCGAAGGTTACACTGTTAACAACACACCAGCAGCTGGCGCCGTTGTTAGTTTCGCAGCTGGTCAATTAGTTGGTAACTGGCGTGCCGATTACACATACGGTCACGTGGCTTATGTCAAGTCATACAACGCTTGGAACAACACCATTACCATTACCCAAGGTGGCATGGGCTTCAGTAACCCAACGGGTCCAAACACCCAGACTATCGGTAATGCTAAGGCATTTACTTACATCCACCGTTAATCAACTCAATTCGACTGATCAATTGCGTTAAGACGCATCAATAATCATGGACTGTAACCTAACCTTATCGTTTCGTTGCAGTCTTTTTTTGTGGAGGAAACTATGGATGACATTGAATTCATTCCCTTAACTGTCAGAAATTTGAGCTTAGCTTTACCTATTTATGAGGCCAATCGAGCTTATTATGATTTGCTAGAAACCGCAGTGAGCGTCAAGACCATTGAAGATGACTTAGTGGCTTTGCCTGCGGGTGTCCAAATTTCGCAGAAGCATTTCGGGGTGATTGCCCAGCAAGGCCGGCCACTGGCAGTGTTAGATGTGGTAACCGGTTACCCCGGCGCAGAGACGGCCTACATCGGGCTCTTATTGGTTGCTGATAAAGGGCGGGGGATCGGTGGCCGGATTTTGGTAGAACTTGAAACGCGACTCAAAGCCAGCGGTTATCAGCAAATTGGCCTGGCAGTCCTCCGTAATAATCCCCGCGCTCAACATTTTTGGACACAACAGGGTTTCACAGCGACTGGGGCTGCTGTCGCGCAAGCAGGTTCATCGCAAGTGAGCGTCATCAGTTATCAGAAACCCTTATAACGCAAAAAGCCTCATCGGCCGGCTTGGCTGATGAGGCTTTGTTATCTCTAGGGTATTTCATGGCCGAGAAAATCGGCAAAGGCAGTGACACTTTGATCGAGAAATGCAATTGTTGCTGGTTGATTCAGTTGGCCGGTCTCATCAAATTGATGGGAGCTATCGGTAATGAGGAATTCATTGCCGGGCAGGATATGTGCGCCAATCCCAGGTGAATCCAGAATCTGGCGCAGATGGCCTTGCGCCCGGACAGTTCCCATCGGGCCTAATGATGCGCCAACAATCATCACCGGTTTGCCGACCATTGGGTGTTCAACGCGTGAGCACCAGTCGAGGGCATTCTTCAATGCTGTGGGCACACTGTGATTATGCTCCGCAGTGGCAATAATGACGCCATCGGCCTCGGCAATGGCTGCGCGAAAGGCGACTACTGCTGGCGTTGGATTATTTTCGTCATCTTGCGAATACATTGGCAAGGTGCCTGTTTCTAAAAGATTTAATTCAAATTGATTGGCATATCGCGTTTGCATATATTGCAGCAACAAGCGATTGCGCGAGCCTGACCAGTTATTCCCCACAATGCCGACAAGCTTGTACATGACTTCACTCCCTTATAAAATAAAAAAGATACCGACCAAGTCGATATCTTGATTGTAACACTACTTAGTTACCTTTTTATTCGCTTTAATGATGCGTAATGCCCGAGAACGGGTCCGACCATTCTTGCTCTTTAACCGGCGTAATGCACTTGCGTAATCAGTCTTTTCAGCCATAATCAGATCTCCTTAGGTAAATTGTTTTTAGATTTTAGATATGCTAGACTACAAGTATTAATCGTAATCAATACGTTTTATTATATACTTACTTTGAGTAAGCGTCAAGCGCTCAGGAGGCTTAAATGACTGACACAGCAATTGCATTAGATAAGTTGAAACAGCAGGGCATGCGCTTGACTAAGCAGCGCTCAGATTTGGTGCACTACTTGAGTCAGTACCAAGATGAATATGTGCCAATTACACAGATTGATCGCTATATGCGTGATCTCTATCCGGGTTTGTCACATGATACCATCTACCGCAACATCAAATCATTTGAAGAACTGGGTATTGTAGAAGCCCATCAAGAAAATGACCAAACAACGGTCAAATTCCAATGTGATTTTCAACATCCCCATCATCATCACTTTATTTGTTCAAACTGCCATCGCGTTCAAGAGCTCGAGATGTGTCCGCTAGATTTCTTCGAGGAACAGTTGCCTGGTGCTACCATCACCGGCCATCGATTTGAACTCTACGGGTTATGCGCGGAATGCACCGAAAAGTTAACGCAAACTAAATAAACTCGTACAAAAACAGTCGTGACTGATTCTAGGCAGAATCAGTCCGGCTGTTTTTGCGTGGCTTAGCACGACGCCACAGCCCTAACTGCGGTACAATATTCATATGTGTTACGAAAGGAGGGCCAACATGGCTTATCGGACACCACCATTGTTGCCACCAGCAGCAATTGTTTCATTGATTATCTTTATTAGTGCCTATAACGTCATTAACACCTTGAATCCAGTCAACCAACCTAAGTCCTCCGAGGATCAAAGTTCACTGGTTTCTTCTATTAATAAACAATCCAATAGTAAAAATGAATCCCAACCAAGTAGCAGTTCAAGTGAACAGCCTTCAAGTTCAAGTGTTTCATCAAGTTCGACCTCAGAGGAAAGCACAAGCACACCGGAGAGTTCCAGCAGTACCAAACCGGCCAGCAGCAGTAGCAGCACCGCTGAATCTAAATCGAGTAGCTCAGAACCTGAAAGTAGTAGTTCAAGTAGTGAATCCAGTGCTGTGGATTCCAGTTCGGGGGAATAGCCAATGCTTAGTTTTCTAGATATTTTAAATCGAATGCTAGGGTATTTTAATATTCAAGATCGCCCCAAAGGCCAGGTTTTCACCGTGGTGGCGTTCTTAGGTAATTTCTATCTGCTCTATATTGCCATTCAAAACTTACGCTATCCCGATTTTCGATTGCGGGGCGCGATGTTTCTGTTGGCGTTTGTGGTCTTGTTGTATTTCATCATTCTGAATTTCTTTTACTTTTTCACCCAGAAAACAGTGCCATTTGATATCTCACCAAAGATTGAGAAGGCCCTTGGCGGCAACCAGCAGCAGAAGAAGGCCGCTGAGCAAGCCATGTTGGCGCAGTCGCAGCCGCAAAATAATGGCCTGTTCGCTGATGACCAGATCTTGCCGGCCAATGTCACGATTTCAACCGATCAACAGGCCAACCTTGATCAGTTGATGGCCGACCTGGTGACCCAAGGCGCAGTTGCTTTAAATTATCAGGGGTTAGACGACCAGGCGTTGACGCATGTGGCTGAGGCCACTCAACAACCAGTGCTTGCCATGGGCGCCCCAGTTGCGGTCCCATTTTTCACCTTGCAAAAGGACGCGGACCAATTCGTAATTATGGGCGGCTTGAACGCGCTGAGTACGCAGCCCATTGGAACGATTACAGACGTTGGGCTCATGCCCGTGGCGCAGGCCACTAAAGATTATGACTTGGCTTTGGCGCAAGTGATGATCACAGGTGGCGAGAGTAAAAAGCTGGGCCGCAGTGGGCTGATGGTGACTCAGCAACCCTATACCATTAATGTACAAGTCGCCTATCAGGATAAGCCAACATGATGGCTCAGTTGCACAGGGGTCGTCACACCTGTAAAATTAATAATTAAGCGCACACAACCAAGGAGGGGATTACGGTGTCAATGATCGAATTTCATGACGTCGAGAAATATTACGGCAAGTTCCACGCGTTAAAGGATATTAATTTAACCATCGATCGCGGAGAAGTCGTGACAATAATCGGGCCTTCTGGGTCTGGTAAGAGTACCTTGCTTCGGACGATTAACGGCTTGGAACGGATTAGTGATGGCAAGTTAATCGTGAATAACTTTGACTTAGCTGACAAGAAGACCAATATGAATCGGATTCGCAAGAATGTCGGCATGGTGTTCCAGCATTTCAATCTTTATGCGAATAAAGATGTCCTTGATAACATTACCATCGGTCCTGAGCTCGTTTTAAAGCGCAATAAGACCGAAGTGGAGAAGGAAGCAATGGATTTACTCGACATGGTTGGGTTGGCTGATAAGGCCCATAATTACCCAGCTCAGTTGTCTGGTGGTCAGAAACAACGGGTCGCAATTGCACGGAGTTTAGCGATGCAGCCACGGGCCATTCTGTTTGATGAACCAACTAGTGCGTTGGATCCTGAAATGATTGGTGATGTGTTGGACGTTATGCAACAGATTGCCAAGCAAGGCATGACCATGGTCGTGGTGACCCACGAAATGGGCTTTGCGCGCAAAGTTGGGAATCGGATTGTGTTTATGGCAGACGGTCAGATTCTCGAGGACGCCCATGATGTGAATGCCTTCTTTGATAACCCACAAGAACCACGGGCGAAGGAATTCCTCAGCAAGATTATTAATCACTAAAGGAGGCACAGTGATGAAACGGCGATTACGTTTATTATTGCCGATATTGCTGCTGGGTCTAGCGGTGATATTGAGTAGCTGTGGGGCGAATGTGGCCAAGCAAGATGCACTCCAAAACGCGAAGGCGGACAAGACAATTGTGTGGGGTGTCAAGGCTGATACTCGTCTGTTTGGACTCATGGATATCAAAACGGGCAAAATCAAAGGGTTTGAAATTGATTTAGCCGACGCTTTAACGAAACAAATCCTGGGCAAAGATGCGACAGCGACAATGGTCCAAGTCACGAGTGATACCCGGGTCCCATTACTTAAAGCCGGGAATATCGACGCGGTCATTGCGACCATGACGATTACGCCCGACCGGAAAAAGGTCCTTGATTTCACCAATTCATATTTCAATGCTGGCCAATCGTTGCTAGTTAAGAAGGGCAGTGCCATCAAGTCTGTCAAAGACTTGAAGCAAGGCACCAAAGTCATTGGGGTCCAAGGCTCCAACTCAGTGGACAATATCAAGAAGGTCGCCCCTGACGCGACTGTTTTACAGTTATCTGATTACGCCCAAGCTTTCACGGCCTTGAAGTCAGGGCAAGGGGATGCGTTGACAACTGATAACGGGATTTTGTACGGGATGTCGCAACAAGATCCGAATTATGTTGTGGTTGGTGGCTCATTCACCCAAGAACCTTACGGGATTGCCGTGAACAAAGGTCAAACGAATTTCGTCAAAGCTCTGAACAAAGCCTTAGCCGAATTGCGGGCGAACGGTGACTACAAGAAATTAGTCGACAAGTGGTTTGGCGATATTCCTGGGTTTGATGCAAAGGAGGTCAGCTAATGATTACCATTATTACTGAGCATTGGGGCGAGTTGTTATCTGGCCTAGGTTATACCCTAGGGTCAAGTGTCATTGCCCTGATTGGCAGTTTAGTGATTGGGACCGTCTTTGCGTTAATGGAAATCTCAACTTACAAATGGGTTCGTGGCATTGGCCGAACTTATGTTGAAATCATCCGGAACATTCCGCTATTGGTGATCACCATGGGGTTCTATGTGATTGTGCCAACCTTCTTCGTCAAAATCGACGGGTTTACAGCCGGGACAATAGGGTTAATGATTTACACCAGTGCTTTCATTGCTGAAACCATTCGGGCGGGAATTGAAGCCGTCTCGACTGGCCAGATGGAAGGGGCGCGGAGTGTTGGCCTGACATATAGCCAAGCTATGATCCACATCATCTTGCCGCAAGCCGTTAAGATGGTCATCCCACCATTGGGGAATCAATTCATCAACTTGGTGAAGAACTCCTCAGTGCTTGCCTTCGTGGCTGGGTTTGATTTGATGTACCAAGGGAAAATTATCGCATCGACAACGTTTAACACGTTCGATACGTATTTGGCAGTCGGGGTGTTCTACTTAATCATCACCATGCCATTATCCTACTTAATGCGTTATCTTGAGAAAAAATGGGTAACCGCGTAGAAAGGAGTGAACCACGATGCAAGAATTCTTAAATGCCTATTCATGGGTCAACCTGCGTTTTCTGCTGGACGGGTTGTGGGTAACGATTGAAGTCTCAGTCGTTTCGATCATTTTTAGTTTCATCATCGGGACACTCTTAGGCCTCGGCCGCTACGTTCAGGTGAAATATTTCTCAGCAATTGTCGGGTTCATTATTGATATCATTCGGAATTTGCCATTACTGCTGATTCTGTTCTTTACTTATTTCTCATTGCCAAGTATTGGGATTCGGTTGTCAGTCGTGCCGGCGTCAATTGTTGCGATGACAATCTTTGAATCAGCCATGCTGGCGGAAATTGTTCGTAGTGGGATTAGCGCGGTCGCAACTGGTCAGATGGAGGCGGCCCGCAGTAACGGGCTCACTTATCTGCAAGCCATGCGGTATATCGTGATGCCCCAAGCTTTTCGGAAGATGATTCCACCCATTGTCAGTCAATTCATCTCACTGGTGAAGGATACGTCATTGGCAACCATCATCTTACTGCCGGATTTGACGGAACATGCCCAAATTATTTACGGGCAAAACGTTAATTACGTGATTCCAATGTTTGTCGCCTTAGCCGCGATTTACTTTGTGGTCAATTTCGTCTTATCCCAAGCCTCACGTTGGCTGGAGAAGCGGCTCAGTCGCTCTAAGATTAACTAAACAGCAATTAAATAAAGCGGTACTGACAAAACAGAATTTTGTCGGTACCGCTTTTTTGTTTGGGGATGTGTTTGATCTGTGCTTCGGCTTGGCGGCCGGTGGAACGCTGTGGGCAAAAAAACGGTCCTGCACTCGGGGATAAAACCGGAATGCAGTACCGTTTTTGATTGTTCAGTAGGCTTGTTATGGCGAACTAGTCGTCAATCTGATACTTGGCGAGTTTACCTGCCTGGATTGCATTCACCGAAGCGACGATCTTTGTGCCATCTTCGGTATAGTCGGTTGACTTAACGGCAGTATTTTCGTTGATGAAGCTGACGATATTACCGTCCGAGAATGGAATCAGGTAGGTGTTGGTTTGATGGTTGGCGAAAATATTGGTAGTAATTAAATCAGTCAAAGCTTTCAGTGACTTTGGATCGCGGGCAGAATAGACAATTTGATTCCCGTCAACTTCGGGGAAGCTCACACCATCGTCACGTAAATCAGCCTTGTTATAGGCCTCAATCATTGGAATGTTTTCAATCCCGATTTCTTTGAGCACGCCTTCAGTGATGCGCATCATTTCTTGATAGTTCGGGTCCGCGTAATCAACAACTTGAATTAAAAGGTCAGCGTTGGCCGCTTCAGCCAAGGTGGCTTTAAAGGAATCAATCAAGTTATGCGGTAACTTGGACACAAACCCAACAGTATCGCTGAGCAAGAACTGCCGGTGGTCAGGTAAAGTTAGCGCGCGAACGCTGGTGTCCAGGGTAGCAAACAGCATGTCTTTTTCAAAGACTTGTTTGTCTTCTGGCCGATCGGCGAACAGGTCTAATAACCCATTCATCGTGGTGGACTTACCGGCATTGGTATAACCAACAAGCGCAACGACCGGTAACTCATTAGATTGGCGCTTTGCCCGTCGGACTTCTTCACCCACATCGGCATCTTTGAGATCTTGGCGTAAGTGGGCAATTCGTTTGGTCAGGATTCGCCGGTCTAATTCGAGCTGAGTTTCACCAGCCCCACGGTTGGCTAAGCCGCCACCGCCACCTTGTTGGTCCAGGCGGTTAGCACTGGGATGCAGCCGGGGCAGGGCATATTTAAGTTGGGCAATTTCGACTTGAGTTTTGGCGGCTTTAGACCGCGCCCGGTTCCCGAAAATGTCCAAAATGAGTTGGGTGCGATCAACTACATGTAAGCCTAACTGCTTTTCCAAGTTGCGAAGCTGAGATGGGGTTAATTCATCATTTACTAGCACCGTAGTCGCTTCAAGCATGCGGGCCGTTTCGCCGACTTCTTCAACCTTACCTTTACCAAAATAAGTGGCCCCAGTTGGCCGATCGGCGTTTTGGCGGACTTCACCAACGACGTCATAGCTATTGGCCGCGGCGAGTTCGCTGAGTTCAGTCATCGAGTAGTCGAAGTCTGTTTGTTGATTTGAGATACCAGTAATAATCACTTTTTCGTTTGTTTCTTGCATAGATTGCCTCCTAGAGCGGTGAGCAGATTGAGGGCACAAAAACACCTCGACAAAAATGCCGAGGCGCGTTTCGTCAACTGATAAATGTCGACCGCTTGTTCAACGTGTCGGAATGCCGTCATCTGCCCTGTAACGGGAAACTATTCAATTGGTTATACATCGAACCAATGTGTCAACATGACGACACCCTCCTTAGATTTGTTGCTTATAGTTTAACATGGCGACCGCAAATCACCAAATCGTTGATGTTGGGGTGATGACTTGGATATGATTTTTGACCACTTGGCCATTAATTGGCAGGCTGACACTGGGGTCGCCATCAATGCGACTCCGCAAATGTTTGCGGGTGGTAATTCGGAGTTCGTCGGTGCGGAAATAGGTCATCCCTGGAAACTTGGCAAAATTTCCCGTGATGAAGTAGGGCAAAACTAAAAACGTCTTGCGCCAAGTCAGTTTTGGGGCAACGAAGACATGAAACATCCCGTCATCGGGGGCGGCATCAGGATTAAAGTTGGTGAAGCCACCAACTGAATTCGTCATCGCAATCAGCACAAACTGAGTGTCCTGATCCCAATGATGGTGCGGGCTTTCCAAGGTGAGATGCCAGTGTTGATGGCGCCCAAGGACTCGTAGGCCTTTGAATAAGAACGCCAAGGGTCCAAACCGTTGTTTCTCACGCTGGGTGACCGCCAGGGCGGCATTGGCAAGGACACCTAACGTCAGCGTGCTAACCATATAGGTATTATTGATTTGGCCAATGTCGACGAATTGCGGTGTGCCTTCAAGAATATTGTTGATGGCGCCGCGGTTGGTAAGTGGAATGTGTAAGGTTTTGGCGAGATTGTTCACTGTGCCTTTAGGCATGATGCCTAACAGTGGTGGCTGTTTGCGTGGACTCAGCCCACTGATAACCTCGCGGACTGTGCCATCGCCACCAATCGCCACGACCAGATCAGCGTCAGCCTCTTTTGCCAAGGTTGTGGCACTTCCCGGCGCTTTGGTTGGTAGCAACGTGACGTCATCCCCGCGATTACGTAAAGCTGTTTGTAACTGACGGGCTGCGGCTTCCCCTTGATTATGGCCAGAATGGGGATTGTAAATAATTGCCGAACGCATAAGTATCACCTCTTACTGCCAGTGTAGCAGAACCAGAGAATGGACGCACAATCCTGGGTATAAATGGTGCAAGGCTTTAGAATGGCTTTTTCAAAGGTGCTGGTGTATTTTATTTTTTGCAAGCTTGCACTGCAACCGGATAAACCGGGTCGACGGGCCTGGTCGCACTTACATTTTGTTGAAAGAGGCGCTTAACCAATGGTAAAAGTGAAAATTGATAAAGACGTGGAATATAGTGCACAATATGGCTTAAAGCTTGATGTGTACCAAGATGAGGAACAAACCAACTTAGATGGGCGACGGGCCATTATTGATATTCATGGCGGTGGCTGGTGGTTAGGTTACAAGGAAGAAGAAACAGATTGGGCGACTAAGTTTGTCGATGCTGGCTACATTGTCTTTGTACCAAACTATCGCTTAGCGCCGGATAACTTGTATCCAGCTGCCGCCGAAGATGTGGTGAGCGTCTATGACTGGATTAAGGCTTCACCTTATCAATTTGACCGCAACAAGATTGGCGCCGTCGGGATGTCTTCTGGTGGTAGCTTAGCTATTGAACTCGGTATTCGGCGTGGCATTCCGATTGCGTCTTGGTCCGGGATTGTGGATTTGGATGCTTGGATTGAAAGTCATCCTGATGTGATTGCTTCCAACAAAACAGCACCCGTGCCGGGAACACCTGTGGGCCAGATCAACCAAGTAGGGGCCAATGATCCTTATTACAAGTGGTTTGTCTTGAACTATGTTGGTTCGGATATGGCCTTACTCAAGGAGGCATCACCAATCCATCGAATCAGTAAGACGACTGGGCCGATGTTCTTGGCTAATTCATTGGATGAAATTACGCCCACTGATGGGGTTGAACGCCTGCAACATGCGCTGACAGAAAATGCGATCCAAAGCACGGTGAAGTTTGTCAGTGGCCATGGCCATGGCGAAGCTTACATGGATCGGGCCCAGGAACCAACGTTAGCGTTCTTTGATGAATTCCTAGCTTAGTCGCTGAAATTTTAATCTGCTAATAAAAAGAAGCTGTGACCAACCCAGTATCGGGGGTCACAGCTTCTTTTGTGCGCAACAGGCGTGGGTTAAGTAGAGAAAAGCGCTGTTGCGCGACTTCTAGTCTGTTTCTGTTGCTGTTCGGCCATTCTTGGTGGCCCGCAAGCTGACGTACACAAGCACTAAATCAACCACAATCGTGATCGTCAAGGCTAAACCGAAGCTAAGGTTTTTGAACAGATTGTTCATCATCCCATAACTGGCGGCCGCCACCAGAGCGACAATCATCAAAACTGTGAAGCCCAACCAGGTGCTCTGGGAGAACGCGCGTCCGGCATGATTTTGTTGGCGCTTGGCAATCCATGGCATGGAAACCCCGAGCAAGACCATTACGATTGGAACGATGATGTTCATCGCAAACATCAATGTAAAGGTGTCTGAGCCGGCTTCTGCATCGGTTGGGAAGAAGCCCAAGCAAGCGAAGAGGAAGGTTGCCACGAGCATCCATAGGCCGACAATGAAGCCGACGGTATGGTTCTTAATATACGTGTAGGCAGGTGTAGGATAACGGTCTTGGTGTAACCGGACCATCATGTAAGCCCAGAACAAGAAACAGGTTGAAAATGGTGAGACAATCCCGTTTAAGTTCAATAACCAGTTAAAGATGTCGTTGACCTGAGGTAATAAGGCGGCCAAGGCCATGATGGCAGCACACAAAATGGTGGTCATCCAGTAGCCATTGATGGGCAGACCGTCTGAGTTCTTCTTCGTGAGTTGTTTTGGCATGAAGCGGCTAGCCACATCCCCAAGGAAAATCCGGGTGGACGCATCCAAAATCACCGCTAATTGAGCGAGCATGTAAATCCCTTGCACAACGGCAAAAATATACATGAGGGTGTTGCCCATTCCGAATTGGCGACCGATGGCCTGGAATGCGTAATAAGAACCGTTCATCTTCAAGTCGTTGGGTAAGTGGTGAGCGTTGAAGTAAACCCCTAAACTGAACGTGCCAAACAAGGTCAAGAACATCGTCATGATGGCAATCATCTTTAAGGCCTTAGGGAAATCGCGGCTCGGATGTTTCATATCTTTCGTGTATGGTGCAGCGAGTTCAGAGCCATTCATCGCAAAGATAAACAAGCCAAAGGTAGAAAGAAAGCCCCAGTCAATGTGTTTTGGCATGAAAGCTGCTAAGTCAAATGGCTTAGTCGCAATGCCGCTGCCTTGGGTCAGGCCGTAGAATGTCATGATGACAAACAGAATCGTCATGATGAACATCGCGCCCCCACCAATGGTGGACATGATTTCCAGACTGCGGTTCTTGAAGAAGTGCTGAATCCAGATAAAGACAACGAAAATGACAGCCGTCAAGATCCCAAACCAAGCGTTACCCAGGTTATCTTGAATGTTCCCATTCCCAGCAATTAACCAGCCCAGGGAAATGACCACTGAGTTAGCCACATCGACCACGTAAGGCAGGCCAGTGATCCAATAGAACCAAGCCGCATAGTAACCCACGGTATCACCGTTGGTCTCTCGAATCCAACTGGTAATCCCCCCACCGTGTTCAGAGAATGTGGAGCCCATGTGGGCCACAATTAAGTTGTAGGGAATCACGTAGAGAAAGGTCATCAAAACCCAGCTGGTAACGGCAACCAGGCCTTGGTTTTGGAAGTTATAAATAATATCGTCAAAGCCGATGACGGTCACGAAGTCCATCAATGCCACAACCACCCAGGGGATGTAGTGGCTCATTTTATTTTCATTTTGCATATGTATGCCTCCAACAAGTCTAAAGTAATACGCCCAAGCGACTTGTCAGCGGTGATGATTTGTTGTGAAAAAACACCCTGTCTCCTCCAGAAGCATGACTGCTAATATTTTGCACTTGTGCAATTATAGCGGATAAATGCTTTCTGAAACAGCCTAGGCTTAAATTTTTCTTTATGAAAATTTAAATCGTGACAGGTTTGTAAGGTTATTCAAGAAACTGTTAGTCAAAACGGCTGCTTCTGTGGTGGCAAGCAGGTAAACTAAAGTTATCAAGTTAAATGGAGGAGTTAGACTATGGCAGACCAACCAGTTGTTGTCGTTGATCAAGTCACCAAGACCTACGGCAAACCAAATGAAAAGCAATATCAAGCATTGAAGGGGATTAACCTCACAGTCAATAAAGGCGAATTCGTCGGCATCATGGGCGCATCAGGCTCAGGGAAAACAACGCTGCTAAACATTCTAAGCACACTGGACGCGCCGACATCCGGGCAAGTGACCATTAACGGGCAAGACGTGACTCAACTGCGGGGCAATCAATTATCAGACTTTCGGGCGAAGCAGATTGGCTTTATCTTTCAGGACTTCAACTTGCTCGAGAATTTGACCGCTCGCGAAAATATTACCTTGCCACTATCCTTGCAAAATGTCAGCGCTCGGCAAGCACGCGGTGCTGTCGACAAGATTGCTACCACGCTGGGCATTAAAGGTGTTCTCGGCCACTATCCAACAGAACTCTCTGGCGGCCAAAAGCAACGGGTCGCTGCTGCCCGGGCCTTGGTTCAAGAACCCGCCATTTTATTTGGGGATGAACCAACCGGCGCTTTGGATTCAACCAGCGCCCGGGAATTACTCAATACCATGGAAACTTTGAATCAAGACCAAGGCGTCTCCATCCTGTTGGTGACCCATGATCCATTCTCAGCTAGTTATGCGCAACGGATTCTATTCATCAAAGATGGCCAAATCGGGCAAGAACTGGTTCACGGTGACAAGACGCAAGAAGAATTCTATCAGGAGATCCTTAGTACGCTAGGGACCTTCCAACAGTAGGAGGTCGCCATGTTAAATAAGCTTGCACTTGGCGGCATTCGAAGCCGCTTCCGCGATTATGCCGTGCTCTTCTCAGGGCTGGTAATTTCTGGTGCCATTTTCTATATGTTCATGGCCCTAGCAACCAATTCTGAATTCATCGCTAAAAACGCCCCTGTCACCGGCGCTAACTTTATCTTTATGTTTGGGGCCGTGCTGCTGGCCATCATCACGCTCGTCTATATCGTTTACGCCAATACCTTCCTCATGAGCATGCGCCAGCGCGATTATGCGATGTTCATCATGCTCGGGGCCAAAAGTAATAAGATTGGCCAACTGATTTTCCTCGAGACGGTCTTAATTGGTTTAATGGCGACGGCTGTCGGTGTGATTGTCGGGATTGGTTTGACGGTGGTGACCGCGAATATCTTGATGGCACAACTGCATGCGCCATTGATTGGGTTTTCCGGTTTCTACCTGCCAGCGGTCTTGAGTACATTTGCCTTCTTCATTGTGCTCTTTGTCATTGCGGCATTCTTCAATCAGCGCCGGCTGCTGAAGACGCCTATTTTGCAATTACTGCATGCCGACCAAACCCCCAACCGGATTAAGCAGAAACGAATTTGGTTCATCATTCAAATCGTCGGAGCAGTCGTACTCTTAGCGATTGGCTATGCTGCAATGATCTATATTAAATTCTTCCAGCTGTTGGCCATTCCACTAGCTTTGGTGACCATCGTCGCAGGTACTTATTTCTTATTCAATTCGTTGTTTGTCGGGTTAATTGCGTTGCTCAAGCGCCAAGAACGGTTTGCTAATAAGGGCATTCGCATGTTTACCTTATCGCAATTGAGTTTTCGAATTCGAGATTACACAAAGATTCTCTCGGTAGTTGCCATGCTCTTCGCGCTGGCTCTGGGCGCAATCACAATCGGGATTGGATTTAACCATGAAATTCCGTTGATGGCCAGTTCTCAAAGTAAGTACGACGTGGTGCTACATAACCCCAGCACCAACTTGATTCGTCAGGCCGAGGGTCTAACCGATGCCACCAAGGTTAGCTATAACCAGAAAATTGTCGGCGAAAACGTCTATTATGTCGATACGCAAGTTAAGGCGCATCCTTTCCTTGTTCCAAAGGTCACCGGGTTAGGCGAATCAACCACCAGAACACTTAATGCTGGGGCCATCAATAAAGACGACGGTAGTGCTGCTATGGCGCTGAATGAGTTTATTCCTAACGCTCGTGAAGTGAAGACGCCTAAGGTTGTATCAGCAGCAGTGTTTGCGAGCTTGAAAGGCCAAACCAATACGATTGTGACTTACCGCGTCCCTGATTTCGTCCAGCAGTATGACCGAATTAAGGCACTGGTTGCGGCTGACGATAAGGCCAACAAGGTCAATACGTCGATTCCAATGATGAATAGCAAATTCACGGCCTACGAAGTCATTAATGGGATGTTCTCCGGACTCGAGTTCATGGGCTTCTTCCTCGGGTTAGCATTCTTAGCGATGCTGGCTTCGACTTTGATGTTTAAGATTCTGTCTGGGGCAGCCTATGATAAGTCGCGCTATCTCATGCTTCAGAAGGTGGGTGTGCGGCCAGGACTCTTACGTAAGTCCATTCGCCAAGAAATTGGCGCCTTGTTCTTATTGCCAGGCTTGGTCGGCGTTGTTCATGTCTTGTTCGGGCTGCAACTCTTCAGGACATTGATGGCTAATCCGTATGACCGGATTTGGATTCCGTTTACAATTTTCATTGTGCTTTATGCCTTGTATTACGGCCTGACGGTCTGGTTGTATCAGAGCATTGTGATTAATAAGCAACTTGCGGCTAAGTAATGACTGCAAGCAAAAAAGCGTGTGCTATTGGCACACGCTTTTTTGTGTTCATTGTCAATTAAGCCAGAAAGTGTTGGATTGTCCCTGCATCCCAAAGCACATAGAGCCCAATCAGAATGTAAAGCACCGAAGTGAGCGTTGCGCCGTAGCGGTCAAGGACATTGGCTAAACCTGGCAGGCGACCGAGCCGGGATGCCAGCCAACAAAAGAGCGTCATCATTATAAAGAAGACGAATAAGGTGAGGTAAATGGTTGCCGGATCCATTGGCGCAAAGAAGGGCACGTAAACGCCAATGTTATCAGCACCACAGGTTGAGATGGTGATTAGGGCCACTTCCCAGATGATGCTTGAATGCTTCCCAACCTGGGAATCGACGTCGGGCTCGTCCTCTTCGTGAATGAAGCCCCAGATACCTAGTCCGATCGGAATCAATCCAAGAAAGCCAAGCGCCCAAGTCTGGGGAATAAAGCCAGCAAAGAACGCCAGAATAAGAGAAATCATGACTAAGACACTGGTGCCAACAATATCGCCAAGATAGATAGGCCAGAATTGTTTTCGCCGCGCAAAGATGACCATCAAGATTAACAAGTAATCGAGACTCGTTGAGATATATGCGGTCGCTGCGGAGATGATGGTTTTGAACATGTGGTTGCCAACTTTCTATACGTTAAGTCTTTCAATTTTTATATATGTTGAGTTTAACATATATAGTTCAACTGTCAACTTAAGCGCAAGCGTTAGCTAGGCTTCCGTGTTCTTCTGGTTATAGCTCAAGACCTTGATGCCACTATCAGTTAATTGAATCTTTGAGATTGAGCCATTCGCAGGACTTTCAGTCACCACAAAACCATCGTCTTTTCCGAACTTGTCCACAATACTGCGAATCGTAGTGCCATGACTGACGAGTAGGACGTTCGCGCCTGGCTCCACTTCAGCCCGCAACTGCTTGAAGCCTTTTTGCAGGCGATTCCAATACGTTAGCGCATCTTCTGCCTCGTGGAAGGGATCAGCTTCATGCATGAAATTCTTTGAGGCATCAACGCCAAATTTTTCAATAATTTGACTAAATGTACGCGCGCCGTGGGGTTGACCAACGGCATACCAAGCTTTAGGTGAATCTTCACCTTCATAGTAACCGTAAAATTGTTCTCTGAAATTAGCGGTGACGGTCAAAGGCACATGCGTGTTGAAGTTAGCATCGAGAATCATCTTGGCTGTATTCATGGCGCGGGTGGTGTCGCTAGAATAAGCGTGCAAGAAGGTGATGTGCTTGAGCAACTGGCCGGTGCGCTTGGCATCTGCAATCCCTGACTTAGTTAATGGTGAGTCAGACCAGCCTTGCATTTTGTTGTAGCGATTGAACCAAGTTTGTCCGTGACGGACAAGATAAACTGTAATTGGTGTCATGGGGATTCCTCCGTTTGTTTTATCGCCAGTTTAACATACTTAAAATGCCTTATAAAACGGCAAAACGGATTAAAACACGAACATTATTATTTTAATAACGGATATTGTTGTTGTTTAGAGGCCGTGTTCCATGTTATTCTGGTTTTACCAAAAGGAAAGACACATAAGGAGGAACATTTCGTGAAAATTGGGCGTAAGCTTGGTGTTTTAGCAATGATGGCGGCAGCAGCAGTTGTATTGGTGGCGTGTGGTGGCAATAAAACCGCCAGCGATGCAGGCAAGACCAATGACAAGTACTCTGCGGCTTTGGTGACTGACGGTGGCGGTGTAGACGATAAGTCTTTCAACCAAAGCGGCTGGGAAGGCTTAGAAAAATGGGGTAAGAAGCATGATTTGAAGAAGGGCGTCGGTGGTTATAACTACGCGCAATCTAATTCAGATGCCGACTTTACGCCAAACATCAACAAACTGATTCAAGCGAAATATCAGACGATTTTCGGGGTTGGGTACAAGTTACAAGGCGCCATCAAGAGCGCGGCCAAAGCTAATCCCAAAACCCGGTTCGTGATTATTGATGACGTGATTGAGGCGAAGAATGTCGCCAGCGTCACCTTTAAAGATAACGAAGCAGCCTTCTTAGCTGGTGTGGCCGCTGCCCAAACGACCAAGACCAAGAAAGTTGGTTTCATCGGTGGGGTGCACGGTGCCGTGATTGATCGCTTTGAAGCTGGTTTTCGTCAAGGGGTTGCGGCAGTGGATAAAGCCATCAAGGTGGACGTGAAATATGCCGATGACTTTAGTAAACCTGCTGTCGGTCAGGCCTTGGCAAGTGCGATGTTCAACAATGACGAAGACGTGATTTATCAAGCGGCCGGTGGTACCGGTGCTGGAGTCTTCTCCGCAGCTAAGAACCAGATCAAGAAGAAGAAAGTTTGGGTCATTGGGGTTGACCGTGACCAAACCGATGAAGGTAAATACGCTGGCGGTAACTTAACGCTGACTTCAACCTTAAAGGGTGTTGGGACTGTCGTTGAAAGTTTAGCCGATGAAGCTATGGACAATAAGTTCCCAGCCGGCAAGACGACTGTTTATGGGTTAAAGGACAAGGGCGTTGACCTGACTAAGGGCCAATTGTCAGCTAACGCTTGGAAGTCAGTCCAAGACTACAAGCAACAAATCGTTGATGGCAAGATTACCGTTGCCAACAAGCCTTCAGAACTTTAATCGCGATTGAACTGGATTGAATAAGTACGGACGGGACTGGGGAAGCCACATCAGGTTTGGGCCCAGTCCCGTTTTGTGCAATCATTCATCACTTGATGCGAAAGGAAAATTATGGGACAAGAAATTGCAATTCAACTTTCCGATTTGACTAAACGGTTTGGTAATTTTACGGCCAATGATCATATCTCGATGACCGTCGACTTTGGCACAGTCCACGCCTTGCTGGGTGAAAATGGCGCCGGCAAAACGACACTAATGAATATGCTGTCAGGCATTTTGAAACCGACTAGCGGTCAGATCTTCGTCCGTGGCCAGGCTGTCCAATTGAACTCGGCCAAAGATGCCACCAAGTTGGGCATCGGCATGGTCCACCAACATTTCATGCTGGTGGATAACTTTACAGTTTTGGAAAACATTATTTTGGGCAGTGAACCCAATCACGGTGGCGTCATTGATCGCAAAGCGGCTCGGCAAGCGATTATCGCGTTGTCTGAACAATACGGCTTGCAAATTGACCCAGATGCTTTAGTGGCAGATATTTCCGTCGGGATGCAGCAGCGCGTTGAGATTGTCAAAGTGCTCTATCGGTCTGCAGATATTTTGATTTTTGATGAACCGACGGCCGTGTTGACGCCACAAGAGGTGACTGAACTATTGGCGATTTTTCGACAACTGGCTGAAGAAGGCAAAGCTGTGATTCTGATTTCACATAAGTTACAGGAACTTAAGGCGGTCGCAGATGTGACGACGATTATTCGGCGAGGACAAGTAATCGAAACCGTCCAAACGAGTGATACCACAACGGAAGAACTTGCTGAGCTGATGGTTGGCCGACCGATTGATCTGACCCAAGAACATCCAGACGTCGCGCTTGGACCGGACTTTCTGACCCTAACTAACGTCACAGTTGTGGATAATCAAAAGTTGCCTCGCGTACACAATTTATCGCTTAACGTTCGCGGTGGCGAGATTGTTGGTCTGGCGGGGATTGATGGCAATGGGCAAAGCGAATTGGTGAAGGCCATCACAGGGTTATTGCCCGTCGATTCTGGCACCATTATGATTAACGGACAGAATCTAACAAATGCTTCTGTCCGTCAAATTACGCAAAGCGGTGTTGGCCATATTCCAGAAGATCGCCAGAAATTTGGACTAATTCTGCCGATGAGTCTTGTGGATAACATGAGCTTGCAAGACTACACGAATGCACCATATGCCACACATGGTTTATTACATCCCCAGGCCATGTTGACAACAACAGAACAATTAATTCAAGAATACGACGTCCGCAGTAGCAGCCCATGGCAGTCGGCGGGCTCATTATCCGGTGGGAATCAACAGAAATTGATTATTGCCCGCGAACTGAG
Organism: Lacticaseibacillus brantae DSM 23927; assembly: GCF_001436115.1. Taxonomy (GTDB): domain Bacteria; phylum Bacillota; class Bacilli; order Lactobacillales; family Lactobacillaceae; genus Lacticaseibacillus; species Lacticaseibacillus brantae. The sequence goes on from NZ_AYZQ01000002.1 coordinate 360,047, forward strand.
TCGCCAGCCACAACTGTTGATTGCGATGAATCCGACTCGTGGTTTGGATGTGGGTGCGATTGAATTTATCCACAATCAAATTATGGCCGCTCGTAATGCAGGTCACGCTGTTCTGTTAATTTCGTATGAACTTGACGAAATTCGACAACTTGCTGATCGCATTGCTGTGATTCATAGTGGTCAAATTGTTGGCGAGGCCCAAACTCATGACTTGGATGTGAATCAAATTGGTTTGATGATGGCCGGTGAAACCATTACGAAGTCGGAGGTCACCCATGCGAATTAAAAACACAACCTTCTATAGCATTTGGATTCCGATTACCTCGGTTGTTTTAGGTTTATTGGTTGGTGCCATTATCATGGCACTCTCAGGTTTTGATCCATTAGCCAACTACATCAGTTTACTGACCGGTGCGCTGGGCAGTGCCAACGCCATTGGTGAAGTGCTTCGCTCGGCGACTCCGCTGATTTTGACCGGATTAGGCTTTGCGGTGGCAAATTCGGCGGGCTTCTTCAATATCGGGTTGGCTGGGCAAGCATTAATAGGATGGTTGGCTTCTGTCAGTTTTGCCTTGGCCTTTCCTGGCTTGCCAAGTATCTTGATGTTACCCGGTGCTATTCTGGCGGGCGCCATCGCCGGGGCGCTGTGGTCAGGGATTGCTGGGTTTTTACGGGCCTATTTTGGTGCTAGTGAAGTAATCACGACGATTATGCTGAACTACGTGGCGCTGTACGGCACTAATGCGGTGGTGAAGAGTTTTCTAGCAGCTGGCGACGGTGATTATTCGAAAACAATTCCGGCCGCTGCACGGTTACGCACGCCATTTCTTGAACAATTAACGCAGAATTCAACCTTTCACTGGGGACTGCTCGTCGCGTTAGCCGGGGCCGTTGTGATTTGGTGGCTGATGAAGCGGACCACAATGGGATTTGAAATCCGTGCAGTTGGTTTAAATGAAGACGCCGCGCAATATGCGGGGATGTCCACCAAGCGAACAATTATCGCGGCCATGCTGATTTCCGGTGCCTTGGCGGGCCTCGGTGGTGCCATGGAAGGACTGGGGAATTTCCAGAATATAATTGTCAATACAGCTTTGCCACCGATAGGGTTTGATGGCATGTCAGTATCCTTATTGGCCGGTGGCTCACCGATAGGAATTGTACTATCGGCCTTACTTTTTGGGATTTTAAAAATTGGCGGTTTGAACATTTCGATTGCTTCGACGACACCACCTGAAATTGTCGATATTGTGATTGCTGCCGTGATTTTCTTTGTGGGGGCTAACTACATTATTCGCTTCGCTGGCCAACGACTCAGCAGCCTGAAAGGCAAAAAGGAGGGGGCGACAAAATGAATGCGATGACCTTATTATTGACCGTGATGTCAACGACCTTGGTGTATTCGGCACCGCTAATTTTTACAGCCATCGGCGGCACCTTCTCAGAACGTTCAGGGATTGTGAATGTTGGTTTAGAAGGGATCATGGTGATGGGCGCGTTTGCCAGCGTGGTCTTCAACCTGATGTTGGGTAAGAGTTTCGGGGGTGCAACCCCATGGCTTGGGCTGCTTGTCGGTGGCATCGTTGGTTTAATATTCTCGCTGATTCACGCGGTGGCCACGGTCAATTGGCGCACTGATCACATTATCAGTGGGACTGTCTTGAATCTTTTGGCGCCGGCTTTGGCAATTTATCTGACCAAACTGATTTTTCAAGGCCGCGGGCAGACGGATATCATCCAATATCCACTGGATACCATGACCATCCCTGGACTTGCCCAGATTCCATTCATTGGCCCGATTTTCTTCACCAGCACCTCACTAGTTGCCTATCTGGGGATGATTGTAGCTGCCTTTGGTTTCTGGCTGCTCAAATATACCCGCTTTGGCCTGCGGCTCCGCTCGGTCGGGGAACATCCAGAAGCAGCTGATTCATTGGGAATTTCGGTTTATCGCTATCGGTATATTGGCGTATTGATTTCTGGTTTCCTCGGCGGTATTGGTGGGGCCATCATGGCGCAGAGCATTACCTTGAATTTCAGTATCTCAACGATTGTCGGCCAAGGTTTCATTTCCTTAGCCGCGATGATCTTTGGCAAGTGGAATCCGTTAGGGGCAATGGGCGCGGCCCTGTTCTTTGGCTTTGCTCAAAGCTTGGCCATCATCGGCAAGTATATTCCGGTCATTTCAGGCATTCCGAACGTCTGGTTTACCTTGGCGCCATATTTAATTACGATTGTCGTCTTGGTGCTGTTTATTGGTAAATCTAAGGCACCGGCAGCAGATGGCACAACGTTCATTAAGAGCAATTAAAAAAGAGTTCTCGCTGGGAAGACCAGTGAGAACTCTTTTTTAGTGGTTGCGGTGCGGCCAGGTAAAGACGACCGCCACCATGCTTGGGAACCAAACGAATAGTTTCAAGCCGCGAAACCAAAGGTAGTCATCTAAGTGGTATCGCGTTTCGAAAATATAATCGGCGATCGATAACACAATGAAAACAGCCAATGCCCAAATGAATCGTCGTTTCTGTCCTTTCATCCGCTCCCCCTGACTTTCTGTATGCCGCCGTTGTAATTGCGTTTAGCCTACTGCCAGATGCACGGTCTCGTCAATCAAAAAAGACCTGACAGGATTGTCAGGCCTTAGGGGAAGTGCCCCCGTGAGTTTTCGCATTCTAAACGCGTTTGCTGCCACTGGCTCTTCAAGATAAGTTAGTCTCAGTCAGTGGCCAAGTGCAGCCACTTGCCTGATTCTGCCTTATCCGCCAGAGCCAAGGCGTGTCAGCTCACGCTCTAAACGCGCTCAACCTCACAGCAACTTCCGCCTAGCTAGCTTTCTCAATGGGCCTAAAACGCCCATCCTCGAAAGCTTGCTAGTGCTCAGTTGCTCCCGTGAGTTTTCGCGCTCTTAATCGTTAAACTGATTTTTTTCAACGTCACTGATGAATTGCTTCAGGTGATCAAAGTAAACGGGGGCGTTATCAATCATGTGATGGTGGCCGCCGTTTGGTGTGGTGACAAGGCGAGCGTGAGGAATCACTTCAGCCATGCGTTGGGCAGACTTCAGTGGCATGGTTTCATGTTCACCAAAGGTCAACAAGGTTGGCACGGTGATATTGTGGATTTGGTCGCGCACATCCCAGTCTTTCAACTTACCGGTGACAACAAATTCATTGTCGCCTTGGAAGGCATTGTAAACAGGGGTGGCCATCGTGTTAATCAAATGGCTGATTGCAGGTGGCTGTTTGCGATCGACGTAGCCAGCATTCAAAATGTCGACGTACTTTTGATATTGAGGATCGTCCCAGTTGCCAGCGGCTTCTTGTTGTTTCATGTAAGCCACAGCTGAAGGTGGGAGAGCTTCTTCACGCACTTCGTTGATGTGGACCATGTATTCGTCGATGTTATCAACCATGGACGAAATGATGGCCCCCTTCAAGTGCTCGCCGTATTTCAAGGCGTAGAGCATGGTGAGCGCGCCGCCCCAGCTTTGACCGATGAGATAGAACTTGTCGATGCCCAACTTTTGGCGGACTTCTTCAACTTCATCCAAATAGTAGTCGTAAGTCAAATACTTGGCCGCAATTTCAGGGTCGCTGTAATCTGGTTGGTCAGAGTAGAAACTACCGAGTTGGTCGTACATATGCACTTGCACGCCTAAGTCAGCGAGTTGTTCACCAAAGTTTTCCCAGTATTCATGGTTACCACCAGGGCCACCGTGCAAAGCCAATAAATGAATATCGCCTTCACCTTGGGTATTGGTCCACAGATGGTAGCCGTTGTCTAATGTTAAAATGGTCGTCCCTTGCTTCATACCGTCACCTGATTTCTTAAGATATATTAAGTGTAGCACTGGGCTTTTAAACTGCAAATTTAGTTGAGTAATTCCATTTGTTGCCGAATGGACTGAACCGCATTTTTCGATCCGGAAAAGAGGATGTGATCGCCCAGATGAATCTGCGTATCGCCGTGGGGCGCGATGAACTGGCCGTCGCGGTAAATCTGGCTGATGGTAATTTCGTCAATGAATGGCAAGGATCGTACTTCCATGCCGGTGAAGCGCCGATTGCGCACCGTGATTTCAAAAATTCCAGCCGTGGTATCGGTGAGGATTTTCAGCGTTGATGGTGTTTCAATCAAGCTGCGCAGGAGGGCAATATTCGCATCGAGTGTATTGAAGATTTCAACGCCATGTGACGCCAGGACCTCGTAGCGATCATTTTGAACATCCTTCGTCTCAAAGCGCGCAATGACGCGGGGCACCTTGGCAGCCAGGGCCCACTGGGCGAGTTGATAGTTCTTGTCGTGATCAAAATATCCAAGCACAACGATGTCAGCATCGTACGCGCCAGCTTCATTCAGTGCCGCCTGTGAGAAGCTGGGCAGTAATTTTATATTGGCTTCGGAATTATAAGTCTTATAGTTTTCCGGTAAATCAGTATATAAAATAATGTCATATAGGCCTTCAGCCAACTGCTGGGCAATGGGCACGGTCATAATATTGGCGCCGATAAAATGGACCCGCGTTTTCGGCAAATCATTAGGATCGGCTTTAAACCAACTATTGAAAAGTACCGGTCCCAGCAGACACGTGATAATAGCTGCGAGCGTGAAGGCGCCAGATTCGGCGGCAGAGAGCAGGTGCAGGTTGCGCCCAATGGTGAGCGCGGGGACGACTAAAGTAATGGTCGTCGTAATTAAAGCTGTCCCACTGAGGGCATTTTGGGATTTGAATCGACGGCGCAAAATGGGATACAACAAACTTTTGGCTAAGATGAAACCGAGAAGGAGCACGGGAATTAACACCAGTGCTCGCGGATCTTGGACCATGGCCGGAATGTCGAGGCGGACACCGGTCATAATGAAGAAAATCGGAATGAAGAACCCATAGCCTAACGAGGTTAACTTATCTTGCGTTTCTTCGCGAGGCTGTAATAACTTCATCACCATCCCAGCCAGGAAGGCACCCAGAATGGCTTCAGCACCTACACCAGCCGCGACCGTGACTAGCGCACAGATGATGAAGAAAGCCAGGCGAATATCAAGTTGGGTGGTACTTTTGTCGATTTTGACGAAGAAAGTATAAGGCTTACGAAACCGCAATAATAAAAAGAGGGCGGCGACAAAAATTAAAGTCAACAGCCAAACACTGTGCGTTGAAGCGCCATTCAAGGCCGCAAAAATCGTTAAGGTAATTAATGGGAAGAGTTCACCCAGAGCAGCGAGCAACAGCATGGTTTGACCAAAGGGCTGACTGAGCAGCTCTTTTTCTTTGAGGGCTGCAATCACCACGCCAAGCGCCACAGTTGAGAAGACAATCATGGCAAACAGGGGATGCGCATACAGGCCAGAAACCTTCAGCAAACCGCCAACAATGCTGCTCATGACAATGATACTGAGATAGCCGCTCACGGCTAATTGCACTGGGCTGGCCTGTACGGCCTTGGTTTGCCGTTTGAATAAGGAAAAGTCAATTTCCATCCCAGATAAGAACAGCAACACGGTCACACCCAAATCACTGAGTTGTGATAGCGTTGGATTAACTGTGACCCAGTGCAAACCACTTTGACCCAAGATAATGCCAACAACGATTTCTGCGACGGCTGTGGGCACACGGGTAATATGGAAGCGCGCCATGACCAACGGGATGGCAAGGGCGGCAAAGAGGACGAACAAGAGTGCAAGATTGGCCAAAATAATTTGCTCCTTTCGATGCAAATTCATCGGGGTCTATGTTAGCGTAGTAAATAATACAATACAAGGAGACGCTTATGACACGAAGATCCCTGATTACCGGTACGACAACGCTGATTGGCTTACTGATTGGCTGGTATTTCAACAAAATTCTACTCTGCGTTGCCGTTGGCTTAGCTGTCGGCGTGCTGATTAGTACGTATACAAATTGGTTTAAAGGTAAGAAATAAGGAGAAACCATGCTCGAATCCATTAAATTCCATCATATCGGCAAGATTGTCCCGCTTGCACAAATCAAGGACAATCCTGCCACCAAATACGCCAAAATCTATGATATGTATTCGCTAGATGAACAGAATAAGCTCGGGATTCCAATTGAATTGCACGCATTTGGCCCCAATTCCAGCTTGGATCCATTGATTCAAACCCAGACCCATGTGGCTTTTACCACCAATGATGTCAAAGCCGCGATTGCTGATGAACAAATCATTATGCCCCTTTACCAACCGTTTGCTGGGTACCAAACGGCCATGGTTCTGGTCAATGGCCAACCCATCGAATTAATTGAAACCACGTTAAGTGAGCGAGAGATTTGGGGCGATGGTATCTTTAAAGATAGTATTCTTTACCCGCAAAGCGATTGAGTTTATCACTTATTGAATGGTTAGTATTATGTTTTTGATTGAGAAGCCAGCCCAAAAGTGGTATGATATTTTGACGATTATTGCAATGCAGTGAGGGGCTGACTTAATGACAGATACGCAGCAGAACCACGAACAAGCGCATTTAGATACCATCATGTCACAATTAACACAAGCGGATAAACGCTTGAGTAAGGAAATTAAGCAAACAAAGGCCGAAGAACGCAGCTTGAACGAGAATTTCTTCAATGACTTCTCGATTAACCTGAGTAATGACGCTGAAGCCATTGAAACTGCGGCATCCATTCAACAGCAACAACAAATGCTGGATGAACGAACCAATGCTTGGCAACAGTCGAATCAACAATTAAAGACGGTAAAGCGGCTGGAGTTGAATCCGTATTTTGCCCGGATTGACTTCCAAGAAGCCAATGAAAAACCCGAAACCATCTATATTGGCCTCGGTTCTTTCACGAATAAAGCCGGCAAGTTCCTGATTTATGACTGGCGGGCGCCAATTTCATCCATCTATTACGATGGTGGCATTGGTGAAGTGACATATCAAACGCCAGACGGTCCTCAATCCGTCGAAGTGTCCTTGAAGCGCCAGTTTGTGATTAAAGATGGTCAAATTCAGACCATGTTTGATACCACTGAAACCATCGGGGATCAAATGTTGCTCGAAGTGTTAGGTGAAAAGTCTGACACCCAGATGAAGACCATCGTCACGACCATCCAACAAGAACAAAACCAAATTATCCGTGATACTGCGGCCGACTTATTGTTCGTCCAAGGGGCAGCCGGTTCCGGGAAAACGTCCGCAGTCTTACAGCGGGTTGCGTACTTGCTCTATCGCTATCGCGGTAATTTGAATTCAAGCCAAGTGATTATGTTCTCGCCGAACCAACTTTTTGCGGACTACATTTCAAATGTGTTGCCAGAGTTGGGCGAACAGAATATGGTCCAATTCACGTACTATCAATATGTGACACGCCGGGTTCCTGGGATTGACGTGCAAAGCCTGTTCTCCCAGTTTGAAACGGTCCAAACACCCGTCCAAAAGCAGATTACCAAGCTCAAAAGTAGCTTGGTCTTCTTCAAGGCGATGGAGACGTATGCTTCAAGTCTTGAGAAGAGTGGCATGCGCATCAAGGATATCAAGTTCCATGGTGAGGCCTTTTTCAGTAAGCAACGGATTGCCGATATCTTCTATAGTTACAACGCCAATTATCATTTAGGCAATCGCTTGACGGCGACCAAGGAACGGCTGATTTCGATGCTAAACCGGCGCGTGGAATCAGAAATGAAAGCTAAGTGGGTTAATGAAGCCGTTGAAAACTTGTCCGATGAAGCGATTCGGGAATTACAAAATGATGGCCCAGCTGAATTCAAGAACAGTGATGACGAATATCGGTTCTTTGCGCGCCAAATTGTGGTCAAAGAATTTGAAGGCTTACAAAATGCGATCGTGAAGAATCATTTCTTGAACTTCCGCGCCCAATACGTGGCCTTTTTACGGGCCGTGCCAAACCTGATTAAGCTGAGCGACTATGATTTGACTGCTGACGCTTGGCAGGCAGAGGTGGATCACTTCGTAGAAGCTTTCCAAGATCGCCAGCTGACCATGGTTGATGCCACGCCATACTTGCACTTATTTGACTTGATTACCGGCCGCCATGGCGAACGGAACATGCGCTATGTCTTCGTCGATGAAATTCAAGACTACACACCCTACCAATTAGCCTACTTGCAGAAGAGCTTCCCTAAAGCCAAGTTCACTTTGCTCGGGGACCTAAACCAGGCCATTTTCACCAAGGAAGATTCCCATACCTTAATTAATGATGTGTCAAAACTGTTCAACCCTGATAAGACGCGCGTGATTCAACTTACGCAATCCTATCGGTCAACGGCTCAGGTGACTGACTTTACCAAAGCAATTTTGAAGTCAGGTCAGACGATTGTCGCCTTTAACCGCCAGGGGCCAAAACCTAGTCTGTACTTGCGTCAAAGTGAGGCGGAGTTATTGACTGTCCTGGAGAAACAACTTGAAACCAATACCGCAGCCAACCAAACCACGGCTGTGATTGCCAAAACCTTGGAAGACGCACAGAGCCTATTTGATGAAATGCACAAAGCCGGCATTAAAGCGACCCTGATTCAGTCTGAGAACCAACGGCTAGCCAGTGGGATTCTGGTCGTGCCATCATTCTTAGCCAAAGGGCTGGAATTTGATGCCGTCGTTGTTTGGCAAGCGAATGCTGAAAACTTCAATGCTGAAGACGAACGGGAATTGCTTTACACCATCACCTCCCGGGCAATGCACCGCCTGACGATTCTGGCGAGTCCAGATATTTCACCACTGTTGGCCGATGTCAGCCCAGACTTATATACAATGGAGTAAGCCCATGAAAAGTAGTGAGACACTGGCAACCGCAACCTTCCGGATTTTCCCTAAGCAACTGAATAATCACGGGACCGTCTTTGGTGGCCAGATGATGGCTTGGCTGGATGATGTGACCTCTGTGTCTGCGCAACGATTCGCACGGGCCGAGATTGTCACTGGCAGTTTCGATCACATTCGTTTCGAACAGCCGGCTAAAATTGGGGATGCACTCGAGATTCAAACCTACGTCACTGGCGTTGGCACCCGCTCACTTGAGGTGTTTGCCAAACTGATAGGCGAGCACTTGATGACGGGTGAGCGTTTCTTGGTGGGGACAGCCTTTGCCACCTATGTTGTGGTAGGGCCAGATTATGTGGCGCCAAGCTTGGCCTACGATACAGTTGAAGCTCAAGCTGTGCACGCTGGCTATGCTGAACGTCGGTCTCAAGGCAAACTCGCAGTTGACCTCGATTTGAGCTAACTGAAATAAAAGGCTTATGACAAACCATTCGTTTAGTCATAAGCCTTTTAATATTCCGCAAAAGCGTAAGTGAATATGGTAAAATTGGAATCGGTTTCTAGTTTGGACATTGGAGAATAAATTATGCAGTCACAAATGAACTATTACGCCTTTAACCGTGATCAATGGCGGCAATTTCATACTCATGATTTTGCCAGCGTCACGACTGATGAACTTGAGCAATTGCGCTCCCTGAATGATGAAGTTAGCATGGATGATGTGGTGACAATCTATTCGCCACTGAGGCATTTAATTCACATTCGCTACCGCGACTACCAGGCTGCCACCGCGAATCAAAGTGAATTTCTCGGGATTGCTAATAAAGTGCGGCCTTTTATCATTGGCATCGCGGGGTCGGTGGCCGTTGGCAAAAGTACGACGGCTCGACTCTTGCAGTTGTTGCTCAGCCGCGCTTATCCTGATAAGAAGGTCCAACAAATTACGACTGATGGGTTCTTGTATCCCAATGCTGAACTCGAGCGGCGCGGGATTTTGGATAAAAAGGGCTTCCCTGAAAGCTATGACATGCCAAAGTTGATTGACTTCTTGGATGCCGTCAAAAATGCAAATGGAGTTGTGAAAGCACCACGTTATTCGCATCAAGTCTACGATGTGTTAGCGGGCGAATATGATGAGATTGATCACCCTGATATTTTGATTGTTGAAGGGATTAATGTCTTACAACTGCCTACCGGCCAATCTATTTATGCCAGTGATTATTTTGACTTTTCAATCTACGTTGACGCTAATCCGGAACTGATTGAGCATTGGTACTTGGAACGTTTCGGCCTGTTACTAGACACGGCATTTACCGACCCGACCAATTATTATTATCCCTATGCCACGGGCGATCGTGACCAGGCGTTTGCCTTGGCCAAGGACGTATGGCGGACGATTAATTTAAAGAATTTGGAAGAGTATATTCTGCCGACTCGGGAACGGGCGGATGTGATTTTGCATAAAATTAAACATCATCAGATTGACCGCGTCTATCTAAGAAAGTTCTGAGAAACTTCTGATGTAAGGGCTGACACGGTTTGACCCTTGGCACAAACTTCCGTATAGTGTAACGAAAGGATTAGACAAAAAAGGAGTGGCGAAAACTTGGCAAACGTGCAAACGCAAGACTTTGATAAGATCATCGTGCTCGATTATGGTAGTCAATATAACCAATTGATTACCCGGCGCATTCGCGAGTTTGGAATTTATTCTGAACTCAAGCCCCACACAATCACAGCCGAAGAAATCAAAGCAATCGCCCCTAAGGGAATTATTTTCTCTGGTGGGCCTAACAGTGTGTATGACGACGGTGCTTTTGGTGTGGACCCTGAAATCTTCAATTTAGGGATTCCCATCCTCGGTGTGTGTTACGGCATGCAACTGATGGCGCAAGTTCTGGATGGCGGGGTCGTTGAACCAGCCGATAACCGTGAATATGGTAAGGCTGATATCGATGTATATGATCGCGACGCCAAATTGTTCAAGGATTTGCCACAAGAACAGACTGTTTGGATGAGCCATGGTGACTTAGTCCGCGAAGTGCCTAATGGCTTCCGGGCCACCGCAACGAGCCCTAACTGCCCAATTGCAGCCATGGATGATGACGACCGGAAGTTCTACGGCGTCCAATTCCATGCTGAAGTTCAACATACCCAATATGGTCACGAAATCTTGCGTCACTTTGCCTTTGACGTCTGTGACGCCCAAGCAAACTGGAGCATGGACGATTTCATCGACACCCAAATCGAAGCCATCCGCAAGCAAGTGGGCGACAAGCGCGTCTTACTTGGTTTATCCGGTGGGGTTGATTCCAGTGTTGTTGGTGTCTTATTACATAAGGCCATTGGCGACCAATTGACCAGCATCTTCGTTGACCACGGCTTGCTGCGGAAGAACGAAGCTGACCAAGTCATGGACAGCCTTGAAGGCAAGTTCGGCTTAAATATCATTAAGGTGGACGCTCAAGACCGTTTCTTGAGCAAATTAAAAGGCGTCACCGATCCAGAGCAAAAGCGGAAGATTATCGGGAAAGAATTCATCGAAGTCTTTAATGATGAAGCCGCTAAGCTTGATGGCATCGACTTCTTGGCCCAAGGGACCTTGTACACCGATGTCGTTGAAAGTGGGACCGATACTGCGCAAACCATCAAGTCTCACCATAACGTCGGCGGTCTGCCAGAAGACCTCAAGTTCCAACTGATTGAACCTTTGAACAAGTTGTTCAAGGATGAAGTCCGGGAGCTCGGCGAAAAGATGGGTATGCCACATGACCTCGTTTGGCGCCAACCATTCCCAGGCCCAGGCCTTGGGATTCGCGTAATCGGCGAAGTCACCGAAGATAAGCTTGAAATCGTCCGCGATTCCGACCTCATTCTTCGCGAGGAAATCGCTAAAGCGGGCCTCGATAACGACATCTGGCAATACTTCACCGTCTTGCCAGGCTTCAAGTCCGTTGGGGTCATGGGTGACGGTCGGACCTACGACTACACCATTGCCATTCGTGCGATTACTTCAATCGACGGCATGACCGCAGACTTTGCCCGCATCGATTGGGAAATCTTGCAAAAGATCTCCGTCCGAATCGTCAACGAAGTCGGGCACATCAACCGCGTCGTGTACGATATCACGAGTAAGCCACCTGCAACCATTGAGTGGGAATAATTAAGTGAGTTAAGTTGGAGTCAGAAGGTTGACTTAATTCTAATTGATACAAAGAAAATATGATTGATAAGGAGCGTTATGCTTCTTCCTAAAATCCCCCAAGTATTGGACTTGAACTTGTCTAAATTTGGCGGGATTTTTTTGTTGAGACAGGGATCAACTAACATAGTACAATTAAATAGCAGGAATCAATATAAATTGGAATTTTGGGGATGGGTTAGATGAAGGCAAAAGTGATTAGTTTTATAAATATGAAAGGTGGCGTTGGTAAGACGACGCTAAGCATCGGAATCGCAGATTATCTGAGCAACGATTTAGACAAAAAAACTTTGTTCATTGATATGGATCCGCAATTTAATGGAACGCAGGCAATGTTTGACTTTTTCAAAAAAGATGAAACAGCAAAAATTATACAAAAAAATTCAAGTAGAAAAGGGGGAAAAAGGATTACTCTAGACGAAGCTAAGAAGGCTATACTCGATTCGGAGCATAATTATTATAATGATAAGGTTAAAGTTGAACACAAAACAGTGTATAAGTTATTTACGCCTCAAGTCGAATTAGGGCAGGCGTATACGAGCCCCAATACTGAGGGACTAATTACAAAATTAACAGATAACCTTGATATAATTGCTGGTGACTTAAATCTGGTCCTTGTCAACAGAAGTAGCGATTATTCACTTGTAAAACGTCTGCAGAACTTTCTGCTAGATAATGATAATGCGCTCGATTACGACTATATAATTATTGATTGCCCGCCAACGTTGACAACATACACTGACGGGGCTCTTTTGGCATCTGATTATTACGTTATTCCTAACAGAATAGATCGCTATTCAATCAATGGGATTGATTCTTTGGAGGAAGCAATCGGTAATTTAGTGAGACAAGAAAGACTGAAGCTAAGAAATTTGGGTATTATTTACACAATGGTTCAAACCGACCTTCCAAAGAGGTATGAGGCGATTAAAGTGAATTTCGAATCTAAAAAGGTTGTTAATGCTATGGACGTGTTCACTGCAGAGATGCACTATTATAGCGATATTCAAGTTGGCAAAACGGGGGGGACCTTGCCCTCCCGATATCAAAGATCAAAAGAAGATATTGAAGCTATCGCAATTGAATTACTACAAAGAATACAGTCGATAGAGGAATCTGAAAATGAATGAAAAAATTATAATTATAAGAAATGATCTTAAGAACAAAACCGTTCCAGATTATAAAATTTCGGGAGTCATCGTTGCTGTGCTTTTGTCGAAGGAGATATTTCCACATAACTCTGATTTAGTTCCAGCACTTAGCCAAATCTTTTCCCTTCAGTTCAAAGAATACGTTTTGAAATCAAGAACATTGACAATGGCGCGGACACTTCGCGCTTTTGATAACTTAAATGTTGAGGGGAAATTCCAAATTAAAAATAATTTATTTCTACTGTGCTCGGACATTATAGATGAACGATTTAACAACACAGATGAATACTGGAACAAGGCAAAATATGTCAGAATTTGAAGGCTTAATGTTTTTGAAGCAGGAACTTAATAGATTTCGAGAACTATTTGAAAGTTCCTGTACCTTTACTGTTGCCTCTTTTGATGGAGATTTTGCTGCCTATGCCGGAAAGCGCATTATGTTTTTTAAGATTTTAAGTAATAAAAAATTTGCAGAAAGTGAATCCGTTCATGCTTTTTCAGAGTTGATGGCGTGTATTAAATACCTAATGATTCAAGATTATCGAGGACTTATTCTGAATGAACGCTCCTTTCTTGAATCTTGTTTACAGATTATTAACCTGCCAGAGCACGGGTTATCTACAGCAAAGATGTTTGAGCATGATAGCCTAAAAACGGTTAATGTAGACAGATTGAAACAAATTTATCATGAGACGAGTGAAACTGTTCATCATGATAAAGGAAATTTAGCTGCGACTTTACAAACAATGTTGCTACCAAGTACAGAATTAGACAAACCGAAAAGATTAAAAAAAGAATCAGAATTGAAGTGGCTAATTGATATCCTGATTTCGGTCATTTTAGACCAGTATTCTGATCAGATATCCTCTGTTTTTTTTGTTCAAAAGCCTGAACTTAGATTTGTTATTGGAGATGTATTCTATAGTCGATATTTTAGTTAGAAAGTCAAAATCTTTGGGTTCCTCCAGGCCAATATAGTTGATAATTTAGTGTTACTAGCTTGTACATACATGAAAACGAGCTTTAACCACATGCAATAACCGAGTGGATACAAATATCTGATTGAAAAAAGCGTATCAGTTTGTAGTGTCCGATTGAATTGAACTGTTAAAAATTAAATTATGTGAGTTCTTGTAGAACAAGTTTTCAGCGACATTTTACGCATTTTTCGACTATATCGCGAATATTATTAGTATCATGACGCTAGTGGAAATCTTTGGTTGCCGAACGAATATTTTTTTGATTTTTTTTAATTGACGTTATCGTGCTGTCCGTGGAGAATTTAGCAACGAAGTCTCATGCTCTTTCAGCCAGCAAAATTTTTTGCGCAAAGAAATATTAAACATGATTGAGTCTCATCTTGGTCATCACAAAAAGGCCACCCTTCACTGATAAATCGTTGTTAGGGTGGCCTTTTTGTGCGCTTAGGTGCAATCATTCCGCATGACTGTTAGGAAAATCAGTTTAATTCCGCAAACTTTTGTAATGTCCGAATCATCTGGCAGGTGAAACCATACTCGTTGTCGTACCAAGCAACGGTTTTGATGAGTTGGGTGTCGCCGGCCGTCACCACTTCGGTTTGGGTCGGATCAAAGACTGAGCCGAATGTGGTGTTGATAATGTCAGAGGAGACAATGTTGTCTTCATTCCAGCCGAAACTTTCGCTGTCTCGGGTATATGGCTTGATGTGGGCGTTAATGTCTTCAGCGGTAAGATTGTTGGTCTTCAAGACGGTGACCAATTCAGTTAGCGATCCATCGGCTACAGGGACGCGTTGGGCGTGGCCTTGCAAACGACCATTCAAGTTTGGCAGCACGAGACCAATAGCTTTTGCGGCGCCGGATGAGTGCGGAATGGTATTGGTTGCCGCAGAGCGAGCGGCACGGAGATTGCCCCCACGGACCGGGCCATCCAGCAACATTTGGGTGCTGGTGTAGGCGTGCACGGTGGTCATAGTGCCGGCGATAACGCCAAATTCGCGGTCAAGGGCATCGGCCATTGGGGCCAAGCAGTTGGTTGTGCAGGAACCAGCCGAAACAATTTTATCCGCGGACGTTAGGATATTGTCGTTGACGTTATAAACGATGGTTTTCACGTCATTGCCGGCTGGTGCGGAAATTAACACACGCTTTACACCAGCGTCGAGGTGCGCGTGGGCTTTGCTTGATGAGGCGTAAAAGCCGGTACATTCCAGCACGAAATCAACCTGATCATTCTTGACCCACGGAATTTTCGCTGCGTCTGGTTCCGCATAGACATGATACGTTTTGCCGTCGACGACAATGGCGTCTTCAGTCGCGCTGACTTCGGCGTCCAGTGTGCCATGAGCGCTATCGTACTTGAGGAGCTGCGCGAGCATGGCGGGCGAGGTGAGGTCATTGATGGCCACTACTTCAATGCTTGCGGCGGCCTGATTCAGCTGCAAAATGCGGCGAAAAGCTAAGCGACCAATCCGTCCGAATCCATTGATACCAATTTTAACTGTCATGAGAACTTCCTCCTTATTGTTGTCTTTCTCTTGAACAGTTATAGTATGCAATGAAGGGACATTCGCAGTAAGAGCGCGATTATCCTAGGATATCTTGTCCTACCACAGGAGAGCATCATGAATGAAAAACCGTTAGGAAACTTTATTGCCTATAAGCGCCGGCACGCTGATTTATCGGGGTATGACGTGCCTGATCGCCGACGCCGCACACCCGGACTCACGCGGGATGAGGTCGCTGCCATGGCCCATGTGAGTGTGGATTGGTTGGCACGCATTGAGCAGGGGCGTCCTGGCGTGTCACCATCAGCCGATGCACTACTCGATATCACGCGGGCCCTCCATTTTGATAATTCAGAAATTGAGTACGTCTTTAATCTGGTGCAATTGATGCCGCCCGCCCAGCTGCACACTGAAGTCAGTAGTGCCACACTCGCGCTGATTGACGCGCGGGTGCCAGCTCCAGCATTCATAATGGATCACCAATTAACCGTGATGGCGACCAACCAGAGTTTTGAAAAACTGTACGGCGCCTGGGCTGGTCAAGAGCCGCTCACACGAAACTGGGTTTGGCGGACATTCAACAGCCAATATTTTCGCGACAGTTTGGCTGATTGGACACTGTATGCCCGGTATGTGGTAGGTGTCTTCCGGAAAATATATAGTGAAAGCCCCGAGGATGAGTTTCTTTTTGCAGTGTATGATGCCGTGAAGACGGACGCAGTTTTCGCATCAACTTGGGACAGTTTGCAGGTCTCAGATTTTCAGACGCAACATTTGATGCTGGAGAATCCGACGCTCGGGGACCTTTACCTGATTGAGAATATTCTTGAAATCCCCGGAACGAACCAGTTTGTTGTTTTCGAAGACCCTGGGGACGCGGACTCCGAGGCCAAATTGAGCCAGTTGAACCAAGCGTGATAAAAAGGGAGCTGATCTGATGAAAGTCGTTTTTCACGTGGATGAAATGGAAAAGTGGCAAGTGGCCACCGGCAATATCAATAACTTGCTGAAGTTACAACCAGATGCTGAGATTGTTCTGGTTGCGAACGGCACTGGCATCCAAAGTTACGAATTGAAGCAGGCACGCGCGTTTATCGCGGCTCATCCCAATGTTTCGTTTCATGCTTGCCAGAATGCGATGAACTCGCATAATCTAACAACGGCGGATTTGCCCGCTGGCGTCGAGGTTGTGCCTGCGGGCGTCTTGGACTTGATTGAGCTGCAGGGACAGGGATTTGCGTATATTAAGCCATAATGGATTTCAGTAATCAAAAAGCAGGCGCCAACAGCATTTGCCGTTGGCGCCTGCTTTTGGTTTCTTTCAAATCAGTGAGGCGTGGAAAGGTCTAGCTTTTAAAAAATAATGTACAAAAATCAATGTTATGTTACGATAATTATTGTGAAAAGATTGGGAAGAATCTTTTCGCAAGCTATTTAATCAATAATTCTTGGAGGAGTTATGATGAAGAGTAAAACGCTTGCATTAACCAATGGGATTGTCGGCCTCGCCGGCGGTATCTTGATGCTTTTTGGGCCTTTCTTTAGCACTGGCGCGGCACTTTCTGACGTTGCCAGTTCAACAGGCGCTAGTCAGACAACAGGATTAGCAGCTTTTCTGACAATCGTTAAAATTGCTATCCTGGTTCTTGGGATTGTCGGTGCTGTCTATTACCGCGGTACTGACTTTACTGGAACAGCCCCACACGTGTTACTGATTGTCGGTGGCGCGGTTGCCTTAGTGCCTTTCTTAGGCTGGGCCGGTGGTATTGTTGCAATCGTGGGTGGCGCATTATACTTGGCAAAGTTAAAGAACTTTAAGGCTGATCAAGCTGCCTAACTTCAGTTCTTTTTAGATTCATGCTCTTATACTTTTATTCAGTCTCAGGCCTTGCCTGAGGCTTTTTTTGTGCGGCGGAATTCTATCTAGTCATAATATGACTGCAAATGTCGCTATACTAGCCATGCATTTAAATGGAGGTGGCGACATGGCGAAGAATCAAATTACTGCGATTGTGTTTCGTTTATTCTCGGGTGAGACGTTGACAGTAGAACAAATTGTTGATGACTATGGCGTTTCGATCCGGACAGCGCAGCGCTTCCTTCTGACCATCAAAGAAACGCTTGAAGATACCCAACTGCAGAACCAATATCAATTGGCACGCACCGCGGGACATTATCGGCTCCAGCAACAAAGGGCGTTGAGCGAAGGCCAAGTTCTTGTGTTGGCAAAGCTAATCACGGCCAGCCGAACTTTAAATAAGGATGAACTGCTGAATATTTTGGCGCAGTTGATGGCCGATTTACCAGAGCCCTCCTCCAAGATACTTAACCAGGCGATTGCAAACGAAAAATATAACTATCATCCCATTGCGGACGCGTCTGATCGAGTCGACCGAATCTGGCAGATTCAATCCGCGATCCACGATCATCTTAAGTTGAGATTTAACTACCAAAATAATGAAATCAGCGAGCGTGCGCCATTAATCGAGGTGTCCGGTCAGCCGACCGTAATTCGCCAGTCGGATTATTATTTCTTCATGACCTTGCATGATGAGATGCAAGACACCTATCAGACCTATCGGATTGATTGGATGAGTGAAATTCAGGTCTTGAATCGAAAATTTGATCCTACGGTGGTCAGGCAGTATCAAGTTGCCGAGAAGCAAGTAGAACAAGCCTACGCATACGACGGCAAAGACATCACGATCGAATTTGAATATTATGGCTACCCGGGTTACGTGCTTGATCGATTTCCAAAATCTCGAGTGGTCAAAGTGCTAGATAAGCCGCGTAAGTTTGATTTTCCAGTGACGCAAATCCAGATAGATGTGGAGTACTCATTGGGGATTCAGATGTGGCTAATGACACAAAGCAATATTCTGCGGGTGATCAAGCCAGTTTTTGTGGCCAAAGATGTCAAAGACTGGTTACAAGAAGGTCTCAACTTTTATAAAGAATAATGGATACAACATTCTTTCGAACCGCCAATTATTGACGTTTCGATATTGTAGGATGAAGTCTGTATTCATTATTTTTTATTTGGAGGAGAATTATGAACAAGGCTAAATATTTATTGGTAGCTGTCTTTGCAGGAGTATTAATGCTGCTAACGGGTTGCGGGTCGATTAACAATACGTATAACTCATTTGGGTCCAGTTCTTTTGCTTCGGCCGATGCCGAGCAAGCATTGCAGACACTCAAGGTTGATGACAAGAAGGCCACGCTGACGGTTGACTATTATGCCGAGACAGGTTTATTGGGTTCAATCAAGCATTTTTCGACAGAAGTGAGTGGTGATGTCGATCAGTCAGCTAAAACGATGACCTTCAGTCTCGACGGTAAGTCATTCAAAATGAATTATGCGGTCGACGGGGACAAGCTGACCTTATCCGCGAAAGGCGAATCCATGGTGTTCTACACCAAAGGTAGTAAACAGTACACGAAGAATCGCCAGAACTTTTCTGCGTCCCAATCAAGTCTAATGGATCAATCGAGTCGCTCTGCTGACGAGGCTGACAGCACGGATGACGAGGAATCGTCTAGTTCGTCGACTGATGACAGTGACACTACGCAAATGTCGGATGATGATAGAACCGCTTTTGCGAAGAAAGTGGTCCAGTCAGTTGTGCCTGATTTGCGTAAGACCCTTGCTGGATCATGGAAGTTCAGTGACCACTCGACGAGTTGGCCCACTGATGCAACTTTATCCTTTACGACTGATGGCAAGTACAGTGGAAATATTCAAGCACCGGAACCAGATTGGAGTGCGACTGATTTAAAGATGAGTGGAACGTACCAAATCGATGAAGGCAAACTGACGGCCGACGTTGCTTCGGCTGCCGAGTTCACCGATATGCATGACGTGAAAACTTTCAGTGACTTGAAGGCAGCAATGCCTGACTACTACTTCCCGATGACCACTGATTATACTGAAAGTGGTAAGTTGAACAGCCAGGCAACAAATGCCCATAAAACTGGCGCAATTGATTTCCATCTGGTCAACAATACGTTCCGGGTTCAGAGTGCCACCCAAATTGCTGACTTCTCTGCCTTAGGGACCGAATTCACGAAAACTAACTAAAAAATCCCGATTTCCTTTAAACGGGAAATCGGGATTTTGTCAGCCCTAATCTGGCTGGGCACTGTGAATAACGGTGTAAATCAGTGATTGCAGGGGTTGCACATCACCATCAATTCTCAGTGGCTGGGGGGCCAACTGATAGTTTGCAGTGGTGACAACATCAATCGGTTGATTCTGACGGGTCGGGTTTGTCACGGTGATTTCATAACGACCAGCTGGGAGGGCGCGTGAAATCCGTTGGACCTCAGATGTTTTTGATAGGGAATACCTATGCTTTGTTGTCAGATTCGTAATGTGAATGCTGACACCAGATTGGGGATAGGTTTGGACTGAGAAGTAACTTGCTGGGCCATGTAAGTCGACAATTTGGCTGAGTTGGTTGGCTGGGGTCAGCAGCATTGGCTTGGCTTGATATTGTTCGGACAACTGACTCCGTTGGGCAGCCACGACGGTGGTGCGGGGATGCGTTTGGCCGGTTGTGTAAGCCAAGCCAACTAATATTAATCCTGTGGCCATCCACGCGAGACTCGGCCAGAGGATATGATACGACGCCTGTTTTAACACCGGTTTCGGTAATACTGCCAGAATCATCCAGAGTAGTGGCAGCACGATTTGACCATAACGCGGTTCCGTTTCCCACACGAGTGTATGAAAAGCAATGTAGCCCAAAGCGGTAATGATTGCTAACAGCGCGCCAATGTCCAATTGATTGTGGAAGTCAGGTCGCCATAGCAACAAGCGCACGAGGGCAAAGATGAACAACACAATAGTCGCAGCAGCGTAACTGAATCCGGTCAAGCGCCGGAATGTCTGAGCGTGTGCAAGGTACCAACTTGGGGAGGATCGGAAACCACCGTTGTACCAAGACTGGATTGTCCGTGCGTCAAGAAGGGCGGTCATTTTAGTCGCCCACAAACGGAATAACCCACCAAGTCCCAACTTCTGAACTTGCTTCTTGATCTGGACACTGGTGTATTGCTGGCGAGCCTTGTAGGTTGGCAATGCCGTTTCAATGGCTGATTCTTTAGGATCAAATTCGCCATACATGTCTTGATTCATGCCCATCAGAATCCAATGGGTGACCGGCAGGGTGTAGTCGATGTCGGGCGTGTAGTGGGTGGCGCTGATAATGGCTGAATTGGCGGGGCGACTCAGGCCAAAGCCGAATAGCACGAGCAGAAGCGGAATCACGAAATGTGAGGCCTTGAGCACATGTTTGCGCCAGAGGACAACTAATACGAGCAGCATGGCCGGGATAAGCACAATCAGGTTGGGTTTAATCAGTGTGCCGAGCATGACGGTAAGGACGAGGGCAATACCCGCGCAAAATCGGCCGGGACGACTGGTTGGCCAGAACATGATCAGCCGAATGACAATCAGAATAATGAGTAAACTTGGGGTGTCTGAGTAGAAAACCTGAGCGTAATAAGTGTAAGCAAATGGGGTTAAGGCTGAGAAAGCTAAGGCCCCAAGAACGAGCGTGTTGCGGTGGCTGATTTGCCAAATTGTCCACAGGAGTAGGGCAATAAAACCATCAAGAATCAGCAAATTAAGCATGCTCACACTCACATTGGTTGTCAGGCCAAAGACCGTCGTTGCTCGCAACCATAAAGAGAGAAAATAGGTTAGTGGAATGTTATTTGGATTCCGGAGAAAGTAGGTGGTTTGCATATCTAGGTGATTGGCAGCCAGTTGATCAGCCTGCGCGAGCATCCGAAATGGGTCGTGGAAGACTGTGACCGGTTGGGTATTGAGCACGAGAATTTGCCCGCCTAACATGAGACCACAAATGAGTAAGACAATTATGAGTAAGCTTTTGGGCGAGAGTTGATTTAAGCCGCCACCACTAAGATAGATGGCGATGATGATGCCCACGGCCACAAGCGCGATGGCGGGCCCTGTAAATTGATTCGTATTTGCAATTACGCCGACCACTAAGCAAATGACTAGGATGGCTGCAAAGATATTTATTTTAAAATGATGTCGCATGATTCTCTCCTAAGGCCTATTTGAGACAAGTTTCATTTCTGGTTGGCCAATGATACTGACCACTGTCTCATCGAAATAATTATACTGCCATGGCCAGTTTCTGAAAATGTTAAGTCGCTTGCTTCTTCACGCAATGGCTATCTTTTGCCTGGAGCGGGCTGTCGGGTGTATCTTTGCCTTAATAAGGGGGCATGAATTATGTCATACGAAAAAGATTTCCGAGTGGATGGCAAAGATAAGTTTCAAATTAAGGATTGGGCCACGGCACCCAAAGAAAAGGTCGACGACAAGAAGATCAAGAAGCAAATCAAGAAGGACGTCAAACAACTCTCAGAGTATCAAGAACAGTTATACGCTGAGAATTCCCGCGGTCTCTTAATCGTCTTTCAAGCGATGGATGCCGCTGGGAAAGACTCCATGATCAAGAACGTCTTGAGTGGTGTGAATCCACAAGGCGCCAGTGCTGCAAGCTTTAAACAGCCAACAAGCGTTGATCTGGATCATGACTATCTGTGGCGAATTCACCAAGAGACACCTAAACGTGGCGAGATTAAGATTTTTAATCGTTCTCATTACGAAGACGTCTTGATTGCCCGGGTTCACCCTGAAATTCTGACCACGGAGAATATCCCTGGTATTACGAGTGTTAAAGATATTACGCCTGACTTTTACAAGCAGCGCTATGAGCAAATCGTCAACTTTGAACAGTATTTAACTGATACCGGATTTACGGTCTTGAAGTTCTTCTTGCACTTGTCAAAGGATGAGCAGAAGAATCGGTTCATGCGCCGGATTGAAATTCCAGAAAAAAATTGGAAGTTTTCGGAGTCCGATGTTAAGGAGCGCCAATTCTGGCCTGATTATCAAAAAGCCTATGAAGATGCGATCCAAAATACCGCTACTAAGGCTAATCCATGGTATGTCATCCCATCAGATGATAAGTGGTATTCGCGCTTGCTCGTCTCTGAAATTATCAATGAACGGGTGAAAGCGTTGAACTTGTCTTATCCTGTTGTTGATGATGCGAGAAAATCAGAGTTGCAAAACATACTCAAGTTGTTGCAAAATGAAAAAGAATAAATAAAGTTTTCTGGGAGGAAAAAATGATTATCTCTGACAAATTGAAGCACTTTTGTCTAGTGTCGCTTGCGGCCCTGACAATGCTTTCACCAGTGGCCGGCGTTGGTGTGCACGCTGCTGATGGGCAAACCCCTGTGACCACGACGGCGGCCCAAACAACCGCTGCTAATGACTTTGTGGCCCAAGCGTTCGTTGGACAAGTGAACTATGTGCCAGGTTACGGCATTAACTTGTGGCAATTTGATGCTAACAACCAGCGGAGTTCTTCACGTAAGCTTGCACATGGTACCAGCTGGAAGGTCTTTGGTTACCAAGTCATCAATGGGACCAAGTACTACAATCTGGGCGGCAATCAATGGCTTGATGCTCGCTACATTGTGGATGCCTCGACAGTTTCAGATGAAACCAAGTTGAGTAATTCTTATGCAACGGTTAGTTACGCTGCAGGGTATGGGATTGCTGCTTACCAACGGACCGGTAAGGGGATGACCATGATTCCAAACAAGAAACTCAAGAATGGGTCTGAATGGAAGGCTTTTGCTAGCACGACTCATGACGGAGCGACTTGGTATGACTTAGGTGGCAACCAGTGGGTTAACGGCAAGTATGTTGTGGTTGGCCAAGTGGCCAAGCAAAGTGTCCAACTCGATGTGCCGTACTGGAGTCAATACAAGCCAGTTTTCGCGCCTTGGGGTTGTGCCTCAACAGCCTTAGCAATGATTCTTGGCTACGATGGTGTCAAGATTGACGCGGCTTGGTTGAAGAATGCTCAAGACAATTTGCCAATGTATCCAGCTGATCCTAATGGCCAAAAGGGTAACCCATACACTGGGGTTGGCTTTGGCTTTGTCATCAACTCAACTGGGTTAACTCGCTATGGCCAACACTTTGATAAGAATGTCGTTGATGTCTCTGGTGCCTCAACTGACACCATCAAGCGGCTGGTCTTGTCTGGTCACCCAGTGCTGTACTACGGCTGGTCTTCATACCAGAACTTGTCCAAAGACAAGAACCGTAACCATGATAAGGTGATTGTGGGATATAAGGACGGCCAGTTCTTAGTTCATGATCCATTGTATTCATACTCGACTTCAGCTGCCGGTACTGGTGGTTCGAAGAAGGGTGGCAATGCAACTTATGATCGCGGTGCGATTGCTTGGGAACCAGTTAGTCTGTTCAACGCAGAATATGCTGGCCACGCGATTACCTTACAAAAATAAATTATAGCTAGTCCGATTTCCCTAGTTCTAGGGCAGTCGGACTATTTTTTACCCCTCAAAAACAAAAGGGTGTATGCTATTGTCAAAGTGGTGAGGGGGTTGTGGCTATGAATAGCAATACTCGAATCGTGACTATTTTTCTGCGGTTGCTCAGTGGGGAAGTGCTGAGCAAACAGGCGTTGGCGGACCAGTACGCGGTCTCAAGTGAGACCATTCAGCGGGATCTGGCCACGATTAAATACGCCTTGATGGAGAACCAGAATCCAGAGGGGATGCGATTGACTAATCCTGCACGCGGCCATTACCAACTCGAGTTAGGCCACACGACCACCTATACCACAGTTCAACGGTTAATGATGATTGAGATTCTGTTGGCCAGTCGCGCTACGACTAAACCAGAAATGATGGCGTTGATTGAACCGCTTTGTGAGGGTGAATCCTTTAAACAACTTTCGCAACTCACCAAAAGCGATTCCGATCATTATCTTGGTGTGCCGGCGGACCCTTTGACCCCGCAATTTGAGCTGGTGCTCCGCGCCATTCAGCAGCATCTTGAAGTGCAGTTTGACTATGAACGCAATGGTCAGTCGGCGACGCTGATTCGTCAGCCGCACGGAATCTATTTTGCCGATTTGTATTTCTACATGATGACTGATAACCAGCGTGGTTATGACGATGTGGACATTACCAAGGCTGTCAAATTCCGGATTAATAAATTGCAGCATCTTAAATTGCTGTCACGGGCAGAGAGCTCTTCACGATTGCACCACTTCGAAGGTGGCGAACTTCGCAATCAGACCCCCTTGCCATTTTTGGGCAATCCCATTACGCTAGAGATTGAATATTATGCGGATCAAAGTTATGTGTTGGATCGGTTCCCTAAAGCGGTTGCTGGTGAGAAACTAGATCACGGACAACGTTTTACGATTCCGGCCAATGATGGGTACGGCGTGAAAATGTGGCTGATTCAGCAGGGCCGGTTAGTTAAAGTGATTTCGCCCTTGTCGATTCGCGATTATGTGATTGAAGAAATGCAACAAACATTGAAGTTATATGACGTTTAAGAATGAGATGGAGGATTATATGAAGGTCTCGAAGTTTTTGGTTCAAGTTGTTATTAGTGTGCTGACTCTGGGTGTCTTCGCTGGCCCTGCAATCGCGGCGCCCGTGTCCGCTGCGGCTGCGACGGTGTCGGCACCAAGTACGGTCACGATTAATTATGTCCCTGGTTATGGGATTGCGATGTGGAATACTTATGAATCTGGGCGCACAGTGGTCGGAAACGTTCTGCCTCATGGTAGTCAGTGGAAGGTTTTCAAGGCAGTGTCAGTGGATGGTCAGACTTGGTACAATTTGGGCGGAAATCAATGGATTTCAGCGCAATATACCTTGGACAATGCCCCCAGTGGCTCTGAGTCAACTGATACTGTCAACGGTTCCGTGACGGTGAATTACGTGCCTAACGCTAGCATCGCTGTCTGGAATACTTACACTGATGGTCGCCAGGTGACGGGTAAATTCTTACCTAATGGGACGAGTTGGCGGACAGCCAAGAAGGTGACCTACAACGGCCAAACTTGGTATAACGTTGGCGGCAATCAGTGGTTGCAGGGCAAATACGTGACCTTTACTGATTACGCTGACAACCAAGTCCTTGGTGTCCCATTCATTAATCAGAACACCAACGGCGCCCCAATGGGTTGTGAAGCTGCTTCTGCCCTTGAGGCGATGCACTATCGCGGGAAGCACCTTGATATGACGCTCGTTGACTTAGTGAAGACAATGCCGATTGCTGCGGATAACAACCCGGCTCATGGCTTCGCTGGTTCGCCGTATAGTCGGACCCCAGGTGTGATGCAAACGATCCTACCTTCAGCCTTTGATCCTTGGATTTCGCAATATGCAACCATCAAGGATATCAGCGGTGCGAGTCTGGATGACATCATTGGCCAAATCCAAGCCGGTAATCCTGTCGAAGCATGGGTGACATCCCGGCTTGAGACCCCGCAATACGCTAATTATTCATGGGGTCAAGGCGTTTCTAACATTCATGTGGTCATTGTTGATGGCTATAATAAGAACACAGCCCAAGTACATGTGTCTGATCCAGTGAGTGGCCAGTACTGGGCATCTTATCAGACATTTGAAAATGCCTATGCCCCATTCCAAAAGGCAGTGGCTTTCTTATAATCAAAATTTTGATACAACATGCAAAAGAGCCCCGAAATCAGAGCAAACTCTGGTTGCAGGGTTCTTTTTTAATTAAAAAAATTTTATGCAACTATAGACATGGTCATATTATGACCACTGGCTCCGATATAATCATCTCATGGGATTTATTTTGGAGGGGTTAGTATGAAATTATCTCGGATTTTATATCGAGCGGCGGCAATTGGATTAACTGTTGGTGTTGTCGGTGGCTTATCGCATCAGCCGGCGGTTCATGTGGAAGCCACCACCGCCACACAGATGAGCGTGGCACCATCCCAAGTCACAATCAATTATGTTCCAGGTTACGGTATTGCGATGTGGAGTACCTATATGTCTAATCGGCAGGTTGTTGGTCACACCTTGCCACATGGCTCAGTTTGGAAGGTTTTCAAAGTTGTTGAGGCAGACGGCCAGAAATGGTACAACCTCGGTGGCAATCAGTGGGTATCTGGTCAATACCTTCTGGAAGGCAACCGTGCGAGCGTTCAAACGGGCCAAGCTGTTAACGGTCAAGTCACGGTTAGCTATTTTAAGAACGGCAGTATTGCCGTTTGGAATAACTTCGCGACTGGCCGGCAACCAACAGGTAAGTTGTTGAGAAACGGCACGGTTTGGAAGACGACTCAAAAGGCGACTTTTGCGGGTGAAACCTGGTATAACGTCGGTGGCCAACAATGGCTGCAAGGGAAGTACGTTAAGTTCACCGATTTTAATGTCACTCGTGTCCTCGGCGTTCCCTTTATTGATCAATACGCGAATGGGGCGCCCTATGGTTGCGAAGGCGCCTCTGCACTAGAAGCGATGCACTATAAAGGACGACTAACCAAGTGGAACCTGCAGACACTTTTGAAGACAATGCCAATCGCTAAGGACAATAATCCTTATCATGGCTTTGCGGGCTCACCGTATGGGGATACGCCCGGCGTTCACCAAACGATTTTTCCGCAGGCTTTTGATTCCTGGATTGCTAAATACAATCCAGTTAAAGATATTAGTGGCGGGAGTCTGGATACAATTATTGCCCAAGTCCAATCAGGAAATCCAGTGGTTGCTTGGGTGACAATTCGCTTTGGCGCACCACAATACCAGAAGTATTTCTGGGGAACGGGCGTCAAGAACTTGCACGTGATGGCAGTTGATGGTTACAACAAGCAGACCGCACAAGTTCACGTTTCAGATCCTGTTTTAGGCAAATATTGGGTGTCGTATCAGGCCTTTAAACAAGCCTACGCGCCATACAAATTTGCCGTTGCAATTCTGTAACGCAAAAATAGACCAATGACAAAAACGGCGGTTTTGTCATTGGTCTATTTTTTGTGTCGGCAGATTGACTAGCGCTTACGACCAGCCTCTCGAACTAAGATGTCGTCGATAATTGATTGCAAAGAGATCGCTTGCATCTGCACTTCAGCCGCGTTTTGTACCTGTTGGTAGGCGGCATTCAAAGTCTCTTGAATATTACCACCCACGATGCAGGCAGGATTTGTTTTTTCGTCAACATGCAGTAGCGGGCCCTGCTCATCTAAGGCCCGATACACGTCTAAGAGAGAGATATCTGCCGCAGGTTTGGCCAATTTTGGAGCGACTTTACCCGGTTGGGTTTCCAGTAAGCCGGCTTGAACCAGCATCGACATTAAACGCCGGATCAAACTCGGGTTTGATTCCACGCTGGCAGCAATAGCGGCACTTGAAAGGTCACTATCAGCATAAATATCAACGTAAGCCAGCACGTGGACAGCATCACTGAGTTTGTGTGAATATTTCATTCTAGCCTTCCATTCATCAGGTTTATTGATAGCATAACTGAGCGAGCAGGCAAAGGCAATTAGAGCCCCAGCACCTGCTTAACCGCGTCAACAAGACTTGGCAATGGCCGACCCAGGATGTCGGGAAGATCATTACTGGTGACGTCCAGATTGCCATCACGAATTAACGTTTGAAATGAGGTGACTAATGCAGCAGTCCCATCATCAAGCCCTGCCTGTTTCAGGCCGGCCTCGTAGTCAGCGTCACTGACACTTAAGACTTCAAACTTTGCGCCAGTGGCTGTTGCTAACGCGTCAGCTAATTCCGCGTAGGTATAGGGCTGACCGGCCAGTTCATAGATGGCTTTAGGTTGGTCCAAAAGCAACACTTTGGCAGCGGCTTGTGCATAATCGTGTTCCAAAGCCCAACCGACGCGCCCGTTACCAGCCGAGTAGACGAATGGCTGACCGGATTGACCAGCACGCAAGACGTCGGCTTCGTTTTCAAGATACCAGTCGTTACGCAAGAACGAATGGTCAATACCAGAAGCTTCAATGGCTTTTTCAGTGAATTGATGATCACTTGCCAGTGCGGCCGATGAAGACTGCGCGTGAGGGAAACTGGTATAAGCGATGAACTTAACTCCGGCAGCCTTGGCCGCTTGAATCAAGTTTTGGTGTTGATCAGGACGAGACATTGCGGCCCCAGGTTGTGAAGAAATAAAAAGTAACTTGTCCACGCCATTCAGTGACTTGGTTAACTGATCGAGGTCTTCATAAGCCCCGGGGCGCACATCAACCCCAGCAGGCAATATTTGCTTGGCTTTGTCAGTATTCCGCGCAAGCGCGACAATATCAGCGGCAGGGACAGTTTGAATCAGTGTTTTAATTGCAGTTTGGCCAAAACGACCGGTGGCACCAGAAATAGCATATTTCATTAATAAGTATTCTCCTTTGTTGTTACTTTAAAAGTAACTTGTATAAATAACAATAACACGTTTGAACAAAAGAACAACCCTTTTTGGGAAAATAATTTCTGCGGCGGTAATTCAACGGAGGATCGTTACGCGGGTTTGAGACTACGGGTGGCAAAGAAGGTGGGGATGTGTAAGTTCTCAAGCCGGCCTGAACCGTTGGTATCTTCATATACGTCCAGGAGACGCAACCCAGCTGCCAGTTGACCACCAATTTGATCTTCAAGCGTATGGGAGAACTGCACGCCACTGTCGTCAGCAGCCAGTTGCGCCATCTGTTCAGGATGAATTAGCGGGTTAAACGGAAATTGGTTTACAATTCGTTCTTCTTGATTATCGACCATGAAGTTAACACCATTGTCGAGGCCGGACAATATCGTGCCGCCGGGCTTGAGAATTCGAGCTGCCTCTTGCCAGATGGGCCGGACATCTTGCATGTACACATTAGACACAGGGTGGACAATCATATCAAAACTATTGTTGGCAAATGGCAGTGGTTGGGTAATATCGGCTTGAATCATCGTAATTTGATAGCCTTCACGCTCAGCCACCAATTGTTCAGAAGCTAGTTGCTGCGGTGAGAAGTCGATAATGGTTACTTGTGCGCCCATGGCAGTAAGTAGTGGACCTTGTTGACCGCCGCCAGCGGCTAATCCCAGCACGGTTTTGCCGCTGAGATCGCCAAACCAGTTCATGGGAACAGGGACAGTAGGCGTGAGCACGAGATTCACGTCGCCGTGTTGGGCCCGAATAAAGGTGTCGTGGTCAATTGGTTGCCCCCATTGCCAGCCTGCTTCGATCCAGCGTTGAATGGTTGCTTTATTTTTTTCAATATAGTCAGTCAAAAGGCATTCCTCCTTGTGTACTCTCATTTTATCCTAATTTAATCCAGGGAAGATAGTTATTGCGATTACCGTAGCTGCCTAGGACTAAAATTCAAGCATATCAGTGTGAATTCCGAGTCTGCTGGCGTGGACAGGCTGGTACCACAGTCGTATAATGAGATTATTCTAACCAAAACAGGGGGCAGCTATGACTGAATTGACACGCTTTTATCAGAATTTCCAACCGGCAAACTACAATATCTATTTGGATATCAATCGGGCTAAGAAATTAATCAGCGGCCAAACGGTAATTACCGGGGAAGCCAAGGTGCAAAACATCGCCATTCATCAAAAGGATTTGGTCGTGTCGGCAGTGCAAGCCAATGGCCAAGATGTACCATTCTCGCTTGATGCCAGCCACGATGCCTTGAACATTCAACTTGAACAACCTGGAGCCGTGGAACTAGCCATCGTCTATACGGCACCGCTGACGGACACGATGATGGGGATTTATCCTTCCTACTACGAAGTTGATGGCGTGAAGAAACAGATTATCGGTACCCAATTTGAAACCACTTTTGCTCGCCAAGCTTTTCCTTCCATTGATGAACCTGAAGCCAAGGCAACTTTTGATATTGCGATTAAGTTCGATGAACAACCGGGCGAGACAGTCTTGAGCAACATGCCAGAAATCCGTGAAGAAAACGGCGTCCATTACTTTGACACGACAGTAAAGATGTCAACGTACCTTGTCGCATTTGCGTTTGGGGATTTGCAAAGCAAGCAGACCACGACCAAGAGTGGGGTGCAAGTCGGCGTGTTTGCCACCAAAGCCCACAAGGCCAATGAATTGGATTTTGCTTTGGACATTGCTAAGCGGTCCATTGAATTCTATGAAGACTTCTATCAAACCCCATACCCATTGCCACATTCTTGGCAGTTGGCTTTACCCGACTTCTCTGCCGGTGCCATGGAAAACTGGGGCTTAATCACTTATCGTGAAGCCTACTTAACACTCGATCCAGATAACACGTCCCTTGAAATGAAGAAGCTGGTGGCGACGGTTATTGCCCATGAATTAGCGCACCAGTGGTTTGGGGACTTGGTCACCATGCAGTGGTGGGATGATCTTTGGTTGAACGAAAGTTTCGCCAACATGATGGAATACGTCGCTATTGATGCCATCGAACCTGATTGGCACATCTGGGAAATGTTCCAGACTTCTGATGTACCAGCGGCCTTGACCCGTGATGCTGTTGACGGCGTGCAATCAGTCCATGTGCAGGTCAACAATCCAGCAGAAATTGACGCGCTGTTTGATTCCGCGATTGTCTATGCCAAGGGTGCGCGGATGCTTGTGATGGTGCGGGCGCTTATTGGAGATGACGCGCTGCGGACAGGTTTAAAAGCTTACTTTGCCCAACATCAGTACAGCAATGCCGCTGGTGCTGACTTATGGGCAGCGCTTGGGCAAGCTTCAAGCCTTGATGTTGGTGCAATCATGAATTCTTGGTTGGAACAACCAGGCTATCCTGTCGTCACCGCCGCAGTGGTTGATGGCAAGTTGACCTTATCGCAAAAGCAATTCTTCATCGGGGCTGGCAAGGACATCGGCCGCAAGTGGCAAATTCCGCTCAATGCCAATTACAGTGAGGCACCAACCATTTTTGCGGATGACAGCTTCACGCTGGGCGATTACGCTGAGTTACGTGCTACCCATGGCGAACCGTTCCGTGTCAATGTCGGCAACAACTCACACTTTATTGTGAAGTACGATGAGACTTTACTGGCCGACATCTTGGATCACACTGATGATTTGGATGCGATTGCCCAGTTGCAACTCTTGCAAGATCAACGGTTGTTGGCAGAAGGCGGCCAAATTTCCTTTGCGGCTGTGGTGCCATTATTGACGCAGTTTGCTGATAGCAAGGCTGCTGTGGCCATTAACACCTTGTATGCCGTGGCCAATAGTTTGAAGAAGTTTGTTGATCCGGATTCTGCCGAAGAAAAAGCTTTGCAACGCTTCTTTGATCAACTCAGTGCCGACCAAGTGGCGCGCTTAGGCTGGACGCCAAAGGCCACAGATACACCAGATGACGCTTTGATTCGCCAAAATGTGCTGAATGCCAGTCTCTATGCGCAAAATGCGGATGCGATTGCTGCAGCCCATGAATTGTTCCAACAACATCAAAGTGAATTGTTCAATCTGCCGGCTGATGTGCGGCCATTAATTCTGCGCAACGAAGTCCAACACTTTGGCAGTGAAGCGCTGCAAACCCAATTGTTAGCCGCTTACCGGCAAACAGCTGACGCCAGCTACAAGTTGGACCTGCGAGTTGCCTTAGTGGCTACACCTGATGCTAAACTCATTCAGGAATTAGTGAACTTCTTTGAACAAGCTGACACCATCAAGCCACAAGATCTGCGCGGTTGGTTCGGTGGGGTGCTCCGTAACCCTGCTGGGGAACAAGCAGCCTGGGATTGGATTCGCAATGACTGGGATTGGCTGAACAAAACGGTCGGTGGCGATATGGAATTCAATACCTACATTGCCGTCGTTGCCGACGTCTTCCGCACCCCGGATCGGTTGAGTGAATTCAAGGCCTTCTTTGAACCAAAAGTAAATACCCCTGGGTTGACACGTGAAATCACCATGGACACGAGTGTCATCGACAGTCGGGTGCAATTAATCCAAGCTGAACAAGCAGCCGTGAATGCCGCAGTTGTTCAAGCTTCCAAGTAAGCCTTTTTATGCGGTAATAATATAAAAGCGGTCATGACAAAATTTAAATTTGTCATGACCGCTTTTTAATTTCTAAACAAAATCTGTTACAAAAGACTGAGAAACCCTGTTAATCCTCATTCTCCACCTGTTTTGTGTCACACCTTTTCTGTTAGGCCGGCAGCTTGTGATCAAACGCGGCGACTGCCACGGGATCAGTGAAGTCAACATCATTCATTTTGTTTAATAAGCGTTGATAATGGAGTACTTCGAGCAGGGAGAAGACCAGGAAGAATCCCAGTAAGACGGCGACAGACCCCCAAGCGGAGTTGCCAATCATCATCGTTTGCCGGAACCCTTCAACTGTGTAAGACAAAGGCAGGTAAGGGTGAATGGCCTGGAAGAATCCGTTGCTCAAAATAATCGGATAGGTCCCACCAGATCCGCCGAGTTGTAAGACCAGCAGAATCATGGCAAAGAAGGAACCGGCACGGCCCAATACGAGGTTGAGCCAGGTGACAATCGACATAAAGGTGACCGCTGTCAGGACAGCCAAGCCCCAAGTGCCTAAGAGATTAATTGGCGCAAAGCCATCGACCAGCTTCAAAGCGAAGACGGCGATGGTCGCCGCTAAAGCTGCAACCCCATCCATGATCAGCGTCTTGCCAATGAACCAGCCAAAGCCATTCTTTGGCCGCTTGTGTGGCGTGAAACTGTCGTACATCAAGTTAACGGCCAAGGAACAAACGAAGAGTGACACACCTAACATGTACGGCGCCATCCCGGTCCCATTATTAGGCACTTTGTCTTGTTCGACACTCTTGAGGGCGATGGGAGAGGCAAAAGCCTTGGATTGTTTGCTGGTGTAATGCAAGCTTGGCAAGCTCGTGCCATTGAGCTTGTTGGCGAGGGTCTGATTGCCACTGGCAACCTGAGCCGTGCCTGAGGTTAAGCTTTGAGTGCCATCGGCTAATTGTTGACTACCAGTTGTGGCAGTGGCAAGGCCAGATTGCAGTTGGCTGGCGCCGTCGCTGAGTTGGCCACCTTTATTGACAATCGTGGAAAGACCAGTGTTGAGACTGTTGGCCCCAGTGGCTAATTGGTTCACCCCACTCGTCAAAGTCGAGACTTGTGGCAGCGCGCTGCTAATCCCACTGGCCAATTGGTTTGCCCCTTGGGTTAATTGCGAGGCAGCGCCATTCAAGGCCGCAGTGCCTGATTGTAGGCTTTGACTCCCTTCGGCCAATTTAGCGGAATTAGTCGCTAAACTTTGGTTGGCAGCCGTTAACTGGTTGGCGCCATTGGTTAGTGCCGTGAGCGCACTGGCGAGTTCAGGATTCTGGGCTTGGCTCAGGCCTTGCTGTAACTGAGTCAAAAGCGGGGCAATCGCAGCCAGTTGTTGCTTTTGGGTTTTGGCCAACTGCGTTTGGGTGGTTGCTTCCAAGCTGCTGAGTTGGTCAGCCGTCAAACCAAGTTCTTTGCCCTTGGCATCTAAGGCAGCAATGACATTTTGATCAGCGGTGGAATCAGATAAACCAGCCACGGCCGTTTGGAGTTGCTGGATGACGTTTTGCAACTGGGTGTTGCTGCCACTTTGTTTGAGTTGGTTGGCAAAAGTGGTGAGTTGTTGACTAAAGACAGCGCTTTGTTGGGCCAATTGATTGGAACCTTGGCTGAGAGATTGCAGGCCGGTATTTAATGTGGTGGCGCCTTGATAGACTTGTTGGCTCCCGGATGCGCTTTGATTTAAGCCAGCCGATAAGCTTTGACTCCCGGATTGCAATTGACCGAGCCCGTTTGAAAGGGCAGGGAGCTTAGCATTTACTGTATTGAGGCCGCTGGCCACTTGTTGGCTGCCCGCTTGGGCTTGAACAACCGCAGCGACATAGGCGCCAATGCCAGTTGATAAGGTCTTGCTGCCATTTTCCAGGGTTAAACTGCCGTCGGCGAGTTTATTCAAATTTGTAGTCAATGTTTGCGCGCCGGTATCGACTTGCTTGGCGCCAGCAGCCAGTTTAGTGGTGGCTTGGCCGGCGGTAGTCATCCCATTTTCGAGCTTAGTAACGGCTTCGACTAAGACTTGACTATACTGGCTAGCGATTTGGCCATTGAGTTTTGACTGGATACTAGTGCCAGCGCCAGAGGCAATTTTACCGGCGATGAAGCTTTGGCCAGACGAGATTTTCATGCTCAGCTGCATCTGTTTCGGATTCTTGTCGAGCAGTGTCGTCGCATTTTTGGAGAAGTTAGCTGGAATCGTGTAAACAGCATAGTACTTGCCAGATTTCAAGCCATCAGCGGCTTTCTTGGCGTCGACGGCTTTGAAATCGAGGGACTTGCTGTTGACAAGATTTGTCTCGAGCTTATCGCCTAGCGTTAACGTCTGGCCATTCATGCTCGCCGGCTGGTCATGGTTCACGATTGCCACGGGTAATTGATCGACACGACCGTAGGGGTCCCACATCGAACTCAGAAAGGTAACCGCGTAAATGGCGGGGATCAAACTGATAATGAAGAGGATGGCAATCATGAATTTGTTTCGGAGTAAATCGTGCCATTCAATCTTGAGCATGCAATATCAACTTCCTTTAATTAATTGGATACTCACCAATTTAGCAGCATTTTGTTTTGGGGCAACCCACCTTGACCCACTGTGTTGCTTATGCCACACTTGAGGCAAAAGTGGGTATTATTTTCAGGAGGTGACTGTTGTGGCAACTGATAAACGGGCCCAACGGACTGAAGCAGCAATCAAAACTGCGTATGAAAGTTTGTTGCAAGCAAGCGATGGCAAACGGATTCGCGTGTCCGATTTAACCGCAAAAGCTGGGATTAACCGCAAAACCTTCTACTTACACTACGATACGATTGAAGACTTGGAAGAAAGCTACGTCGAAGATATTTCCGCTGACTTGGAGAACCGATTGCGCTCACACTCGCTTGAAGAATACACCCATCAACGCGGCTTAATGCTTGAAGTGCTAGCCGATTTCTTCGATTCCAATCGGGATTTCTATACGTTCGCTATTTTGAAAGACGGTAATGGCAGCTCCATTTCCAATCGAGTGGAGACTCGATTGGTCCAGCATTATGGCGAAGTCATGCAAACGGTTTATCCTCTCGATCAAGACCAAGCTATCCTGCTGGCTAGTTTTATTTTGGGGACAATGTTGAATGGTCTCCGGCTTCAAATGTCCGGGGTGACAAATTTCTCTAGGTCTGAGCTTCGCGGCTTGATTACCCGGTTGATTCCGACCGGCTTAAGTAGTTTTGGTTTGGGCCTACATTTTGAAGACTAAAAAAACGCCGCCCAAGAAGGCGGCGTTTTAAAATACAGCGTTAGCAACCACAGCGTCACTAACTCGAGCATCTTGAAGGTTAAACGTGTGTTTAAAGTCTTTGGTTTTAATGGTGCCAGTGGTCAATTCATGGATGCAGGTCTGCAAAGTCACTGCGAAAGAACATCAGCCATGTAATGAATGCTTTTGTTAAGCCGGGAGCTGGTATCTTAGTTTAGTGTTTGATTGAAGAAGGCGAGTGTTGAGGCCAACGCGAAGTCAGTATAGTCTCGAGCGTGGCCAATCCCTGGTACAACATGCAGCGTCACATCGCGATTCGATTGTGCTGCGGCTTCGACAAAAGCCAGGGGTCCACTTAAAGGTGTCAGCTCATCAGCAGAATTAAACAGTAACGTTGGGCCAAGCTTGTCGGTCATCAGATTAACCGGATTGACCGTCGATAACGCCTCAGGTGTGGGATCCCCAAGATAATTCTGAATGAAGTATTTATAGAAAGAATCATTAATCGCATGACGATCAGTTAGCCCCAGTTCTTTGGCGGCATCTAAAGCAGGTTCCACGTCCTGATGGGCATCAAACCAGCGCTCAAAGTCAAGGATTCCCGACCAGGATACTGCTGGCAGACTAGTGGTTAAGCTGTTCGTCAGCACCATTGTGCCGCCAACACTAGCACCCAGTAAACCCAAGCGGTTGCGATCAAAATTGAGTGGACTGGCGACTAGCCAAGCCACGAATTGATCCAAATCAGTCTGAGCGGCTGGGAAAAGTGCTGCCGGTGCTAGGCGATAGTTAGGAATCGCCACGAGATAACCTTGATCGCTAAAGTACTGGCCGATATCGGTTTCATTGGCTTTATCACCACGCAACCAGCCACCACCGTGGACAAAGACAATAGCCGCACCATTTGGCTCTGCGGGTGTATAAATATCGGCATCTAAATTATTGGCTTGATCAAAGACAATTGTTGTTTGTTCCATTGAGAATCCCCCTTATTCAGACTCGCTTTTAACTGTAGCGACTTTCTGGGTTGGCTGCAAGTTTTCAGCCGGGGGAGTGAGGGTGAGGAGCCATTTAATTTTGGCCTGGTAGTCACCCGCGGTCGCGTAGGGGTTACGTTTGATGGCTAATCCAGATCCGGTTAACAGCGTGCTGAATGTCTCGCCGCGGGGGCGTTGAACTATTGAAACAGCATCGCCACCGGCAGATAATTCGACTTGACTGGGGCCTAAGTTCAGATTGAGAGTTGCCTCCAGCTTGGTGGCCTTTGTTTCTAGTGAGGACAACTGGGCGGATAACTGCCAGCTCCCAGCCCCGTGACCACGGTCCGTGATTGCCAATGGCGCTGTGGCTGTGACAGGCAGTTGGGCCGATTGGGAAACGACGGCGGCCAAGTTGATTGGTTCAGTTGTGATCTCCGGCACTGAATTGAGGCTAGGTCCAGGATCAGGGCGTGGGGCAGTCAATGACAGCGTAGCAACGTTGGACCAGCCATGTTCCGCACCTGAGAAGCGCTCATTTGGAATGAGTTCCACTTGGAAGCGACGATTCTGGTCGGGATTGGTGCTTAAATCTGGTGCGGGATTCGTGGTAAACTGATAACGCGCATGTGTCGCGCCTGGAATAGCTTTTTTGTTGCCAGTTTGGTCGACGGCGTACCATTGAAAACTATAATCTGCTGAGTCATGCAATCCATTCAACTCAAAAGTGACAGGATCACCAGCGGCAACTGTTTGGTCTTTGACTCCGCCCACGAGAAGTTGCGTGCTGGCTGACAATTTGCCAGCCGTCGCAGTAATGGTCACGAGGCCCGTTTTATTGGGTTGGCTGGTAATAATTCCGGTTGCAGAGTCAATTGTGACAATCCCCGCCGGCGCCACTGACCACGTCACCCTGGCCGTCGCATTGGCTGGCTCAAAAGCGACATCAGCCCGGGTTGATTCACCAGGTAAAATCGTGTCGTGCGCCAGTTTCAAACTCATCGCAGTGGGTGGGATGATGCTAGGCGTGACGATGATTGAAAAGCCCTGGGAATAATAAGTTCCTTTCATAACATTCTCCCAATCCGCCTGAATTTGAAAATTATAGGTTCCCGCGACTTGAGGTGTCATGGTGAAGCTTGCGGTATCGAATTTGGTATATTTCCGCGACAAGATACTTTGCCAACCACTCCCCTGTTGCTGCCAAAGGGTATAAGTGACGCTCTTTTTGATGATGAGGGCACCTGGCCAACTATTAAACGTGATAGTTGCGCCTTGACCCAAGAGGATCGTTTGACTCTGCGGTTCGGCATTAAAGCCACCGCCAAAAAAATCGTTCCCTGACGGCACTTGGTAGGTGGGGGCGGCGGAAACTGTGGTGGCAGGGAGAAATCCCAACCAAATAGTGAGCAATAATAAGAATCGTCGCATTGATGGCAAGCTCCTTTCGTTGTCTTGTAGTCTACGGGGCGGATTTAGTAATAGTCAATCTTAAATAAATTTATGAAAATTCAGTATTATTACAATAAGGAGATGCCATGCTTTTCTCGTTTGAATATGTCGTTCCAGCTGCAACCACAGTTAAAAAGTTTTTGGCGATGCAAGGTGTCAGTCACCGGTTGTTTGCTAAAGTCACGTCTGCGCGGCTCATTTGGCGCAATGGTGAACCAGTTAGGAATGCCCCACTAAAGGCAGGGGATAGAATCAAATTCAGTTTGCCTGCAGAAAGTGGTCTGAAACCGAGCCACAAAGCGTTAGCTGTGGTGTTTGAAGATGATAATTGGCTCGTCATTAACAAGCCGGCAGGACTTACCAGTGTTCCGGGTCCAAGTTCACCGGATGACAGTGTGGTGAACCGGGCCGCAGGCTACTTGGTGACTCAAGGTTATGATGGTCCCCAGCCGGCGGCAATTACGCGGTTGGATCGAGATACCGTTGGGCTGGTCTTAGTGGCTAAACACAGCTTTGCTCAAGGCCGGCTTGATCAACTCGGCGTCAACCAGACGATTGATAAGCGCTATCGAGCGGTGATTAGCGGCCACTTGACCCAGCAATCAGGGATCATCGACTTGCCTTTAGGGTTGGCGGTCGACGGTGTTCACCGGGAAGTTCAATTGCAAGGCCAGCAGGCCCAAACACAGTATCGCGTCATTGCAGAGAATTCGGAGTTTTCATTGCTGGAAATTAAATTACTGACCGGCAGGACCCACCAGATTCGGGCCCATTTCGCCCATCTTGGTCATCCGCTGGTGGGCGATACGCTGTATGGTGGCGAGACAACTGTGTTGACTACACAGGCACTCCAAGCTTATTACCTCAGTTTTACGGATCCTTTTAGTGGAATGACTCGTGAGTTTGACTTACCCTTGCCCGATGAATTTCGTCAGTTTATGTCGGAGGGACCAGGTTCAATGTCCAAGTAATGCTACCCTGATATTGCCCAAGTCGGGCTTCAGGGCTTTTTTTAATCCTAAAGAACGCACTCAAAGCTTCACGTGGCACGTCCCACGATGTGCCGCGCTTTTGAGTGGCAATTTGCGTTTGGACGTCTGGCTGCAGCGTGATTGGTGAGGCCAAGTTTAAAGTGAGGACCGCATCTAGTCGCTGGCTGCCAAGCATTAGGTGTCCAATCGTGGCAGTCAAATACCAATTCCCCGGACCGCTCCCAATATCGATAACTGATATCCCACTATTGGGAGTGGCATTCGCCCGACTGTCCAAAGTTTGGACAGTCTCAAGTGAGACGCTGGCAGAGAAATTAGGGGCACTTTGTAGCCAAGGCACGGGACCGGTAGCCGGATTCACTAAATGGAGTGTGGCGATTCGCGTCAGGAGGGTTTCTTCGGTATTGCTGAAGATGATTTGAGCTCTGAAACGGCGATTATTGTCGGGATTGGTTGTTAAATCAGGATTCGAGCTGGTTTTAATTTGTAGTGTTGGTCCGGTCACCCCAGGTATTAGTTTTTGCGCACCATTTGGCCCAATCTCATACCATTGATAGGTATATTGCCCGATTGGGCGGGCCGAGACACTAAAAGTTGCAGTTTGACCAGGATTGACGGTTTGATTACTGAGACCGCCGATGTCTAAAAGTTTCGAATCGCTCAAACCGTTCGCCGTTGCGGTGACTGTTGCCACGCCGGTCTTATCTGGATAGGTCGTGATCGCCCCTGTGTTGGGGTCAATGGTAGCCAAATCAGCGGGCTTAATCGACCAAGTAATTTGGCTTGTTGAACCCGCTGGCTCTAAATGCGCTTCGGCTTGGGTTGTCATCCCGGGGAGCAATGACTCTCGGGGGAGCGACACACTCACTTTGGTTGCTGGGAGTGGTTTGGCAATGACGTGAATGACAATCACGCGGGAGAAGTAATCTGACCAGCGAATGCCGAGCAGTTTCCCGAACATCTCGGCCTCAAGCTGGAGGTAATACGTGCCTGGTGGCATCGGTCCAAAGGTATATTTCGTTGTGCCCGGGAAGTCTTGCTGGTCATCGATTTTGACGGGGAGCCATGAGTTATTGGCGCTCAAATAACGATACCAGGTATAACGGGTGGCTTTGAGTGATGTGGCATAAATAAAAGCGAAATCTGCCTTGGCGGAAAGTTCCTTAGTTTGATCACTGAGAATGGTGATTTCAGTTTCAGGTTCATTCGAGAACCCGCCGCCTAAAAAACTATAGCCAGACGGCAGTCCTAATCGGGGCGTGTCAGCAGCTTGCAAGGTTGTCGGCAGCGAGAAGACTAAAATGAAGACCAGCAGCAACAACAACAGTCGTTTTCGCATAAAAATCTTCCTTTCTCGAATTGAACCCATTATGGCAAGCCCCTCATTTATACGCAAATATAATTTTAGTTGTTATCCGATAATAAGAAGCCTTAATATAAAAGGAAAATAAGATTTAAATTGATGGTTACTACGAGATATGATTTTTTGCACAAAAAAAGTCCGCGGACAATGTCCACGGACGGGGTAAAACGCTGATTACTTAACTTCTGTAAAGACAACGCGCTTACGCAACTTTGGAGAATACTTCTTCAAAGATAAACGATCTGGCGTGTTACGCTTGTTCTTGGAAGTTAGGTAAATCCGTTCACCGGTTTCAGCGTTGGCGAGAATAATATGATCACGCATACTGATGCACCTCACTTAGTTTAAATTAACTTAATAAGCATACCGAAATTCCAGGAAAAGTCAAGATTTATCGGGGAAACTCAACCACCGGGTGGAGTTGATGGGCGGTAGCAATCTTGTTAATCCCATTGGGATCACTAGCAGCAATCCCTTTCAAATCAATAGTGTCAGCTTCACCGGTCTCGGCTTGAACAATCCGGAAGAGCGCTGCTGCTGGATAGGCAAGCACTTCTTGATCAGTGACCAGAAATTGCGTCTCTTGGGTTAAGAATGGGACATCTTGCAGGACTGACAGCAAGTCTTGATTAGCCTCAATGAATAGATTCAGGTTGGCCCAACTATCGACAACATTAATTGCCGGACGGTCGGGATCAAGAAAACTGGCAAAACTGTGAAGATCTTGCTCCCACTGGCGGACCGCACTTTCAGCGAAGGTCACCTGATCTAATTGTTGGTTCAACAAGGTGCTGACACTTTCAGACCGCACACCGTCGGACATCGCCGTCATGCGCGTCACCAAGTCGGTCAGGCACTGGAATGCCTTTTTACTTGCAGTGAGAAAGGCGATGACGTCTTGACCATCGGCATCGTCGAAAGCAGTTTTGAATGATTCATCAATAATTTCGTTAGCCATGAGAAAACTCCTTAATCTTCTTTTGTTACTTCTAATATAGAATAGTTTTGCTCTGGCGTCAGGTTTTTCGCATCTGGATGGGGAATCATCTTGAGTTGCCAGGTCATGCGAGCAGTGTAAATACCAGCTGTAGCCCACACGTTTTGGCTTAGCTGAAGCTGGGTCTGGGCCGTGAGGCGGGTTGTCTTAGCACCGACCCCTGACCAAAGATCAATAGGTGTTTGGGGGCTGAGTGAGGCCGAGAACTCGGGGCCACTTAAAGTGAGTTGTGCATCCGTTAGGGGCTGCCCGCTGCTATCTTGTACCTGTGAAAATGCAACTGCTAAAGTCCAGCTCGTGTCGGGTGCTGCTTGCACCTGGAGTGTTTCCGGCTTGGCCAGCGGGAGATTGACTGTTTGATGGATCAGTGTGGCCAAGTCGATCTGGCCAAAATCCAGTGATGGAAAGTCAGAAGCAACTGGTGCATTGGCATCGGGAACGGTAAACTCAATCGTAAATGATTCGCGAATTGCCTCGGCGTGAACCACCTGGGGCATGTAGGGCCATAGAAACCACATAATAACCTCCTAGAAGGGAATCAATGATGACTTTAATTCGACATTTTCAACCAGAAGACTTTGATCAGTTTGCAGCGATTGTCAGAAATCCACGTGTGGCGACGCCTGCCGGCTTGGGTCCACTCAATGATTCAGAAATTATCAGTCAATTTCAAACCGCTTTGCGATATCCGGAAATTTGGGCGGTGATTGTTAATGATCAAGTTGTTGGGCAATTTGGCGCCTATGATCGGGGCGTCGATCCCAGCCAACCAGATGCCACCTCTCGCGAAATTGGTTTCTTTTTGGCTGAAGCTTATTGGGGCCAAGGCATCATGGGCCAAGCGCTTGAGTTGGGGTTAACACAACTACAACAACGCGAAGTCGTGGACGTTTGGGCCGGGGTGTTCCCAGATAATACGCGGTCACAACAATTGCTGTTGGCACATCAATTCGACTTTCAATTTGAAGTGCCATTACCGGCTGGCTTGACTCAGAATTCAGCGTCTGCAGAATGGTATTTCCGCCGGCCACTTGGTCAATGAAAAATAAAAAATAGTGATATTTTTAAAGATGAGAATAATTGCTTTCTTTTCAAATTTTGCCGTTTACACAAGCGTAAAACTCGTTTAATGGTATAATGAAATCAATTAACAGTTGGAGGGTTTCAAAATGACTTCGCAGACCGAATACAGTGAGATTTACGCTAAACGGTTAGCAGCGATTGAAAAAGATCCTGCGTACACCGTCCTGTCCAGTATGAATCAGCCAATGTCTGAGACGCCGGAAACGGTCACCCAGTATATTGTCTATACTGATTTTAAATTTGACCAGCAACAACAAAAAACCAACTCAATCTATGTCTATACACCTTTTGCCAATGTCGATAAATACGGGCATTCAAAGGCTGACTATCAAGCACAACTTCTTTTTGAAACCAACAAGTGGAACAATCACATGCACATTACGGTCTTAGAAACCCTCGGCTCCGAAAGCCGGTTGGCCTTTTATGACTTCCAGAATTTGGGCCTGGCTCAATTGGCGCTTAAAGCCTTGATTAACTTGGCTAACCGCTCTGAAATCGAATTGATCAAGGGTAACTTGAGTTCCTTTGATAAAGAAAATTTCGCCAAATTGCAGCATATTTTTAACAAATTCGACTTTGAAGTTGAAGTTTCTGATGAACAACAAGGCATTGGCCGGATTCAACGGACTCTTCATCACGATTAGTGTTTAAGAAAGGCGGTCATGGCTGTCATGCCATTATTACATTTTCACCTGGTCGAGAACGCTTGGACTTCAGCTGAAATTCAAACGCTGCTCGATATTGCTTATGACACCACGTTAACTGCGTTTGGTGCGCCTCAAGGTGA
This sequence comes from Lacticaseibacillus brantae DSM 23927, assembly GCF_001436115.1. Taxonomy (GTDB): domain Bacteria; phylum Bacillota; class Bacilli; order Lactobacillales; family Lactobacillaceae; genus Lacticaseibacillus; species Lacticaseibacillus brantae. Next base: position 403,417 of record NZ_AYZQ01000002.1, read on the forward strand.
TCGTTACCAGATTGTGTCAAAACATCCTGCAAATGAGTTAATCTTAGGCGATACCGGACTGGGATTCACTCGGTCGAACCGCCGGGTGGTTCTGAGCATTCGGACCAGACCGCGGACAGCCGCACAGAAGCGCCAGTTCTATCAACTACTTAGTGATCGCTATGCCGAGGCCCTTAAGTTAGACCGGCAAGATTTAATGATTAATTTGGTCACTAATACCGACGAAGACTGGAGTTTCCATGCTGGGCACGCCGAATTTCTTGACGGTGAATTATAAAAAAGCCTCGACCATTAGGGTCAAGGCTCAGTTACCTCTGAGAACTAATCTGTCTCAGGGGTATTTTTATGCGATTTTTTGCGGTTGATAATGGTCGTCACTACAATCGGAACCAGGGAGATGAGGACAATGGCAATCACAACAAAGGAGAAATGTGATTTAACAAAAGGCTGATTGCCAAAGAAGAATCCTGTCACGCAACACAGGGTGACCCAGAGGAAGCCCCCTAAGAAGTTGTAATGAATGAATTTGCCGTAGTGCATGTTGCTACCACCAGAGACAAACGGTGCAAACGTGCGGATGAAGGGGATGAATCGCGCAATGGCGATGGTTTTCCCACCGTGCTTATTGAAGAAAGCCTCAGCTTGACCTAAGCGTTCGCGATTGATTAAGCGCCCAAAGCGGCCACTGTTAGAAGCGGCCAGACCCAAGCGCTTCCCAATTTCATAGTTCAAGCTGTCACCCAAGACAGCGGCAGCAAGGAAAACAATGAAGAGCACCCAGATGTTCAAATGATAAACCGCGTTGGCAGCCAAGGCGCTGGCAGCAAACAATAATGAATCCCCAGGCAAGAATGGGAAGATAACGACTCCGGTTTCAATGAAAATCATGAGGAAGAGAATTAAGTAAGTCCAGCCACCAAAGTTGTTGACGATAGTGACCAGGTGGGTATCAATGTGCAAGATAAAATCAATTAGTTGCGTCATAGTGTGGTGCTCAAAAGCGGGCTTTTGAGGCTTCCTTTCTGAAAAGTCTACGGCCTAAAGTATACAAGGAAAGCCGTCGAGATGCGACGGCTTTTGATTGGTTTATCAAAATCTCAATAGATGTCATCTTCGATTTCGGGATGGGAGTGAGCCAAACGGCTGGCGGCTGCAGCAGCAATCGCCCCAACAATATCGTCTAAGAAGGTATGAATAATGCCGGGCTCATGAGCATTGAGTTTGGCCAAAATCCCGGGCTTTACCCGATCAATATACCCGTAGTTGGTAAACCCAATTGAACCGTAGACGTTAACAATCGAAAAGGCGAGTACTTCATCGACCCCATACAGGCCTTCATCGACTTCGATGATTTCTTGTAAAGGTGATTCAAGTTGATGCTTTTCGGCCGCCTTGTCTAAGGCGATGCCAGTCATCACGGCATTCTGGACTTCCCGCTTACGCAAAACAATTTCGACGTTTTTCGTGGCTTCTTCTATTGTTAATGTCGGAATGAACTTGGATTGCAGAAACATGACGAGCTCTCCAATTGCGGGTAAGGCCACGCCGCGTTCTTGCAACAGGTCAATGGTATGTTGATACAACTTGTCCTCGTGACTCATTCTTTCTCCTCCTAGTGATAAAGTTGCGAACTGTGTAATGCGGCCCGCCGATCAGGATACAAATAACTGAGCGCATCATTCACTGCTGTTGGCGCTTCGCCAAAACCACTGGCAATGAGTTGTAATTTCCCGGGGTAATTGACTGCGTCACCAATGGCGTAGATACCAGCGCGACTGGTTTGCATCTGCGAATCAACGGCGATTAAATTACGGTCTAACGTCAAGTCCCATTGCTTCAGTTGTTTGTTGTCACTCATGAAGCCATAATTGACAAGCAATTTATCCACAGTCAATTCCACATTGGCATCGCCGCGGACCTCTTTAAGGTTCAACGTGACCAGAGGCCCTTCTGGTTGGATGGCATTAATGAGAAACGGGGTGTGTTGGACCACTGTGCTGGCATTCAAAGTCGCCACGCTAGACTCCAAGGCCCGAAATTCGTTGCGGCGATGAATTAAGTGAACTGATTTGGCAATTGGGGCTAAAGTCAATGCCCAATCAATCGCGGAATCTCCGCCACCCGCGATGGCAACATCTAAGTCCCGATAGTTCTCGAGGTCGCGAACAAAATAGTTGACCTGGTGACCATCCATACGCTCATCATAGTCGACAGCCAGTTTACGTGGCAGAAAGGCGCCCCCGCCAGTCGCAATAATGACAGTTTTGGTGAGAAAATCACCCTGATCACTCGTCAGGCGATAACCGCCCTCGACTGTTTCGATTTGGGTCACCGTGGTGGCGGTCTGAATCGTCGGCTCAAAGTGCGCACTCTGTTCGATTAATTTGGCCGTCAACTCGGTCCCGTTGATGGCCGGGTAGCCGGCAATATCATAGAGCACTTTAGCAGGGTACAGGTTGAAGGGCTGACCACCCAATTCACTCAAACTTTCTATTAATAAGACATCGGCTGAGCGTAGACCAGCATAGAAGGCAGCAAACATGCCGACTGGGCCTCCACCGATGACGGTAATTTCATACATGTGCGTCGAATCCATTTGGTTATTCCTCTTTTTCGTAAAGTAACAGCACTACACTAACACATTTTAGAGAGGCGACCAATAGACGTAGCATTTTATAGAAAAAACGCGTATCATATCCACACATAATGCGTTCCACGAAAGGAAGATTCCAATGAGCTTACCACAACTTGATTTAAAGGATTATGCAGGACCAATCGCCACAATCACGACTTCTTTAGGTACGATTAAAGTGGCTTTGTTTCCAAAACAAGCGCCAAAAACAGTTGAGAACTTCATTGGTTTGATTAAGAAGGGCTACTACGATGGGCAAGTTTTCCACCGGATTATTCCTGACTTCATGATCCAAGGCGGCGATCCAACTGGTACCGGGATGGGCGGCGAAAGTATTTGGGGTGAAAGCTTCGAAGATGAATTCTCGCCTGAACTGTTCAACATTCGGGGGGCATTATCAATGGCTAACGCCGGTCCTAACACAAATGGCAGCCAGTTCTTTATCGTGTCTAATGAACATATTCGCCAAGACATGCTAGATCAAATGCCAGATGCGGGCTATCCACAAGAGATTATTGATGCCTATCAAAATGGTGGTACACCATGGTTAGACCAACGTCATACCGTATTTGGCCAGGTCATCAGCGGGATGAACGTTTTGGATGCGATTAGCCAGGTGAAAACCGATGGCGCTGATAAGCCTGTGGAATCTGTCTTGGTAGAATCCATTACGGTTGAAAACGCCGACTAAGCTGTGTAAGAAAAGTTGGTACTTCATTTAAAGTACGGTATACTATTTGCTGTAAACTAATGAAATGAAGTGGCGGCATGGAATATCGAATCGGTGATGTGATTACCGGTAAGGTTACCGGTATTCAACCCTATGGTGTCTTTGTGCTTCTTGATGACAAGACGCAAGGGCTGATCCACATTTCAGAATGCCAACACGGGTTTGTTAAAGATATCAGTCACCTGTTTAAGGTGGGGCAAGTGCTGCGGGTTATGATTTTGGATATTGATGAGTACACGCAGAAAATCAGTCTTTCGCTGCGCGCTTTAGATACGAGTATTGAGTTGTCGTCCAAACGGACTCGCAAGCATTATTGGACCAATCGGAAAGTGCAACAAGGCTTTGCCCCGATTGCTGAAGCCTTGCTAGGATGGGTCTCCAATTATTTAGACGACCTTGAGGCGTGAGAAAGCACCCAGCATTGGGTGCTTTTTTCTTTTTCCGAATGGCAGAACTGAATTTTAGGTCAAAGTTCGGCTTTTGATTCATGAATATTCATACTATTGGGACTTTTCGCGTGCTTTTTCGGAAACTGAAAATTTCGATGCAGCCCACAGAAACCTGTTGACGTTGGTCAATTCAGCTGGTAAGATAGCTATTGTTGTTAAGGCAATCGCGTCGGACATTTAAAAACTGTTTGACATCGACTAGCTGAGTTGGTAAACTCATTGAGTTGCCAATTTATGGGAATGTATTGAGGATGAATATTTATTCATTAAATGAAATTCCTTGTTGACAATAGCTTGCCAAATTGATAAGCTGTTATAGTT
>NZ_AYZQ01000003.1 GCF_001436115.1 Lacticaseibacillus brantae DSM 23927
AAAGACAACTATAACAGCTTATCAATTTGACAAGGCGTTGTCAACAAGAAATTTCATTATGCAAATCTCTTCTGGGCGTTTGCCCTTGCGACAACTATAATAGAATAACAAACGCTATATCCCGTGTCAACAACGAATTAGCGCTTTTTCTGAAATGAATTAATCTACTATATAAAGTCAGGAGATGAGTCGATGGATACCCCTGAATCTTGGGACGATTTTGCCCAAACATATACTGAAATCCAAGCGGAATCCCAGCTACCAATCCAATCTGATGTTGTCAAAACTCTCATTAATCACCACTTACTCCCTGCACAATCCGTTCTTGATTTGGCCAGCGGCTCCGGACGTTACGGTTTAAAACTAGCCGAGCACGCCACCGAAGTCACGCTACTGGACTGGTCCACTAATATGTTAACCCTGGCTAAAAAAGCAGCTAAAAAACGCCAGCTAAACAACATCACCTATACAACGGCCGACTGGCACACGTACAGGCAATCGGCGGACTTAGTCTTTATCAGCCAATTGCCAACACTCAAGGTAACGGATTTGCCAAGAATCTCACAGTTAAGTCGTCAAGCAGTCGCCATTAATCACCAAACTCGCCAGGATGATCACTTATTAGCAGAAGGCGCTGCGTGGCTTGGCATCCCTGTACCACCAGTATACCAAGCGGATGCAAATTTGATGGCTGACTACCGCGCGTGGTTGCAAGCGACCAATCAACCGTTTAAGCGCCAGGTCTTTACCTATCACCGCACTGAGGCTGTCACTATCGCCGATTTAGTGCCCGAGTTTGATGTCCCGTTGGGCGTGAATCAAGTCGCGGCAATGGCTCAGGCCCTCACTGGTGATAAAGATCCCCACCAGCCGGTCGATGACGTCATTGACTACCAATTTGAACTGTTAACCTGGCTCACCTAAAACAGTACAGAATCTTTGCAATTTTGATCAAAGTTACAAATAATAAAGAAAAAAGGAGGATCCAACATGGCAATTACTGATGATCGTCTGATTCACGGGATTGTTGGCGCCGCAATTGGTGACGCACTTGGTTTACCCGTCCACGGCAAAACCAAAGCAGAACTCGACGCAACTCCTGTGGCCAGCATGCTGGGTTACGGCACATACAATCAACCAGCTGGGAATTATTCTGATGAAACAGCCCTTATTTTGGCGAGTCTTGACGCCCTGAGTGATGGCGACAATCTTGACGCTATCCTCAAAAACTACAAGGCTTGGTATAACGATAATGAATACGCCCCGTATGAAACAGCACATGTGGACATTTGGCCTGCAACTGAACTCGCCGTCACTGACAAGCCTTTGACTGACACGGCCAAAGATCCTGGTGGTCTCACGCGGGTCCTGCCGTTTGCCTATTACCTGTACCATGAATACGGGAATACGTTATTTACTAACGAGACAGCCTTTGACCAATTGCGTGATTTCATTGCATTGACCAATCCTGATGTCGAGAACTTGGTGGCTGGGGCCGTCTATGCTCAGATTGTTTTGAACTTGCTAGATAATCAGAACCTGCAAGACGCCATGGCACACGCGCTGGACCAAGCTGGCACTTATTTCACAGCCCACCAGCAAGCAGCCTGGCAACGATTCCAAGAAACCCAAATCAGCAACAACGATCCTGTCCCAGGGCCGTTCGTAATGCTCACGGTTGTCCTGACTGATTTGAAGAATACGAGTGATTATCGGGACGCCGCTTTAGCCGCCGTCAACCGTGGTGGCTATACCGACACAATGGGTGCCCTAGTCGGCGGCCTCGCTGGTTTGGCCTATGGTTATCAAGCTCTGCCCCACAAGTGGTGCTTAGTGCTCGCAGAATATAGTGAAATTGTTGATCTCTGCGAAAAAGCTGAAGCCTCTGACTTCTTTGATAGTTACGCGCAAGACTAAACGAGTTGAGGCAAGATGAAGGTGACATGGTGAAGAAAAAGCGCTCGAATCCTTGGGTCTTCGTACTAGAGCTTCTGTTCGTCATCGGTGTCGCGATTGGCGCGGCCGCACTCCTGCGGCAGTATGTCATCAGCAAGGATGTTGTAGTAGGCGTCAGCATGGCACCCACGCTCAATAATGACGACCGGCTATTCTCTCTGCGAACCGTGGGCATCAAGCGTAATGCCATTGTCGTGGTCAACGCACCAGATCGACCCAATCAGCGCTATGTCAAACGAGTGATTGGTTTGCCCGGCGACACCGTCGAGTCAAAGAATGATGTGCTTTATATTAATGGCAAACGCCAAGCTCAACCGTATCTGAAGCCGAAATTTATGCAGCCAGAGATTAAAACCTGGGCTGCCCAGCGCAATGTCAACGCGAGCGTCGTGCATTTCACTGGCGACTTTAACATTGCCACGCTACCGTCAACCCACAGCAAAACGGTCCCTGCCGGACATTATTTCGTACTTGGTGATAACCGCTTGGTCTCCCACGATAGTCGAGACTTTGGTTTCCTCTCACGGAGTCAAATCGAATCCGTCATTATCTGGCGGTATGCCCCAATAGATCAGATGCAATGGTACTGAAGCAAACAAAAAAGACTGTGACATCACCAAAATGGTGATGTCACAGTCTTTTTAAATATCAATCTCATGGTGACTAATCATGTCTCGTAGTTGATGCTGCAACCGCAACAGGGTCGCACGTGCGTCTGTACGATAATCGGCGACATACGACTCACCCTGACTATGCAAGGTAGCCACCACGGTGCGAGTGGTGTTGATAATGCCTAAATCAGGCCCTGTGATTTTGGCTTGGAAGTAACTTCCCTCAAAGCCTTCGTCCAATAGAAATTGGACCCAGTCTTGAATGGTATGCTTAATCACTTCGTCCTCGGTCTTATACCGACCTACCTTAACTAGTTCAGCGAGTGCATCAGGAGAAAGAATGAAATCATCCATGCTTGTCATCAGCTTTCATGTATTAATGGTAAATATCGTAACGACCCTTTTTCAACATGGTACCAAAGTTGGCATCTTCCAACAAACTGCGGTTGGTAATGATTTTCTTGAGAACAGAAGCTGGATAGCCTTTAAGTTTCCGCTTGCCGACTTCACCAATCGCGTTGACCTCAGACAAGGAGGCAACGGTTCCGAGTGACTCGTAGCTGAAGTCTTCCAGACTCTCGCCCTTCTCAGCATGCGCAATATTCTTTGCGGCGTATTCGCCTTGCTTGAGCGAAATTTGTGCTGTCGTTGGATATGGTCGGTTAGAGTCTGGATCCATGACGGCGGACACATCCCCGACGATGAAGACTTCTGGGTGGGCGTCAAGATTAAGGTTCTTTGACACGACCACACGGTTACGCTTTTGATCAAAGCCTGAATCGGCGATGACGTCACTCCCGGAAACCCCGACGGTCCAAATGATGGTGTTCCCGTAGGCCCGTTTTTCTTCATCATTCTCAGAATAAACCACGGCATTAGGTTCAATTTCGCTAATTTTAGCCCCGGTCAGTAAATTGACGCCCTTGTTCTTCAAGAAATCAACCGCATAAGTGGCTAAACCTTGATCAAACATTGGGAGGATTTGGGTGGCCATTTCGATGTTCGTAATCTTAGGTTCAGGCGTATTATACTTCTTGGCCAAACGAGGCAAGGAGCGAGTCAGTTCGCCGACCAATTCAATCCCGGTAAAACCGGCACCACAGACAATGACGTTCAAAGCATTCTCGTCTTTGGTCTGCGCATAGTGTTTGATTTGATCTTCAATATGCTTTTGGATGGCTTCGGCACTTTCAATGTCATAGAGTGGCAAAGCGTTGTCAGAAGCACCTTTTAACCCGAAATCTTCGGAGCGGAAACCAAGGGCAATAATCACATAGTCATAAGTCAGCGTTGTGCCATCGTCAAACAGCACTTGCTTGGCATCCACGTCTACCTTAGTTACTTTGCCGATTTGAAACTTTACTCGCTTGGAAATGACATCCTCAATTGAGTAAGTAATCTTTACAGGGGCAATCGTACCGGCTGCCACTTCATGCAGGTTAGTCTTCTCAGTATGAATAGGACTGTCGTTGACCAAGATAAGGTCATCAGAGGCTGGCAAGTCCTTCTGCAAAAACTTAATAGCGCGCATGCCAGCATACCCCGCGCCCAAAACAACAATACGACTCATATGTAAAATCTCCTTTGTGTCCGTTTACACTCACTAAACCACCGGTGCATCAAAAATTCAACCATTCCGCTTGTGCAATAGTATACAGAGTGTGCCCTGGCACGGGTCCAGCCGAACCCACACACGCAGACTTATATTTCGCCAGCCACACAAAAAAGCCACGAATCCCGTGGCTTTTTATTGTTACTGATTTAAAAGTGCTTCGCCAATGGCGTAGTTCCGTTCGTGTTCACTTTCAGGGACGAGCATCCCCCCGGTACTCCAGACAATATGCGTGGCATTTTGCATCGGATACTGCGTACCTAGATATGGCTGTGCTTGTTGTAAGGCTGCAAAGCCGGCTGTGGCACTTGGTTCAACCTTGTAGCCTTCTGTATCCCGCAATTGGGCCGTATACGCCATGACCCGGGAGTCATCAAAGGTTGCAATCCCTTGAAGCAAGGTCTTCATCACCCGGCCAGCCAATCGACTTGGCCGACCGACTGCTAGTCCATCCGCTTCTGTGACGCCATCTAGGCCAATGTCATATACAGAAATTTGATCGTTTAAACCAGTGACCATGCCCAGCAAGACTGATGGAATGTGAGTCGGTTCAGCAAAAATGGCGTGGGCGTTTGGGCCGAGAATTTGTTTCAAACCAAACGTCACCCCACTAGGAGAACCACCAACCCCAGCAGGTAAGTAAACGAAGAGTGGGTGCTCAGCATCAACCTTAATGCCCATATCTTTTAACTGTTTTTGCAGGCGGATAGCAGCGACACCATAACCGAGGAACAGATCTCGACTACCTTCATCATCGATAAAGTAAACTGTCGGATCCAAAGCCGCTTGTTCGCGACCAGCGGTGATGGCTTCAGTGAAATTCCCGGCGTATTCAACCACATTCACGCCTTTTTCACGCAGTAAATTCTTCTTCCAGGCTTTAGCATCACTCGACATGTGAACGGTCGTTTTGAAGCCTAATTTAGCCGCGACAATCCCAATGCTTAGGCCGAGATTGCCTGTTGACCCAACGGCAATTCCGTACTGGCTAAAAAGGTCATGGAACTCGGGATCATTGAAGTGTGCATAGTCATCCATATAGGTAATCAGGCCATGCTTAATCGCCACACTTTCGGCGAACTTCAAGACTTCGTAAATCCCACCCCGCGACTTAATCGAGCCAGAAATCGGTAATTCATTATCAGCTTTCAGGTATAAATCACCAGGAAGCACATAATGCTCACGTTCCGTGATAGCCGATTTCATCTGGTCCAATTTGTGTAATGGAGACTCCAAAATACCACCAGTCACCGCGGTTTCTGGAAAAGCGACGGCCATGTACGCCCCAAAGCGATCAAATCGGGCAGCTGCATCGAAAAGATCAGCTTGTGTCAGGCCCATCAAATCACTTTCTTGGCCATAATCAGGATTGACCCACATGACTTCCTTTGCGGCTGCGATATCAGCCACAATCGGATAAGTTTCAGTTAATGCTGCGATGTCCATGATATTTCCTCCTTGCTATTTCAGCTGATTGTACTCCAGGTTTTGAAGCAATTAAAGTCTTGAATACGGCCACACAAAAAGCTGACCGGACTCGTCAGCTTCAGTCTTACCCTTGAACTTGTTGTTGGGCTTGATAGTTCCGCACGTTCTCATAGAAACCCGCGTAGACCAATTGTAGATAGGGGTTAATTGCGAAATCGAGTAAATGTAAGGTGATGTTTTGCAGAATAATCCAGCCCAGTAATGACAGGCCGAGGACAAATAAATCGAGTTTGAAGCCACTCATCAATCGCCAACTCTGGACTAAAGCACTAAGCGCCGTGCTAGACTGGCCATCTTTGCGTGCATCATATAAGGCATAATATGACTGGCTTAAACCGTAATACAACAAAATCCCGGGAATGATGAACAAAATAAAGCCCAGCTGTTGAAAGACGGTCGACAGGAACCAAACTGCTAATACGCCCCAGAACCAGCGACCATTGAAGACGCGGAACACGGCGGTCCAAGGTTTAATCGCCTGGTCCGGGTTCCGCCAAGTCTCTAAAGCCGTGAAAGCAATCCCCTGGCCAAACATGGTTGCTACGAGGCTTTCAATCAAGGAACGCGAACCATTTTGAGGCAAGTTATTCAGGCTATCGACCACGTTGTTGTAATCAATCTGAGATAAAATGGCATGCGCTTCGAGTAAGGCTAAGATAGTCACGACCACGGCAATTAGCCATGGAATGACGTTAGCAATCATCAATTGGCGCCAATTATCGTTGGTTCTCAATTTTTCTTTGGCTTGACGCTTGATTTCGCGTCGAGTTAACAGTGTTGTCATCTTTTCTCCCTATCGTTCTACTTTAATCACCGGTTCGTCTTTTTCTGGTTCAGCATCTACTTTGGCTTGATTGGCAATCATCTTCTGAATCCGCACTAGCGCAGAGATTTGTTGGGGTACAGCACCAATCACGCCAAGTGACTGGGTAGCTGAATCCAAGCGAATAACATGATGATACGCTGGTTTGCCAAAATAAAAAAAACGATCCGTCATTAGTGCATATTGGACGGTGAATAATTCGTCTTCCATGATAGAAACAGTCTCATCGAACCGCAAATGAGCTTGTTCGACCAAATCACGACGATACATCTTATTCCACAGATACCCGCGCACCCGCCCGACCGGCATCAGCATGCCACGGATGAAGGCTGATCGTGTCAGCACCTTATCCATCTGACTTCTGGCTGGCACCGCATTTGGTTCAGGATTATCGCTAAAAAAGGGGCTGACCACTAAGTCGCAATTTCTGTGATTCATGGTTTTAACTAGCGCGTCGATAAAGTCTGGTTCGACCCAGTCATCCCCATCCATAAACGCGAGTAATTCTCCAGTAGCTACTTCGAGCCCGGCGTTTCGGGCAGCGGACACGCCGCCATTCTTCGTAAGATAGATTGGTTTCACCCGGGCATCTTGAGCTGCAAATTCAGCCATCACCGAAGCACTTGTATCTGTTGAGGCATCATCGATGAGGATTAATTCTATATTATTGTAGGTTTGTTGCGTCAAACTCTTCAGACCTCGAGGTAAATACGGACTGAGATTATAAATTGGCACAATCACACTCACTAAGGGTTGCATTTAGCCACCGCCATTTCTTTTGACTAGCATCAGTATAACTTATATCGCCAACAGGACAATAATCCCTCAGAAAATGTATAGAAATTTAATTCTGTTTATTCGTCTCTGGGGTAATAATTGTCGTACGAGGATCAAACCAACGTCGTTCCTCAGCTGCTAGGGGCCGATCGGTAATAAAAGTATCAATCTGATCCAATGCCAACCCTCGATACGGCGCCTCAAGTTGTAATTTCTGAGTTTCAGAGACAACGACGACTTGGCGCGCGGCACTCACAGCTGCACGTTTGACCAACGCATCTTCTTCATAACCAAAGTTCACACCGGTGGCATCAATCGCTGTCGCCCCGATAAAGGCAGCATCAAAAGCAATTCGTGACAGGGTATGGAGGGTCTCAGGTTCAAAGAAGAAGCGGGCATGTTGATTGAGGGTCCCTCCCAACATTCGCAGTGTGATTGCTGATTGCACTGACAAGGCAATCGCATTGTCCAATGAATGGGTGTAAATGGTCACATCCGCCGCGATGCTTTGGGAAAGTTTCAACAGCGTTGTGGAATCATCAATAAAATAAACGCCACCCGGATGAATCATGCCTAACGCTAACTGAGCCATTTGAGATTTTTGTTCTGAAAAAAGTTGCAGCCGTTCCGAGTAGCTCGGTACACTTTGGCCAAACGACGGCGCAATCAAACCACCACGCGTGCGTCGGCCCACGCCACGTTCAGCCAATGCTACAATGTCGCGACGAGCCGTATCGCGAGAAACATTGACCGCCTGCATAATGTCCTCAATACTCAATTCCTGACGTTCTGCCAGCAGTCGCTTAATTTCTTCGAACCGTTTTTCTCGATACATCGCCACAATCTCACCTCATTTAATCCGTGTTGTTTCTATTATAACTCAGAACGAAAACCCATGAGTAGCCAGACCAAAAGGAATCGGCCTGTGCGCTGTTGGGGGGCATCGACTAAGTGTTTTGTTACAAGGCCGACAAAAAATAACACTCATTTTTTTGAAAGCTGCTTGAAATTCAGCCAACTCCTAGTGACCGTCGGTGTTGAGGCTGGAATAGAATGCTGATTTATCGGTTTTTTGGGCCAAAAAATTTCTGAAAATGGTTTCTAGGCAAGATTCCCAGCAAATATTACAGCAGCGTTACATTATGACAATATTGATGCAGAATGTAACCTCGATGGCATTTGCCTGACACACCCTCCCGTTATACTCCATAAGTGTTCTGTTTCTGAACAGATTAAAAAAAGCTTATTTAGGAGTGAATGTTTATCATTAAGAATCAAATCAAATGGGCTATCGTCGCTGTACTGGCCCTCTTCCCAGCTCTCGCCTCAGCAAACCAGGCCGTTAACGCGGTCACAACTGCTGACTATCAAGACTACACAGTGAAATCGGGGGATACACTGTGGGACATCAGTCAACGTAATGGCATTACCTTGTCTTCACTGACAGCTGCCAACCACATTGACTTAAACAACTACATTATCTTGCCAGGGGAACTCTTGCATATCCCTGCAAAAATCGAATTCAAAGTTGCTGACAATCCAATTGCTGAAGCCCAGCATAAGGTTGCCGCTCAACAAGCAGCACAACAAAAAGCTAAAGCAGCAGCTCAAGCCGCTGCGCAACAAGCTGCTGCTCAAGCTAAGGCTGCCGCTGCAGCCAAGGCGCAACAAGCACAGCAAGCTGCCCAACAGGCCGCTGCTAAGCCAACCACTGTCAGTTACGGCAGCTCATTGAAGACTTATGTTCTCAATAAGATGGTTGCGGCAACTGGCGAATCTGCTGCCACTTGGGACGCGATCATTACCCGCGAATCTGGCTGGCAAGCCACGGCACAAAACCCCGGCAGTACTGCTCACGGCTTATTCCAAAGTCTCTGGATTAACGGTAGTAACGATGTTGATACCCAAATCGCTGATGCCATTCGCTTATACAACGCTTCTGGCATGAGTCCTTGGGCCCTCTAAGCTTCGGATTATTCATCCAGCTTTACCAAAGTCAATGATAAAAGCGCGTTGCTTAAGCAACGCGCTTTTTTTGTGGGGATCTTTGGCCTTGATACTGGCAGGTAGCAATCTGTGACCAATCATTAATAACTGGTGAGACTTCACCTCATAAACCGCCATGCAGACTATATTCAGGTTGTCACATACTTGAATAAAGTGCAAAATAGTCATGTTTGAATTGTTTTAGAGAGGAAACATTATGAGCGTATTCAAAAACATTGCGCGCGACAGAGTGCTGCAAATCACAGTCGTTATTATGCTGGCAAGTTTATTCTTCGCTCGACCGCGATTAGCCGACATTAACTTTTCGACCCTCTGGTCACTCTTAGCGATGATGACCGTGATCCAAATTTTTGAGTATTTACATTTGCTAGATTATTGGGCGTACCGTCTCACAAGTGGCGCCAAAAACGCCCGGCAGTTAACCCGTCGCTTCTTAGTCCTCGCGGTCGTCAGTGGCATGTTCCTCACCAATGACGTTACCGTCCTCACCTTATTACCGCTATATCTGCGGATTAGTAAGAAATATACTTTACCTGAAATTGTACCCGTCACGTTAATTGGGATGGCCGCCAACTTCGGCAGTGCCTTCACGCCGTTTGGCAATCCTCACAATATCTTCATTCTCTTGCACTACAAAATCGATCCTGGCACTTTCTTCACTTGGTCAATTCCATTGCTCGTCTTAGACATTGTCGTTTTGTATCTATTTAGTTTCTTCGTCAAAAGTCAGCCAGTTCCACAGGTCCCTTTCCACGACATCAAAATTATGATGCGACCCACTTTAGTCACCATTGCTGTGGCCCTCGTCATTTTTGCCGGTGTGCTTGGATTTCTCCCAACCTGGGTCGGCGCTATCTGTGCAATTCTATTGGCACTTGCCCTGCATCCGCGAATCCTCTTGCACGTTGATTATGCGCTGATTCTGACCTTTACAGGATTCTTCATCATTGTCAGTAACATCAGCCAAGTCAGTGGCATTGTTAACGCCCTTGGCCGCTTAGAAAATACGCCTACTTCAGTGTATCTTAGCAGTATTATCTCTAGCCAATTCATTAGCAACGTCCCATCAACTGTGTTGTTGGCAAAGTTCACCCATCACGCGGCCGCGCTCTTCTATGGATCAAATATTGGGGGCCTAGGCTCAATGGTCGGCTCGATGGCTAATCTGTTAGTCATTAAACAATACAACCAGTTTGGTAACCATCAACGTCGCCGCTTCGTGATTGGGTTCACCGGTCTCAATTTTTTAGGCTTACTCATCCTCGGAACCCTTGGTTGGCTATTAACGTTACATATTTATTAGAAAATCCTTTCCGCCTGCAAATATTTTGCCGACGGATTTTTTTGTCTCAATATATCTACAAATGCGAATATATTAGGCCGCAAGCGGCTTCAATCAATTCTGTTAAGTCAAAATAGATTGCATACAACTTAATTTTCCATGAGAAAAATTTATAAAATTTCACACCTATTGGATGAATGCGCTAACATTGTAGATGAAAGCGCATGCGCTTTAAATTTGTGACTGAAGGAGGTCTATGTATGGCTGAATCATATATGCTAGCGATTGATGAAGGGACAACCAGCACGCGAGCAATGATTATCGATCACGACGGGAAGAAAGTCGCCGATGCTCAACGTGAGTTCCCACAATACTTCCCGCAACCAGGTTGGGTTGAGCACAATGCCAACGAAATCTGGAACGCTGTCCTTTCAACAATTGCCACAGCATTCATTTCATCTGGAATTCAACCCAAACAAATTGCTGGGGTCGGCATTACCAACCAGCGGGAAACCACAATTGTTTGGGACAAAGCAACCGGGCTGCCAATCTATAACGCTATTGTTTGGCAATCCCGGCAAACTAATAGCATTGCCGAGAAACTGCAAGCAGACGGTTATGCTGACATGATTCATGACAAGACCGGTTTGCTGATTGACGCGTACTTCTCAGCGACCAAAGTCCGGTGGATCTTAGACCATGTGCCAGGCGCACAAGAACGCGCCGAGAACGGGGAACTTTTATTTGGCACTATTGATACCTGGTTAAGTTGGAAATTGTCTGGGGGCGCTTTTCACGTCACTGACTACACCAACGCCAGCCGTACCATGCTATTCAACATTCACGACCTGAAGTGGGATGACGACATCCTGAAATTATTGAATATTCCTAAGGTCATGTTGCCCGAAGTCAAAAGTAATTCTGAGGTTTACGGCAACACGGCTGCTTACCACTTCTACGGTAGTGAAGTCCCAATTTCTGGGATGGCTGGGGATCAACAAAGCGCACTCTTTGGTCAATTGGCCCTGCAACCGGGCATGGTGAAGAACACTTACGGAACCGGGTCTTTCATAGTGATGAATACCGGCGAAAAGCCAATGCTGTCTAAGAACAATCTATTGACCACTATTGGTTACGGCATCAATGGCAAAGTCTACTATGCCCTCGAAGGCTCCGTCTTTGTCGCTGGGTCAGCGATCCAATGGTTACGCGATGCCATGCAGTTGGTTGAACATGCGTCAGATTCTGAAGCCGCAGCCAATGAATCCGAGAGTGCCAACGAAGTGTACGTTGTCCCAGCCTTCACCGGTCTGGGCGCACCGTATTGGGACGCAGAAGCTCGCGGAGCCGTCTTTGGCCTGACCCGCGGCACGACCCGCAACGACTTCATTAAAGCCACCTTGCAAGCTCTCGCCTATCAGACCCGCGATGTGGTCGACACAATGAATAAAGACACTGGTATCGACATCCCCGCTTTACGCGTTGACGGCGGGGCCGCCAACAACGATTACCTGATGCAATTCCAAGCTGATATCTTGAATACGCCAATCGAGCGGGCCGCTAACCTTGAAACCACTGCCATGGGCGCAGCCTTCTTAGCCGGTTTAGCAGTTGGCTTCTGGAAAGATACCGACGAATTGCAAAATATTTTCGAAGTGGGGAAACGCTATACCCCAAATATGGCCGACGATGTGCGCGAGAATCTTTACGCCGGCTGGCAACAAGCTGTGGCAGCGACAGAGACTTTCAAACACAAGCCGCTCAACCACAATAATAACTAGGAGGAATGGACGATGGCATTTTCACAAAAATCACGGCAACAAACAATTGAGAACTTAAAAAACACTCCGCTGGACTTATTGATTGTCGGTGGTGGGATTACCGGTGCCGGGGTGGCGATTCAAGCCGCCGCATCAGGCATCAAAACTGGCTTAATTGAAATGCAAGACTTCGCCGAAGGCACCTCCTCACGTTCCACTAAGTTAGTCCATGGTGGGATCCGGTATTTGAAGACCTTTGATGTCGGCGTTGTTTCCGACACCGTCAAGGAACGTGCGGTTGTTCAAGGCATCGCGCCTCATATTCCACGGCCATTCCCAATGTTGATGCCAATCTATGATGAACCTGATTCAACCTATGACATGTTCAGTGTCAAGATTGCGATGGACTTGTATGATCGGTTAGCTGGGGTCACTGGTACCCAATATGCCAACTACACCATCTCTAAAGAAGAAGTCCTGCAGCGCGAACCCGGCTTGAAGCCTGATAAGTTGCTTGGTGGTGGGGTCTATCTTGATTTTGTCAACAATGATGCGCGCTTAGTTATTGAAAACATCAAAGAAGCTGACGAACTCGGCGCAAACATTGCCAGTCACGTTGAAGCCACCGGTGTGTTGTATGACGACAACGGGAAAGTGAACGGCTTAAAGGCTCACGATAACTTAACCGGCGAAGATTTCGATATCCATGCGAAATTGGTCATCAATACCACTGGTCCTTGGGTCGACAAATTCAAGTCCCTCGATAGCAAAGAGAGCCAAGCACCAACCTTGCGGCCAACCAAAGGGGTTCACTTGGTCGTTGATGACAGTCGTTTGAGCGTTCCACAACCAACGTACTTTGACTCTGGTGCTGACGATGGCCGGATGATTTTCGTGGTGCCACGTGAAGGTAAGACTTACTTTGGGACCACTGATACTGATTTCAATGGGGATTACAAGCACCCAACGGTTGAGCAAAGCGACGTTGATTACTTATTAGCGGCCATCAACAATCGGTATCCAGAAGCCGGCATTAAACTTGATGACGTCGAAGCCAGTTGGGTTGGTTTACGCCCACTGATCGCTGCTAACGGTAGTTCTGACTACAATGGTGGTGGCGCCAACGCTGGGAAGGTTTCCGATGCCACCTTCAATGCCCTCATTGATACAGTCAACGACTATGAAGCCAAAAAGGCTGATCGCGCTGCTGTTGAAAAAGCCATCAGTAATTTGAAGACTGCCCACGCCGAAGAAACACTGAGTCCTTCGCAAGTTTCCCGTGGGAGTTCCTTGAAGCGCGCTGACGACGGCATGATTACCTTATCTGGTGGTAAGATTACCGACTATCGGAAGATGGCTGCTGGGGCTTTAGCGCTGATTCGCGACATCTTGAAGTCTGAATACAATGTGAATGCTAAAGAAATTGATAGCACCAAGCTCCAAGTGTCTGGTGGGCATTTTGACCCAACCAACGTGGATGAAACCATCAAGTTCTTTGCCCGGATTGCCCAAGATGCAGGGCTACCAGAAGCAGACGCCAATGATTTGGCCAACCGCTTCGGTTCAAATACTGGCCGCGTTGTGACCTACGTTCAAGATGGGGCTGCTCCTGGTCTCAGTCTTAAAGAAACCATCAGTTTACGCTATTCTGTCAACGAAGAAATGGCGTTGAATCCAGTCGATTACTTACTGCGGCGCACTAATGCAATTCTTTTCCACGCTGATACTTTGAACGACCTCAAGGAACCGGTCATTAATGAAATGGCGCGCTTACTCGACTGGTCTGACAGTGAAAAAGCTGATCAAACCGAACATTTGAATCAAGTGATTGCTGAAACCCAACTTGATGCCTTGAAGTAGCGCATCACCTGTATAAGGGGGAAGAATTTATGGACAGCAGTGTTATGACTCAAGCACTTGGGGAATTCATCGGGACGTTTATTCTGGTTTTACTCGGGGATGGCGTCGTTGCCGGCGTTTCCCTCAACAAGTCAAAGGCACAGGGCGCCGGTTGGATTGCGATTGCGATTGGTTGGGGGTTAGCTGTGACCCTTGGGGTTTACACTTCAGCTTATCTTGGTCCAGCACACCTGAATCCTGCAGTAACGATTGGGTTTGCCGCCATTGGCAAATTCCCATGGAGCAGTGTCATACCATTTATCATTGCGCAAATGGCTGGGGCCTTTCTGGGAGCGGTTGTCGTTTGGTTACAGTACTACCCACATTGGGCTGAAACCAAGGATCAAGCTGCCATTCTCGGGACTTTTGCGACCGGGCCTGCCATTCGCAAGCCATGGGCCAATTTCCTCAGTGAATTCGTGGGCACCTTCGTCTTAGTCTTTGCCCTCCTTGCATTCACTCGAGGTAAATGGACAGCGGGTTTGAACCCAATTGGGGTTGGCCTGTTGATTACCGCCATTGGCTTCTCACTTGGCGGGACCACCGGTTATGCGATTAACCCTGCCCGGGATCTCGGCCCACGGTTGGCGCATGCCGTCTTGCCAATTGCTAACAAAGGCGACTCCGACTGGGGTTATAGTTGGATTCCAATCGTTGGTCCAATCCTTGGTGGCATTGTCGGTGCCGTGTGCTTTACCTTATTGCCATAAAGCAGAGCGCGAACAATGCCGGTTAAGCGACGGCAGGCTAAGCTCACCTGCGACAACGGGAGCGGTCTTTTCTCCCAGCGGAGCAGGTGCTTAGACCGAGGCGCTTGGCATTGTGAGCGCGTTTAGACTAACTAATATAACTGCGACGAAATCCTGCTGGTGGAACGCTGTGGGCGCGACTTGAAGCCCTGCAAAAAGCCGTCTGATAATAATATCAGACGGCTATTTGTGTGGTTTAAATTTTAGCCTTCCGTGGTCCTCAAATCCCCATCAGTCGAAGCGGCCAACTTGTGCCGTCCTGTCCGCGCCCGTAAGGCGTAAAGGATGGTGACGGTATCGATAACTTCTTGCAAAAGCGCCCCAATAATCGTTGGAATGAAGCCGAAAGCGGCGATGACCATCAGAATCAAACAGATAGCTATCCCAATTAACACGGCTTCACGAGCAATCACCATGGTGTCACGTGAAATGATCAAGGCGTCAGCAACCTTACCTAAGTCATCTTTTAAGACCACGGCATCCGCGGATTCACTGGCAGCGGTGGCACCGTGCGCGCCCATGGCAATCCCGACGTCAGCCACAGTGAGTGATGGCGCGTCATTGACGCCGTCCCCGACCATGACTACCGGCCGATTCTGCGCGTCGATGCTATCTAAGACCGCAATCTTCTCAGCAGGTAACTTTTCAGCAAAAACCGTATCGATCCCAGCTTCAGCTGCGACTTTTTCGGCGATGGCTTCTTGGTCACCAGAAATCATCATCAGTCGCTCAACCCCTAAGTCGTGCAGGCGAGTCATGGTTTCCGCGGCTTCTGGTCGAATGCGGTCAGTGAACGTAATGTAGCCCATGTAGGTGCCATCCACGTTGACATACACCGCCGTGGTATCGACATCGGCGGCAGCATCTGCGTAGCTGGCTTTCCCGACTTTGACCACTTGATTGTTAATAGTCGCTTGCACCCCGAAACTGGTCGCCTCTTCAACTGCACTGGCTGGTAATAACTGATCCACGTGTTCAGCTTTGACCAATGACCGGGCCAAAATGTGTCCCGATTGCTGTTCAGCTGAGGCTGCGAGTTGCAGCAAAGCCTTAGCATCCATTTTACCGACAGGCACAACTTTAGCTACTGACAGAATCCCGCTAGTGACTGTGCCGGTTTTATCAAAGGCAAAGGTCTTCGCGTTGGCAAGTTTCTCCAAAGTAGTCCCAGACTTCACAATAATCCCGTGGCGGCTGGTCCGGCTCATACCAGAAACCAAAGCGATTGGGGCTGCCAAAATCAATGGACATGGTGAGGCGACCACAAGCACTTGGGCGAAGCGAACTGGGTCACCCGTTAACCACCAAGCTAGGCCAGCAATGATATAGGCGACTAATGTGAATGGCACGGCATACCGATCAGCCATGCGGACAAAATGAGCAGGACGTGCTTCAGATTGTTGGACCAACCGGATAATCCCTTGATACTGACTGTCTGCAGCGATTTGATCAACGCGCATGGTCAAGGCACTATCGCCGTTAACTGTCCCAGACATCACTTGTATGTGCGGGCCCTTTTCAATCGGCTTGGATTCACCAGTCAGACTTGATTCGTCCACCATGCTCTCACCATCAATAACGGTCCCATCAACTGGCACTAACTCTTTAGGCCGGACGATTAACACATCACCGACTTGAACATCATCGACGCTGACGTCCTCAATCTCGGCCCCATGCTGCCGGTGGGCTTGAGTTGGCGCGTTATCAAGCAGGCTCTTGAGTTCCCGCTTGGCCTTATTCGCAGCATAATCCTCTAATGCGTCCCCACCTGTCAGCATCAAGAGCACAATCATTGATGCCCAGTATTGCCCGACAGCAAGTGTGGCGATTACCGCGGTAATTGCCAGCAAATCAATGCCAAACTTACCTGAGCGCAACGTTTGAATCATATCCCACAACATCACAAGCGCAATGAGCGAGCCCATCACTGTAATCAAAATCTGCGCCATTAGTGGCTGCTTTAACACCCCTAGAACCATGGCAACCGCACTCACACCAAGCACGGCAAATAATCGACGATAATTTCGCATCTCAATGGCCTCCTTGCTCATTTCTTATCTTTCTTACATTGTAACAGTTCTAATCTGAAGATTCCAGTTTAAATTGATTCTAATTTACTTGTACACAAAGAAAAAGACCCTCATGATGAAAGAACATCATAAAGGTCTAATTTTGCCGGGTTAATACCCGATTTGAATATCTTTAACAATTTGTTGTTTGGGAATACCGTGCGCCCTAAGAAAGGCGCCATTGGCCCTCACCACTTTCGAAGACCCAGACAAATAATAGTAAGCCGCTGCGCCGTAATCGTTAATCGCCGCTAAAATCTGCGCTTGCGCCTCTTTGCCTGATTCAACGGGTTGATACGTGAAGTTGTCGGCTCTCGATGACGTCTTGACGAAATCGTTAGCAAATAGATGGAATCCATGAGCAGACTGAATTAAGCGGACTGGGCGCGCATCACTGTTGGTCAGTGACAGACTCATTGCTCGAAACGGTGTCACCCCGACGCCACTGGCAATCATCACCGCTGGCGATTCGGCATCGTGAAACCCGAAGCTGCCAATGGGCCCCCGCAAGTTGACTCGATCGCCCGGCTGCAAATGAATCAAAACCGACTTATAGGCACTCGCCTTAGCGCCAATTCGAGTGCCAATCTTGATCCGATTCTCACTTGGAACAGCGGCGATGGAGAAAAATCTGAAGCCGCTGCCGGTATGCCGCTGATGTGGCAGTGTGAAGAAGCCAGCAGCCCCCGGTTTCCAAGTGAGATGCCGGTCTGTGGCGTACTGAAGAGTTATCACGTAATAATCTGCGGATGGATTTTCAATGGCAACAACCTCTAATGGTGTCGCCCGAAGAATGGAATGTGTAAGTTCTGTCATGGCTCTTCCTCCTTGAAATCAGAGCAGCAACTTAACTAAAAGTCGTTGCTCTTATAGTTCGCTAGCGAACTATAAGGTTAGTATAGGTCCATTGCGGCAATTTAGCAACCGATAAGTTAACTTCTTGAAATAGCAGACTGCGCTATAATGGATATAATTTAACCCATCCTCTAAAGGAGTCTAGTCATGGCCAACGAAACTATCCCAGAACTACTCAAGTCAATCAGCGTCATGTATGATAAGCAGTTCACCCAGCTGGTCCTCGCGAATAATGTCCTGCCAAATATTACCAGCACGCAGATGTCGGTTCTCCAATACATGGCCCAACACGAAAACGAAGTCATCAACCAACATCATTTACAAGAAGCCTTTAACTTAAGTAAATCCACCGTTAGTGGAATTGTGCAGCGGCTGCAAGCACACGGCTTTATCGACAGTCACCCGATGCCGGATGACAAGCGCTTCAACCAAATCGTGATCACGCCGGCCTTTCGCCAGCAGATGCAACAACACGATCAAGAATTTCAGCACCAACTTGAGGTGATGGCCAATCGCCTGGTGGAAGGCATGACCGCAGATGAAACTCAACAATTCAAACACTTATTAACGCTGAGTTATCAAAATCTCGCTAACATTGACGAGGTAAACAAGGACTAAAAAAGGTTGAGACAAATAACTTTTGTCTCAACCTTTTTGTGTGGAATAAAAACCTAGATTTTGACAACCAACAACTCTCGAATTTCGACTCGTATCAGCCATCCTAAATAATTCGAAATCTTCCGTAATAACGCCATTCTGTCACTATTCCATTTCCGGGAGCTCAACATTATATTCAATTCTAATGTAAAAAATTTTTCAATTGTGAAAAAAGTTCTTGATTTTGAAAATTAGAATATTAGAATTGAGAAGTACTTTTTATATATTTTGAATATTTGGAGGAAATGAACTTGACTAATTCTCGTTTTCAAAAATCATTATTAAAATCATCCTTGGCTTTGAGTATTCTTGTGCTGGGGGGCACTGGAGTTGCAGCATCCCAATCACATGCGGTCCATGCTGACACAGTCCAAACCGCAGCAAGCACTTCTACTAATCAAAGCACCGCGAACTCTGGTGTCACTTCTGATTCTTCTTTACCAACACCGGTACTCACATCAAGCACGGTTTCTGCAGGTCAAGACATTTCTGGCCAAATTGACATGAGTAAACTCCCTGCAGGTGGGAGCACTGGCGTTGAATTAACCGATCAAAATGGTACCGCAATTGGTGAAGCAATTCCTGATGCCGCAGGCAACTTTACTTTTAAAATGAATCAGCTTAATTTGGGCTCAACCGTCGCACCAAATTCAACCTACAATGTTTTTGTTGCCACAGTGGGTCAAGATGCTGACGGTAAGGCCACTATTCAAAGTAGTCAACCTGCAACAGTAACCGTCAATCCCCTGACGTTAGGCAGTCTTACCATTACGCCAGTGACCTCAGACAACCAAACCATCTCAGGTACAGCAAACGTGCCCGACTTACCTTCTGATTTTGGTTTAACTGCCCGCATTACAAATAATTCTGGGGATGTTGTCTCAGTTGCCGTTAATAGTGATGGTACCTTTACCGCTGCGAAATCGGACTTTGCACATGGTCTGCCAGCCGGATCTGCTTGGGTCCAGATTCAAGCTAAATCACAAGATGCAGCTGCACCCGTTAGTGTTGGTGCTCCTCAAAGCATTACTGTTCCTGATGGTCTAAACGTTTCTGTTCCAACCGGCACTGTGCCTGATGAACCAACATTCTCTGACGGAAATACCATTGCCATTGATTCAGCACTTCCCGTTCCAGTGGTCAATTCTGTTACTGAAGGCCAAGCTATTACTGGGACTATCGATACCAGCAAGATTCCAAGTGGTACTCGAGCGATTGAACTCGTTGATCAGAATGGTGCAGCCTTGGGTGAAGCGCCAATCAATCCCGATGGTTCCTTCTCTATCAGTCGCTTAAATCTCGGCTCAACTGTATCCCCTAACACCACCTACTATGCTTTCCTTCTGACTGAAGAGACCCAAGATGGTACCCCGACACTCGTCCGGAGTAGCTCCACTAAGGTCCTCATCAACCCTATTACATTAAATAGTGTTACGGTGAAACCCGTTTCCGATACAAGCGAAGCAGTAACTGGAAACGTAGATGTCAGTTCACTACCTGCTGGTTTTGAGCTGATTGCCCAGATCACTAACGAAGCGGGGGAAAGCACATCCGCCTTAGTTGACGACAACGGGAACTTCACGCTGAATAAGTCAGACTTGCCAAGCGGCTTACCAGCTGGTTCTAATTTCTGGATTCAAATCAAAGCAAAGGCAGCTGGCTCTGACGACAGTGTCAACGTTGGTGACGCAACAAAGACTACCGTGGCTGCCGCAGTTGCTCCAGGCTCTGATAACAATAACTCGGGATCTAGCTCCGAGAATTCAAGCAATGGCTCATCAGCGTCTGGCAGTACTGCCACAAACAGCGATAATTCAAGTTCAAATGCTGGCAACTCATCGACTGGATCATCGAATTCTGGTAACACCGGCAACTCAACTACTGGCAATACTTCAAACAGCAGCGAAAACAGCCAAAATTCTTCTGTTGATTCAACAAAGGACACTCATAATGTTTCAGCAATTGAAACACCCGCTTTAACTCATGCCGCTGGCCAAGCTGTAACAACAGCGACAGACCCCGCTCAACCTGACTTACCTCAAACAGGCGATGCTCAATCTAACACAGGTATTCTCGCCGCCATTGGTGCTGCTCTTGTAGCACTATTAAGTATGGTTGGGATTAACCTCCGTAAGAAGAACATCTAAGCACTCCATCAAGACGATTTAAAAAACATCCGTCAGTTTGTCCGCTTGTAATCCGACAAATCGGCGGATTTTTGTTGCCAAAGTTAATCAATCGCTTCAAAAGACCGCTCAAAATAAAAAAGGTTGAGACAAATAACTTTTGTCTCAACCTTTTTGTGTGGAATAAAGATTATCCAGTTTTATTGTTCTTGACTGACGCTTTGCGTGCCATGGCTTTCTTTAGCAGCATTCTGGTACCCGGCGACTTCGTCTTCTGAAGCAAAGACGAAGTGGCCTGGATAGACTTCAACCAAATCACGCTGCTTACCGTCATCTTCAGCTTCAGCAGCCGAGTAAGCAATTGGCTTACGATGCCGTTCTAAGCTTGGGTCGGGTACTGGAATCGCAGATAAGAGGCTCTGGGTGTACGGATGTAAGGGATGATTATAAACCTCATCTGCTGAGGCCAATTCAACCAAACGGCCATAATGCATGACCGCAATCCGGTCACTGATATACTTCACCATCGACAAATCATGGGCGATGAACAAGTAGGTCAACCCTTGACGATCTTGAATGTCCTTCAATAGGTTGACCACTTGGGCCTGAATCGACACGTCCAACGCGGAGATTGGTTCGTCGGCGATGATGAACTCGGGTTGCACGGCAAGAGCGCGCGCAATCCCAATCCGTTGCCGTTGCCCACCAGAGAATTCATGGGGATAACGCGTAGCATGGCTGGCATTGAGCCCCACTTCTTCCAACAAGGCTTGGACCTGTTGTTCCCGGTCCTGTTCGCTCTTAGCCAGATGATGGACATCGATGCCTTCAGCAATGATGTCTTGAACCTTCATCCGCGGATCAAGGGAGGCATAAGGATCTTGGAAAATCATCTGCACTTTGCGGCGAAAATCCAACATCGCTTTTGAACCATGCTTCAGTTTGGCGATATCATTGCCAGCGTACATGATTTCACCACTGGTTGGTTGATAGAGCCGAATAAGACTCCGGCCAGTGGTGGTTTTACCGGAACCGGATTCCCCAACCAAGCCTAAAGTTTCACCTTTATAAATATCAAAACTGATATCTTGAATCGCTTTGACTTCATTTCGCTTGCCTGGGTTAAACGTTTGTACCAGGTTGCGAATACTCAAGAGTACTTCTGGTTCACTCATGCGTTAACCCCCTTATTGGCGAATTTCTCTTCCCAAATCTGATGCCGCCGTTGGATTTCTGGAGGCAAGGTCACCTTGGGCGCTTGTGGATCTAGTAACCAAGTCGCTGCCGCATGTGTGGGTGAGACTTGGAAAAATGGTGGTTCTTGTTGCAAATCAATCGCCAAGGCGAATTCATTCCGCGCCGCAAACGCATCCCCAGCAGGCGGATTAATCAGGTTTGGCGGTGTACCAGGAATGGCATACAAGCGATCACTCTTAGTTTCTAGTGTTGGCATCGCTTCGAGCAATCCCCAAGTGTAGGGGTGCTGGGCGTTGTAGAAGATTTCATCCACTTGGCCGTATTCAATAATCTTACCGGCATACATGACAGCAACCCGATCAGCAATCCCGGCCACCACGCCCAGGTCATGGGTGATGAAAATAATCGAGGTGTCGATTTTTTCTTGGACTTCTTTCAGCAATTCAAGGATTTGCGCCTGAATTGTCACATCCAACGCTGTGGTTGGTTCATCGGCAATCAGAATCTTAGGATTGTTGATAATTGCAATCGCAATCACAATCCGTTGCCGCTGCCCACCAGAAAATTGGTGCGGATAGTCCTTCAACCGGGCTTTGGCGTTAGTAATCCCAACCAACTCAAGCACTCGCACGGCTTCAGCCAGTGCAGCTTTTTCGGAAATCTTGGTATGCAAGCGCAAGGGTTCAGCCACTTGCTTCCCAATAGTCATTGTGGGATCCAACGAAGTCATTGGGTCTTGGAAAATCATCGCAATATCATTCCCACGGAGATGCGTGAGTTCTTTCTCAGACATTTGAACAATATCTTTGCCTTCAAAATCAACGCTCCCACCAACGATTTTGGCATTGGAAGCTAACAAACCCATCAGAGTCCGCACGGTCACTGATTTCCCGGAACCAGATTCCCCAACAATGGCTAATGTTTCACCCTTGTTCAAGTGAAAATCCACGTCTCGAATCGCGTGCACAGTGCCAGCATAGGTTTTAAAATCAATCTCTAAATTTTTAACGTCTAATATTCTTTCCATTGCAGCCACCTCTAGCGTTGACTCTTAGGGTCAAATGCATCACGTAAACCATCAGCCAACAAGTTAAAGGCCAACATCAAGACCACAATCACGATTGCTGGGTAAATCAATTGGTAAGGTTGCGTCTGTAAGGCCTTTTGCCCGTCAGACAACAGCGTTCCCAGACTAGCCGTTGGCGCTGGCAAGCCAATCCCGATATAACTCAAGAAGGCTTCAAAGAAAATCGCCATCGGAATCGTGAACATCGTTTGAATGATGATGATAGAACTCAAGTTGGGCACCAAATGTTTCAGCGCAATTTTACCGCCAGATTCACCGACAGTTTTAGCGGCCAAAATAAATTCTTGGTCCCGTAATTGGAGCGTTTGCGCCCGAATCAACCGGGCCATTGTAATCCAGCCTGTCAGCCCGATCGCTAAGATAATTGACGTCATCCCTGGCTTAAAGACCAACAACATTAGGATAGCGACAACTAAGTTAGGCACAGAAGACACAATTTCAATCACACGTTGCATCACTGTATCGATTCGGCCGCCAAGCCAGCCGGAGATAATCCCGTAAGTGACCCCAATCGTTAAGTCAAACAAGGTCGCCACTAACGCGATAATCAAAGATACCCGGGTCCCAACAAAAATCCGGGAGAGCAGGTCCCGACCAAGATAGTCAGTCCCCAAGGCAAACCAGACATTTTTGCCGAGGCCAGCATACTTATCGACTCCATCTTGGTAACCATTGAAACCAGGAATGTTCCAGTTAGCAATTTTCGGTGGCAAATTCGTGTAGGCCAGGCTACCCTTATTGGGGTTCGCTGGTGAAATGAATATTGTCATCACTGAGACAATCGCGATGATGATAATCACCCATAAGGAGACAATCGCCACTTTATTCTGGCGTAAGCGCCGCATCGCATCCTGAGTGAATGTTAAGGCCGGCGTGGTAATTTTCTCTTTTTCTGTTGAATCAACCGTTACTCGCTTAAACAAGTCCGGCGAAAGTTTTGCATCAGCCATTAGTTTGCCTCCTCATTCAAGCGAATTCGTGGATCAATCACACCATACAGGATATCCACAATCAAGATGACGACGGTTAACATGAACGAGTACATGATGGTCAAGCCCATGATAACTGGATAGTCATTGGTCGTAATGGACTTAACGAATTGTTCCCCAATCCCAGGAATGGCGAACACATTTTCAACCACCAATGACCCAACCATCAAGTCAACAGCCATGGGGCCAATAATCGTGACAATGGGAATCATCGAATTCCGCAGTGCGTGGTTGGCCACGGTTTGCCAGCGAGTTTCCCCTTTGGACCTGGCTAATTCAATGTAATCAGAGTTCAAGACATCGACCATTTCAGTTCGCATGAACCGCGCGGTGTTAGCCAATGGTGCCATGGCTAACGCGATTGTTGGCAAAATACTGGATGAGAAGCCATCCCACAAGGCAATTGGGAACAAGCGCAGTTTGTAGGCCAAGAAGAATTGTAACAACGCCGCAAAGACGAAGTTAGGAATTGACCGACCCAGAATAGCAAAGATGGTTGCCACTGAGTCAACCCAAGTGTTCTTGCGAATGGCAGCGACTGCCCCAAGCAAAATCCCGAGTAAAGTCCCAAGAATCATTGCTTGCAGCCCTAATTGTAATGATGGTCCAATCCGCGACATGATTAGGTAGCTGACTGATTGGCCAGAGAATTGGAAGGACATCCCCATATCACCATGCAATAAGCCCAGCATATAGGAAAGGTATTGTTGCCAAACGGGCTTATCCAACCCATATTGCGCCTTCAAGGCTTCAATTTGATCGGGTGGTAATTTTGGATTATTAAATGGTGTCCCAGGCAGTAACTTCATTAAGAAGAAGGTAATGCTGGCAACCAAGAACAAGGTCAAAATTAAGTAGCCCACCCGTTTTAAGATGTACTTTATCATAACGTTACTCCATTCTAGTCAGAGGTTGATGCTTACGACGTGAAGGCACTGTGAAAATAAAAAGCGGAACCCACTTTCTGAGTCCCGCTTTCAAAGTCCGCTACTTCAAGTAAGCATTCACAAAGTTGTACATGTTTGCTGGACTGTATTGCAAATCGTGCATCTTCTTGTTTACTAAGTGAGTTTGGGCCCGTTGGTAAATTGGGATAATCCCTTGTTCCTTAGTTAAGATTTCTTGCGCCTTCAACAAGTCGTTCCAACGTGCTTCAGGGTTGGTGGCATCTTTACCCTTACTATCAGCAATCAACTTGTCGTAGTCAGCGTTAGACCACTTACCGTTGTTGTAGCTGTTAGAAGAAGTAAACATATCTAAGAAAGTAATTGGATCTGGGAAGTCAGCACCCCAAGCAGAGATAACCATGTCGAATTGACCATTTTGTGAGCGAGTCAAACGTGTCTTAAATGGCACGCTTGAAATCGTCAACTTTAAGCCAGGCAAGTCTTCCAAAGCACTTTGGAAGTATTCAGATGACTTCTTGGCGACGTCCGTGTCATCAGTGAGTAATTCAAGGTTCAAGGACTTCACGTTGGTTTCTTTCAGACCTTCGCTCCAAAGTTTCTTAGCTTCAGTCTTGTCGTACTTCGTGTATTGAGAAGTGGTCTTAGCCGCTTCCTTACTGAAGTCTTCACCCGTAGTTGGGTTCTTGGCTAAGTTTTCAGGCACCAAACCAGTTGGTGCAACAGAAGAATCTTGTAAGACCTTATCGATGAATTCTTTCCGATTCAAGCTCATTGAAATGGCTTGACGTAACTTTTCATTCTTCAAGGCTGGCGTCTTCTTCTCGTTCAATTCAAGATAGAAGGTTGTCGCTTGCTTCAATGCGGTAACGTCCTTCATTGTCTTGGCTTGAGCCGCTTGGGCACCAGACAAGGTGGCGTCATCAAGCTTACCTGATTGATACAAGTTCATTGCTGTAGAAGGATCTTTAATCACTTGAACATTAATCTTGTTCAACTTAACATTCTTAGCGTTCCAGTAATCTTTGTTCTTCACTTCGTTCCAAGAATTGCCGGTACCATTCCAGTTCTTCAAGATGAATGGGCCGTTAGAAACGATGTTGTCGGAATTAGTGCCGTAGTTCTTACCGGCCTTTTCAACCACTTTTTGGTTTTGAGGGAAGAACACTGGGTTCACCATCATTGTGCCAAAGTATGGAATCGCATGGTCCAGGGTAACTTCAAAAGTCTTATCGTCAATTGCTTTAACGCCTAAGGTGCTGGCGGCTTTCTTACCAGCCATGATGTCATCGGCGTTGACAATACCGCTAAATAAGTAAGCATATTGCGACTTGGTCTTAGGATCGATGGCCCGCTTCCAAGCAAAGACGAAATCTTGCGCCGTCACAGGGTCACCGTTACTCCACTTTGCATCACGTAATTTGAACGTGTATGTCTTCCCGTCGTTGGTTGGGGTGACAATCTTTGAAGCCATTGCAGGTTGCAAGTCAGAACCAGCATAGCGATACAAACCATCCATTGTATCCACGAGTGCTTGGCCACTAATTGCGTCAGTTACCACTGCGGAATCCATACTGGAAATGACGTCGCCTTCCATTCGGCTCCAGGTTTTTGTATCGGTTGAACTAGAGCTTTGATTCCCACCACAGGCAACTAAGAATAATGCTGCCACTGCGACACCGGCTAAGACGCCGAGACGTTTGTTAAATCGCATTTGTCATCCCTCCATCAATTTGTTATGAAAATTCTACATTAAGGAAAGATTAAAGTAAAGCGCAAATTCTTACAAAAGACTCAGATTATTCAAAAAGTTTAGTGTTTATGCGGATTTATAGAAATTAAGAAAATTATTTTTAGGTGGAATAACCGGCGTTCTTTAACGATTGAGTAGCCAATGCTTATGTATAAATGGTGCTTATCTTATTCTCATAATCAAAAAAAGCCACGCAACCTTCAGAGAAGTTGCGTGGCTTAAAATGGTATCAAATTCAGATCTCAATAATTGAAATTACTTAATTTCGATGTGATGGCTATTGTCTGGTTGACTGGTCAACTTTGGCAAGTTGATGGTCAACACACCGTCAGCGTATTGGGCGTCAATGTTTTGTTCATCAACATTTGGTAGGCGGTAACTCCGGCTCATTTGGCCATAATTACGCTCGCTCATCAACAAGTTACCTTCACTGTCTTCATGATCAGTGAAGTCGTCTTTTTTCACGCTAATACTCAACACATTATTTTGATAGTGCAATTGGATATCTTTCTTGTCAATTCCAGGCACATCGACCTTAGCCACATAAGCCTTGTCGGTCTCTTTAATGTCAGTCTTCAAAACCCGATCGTTTAAAACCGCGCGCTCAGGCATGAAGCCATTGAAAAACTGCCGTCCCATGTCGCCAAAGAATGGATCAGTCAACCAATCATTTGAACGTGCTACTTCATTTGCCATATTGAAAACTTCCTTTCTGTTGGAGCCTGGCTCCTTCTTGATTACAAATACAGTATACCACCAATTAGCACTCTTGTTAATAGAGTGCTAATTCTGTTGCAAAAAAAAACGACGCCACAATAGCGTCGCCAGTTAGACTAGCAAATCTTGCCGCCTAAAGCTTTCATTTCTTCACGTAAAGCCTGATCTTCTTTGGTTGGAGCAGTATATTCATCAATCATGACCGCGCCATCAAGAATCCCGCTATCATCACGAAGAACTAATGAAGCATTCTTGAAATCTAAGGTCAACCCGTGACCGAGGTATAAGGTTTCAGGTTGTGCAGTGGTCAGGTCTAAGTTGGCGTTATTATCTAAAGGTAAGCTGTACTCAGCGTCAGCGGCATTTGAAACCACGAGCTGGAACTTATTACCGATTGCACAGGAACCGCCAAGTTTAGAGAACTTGCTGGAACCATCGTCTAATGCCAGGAAAATGTGGCGATCAGGAGCAACCTTCTTATCTAAATATTCTTTTGCAGCATCGCGTACGTTGATTTCCATCATATTACCGCCTTTCAGAAATTGTCGGAAAATAGATTGTGTACAATCTATTTACAAGTTCTACAATACACGCTTGGAGGACCGCGGTCAAGTATTCGACTTCTTGATTTTCTGAAAAACAGCCGAAACCCTAATTTAAGTGGGTTTCTATGTGTTTGACGGCCAATTAGCCACAATAGTTGAGCACAATCCCCACATTTTGTCCCCAACGGTTATCCACATGCGATTTTTTTGACCCCCAAAATCTTGTAGCAACTTAAAAAACTGACACCAGATTTCGCGTTCTAAATTTTCAAGTCTTTTTTCTCGAGACACCTTTTATCCACACGCAAGCAATGTTCGAATTTCTAAAAAATCGGGCTTGAAACCCCGCCAGGCCATTGGCGTACATACGTTTGCTGCAGTGAAAGTTTTTTTATCCACAGGTTATCCACCTCCTGTTCAAAACTTTGTCCACCTCCAAAAAAGTGAGTTATGAACAGTATCCACAGAGTTATCCACAGGTTGGCTTAGATTTTATCCCCGAAAGTCATCCACATCCACCCTTTTTCACCTGAACGATTCCCGCTTTTGGGCGGACAGACTTCGGAGTCTATAGTTCCAGCTCGACCAATTGTTCCTGACTGGCACAAAAATGGCGGTCTCCACAGGATTGCGAAGACCGCCACTTTATTGGTGATTAATTTGAGCTGCTAGAACTGGTTGTCAGCTGACTGGCTGTTTGGTCAAGTTTCACTTCGACAGTAGCCTTCTTGCTGCCACGATAGTAGGTGACGGAAACCGTGTCGCCCACCTTATGTTTGTACAAGGCGGTGTGCAAATCAGCTAAACTAGTGATCTTAGTATCATCCAGACCAACAATCACATCATA
Organism: Lacticaseibacillus brantae DSM 23927; assembly: GCF_001436115.1. Taxonomy (GTDB): domain Bacteria; phylum Bacillota; class Bacilli; order Lactobacillales; family Lactobacillaceae; genus Lacticaseibacillus; species Lacticaseibacillus brantae. The sequence goes on from NZ_AYZQ01000003.1 coordinate 28,712, forward strand.
TTGTTTCAGACCGGCTTTCTTAGCCACACTCGTGCTGGTGAAGCCAGCGATGACCACCCCATCTTTAACGGATGAAGGTAATTTCAGAACGGAAGACTGTTGCGCCGCAGAGACAGACGACAAATCACGCACTGTCACGCCAAGGGCGGGGCGAACGACTTTTCCGTCAGCCACAAGTTGATTGATGATGCTGACCACTTCGTTACTTGGAATGGCAAAGCCCATCCCTTCAACAGTGGCGTTGCTGCCGGTTGATCCCGACAACTTCATTGAGTTAATCCCAATGACTTGCCCAGCTAAGTTAATCAAAGCACCACCAGAGTTCCCCGAGTTGATTGCGGCATCTGTTTGAATAACAGTAGCTTGGCCGACAGTTTGGCCAGTGGTTTCATCAGGCACATCGACTGTCCGGCTCTTAGCTGAAACAATCCCTTGGGTCACACTAGTCGCATATTGTGAGCCCAGTGGGGAACCAATAGCTAAGACCGTTTGGCCAGCTTCAATCTTGCTGGAATCTCCGAAGCTTGCCACAGTATTAATCTTGCTGCCATCAATTGATAAGACAGCTAAGTCACTGACGGAGTCCGTGCCGACCAATTTAGCGGTCAACTTGGTCCCATCACTGAGAATAACTTCCAATTTATCAGATCCGGAAACGACGTGATTATTCGTCACAATGTATGCCGTGCCGTCCTTCTTCTGATAAATGACACCTGACCCTTCACTGACTTCTTCTAACGAGCTACTGCTAGAACTGCCAGACGATTGGGTGCTACCACCGAACAAATCGCCAAAGTCATCCAGGCCACTACTTGTTGATTGCGCTTTTTGCATATTCACAACTGAAACTACCGCGTTCTTGACCCTAGCAAATGCTGTCTGACTGGCACTGCTTTGATTAACTGAAACATTGGAGACTTGTGTTGTCCCAGCGGTCTTACTTGAAGTCGTAACCCCAAGGTCTTGAGAGTTCGCATTGGAAAACCCGTAATACGCAGCCCCGCCACCGACGCCACCACCAATTAAGGCAGCAACAACAGCGACAACGGCCACAGTTTTATTACTTGATTTCTTATCCATGATGAATCCTCCTCAGATATTTTCTCTGAATTCTATAACATCACAATAGCGCGAGGTTTTGACGAAATTGTGAACAAGCTCTGGTCAAATCTGGGACATTCCTCGGATTTTCATTTCTAAAATAGTTTAGTGCTATACTATATGAAACGAAAAGAGGCGATTTTTTGGCACCGGCAGACTTCAACCAACTCGTCGAACAGTTCCTCAAGCTCAATAATACCCTGGCCGCGATTCAAAAACAGCCAGTTAACATTGCACCAGGCACACAACTCAGCACCAGTGCCTTGCACCTCATCGCGCTCATTGGCCAGTATCCCCTGACCACGGTGACAGAACTCGCCCAAAAAGCCGGTCTCACCAAAGGCGCCGTGTCCCAACAAGTGGCTAAGCTTATCCAAGCCGAACTGGTGCAAACAACGCAAGTAGCCACCAATAAAAAGAACAAACTGCTGAAGCTCACAGCCGCTGGGCAGGCCATCAACCGTGCGCATACGCAATTACACGCGCCACTGTATGCGTCAGTTCAGGCCATGCTCGACGCCTTTTCACCCGCGCAACGACAAGCGTTGCAGCAGATGATCGACCAAATTACCACCAGTGTCATTGATTACCAACACGCGCTAACGAAGGGAGACGATTAGAATGCCAAATATGAGGTTCTTGATTAACAATCAAGCAGTGCCCGCGGCAGTGATTGATGCCTGGGAGTTGAACCGTTTAGACCACGAATATCGTTTTTTGGCCAAACGCGGTTTAACGCTAGCGACTGCCCCATCGGCTGCGCATCTAGATGAAGACCGCGTTGCATTAGCGCAGCTCAAGGCCCAGCAGTCGCCTGAGTTTTTTCGGAAACTGCTCAAACGCCGGTATCAATTAGGCAACTTCGCCTCCAAACTCGCTGCTTGGGTTTCCCACGGGCGCCGCAAATTCAGCGTGACCGAAATCGTGGTCGCTCAGTCAGACTTGAGCACAGCGCAAGTCATGGCCGCAATCGAAGCTATTATGTTAGAAAACACCCCGGCCCATCAACAGATGAATCTATCCACAAATCCGGATCATTTTGTCCTCGAAAGCCCTGGCCCCAAGGAACAGGAAGTGCTAGAAATCACTGGGGGCTCACCGTTGCCCAATCGTTTCTTTGCGACATACGGGGACGAGTCGGGTCTCAGGTCGCAATTAACTCCCGGCTACACCCAACAAGCCGCCGGTACCGCCCGACTCGCTGATGGCACCATCATCGGTGGTGTTCGCCATCAAATTAAACCTGAAGGCGATGGCTTTCGATTTAAAGCCCTTGTTGAGTTTCCAGCGATTCTCCCCAACCACATCATTCATCAGCATCAATATCATCTTGCCTGCGAGTTCAGACAGTGGCTGACTGATGTTCTGGGTTGAGATAGCCGGCATAAGGTAACAAAATTGTGCGAGAAACTAGATTGACGTCATGACTGTTTGCGCTTACACTTACGGCAAATGGAGGAATGGAGTGATTTTGGATGGATATCACCCAATTAACGCAGCAGTTGCAAAGCCACTCACCGGAACAAATTCTCGATCCTCAAGCAGTTCGCTTACTCTTTGCCTTATCAACCAGCTGGAAGTCAAAGCTGCATTTGAAAAATCGCGTCACGACTTTTCTGACCGGCTTTGCGTTTCAGGGCCAGTCGCAGCAGTTGGCAAGTGATAGCAGCGTGCCTTATGATGATGCCCACTTCCTGGCTGACCTGGATCAACAGTTGGCGGCGCAACATTTGCCGCAAACACTCGCCTTGACCGACAAAAACATTTTGAACGGCCTACACTTCACCGATGACATCGGTGTGTTGAATCAACTGGTCGCGGCTGGCGCGGGCACGCTATTAACGCTGCAAAGTCAGACCGAAATCAGCCTGTCAAACTAATAAAAGCGCCCGGGGCACCATGCCCTGGGCGCTTTTTGTTATTTCAGAAAAATAAATTTCACACCCAATACCAAAGCAACAATCCAGACTAAAAGCGAAGTTAGTGTCCGCTCGAAAATGTCCATAATAAGATTGAAAATATCTTCCCCATCAACTATCGGAATTAACCAAGTCGGGATGAGAAACGCTGAAACCACACATGCCACAATCAAAAACCAGCCAATCTGGTGAACCAACTTTAGATTTTTCAACAACATCATCACGCCCCCCTTTTGTGGTCATTATCGAACGTGTGACTGGTCTGCGCAATTAAAATTGCTTGGTGTTTTACGCAACCGCGAAGAGATTACCACGGCACGATGCCATCTGTATCCGAGAAAGTGCCGGTCACATCATTAGTCGAGGACGTTGCCAATTGAATCGTGGTGACAGGCAGCGTTGAGGCGTTCGTAATTGTCGAGCGCAAAACCGGCATGCCTGTCAAAGAAATCCAAGCTTACTATGCACTCATACGACAAGGGCCCGGAACGGTGGCCAAACGCCTCGCCATTCTCGAAGCCCAAAAGGCGAAAGTTGAAGCCGACATCCAGGAAAAATATACCGAAATTGCGCACATTGACCATAAGATTTCACAATATCAAGCCGGGCTCAAAGGTTATCTGTGAGCTAAGCCTTGGCTATTTTACCAGGCTTCAAATGGGTAGCCGCAATAATCGCCTTGACTAAGATTGGCGTCAAAATCGCCGCCCCAATCATTTCAGAAATTCCGTTGGTCCCCACGATGGTTAACAGAACTTTCATTAAACCACTCGCGCTGACGCCATACGCTGATGCCACAGGGTTAGTGTATAATGTTCCCATGAAGAACAGCACTAGAACAGTATTAGTTAAACTCCCAGCAATGGCAGCAATGACTGAGGCGACATAAAGATTCCCTCGCTTTTTATACCACCAGCCAAACAAAGCGCCAGCGACTAACCCGACAAGCACCCGCGGGACAACGGAGACGATCGGATTAGTGAATACTAAGGTGTCTAACGGTGTACTTGGCGAGGTAAAGGCCCGGACAATCGTGCCAATGCCCCATACCAAGCCAATGAACATCCCGTCCACTGGGCCTAAGATAATGGCCGCCACAATAACGGTAATATGAATAATCGTTAAACTCGTAATCCCTAGCGGAATAAAACCGAGAAATGGAATCATAGCTTGTAACATAATCAATGCGGTTAAAATGGCACGAATCGCCAACCGATAACTTTTAGTTTGTGTATTCATCAGGCTGCTCCTTCGGTATTAACTTAATGACACCTGTGTCATTGGGAGCAGTATACTTCAAAATGACACGCGTGTCACTATTTTTGTGAGGTGAAAAATTACGGCTCAAACAAACGTCCAACGGAAGCAGCAAAAACGTGATCAAATTCTGCACAGTGCCCGCGAAGTCTTCGTCCAAAAAGGCTTTATCGGCGTCACCATGAAAGATATCATTGACGCCACCGGTATCAGCCGCGGTGGCATCTACCTTTACTTCGATTCGGTTGAGGCGGTTTTCACTGCGGTGATTCAACAGCGGAGCAATCGCACCTACGAAACTGTCCAGCAAGCCGTGGCAGCCAATCAGCCTTTTGAAACTGTGTTGACTGATTATTTGGCTGGTCATGCCCGGCGTTTGCAGAGCCAACTGGATGGCAGTCTATTACGGGCGACTTACGAGTACTACTTCACCCATAAAGACGGCGCGACCGTCGATTTTCAGCAGCAGCAACTGGCCAATACCCAAGCCACCATTGAAATGATTCTGGACTTGGGTGTCACCCAACATGTGCTCAAGGATCAAGGGCTGTCAGGAATTGCGGCCAACTGGATGTTTCTGATTGAAGGGATGAGTACGTTAGCGTTAACCGGCGGCATTGCCGCAGCCCAAATCAATGCGCAATTTACGCTCATGCGTCGCCTCCTCCCTTACGCTCAAACCAACTAAAAAGCCACTGACCAGATAATTATCTGGCTAGTGGCTTTTTAACTTTTCATCCATCAGTTTAATAACGCCACCCCAAGGGTAAGATAGGTGGCAAAGAATAACCAGAGTAAGTATGGAATGAGTAGGTACGCCGCGGCTCGGTTGACGAAGCTAAAGCGCCGGATGCACATGATGACAACCGCATCGAGCAGAATAATAATGATGAGCCCAATAAAATACTGATTGCCGCCAAAGAAGACAATACTCCAACCAAAATTAAGCACTAGCTGGCTGACAAACAACCAGAAATTAGTTCGAGCGGCAGCACGCGTTGAACTATCATTTAAAACCAGATAGCCTGAGATCCCAATCATTAAGTACAGAATCGTCCAGACTGGGCCAAACACGGCCGCCGGTGGGGACAAAATAGGCAAATTCAGCGCTAGATAGTGACTTTTAATATCACCAGCTAAGAGGCCCGATAGAATCCCAATAATTTCCACCACCACAATAAAAATCAAAAGATGTCGCCAATTTATTTTATGTTTTGCACTCATAGTCGTTCCCCCTTATTTAAAGCTTAGCATGTTGGTTTGGCCAAACTAAAGAAATCGGGTTAAGGGGTTTTATGGCACCAAATAGGCCGCGCGAGTGGCTTTAATTGTCAAAGCATTGCCTGATTTAGACATAAAAAGCGCCTCAATGAATAGCTCATCATTGAGGCGCTTTAACTTTTTCGTTGATTTTTCAATTACAGCCCGCCGTTGAGACCGCCATTCCAAATAATACCTGTGCCCAGCCCCGGCAGGTTTCCCTTACCATGAGAGATATCATCAAGTTGTGTCAAAATGGCATAGGCGTCATCGTTCACCCGCATGCGCTGGCCATTGACTTCAAAATAAATGTTCCCGACAAACCACGTGAGAATCACTTGGGTCGATTGGTTACGCTTTTGAATCGCAAGAATCGTATCCGCCACCTCTTTGATGAGCGCTGGTTGCTCCGGTGTGTTGACTTTCGCGAACTGAGTGAGCAAATCAATCACTTTCTGATCCAACAAATCCGACTTCTTCGACATGGCCACCCCTCCAATTTATTGTCCACAGTCTAACCCTGTAGCTTCAAAATGACAACAAAAAAGCTGGCCCGCTGGGACCAGCTTCGCGTTAATAATCATTTTCAACCAGGCTTGACTCGCCCGCAGGGTCTACACTACAAATAGTGGATCAGCGATGGCTGGATCAGTGTCATAGACATCAAAGTCATGGCCAACTGCTAAGCCTTGTTGTTGCAACATTGAGGCCACAGTCATGTGCGCGAGCGGCTTCATATTGTTGTGCGGTGACAAGTGCCCAAGATAGATGCGCTTAGTGCGTAAGCCAATCATGTCCATGATGGCATTGGCCCCATCTTCATTCGATAAATGCCCTGTGTCTCCCAGAATCCGTTGCTTCAATGGCCATGGATATGGCCCCATCCGCAACATTTCCAGGTCATGGTTGCATTCCATCAGGTAGGCATCAGCATCCCGGATGGTTCCCGCAATAGCGTCCGACACATAGCCGGTATCGGTCAGGACGGCAAAAGCCTTATCGTCATGGTGAAATTGGTAAAACTGAGGTGCTGCCGCGTCATGGGAGACGCCAAAGCTCTCGATATCCAAATCATCTAATGAGAGCGTGGTACCCATCTCAAAGATTTTAAGTTGATCCGCCGGTAAATTACCCACACTACTTGGCAAAGCCGCAAACGTTGGCGCATTTGCGTAAATATTGAGTTTTGGATAGCGGCGCGCCAACACCCCGACCCCCTTGATATGGTCGGTATGTTCATGCGTGAGAAATAAGCTATCCACATCGCTCATCTTGCGATCAATGCTAGCTAAGAGTGACTCTAACTTCTTACCGGAAAACCCTGCATCCACGAGCACCTTGTGCTTGGGTGTTTCAATATACGTGGCATTGCCGGAACTACTGCTTGCCAATACTGAAACGCGCATCCCAAAATCTTCAACCATGTTTGCTGGCCTTCCCTTCACCTAAACTACGGCTATTCTATCACTAATTCTATACTGATGAAATTAACTGTCGGTCCGTGTCTTAATGACAGCGTCAGTCATGGCATTAACGCGCTTGATTGTCACGTTTTTTGAGGTTTTATTCTCAATCCCGACATACCATGCTGGAACATAGACCGTACTGCCCTTAGCATCGAGCAACCAGGTGTAGGCCAAGCGCGTCCACAAGACCCGCGAATTATTTGGAATTTCATTATCGCGATACAACGTGCTGACGGCATCTTCATTGCTGACCAAGTTAACCAAGTTCCGTAACTGTTCAGGTTTAGTGATGTATGTCTGCGTATAGCTCACCAGGCGATTATTATCCAACTTAAAATAAATCACGGCCCGGTCGTCATAGACGCGGCCGGCATTAATCTTCTGGGCAAAGGCAACGATATCTTTGCTCGACAACTCCGGGGCGTAGACGTACTGGTCCCCAAAAAGCACATTATTAGTTGTTTTCATCCAGTCTGCCAAGGTATCTTGGGGCGACTTCTTCACAGCTAGTGGCGACACCAAAGTGCTACTCAGTTTGGTTCGGGTATCATCAAAAGTCACACGTTGGCCGGTCAATGTCTTGGCTTGTTGATACAAGTCAGTGTTTGGTTGAGCGGCCAAAAACGCGCCCTTAGGTGTCTTAGAACTTAGCTTTGGCAACGAGATTTGATCCCGCTTAATTTCCTGCATGATTTCCACGTCAGGCGCGGTGCTCACGGGTTCAGCCTGTTGGCTTTGGTAGATACTGTACCCTAAGAAAATATCCAAGGCGATAAAGACGACCAGAAAAATCCATTCAATTCGGCGAAAATCCATTATTATTGGCCTCCTTGCGTCGTCGTCTCATCGAGCCAAGCACTGTACTCTTTAATCTGACCATTAATTTGAACATAGTAAGTTGGCTGTAAATCGACCACTAAATCATTTTGATTTTGCTTCACCCAGTGATAGCCCACCATGATATTTTGAATCTTGTCAGCCGTGTAGCCCTTCTGCACCAGCAAGCTCAAAATGGCTGGCGTACTAGGCAAAGTCACAGCCTTCTCATTGGTCGGAATCGGCACCGTCACATTGTCGCCTGAGAAATCAACTTGCAAGGTATTACGGTTATACGTGACTTGGACAGTACCATTAGACGTCTGATTAAAAATAGCAAAATTCTGGACATATGAGCGGTAGGTTACAGCCTGTTTGGTGGTGTCATAGGCAAAATAGCGCATCGTTGTCAGACTGGGCAAATTCAGCTTATCCAGCGCACCAAATGTCTGATCGAAAAATTTGCCCGTGGCCGCGGATGGGGTGTCCGCCGCAGTGTTCTCAAATTCCATATCGCCACTACCATTGTTCACTGATAAACGCAGATTGGTACCGACAGTATACACAGTCTCGGTTCCTAATTCGCGGGCATCAACGTTCGCTTGATTATTCACATTCGGCGTCAACAGAATCGGAATGTAGTGGCTGACACTCTGGCGATCGAGTAAATACGTATACGGCCGAATTGAAATGGCCTTCGTGAATAGTGGCACCATCCGCGATCCAAAGCGTTGCTCCTGCAACTCAAAGCCACCAGTATCATACTGGGTAGCCACCTTTTGCAGTTGGGCAATCTTCAAGCCAGACACTTGACCAGTATACGTTTGCCGAGTGGCATCGTTCACTAAGGTAATTGTCTTAGTTCCGGCCTGCAAATTAATCAGCATCCGATTGAATTTGAAATTCATTGTGGTTTTAACCGGGTGATCAAAGAACTGATTCTTGAATAACGAGAAGGCCATAACATCGGCATACATGAGCTGCACGTTCTCGCCACTACTAATCAGCTCATTAAAAGCAGCTTCATCCAACTTGGTTGACTTTTCGACCTTAGTCAGCGTGGCCGCTTCAAGTACCTTGTGCACTTGGGTCACCACGTCTTGGTTATCTTGATACAGCATTTGTTTCTGACCATCATGTTGGTAATAAGCCATCGTTGGCAAATAAACGCTACTTTCTTGTGCAGCGGCTGTCCGTGTGTCAGTGGTCTTAATTGCGACCGCCGGGGTAGTGGCGTCCCGTTTCTCTAAGCGCGAAGGGTTCAACCAAATAAACCAGGTCATCAATAGACTCATGGCCACGGCTAGAATGAGTGCCGTTCGCAAAACAATGCCACTAACTTTCATCCCAGTCACCTCCGTCTTCAATTGGTTCATATGGCAGGGAAATATAGAACGTACTCCCATGCCCTTCTTGCGAATCAACCCAAATCCGGCCATGCAAAGCTTCGACAACTTCCTTTGAGATGGCTAAGCCCAGACCAGTTCCGCCTTGTTTACGTGAACGGGCCTTATCAACCCGATAGAAACGGTCGAAAATATTGGCTAAATCCTTGCGAGGAATGCCCAGACCCTGGTCAGAAATCGAGAGGATCACATGATTGTGTGTGTCGAGCAATCGCGCTGTGATTGTCCCACCATCTGGTGAATACTTAATCGCATTATTCAAAATGTTGTCCACCACTTGCATGAACTTATCGGGGTCAATTTCCACCCATAAATCACGTTTCGTAATTTCACGTTTAATGGTGTACTGCTTCTTCGAGTGATCCAACACGGAAGCTGCTTCCCCAGTGTGTTCATTGTCAGTTTTAATCATCATGTCAAAACGATCCAGGATGTAATTGAAGAATTCATTCAGATTGATATATTCCATATCAATCTTGCTTGTCCCAGAATCCAAGCGTGACAAACTCAGTAAGTCATTAATCATCCGAATCATCCGGTCGGTCTCTTCCTGGGTGACTTTCAAGAATGATGGTGCGACTTCTGGGTCCTGCCATGCACCATCATTCAACGCTTCGATATAGCTGCGCATTGAAGTCAGTGGCGTCCGCAATTCATGTGAGACATTTGAAACGAACTCCCGCCGTTCGCGTTCATTCTTTTGTTGTTCGGTGACATCATGCAGCACGGTAACCAAACCAGAAATAAAGCCAGTTTCTCGCTGAATCAGGGAGAAGTCTGCCCGTAGAATCAATTCATGTCCGTCTTGATCGCTCAAGTCCAACACCATCTCTTGTTGGGTCTCCAGCAAGTCACGCAGGCTATAATCTTTGTCAATTTTGAGCAACTTCAATAAGGAAACCCCAATGGCATCCTCGTTGCGGATATTCAAGAAGTCCAATGCCGTTTCATTGATGATGATGACGTTACCCCGGCGATCGGTCGCAATAACGCCGTCAGTCATGTGGGAAAGCACGCTATCAAGTCGCCGGCGTTCGGCTTCAGAAGCTTCTTGCGCTTCCTCAACCCGCACCGACAGATTATTGACCGCCACAGCTAGTTGGCCCAGCTCGTCTTGCCCGTAAATCCGTACCTGGCCAGAGTAATCCCCTCGGGCCATGCGAATCGCCTGCTTCTTCATCTCATCAATTGGCCGCGTAATCGCTCGGCTAATCACAATAGAAATGGCCATACTTAATACACCAGCCACGACCGAGGCGATGAAGAAGATGCCGGTAATCTTGTTCAGATTATCGTAGACCGAGGCCATGCTGGCTGAGATATAGACGGCCCCAACAATGGAAGTATTATCGCCATTATTCGTTTGCCCTTTGAGCGGAATAATCTTGGTATAAGCTGAACCCGTGCGATCGCCATACTCAAAGCCTTCATAGCTTTGACCATTATAAAGGACTGTTTTCAAGTTGGCGGAAGGTGATTTCTGCCCCACCGTGCCTTGTTCATTCAGATTGCTGTTACCGCGGATGGTACCCTTGGCATCAACCACCTGGATTTGGGCAGAGTTTGAGATTTCTGCTTGGCTAATGGTCGCCTTGATATTCTTATTCGCACTTTCAGTATCAGTCGAGATCAAATCTTGGGCCAGAATGTCCTGAATATAGGGATCTACATTGATACTGGTCTTAAATGTTTCAATATTTTGCTGCTCCAGAGACTTCACAAATAAGGCCCCGATAACTTCGACCGTGACCAAAAGCAACAGCATAAACACAATCGCAATTTTAAAGTGAATTGACTGAAACAGACGGATTTTTTTATTCATCCGTCACGCTCCTAATCTGCATCTGGATTCTTCAAGAAATAACCCACACCACGGCGAGTCACTAACCAGGCTGGATGCGATGGGTTGTCTTCAATTTTTTCCCGCAACCGCCGGACTGTCACATCGACCGTGCGCACGTCGCCGAAATAGTCATAACCCCAGACAGTTTGTAATAAATGTTCCCGAGTCATCACTTGACCCAAATGGCGAGCAAGATAATGTAATAGTTCGAATTCACGGTGGGTGAGCTCAATATTCTCGCCACGCTTGGAAACCGTGTAGGCATCAGGGTGAATTGTTAAGTCGCCCACACTTACTTCCTTGTTCTCATCTTCCGCGCTGTTGGCCGCAGGTGCACTACCCTGGCGTCGCAAATTAGCTTTCACCCGAGCGACCAGTTCACGGTTAGAAAAAGGCTTGGTGACATAATCATCCGCACCCAATTCCAGGCCCAACACCTTATCGATTTCTGAGTCCTTCGCTGTCAGCATGATAATTGGCGTGTCATGATCTTTACGAACTTGGCGTGCCACTTCCAAGCCATCAATTTTAGGGAGCATTAAATCGAGCAAAATGAGGTCGGGATCTTCTGATTCCACTTTTTCGATGGCTTCTTCGCCATCATATGCTGTGACCACGTCATAGCCTTCTTTAGTGAGATTGAATTTAACAATGTCAGAAATCGGCTTCTCGTCGTCTACAACCAGGATCTTTTTTGCCATTAAAATTGGCCTCCTTGGTATTAGTCTACAGTCACCATTATACTGGTTTATGCCACTGCTGACAAAAGGCCCCCTAGACCCGGCTGAATCGCGTGCGTTCTGGGTACTGGCTCGGTAGAATAGAAGCAGAATATCACCCGGGAAATAGGAGGCAGAGATGCAAATCACAGTTAACCAAATCCAACTCTATTATGAAAAACGCGGTCGCGGCCCGGCTATCATCCTATTGCACGGTAACGGTGAAGATCACACACTTTTTGAGACCTTAATGTGGCGGCTAGCACCACATTTCACCGTCTATGCGCTTGATAGTCGCGGGCATGGTCAGAGCGCGATGGCTGCCCTAAGTTATGATCTAATGACAGCAGATGTGAGTGCCTTTATTCATCAGCTTAATCTCGACAGACCTACTATCCTCGGTTTCTCAGATGGTGGCATTGTGGCACTAATGCTCGCCATTGCCCATCCTGAACAGGTCGGCCGGCTCATTGTAGCTGGGGCCAATCTGACCCCCACAGGCCTGAAGTGGACCGCCAACCTCGGCTTCTACCTCGCTTTCTTATTCAATCGCGACCCCAAACTCAAAATGATGTTCAATGCGCCTCATATTAACCCACAAGATCTGACCAAGATCACGGTGCCCACCCTCGTCCTCGCAGGTGGGCGCGACCTGATTACACCACGGGAGACCCACCGAATAGTGCAATTAATTCCGGATGCACAACTGCTTATCCTGCCTGGTGAAAGCCACAGTTCTTATATCCGTGACAACACCAAACTCTATGCGGCAATCGCCCCATTTCTGGGCTTATAAGCGTGAAGCCTGAATTTTCAAGTAAGATTCGATACACTAAGGCTAAACTATGAGGAGGTTTTATGCATGGATTTTGATGTTTTATTCGTTGGTAGTGGCCAAGGTGCCTACAACGGGGCCATCCCAATGAGCCAAGCCGGCTTAAACGTCGGCTTGATTGAAGAAGGCCTCTTTGGTGGTGTTTGTACCAATCGCGGCTGTAACGCCAAGATTACCCTCGACCGCCCAGTCGAGTTAATGCGCCAAGTACAAGCCCTGTCAGGGCGTGGCTTTGACCAAATGCCAACCCTAAACTGGCATGATTTGATGTTACATAAGCACGAAGTCATTGATGGTTTATCCTATGGTAATGAGCAAAAATTGGTCAATGGTGGCGTCCATGTCATCAAGGGGCACGCGCACTTTGTCGATGCCCACACCTTAGCTGTTGGTGATCAACAATACACAGCTGACAAAATTGTGCTCGTTACCGGTCGTCACCCCCACCGGCTCGATATCCCTGGGAGTGATTTATTCCACGACAGTACCGATTTCTTGGTGCTCGAAGAGATGCCCAAGCGGATGACGATTATCGGTGCCGGGTATGTTGGCATGGAATTTGCCACGATTGCTAACGCCTTTGGTAGCGATGTGACCGTGATTTTGCGGGGTAACCAGCCACTGCGTGAGTTCCATGCCCCTTACGTTGATATGGTGGTCGCGGACTTGCGCGAACGCGGCGTAAAATTCCAGTTTAATGAAACGTTGTTAAACGCGGAAGAAACAGAAGAAGGGATTGTCCTTCACGGCGCTAATGGTTATCGCCACACCACTGATTATGTGATTGATGCTACTGGCCGAATTCCAAATACCCAGAACATGGATTGGGACAAGATTGGCTTGCAATATGACCCTGTCAAAGGTTTGCCAGTGAATGATCACCTCGAGACCAACGTGCCTGGCATTTATGCAACCGGCGATATCTTAGATAAGTCACAACCAAAGATTACGCCAGTGGCCATTTTTGAGTCCTTGTATCTCTATCATCAGTTCACTGGTCAAAGTGACGCGGCCATTGACTACCCAGCGATTGCGACCGTCGCCTTCACCTCACCACGCTTGGCCACAGTTGGCGTAAGCGTCGCTGAAGCGCAAAAAGATCCAGACCGTTACCACATCGAAACAGCCGATTACAATCATGATTGGTTCCGCCAAGTCGGCAATGAAAATTGGGGCGGCGTGACGCTTGTGTTTAAAGGCGACTATCTGGTTGGTGCTACCACCATCAGTAATGACGCCGTGGACACCATCAACGGTTTGGTCGATGTGATTGAAGCCAAAATGACGCACGCGGACGTTGAACGCCTGATTTACTTGTTCCCAAGCACCGCTCACAGTTACATGCGGAAACTCTAGCGAGTAAAAATATTCGCATAATTTTGAAACCCGGACTAGAATGACAATTGTATTAAAGAAACCGTTTTTACATATAGGAGGAATGTTATTATGACAAGTTTTCCACGTCGTGATCCTGTCCAAGATGAACTGTTGACCCCTGAAAATTCTGCATTGTTGGTGATTGATTATCAACCAACTCAGATTACTTCAATTGAGTCAATGAATCACCATGACCTGATTCAAAACATCTCCACTACGGTTAAGTTGGCGCAAGCCTATGATGTTCCAATCGTCCTCTCAACCGTTAATGTGAAAAGTGGCCGAAATCAAGATACAATTCCTGATTTAAAGAAGTTGTTTGGCGACCACGAAAGTCTCGATCGCTCATCCATCAATGCTTGGCAAGATGAAGACTTCGTTAAGGCGGTTAAAGCAACTGGCCGCAAGAAGTTATTAATCGCTGCGTTATGGACTGAAGCCTGCTTAACCTTCCCTACATTGGATGCGTTAAAAGAAGGCTATGAAGTTTACCCAGTCGTTGATGCGGTTGGTGGGACTTCCGTTGTTTCACATGAAACAGCCCTCCGTCGGGTCGAACAAGCTGGTGCCCAACTCACAACCAATGCACAAATTGCGTGCGAATGGCAACGTGACTGGAACCGGACTGACACCGTTCCAGACTTTGTTAAGATCTTACTTGAAGCCGGCGACTTCATTAACTTAGGTTAATCCGTCACCGATTCCAAAAAAATAGCTTGGCTTCCGTCTATACTCGGGAACCAAGCTTTTTTGCGTTGTAGTGGTGACTAGACCGGGGATGAGGCAAAATTCTTATGAAGTTCTAAATTTCACAAATTAATTGTTGACCCTTCCATAACAAAGAATTAATATTACAACGTTGAGACAATGTTACAATTTTGTTACATAAATATTTCGTGACAATGTCATCCAGCACAATTTACGAACAGTCACTGACTGAGGAGGAGTTTTACAATGACAATCAAGCACACTGTTTTCACCGCTATGGCAGCGGTCGCCCTATTCGGATCTGGCTTGGCTTTGGCGGGCGCACCCACAGCCACACCAGTCCAAGCAGCATCAACAACCGCCGCGCAGCAGGGCGGCTCTGTCACCATCAATTATGTCCCTGGCTATTCAGTCGCCGTTTGGACCACCCCAAACGCCAACAAGAAACCAACTGGCAAGTTGATTAAGCATGGCACACTCGTTAACTTCACTGCGACACAAGATGGCGCAGACGGTTACCTCTGGTACCAAATCGGGGCCAACCAATGGATTAGCGGACACTACGCTAAGGAAGCCGTCGCAGTCACCGGTCGTGTCACCGCAAACTATGTCCCAGGATACAGCATTGCCATTTGGACGAGTGCAAACAGCAACCATAAATTGTCTGGTAAGACCCTCAAACATGGGGCTTCACTCCCATTTACGGAAGAAACGGTTGGTGACGATGGTGCCACTTGGTTCAAAGTTGGTGCCAATCAATGGGTAAGCTGGAAATATGTTGGTTTTGAACTTGATACTTGGCACCCAGTAACCGTCAAAATCAAAGCCAATTCGGTGGCACAAGTCTGGAATAGTCCACTCAATGGCCACAAACAACTCAACAAAGCATTGAAAGCCAATACTAGTTGGAAGGCATTCAAATCAATGGAAATTGGCAATAACGGTTGGTTTAACCTTGGTGGGAATCAATGGATCTTCAGTAATAACGCCGTCGAAATCCACTAACATAACTAATCACGTCACACAAAAAGGGAAAGACCAACTGGTCTTTCCCTTTTTGCATGGCATTAAACCACGATGCCACCCGGGTTGGGTTACGCTTCGGTTTTTTTGCCAAACTTATTGTGCCACCATTTAGCCACGGTGCGACCAATGGTCTTAGTTCGCACAAGCTTATCTGAGCCGAGATGATCCCGCATGACGCGCAAAGCAGGAATGGCATCACTAGCCACGAAATTCAAGCTGCGGCCATCATCAAGATCAACAAAGAATCCACGAACATGCTTCTTACCCATAATTTGGGCGCGAATCAGCGTGATATTCGCCCAAGGAACTTGAATAAAGCCGACACCATTATTAGCCCGATACTCAAGACCGTTGTCGCCTAAGGCCATCACCCCAGGCTTAGGATCATTGGGGGTAATCATGGAATTTACTTTAATCGCGTATTCAACTGTCTTGTTCAGTGATTCAACCATCAGTTTGCCTCTTTTCTCTTTGCGTCTATCATAACGTTTTTCCCGGTGATAAGTAAGGGTGCCGCAGAATCAACCGATTCCGTGGCACCCTCTAGCAAACATTTAATTGCGCGTTTATGCGCCGAAGATACCTAACCAGTAACCTAAGATACCAACAACGAATAAACCGAAGATGATAACGATAGGACTAACTTTCTTCCGTAATAACCAGATACAAAGGAAAGTCAGTAACAAAGGCATCAAACCAGGAATCAACTGGTCAAAGATGTTTTGTAAGGTTGTGGTCTTTTCAGGAGTGACGCTAGCGCCACCTTGAATTTGGCCGATCACCTTACGAATGCCATCAACAGTTGCGTTCCCACCGGTCACGTGACTGAAGTCAACTTGACCCTTTGGATCAACCTTAACCGTAGACACAATCATTGGGAAGTGCATGGTTGTCCAACGAGGTACCAGAACCCCCATGATGAACATCCCTAAGATTGATGCCCCAGTTGTAATCCGTTGCATTAAACCACCAGATAAATCCTTGGTGATATTTTCACCTTGCTTGTAACCCAATTCTTGGGTGTACCAGAGGAAGGCCATCCGGATAATATTCCAAGCGAGGAAGAAGATGATTGGTCCCATCCAGTTTTGGTCTAAAGCCATTGATGCGGCGAACGCACCGATAACAGGACGAACAGTACCCCAGAAGATAGGATCCCCGACACCTGCCAGAGGGCCCATCATCCCGATCTTAACCCCTTGAATTGCGGCGTCATCAATATCGGCACCGTTAGCACGCTTTTCTTCAAGGGTCATTTCAACCCCGAGGATAGGTGCTGCTAAGTATGGGTGAGTGTTAAAGAATTCCAAGTGCCGCTTTAAAGCTGCAGCGCGGTCATCTTTGTTCTTGTATAACTTCTTTAAAGCAGGAATCATGGAATATGCCCAACCAACGTTTTGCATACGTTCATAGTTCCAAGAAGCTTGGAGGAACTGACTACGCCACCAGACACTGATACGGTCTCTACGTGATAATTTAATTTCTTCAGCCATGTCTAGTCCTCCTTCTAATAATCGTTCAGAATATCGTCGATTGGGTCGCCACCATTGCTGCTCCCACCGCCGTTATTACTGTTCTTGTTGAATTGTGGTGACAATTGCAAGTAAACCAAAGCAATTACCAGACCGATAACCCCCATAGCAATCAGGTTTAATTCGCTGACTGCGGCTAAAGCGAAGCCAAGGAAGAAGAAAGGCCAGATTTGTGGGGTTGCCATCATGTTAATAACCATCGCATACCCAACGGCAACGATGAAACCACCGGCAACAGCCAGACCCTTAGTAATTACATCAGGAATCGCGTTCAAGGCGCTCATAACTGCACTACTTGGCACAGCCATGATTAAAGCAGCTGGTAATGCAATCCGTAAACCTTGAAGCATCAAGGCAGTGATATGCATTACTTCAACACCACGGAATGAGCCCTTTTTAGCTTGAGCATCGGCACCGTGAGCCAAACCAACGGTAATTGAACGAACAAGAATGGTCAGAACTTGACCAGCAACAGCCAAAGGAATTGCTAAAGCAATACCATTTGAAACTGATGAACCCTTCATGCAGACAAGAATTGCAGATGCAACAGAAGCTAACGCTGCATCAGGCGCCACAGCGGCACCAATGTTCATCCAGCCAAGTGCAATAATTTGCAGTTGGCCACCCAACAAAAGACCTTCAACTGGATGCCCAGTCACTAAGCCAATGAGGGAACAAGCAATGATTGGTTGGTGAAATTGGAATTGATCCAAAATCCCTTCCATGCCAGCAAAGAAAGCAACAATAAGTGCAAGAATAACTGCTAACATTGTTTTCCTCCTAAATTTTCAACTGAATAATGTAATTAAACGTTTTGCAACCCAGACTTCTTTAATAATTCATCCAAGTTCGCATTTGAATCGGTAGGAACTTTACGAACGTCGAACTTCACACCTTCAGATTCGAGGTGCTTGAATGCGTCAACGTCTTCTTGGTTAACTGATAAGACGTTGTTAATCATTACCTTACCTTCAGAATGCGCCATGGAACCAACGTTAACTTCGTCCAGCTTGACCCCGCCGTCAACAACTTTGACAACATCTTCAGGGTTTTCAAACAAGAGCAAAGCTTTGGTCCCACCAAAACGAGGATCTTTATAAATATCGATCATCTTCTGGATTGGGATAACGTTTGCCTTAACACCAGGAGGAGCAGCCTCAGTAATTAAGGTCTTACGTAATGAGTCCTTCGCCACGTTGTCTGAAACAACGATAATGCGGTTAGGAGATACTGACTTAGTCCATGCTGTTGCGACTTGACCATGTAATAACCGTGAGTCAATCCGAGCAAGCGCAATCTTAATCTTCCCATCACCAACAACAGTACCTTCTGGAAGTGCTTGTTGAGGTGCTGCGGCAGTTGCTGGTTTGTCAGCTGGTGCTGGTTCTAGCCCTTCAGGCTTAACCTTCACACCGTCGCGGCCAGCTTCAATGATATGTGCAGCAATCTCTTGAGCTGAATCCATTGATAACCGTGAGCCGTAAGCTTCAATCAGCATTGGCAAGTTCAAGCCAGTTACAATGGCCCACTTGTCCTTGTGTGCCTCATACAAGCCGTTTGCTTGGTTAAATGGTGAGCCACCCCACAAATCAATCAAGAAAAGGACTGAGTCTTCAGGATCAAATTTGGCAATGGCTTCTTCAAGATGTGCTTTCAAGTCATCCGGACCTTCGTTGGGCATAAAAGTCACAGCTTCGACTTTCTCTTGCTCACCGAAAATCATTTGCCCAGATTGTTTAATCCCGGCTGCGAATTGTCCGTGACTCGCAAGAATGATTCCGACCATTTTGTCGCCTCCTACAATTTTTTTGTTGGAAAAAAAACGCCTGCGGCCGTTATGTAATGTGCTAAAACGATTGCAAGCCTTTCCCCAACAAACAAGTATGCAATCACAAAAGAGCGATTGCAACCACTTTCTGACGCGATTGGCTTCGTTTTCATGAAAGGCCTATACCAGCGGGCGAGACCAAAACCAAAAAAATTAAAATTTTTGCCATTTTTGGGACTTAAACATTTTCATACCAACCGTTATCTCAAAATCTTGGCAGCCATTTTTGTCACAGAAAGCGAATACATTTTGACGTGCTCCTATTCGTTGAAAATCATTCTTCGATAATTAATTTAGAGCAGTCGCACGTGAAAAAAAGAACAATCTGGCCGAAGTTTGACGGGTCGAACGCATCTCGATAGTATAGAAACAGGCTTACATTTGGAGGAAATTTTTAATGAAGAAAACAGCTATCTTTACGGCACTAACGGTGGCTATCGCCACCCTGTTGGTTGCTTGTGCACCAAAGGAAAGTGCCGTTAAATCAAGTACTAGCAATAATGATGCCACTACTCAACTCACAATCGGGACTATGCCAGCACCTGACTCACTCCCATTGTATGTCGCGCAACAAGAGGGTCTTTTTAAGAAGCAGGGCCTGAATGTCAATCTCCAACTCTTCAAATCACCCAAGGATCGCGATACTGCTATTGCTGGCGGCCAATTGGATGGTGCGGTCACTGACATCATCGCCTTTACATCGTACGTGAACGGTAAACTCAACTGGCGCATCGGTAGTGGTCTGACTGGCTACTTTGGCATCGTCACTAATGACGCCAATGTCAAAACCGTGAAAGATTTGGCAGGGAAATCTGTCGCCGTCCAACCCCGGCAAACACCTCAATTTTACTTATATCAACAATTACAAGCGGCGGGCGTCCCAGCCAACGCCGTGAAGACGGCCGAAGTCGCTCAAATTCCAGTGCGGCTGCAAGTTGTTGAACAAAAGCAGGTCACAGCCACTGTATTACCTGACCCATTTTTGAGTATGGCGAAAGCAGCTGGCTTGCATGTGCTCGCCCAAAGCAATCCTAAAGACTATCAATCCACGATTCTGGCCTTTAATAAACAGATTAGTGGCAAAGCTGACGTCCGCAAACGGTTCTACAAAGCCTACAATCAAGCCGTCAAGCGCATCAATGCCCACAAAGCGACTGATTATGCCAAGATTCTGGAGCAACTGGGCTACCCTGCCAAGAGTATTGCCCAAACCAAATTGCCAACATACACCAAAGCCACCCCAATCAGTGACAAGATGCTGGGCGAAGCTTTCAACTACGCGTATACCCAACAAATTCTGAAACACGAAGTTGATTCCGAAAGCTATCAACTTCCTCTGAAGTAATGCTCGAGGTAACCGATTTGTCAGCGGGTTATGCTGGCGAAACGGTCGTCTCCGATTTGAGTTTTCGCATTGCCAGCACGGAAATTTTGGCCGTCATTGGGCCTTCAGGCGTCGGTAAAAGCACTTTAATCAAGGCGATTCTGGGACTCATCCCCAGCACAGGCACTGTTATGCTGAATTCACAGTCCTTAGCAGCCAAAACCCACACGTTAGCTTTCGTCCCGCAAAACTATGGGTTGCTCCCCTGGCAGACTGTCCGCAAAAATGTTCAGTTGGGCGTCCAAGTCAAACAGCATCAGCGGCTAACCCCGGCTCAAACGTCCCATGTTGATCAGCTCATCAACACATTGGGATTGACGACGATTGCTGCCCAATACCCCGGTAACATCAGTGGTGGTCAACAACAACGGGTGGCTTTGGCGCGCGCCTTCGCCATGGCGCCTGATCTATTGTTATTGGACGAGGCCTTTTCAGCCTTGGACCTTGGCTTAAAGGCTAAGGCGCAGCAGCTCTTTCTCGACCAGTGGACTCAAGCGCCGATGAGCACTTTAATTGTCACCCATGACTTGCAAGAAGCGCTCACCTTAAGTGACCAGCTGCTGGTCATGACGCCCGGACAGGCTCACGTGCGCCCTAATCCACTGGCGGCCGTAGAACGGGCGCAACGCCCTAATAGTAGTGCGCTGTTTGCCGCTGAAGCTGCGCTTTCGCAGGAGGTCACCCAATGGCAAAATTAAAACAACTGCTTGGGGTCATCATAGGGATTCATTTGGTTTGGTGGCTGGTGGCCATTTTGTTAAATCGGTCCATCCTACCGGGACCGGTCACCGTCTATGCGGCCTTTCCCAGTCTGTGGCAAGCCCAAATTGGCTGGCACATCTACTTCAGCCTGTATCGGCTATTTTGGAGTTTGCTGATTGCGACTGTGATTGGTGTGCTCACAGGAATGGCCATTGTGCGCTTTCCACGGCTGGGTCGGGTTCTCGACCCACTCATCTATTTGACCTATCCCATCCCCAAGATTGCCTTCTTACCTGTGGCCATGTTGCTGTTTGGTCTTGGCGATTTGTCCAAAATTATCATGATTAGCTTTATTGTCGTCTTTCAGGTGATTATTTCAGTGCGTGATCACGTTGCGGCCATTCCGGCGAGTCTTTATCAAACCTTTGCCACGCTCGATGCCAACCGCTGGGAGCTCTTCCGCTTCATTACCTGGCCAGCCTCGATTACCGGGATTATCTCGGCCTTGCGGATTGCCCTGGGCACAGCGATTGCGACGCTGTTCTTCACCGAAGTGTATGGGACCAATTATGGCCTGGGCTACTTCATCATGGATGCCTGGAATCGTTTGGATTATCCTGGCATGTACGCCGGCATCATTGTCATTAGTGTGGTGGCCTTTTGTCTATTTGCCCTCTTGAATGCGATTGAACGGCTGACAGTAAAATGGCAAAAAGATGAGATTAATGCTTGACACCCGTATGTGGCTAACATACACTCAAATCAGACATTTTAATAAAACACCAACAAGAAATAGAGGTTGCGGGAGATCACAACGACTGTGGAGTGCCTAGACACGATGAAACAGTCCTAAGGGTCCTCGCCGAAATGGCTTATTGTCAGGCAATAAGTTGTTGGGCCACGGGTGAATAACTCGTGGACTGTCTTAGTCATCTGACTAAGGAGCGCTATGATTCTGGTTTAATCGCTGAAATCGACTAGTCGACCTTTATTGGAGTACCGCTCAATAAAGGTCGACTATTTTTGTTCTCTATTTCCCTGGGTTTAATCAAACGAAGGGAGAATGTCTAATATGCGAAAGTTTTGGGTTATGATTGGCGCGCTTTTAATCGCCGCCGGGTTGTTTGTCCCCACGACAGTTCAAGCTGCCGATGACACATTTAAAGTGGGAATGGAGGCTGGCTACGCACCGTACAACTGGACGCAGTCAACCGATGCTAATGGTGCTGTGCCTATTCAAGGCAGCTCCGAATTTGCGAATGGGTATGATGTGCAGATTTCAAAGAAAATCGCTAAAGCCTTGGGCAAAAAGGTCGTCGTGGTCAAGACGGACTGGGATGGCCTGCCACCAGCACTCACTTCTGGCAAAATCGATGCCATTATCGCCGGGATGTCGCCGACTCCTGAACGCCGCGAAACCATCGATTTCAGCGATCCTTATTACACCGCAAATTTAACCGTGGTCGTTAAGCGCGACGGTAAATTCGCCAATGCGACTAAGTTAACCGACTTTAAAGGGGCCAAAATTACCGCCCAACTCAACACTTATCACTATGACATGATTAAGCAACTGCCCGGGGCGATTAAAGAACCGGCAATGAACAGCTTTCCGGCTATGCGGGTTGCGCTAGACTCCGGCACCATCAATGGCTATGTCTCCGAAGTGCCTGAAGGCATTACTGCCGAAGCTGCCAATCCAAATTTGAAGTATATCCGCTTCTCAAAGGCCAATGGGTTCAAAACTAGCCCGGACGAGAACGTTTCATCCGTCGGTCTACGGAAGAATGATCCTGATAAGGCTAAAATAAACGCTGCACTCGCCACAATTAGCGAAAGCCAACGCGCAAAGCTGATGAAGCAGGCCGTTGCTGAACAACCTAGTACTTCAAGCGATGGTAATTGGTTCATGACCATCATGAAGCAATACGGCCCAATGTTATTACGCGGAACCGGCATGACGCTCCTTATTTCTCTGATTGGGACCATCGTTGGGTTCATCATTGGCTTGCTTGTTGGGATTGTCCGGACAATGCCTAAGCCAAAACGTGCCGGCCGGCGAGGCTTACTCGCAGTCGGCCAATGGTTGCTGTCAGTCTATATCGAAGTATTCCGGGGGACCCCAATGATCGTCCAAGCCGCGGTCTTCTATTACGGGGCGGCCCAAGCTTTCCATCTGAATATGGATCGTACCGTTGCAGCCTTGTTGATTGTCTCAATCAATACTGGGGCATACATT
Organism: Lacticaseibacillus brantae DSM 23927; assembly: GCF_001436115.1. Classification (GTDB taxonomy): domain Bacteria; phylum Bacillota; class Bacilli; order Lactobacillales; family Lactobacillaceae; genus Lacticaseibacillus; species Lacticaseibacillus brantae. The sequence continues at coordinate 52,127 of NZ_AYZQ01000003.1, forward strand.
TCTGAAATTATTCGCGGTGGGATTACTTCAGTTGATTCAGGCCAGTTTGAAGCGGCCAGCGCCTTGGGCATGACCCATTGGCAAACGATGATCAAAGTCATTTTGCCACAAGCGGTCCGCAACAGTTTGCCTGCGGTCACCAACGAATTCATTGTCAATATCAAGGATACGTCCGTTCTGTCGGTCATTTCAGTGTCAGAATTATTCTTCAGCGCTGAAACCATTGCCGGTCAAAGCTTCCAATTCTTCCACACCTATCTGATTGTTAGTGCGATTTACTTGATCCTTACCTTCACCATCAGCCGCCTCTTCCGAATCGTGGAGCATCGACTGGATGGCCCCAAGGATTACAATGTCATGAACAATCAGATGCAAGTTGAGACCCCAAAGATTGGGTAGAAAGGACATCGTCATGCAAACAGAATCCATCATTGAAATCAAGAACCTGCAGAAAAAGTTCGGTGACCATGAAGTCCTGCGCGACATTAACCTTGATGTCCATCGCGGGGAAGTGGTGTCAATTATCGGTCGCTCTGGCTCAGGTAAATCAACGCTTTTACGTAGCATCAACCTACTTGAGACCCCAACAAGTGGTGAAATCGACTTTAACGGGAGTAACATCCTTGCGCGCGACTTTGACCTCCAACACTACCGGGCCAAAGTCGGCATGGTTTTCCAAAGTTTCAATTTATTCAACAATCTCACTGTGCTTGATAACATTGTGGTCCCCCAACAGACTGTCTTGAAGCGTGATACAGCCACCGCTAAACAACATGCGACGGAGATTCTCGAACAAATGGGAATGGCGCCGTTTGTTAATGCCAAGCCCGCGCAACTCTCTGGCGGGCAAAAACAGCGGGTCGCAATTGCTCGAGCCGTGGCCATGGACCCTGATGTCCTTTTATTCGATGAGCCCACAAGTGCACTTGACCCTGAAATGGTCGATGATGTGTTAGCCGCCATGAGTGCCCTGGCACACACGGGGCTAACAATGATTATCGTCACGCACGAAATGGCCTTTGCTCGCGACATCTCTGATCGCGTGGTCTTCATGGATCAAGGGGTCATTGCTGAAGATGGTAGTCCAGAACAGATTTTCAATCACCCGCAAGAAGCTCGGACCCAAGAATTTCTCAAGCGCTACTTGAATCGCGCCTAATGAACGACAAAACCATCTCAGAAAACTGAGGTGGTTTTTTTATGCCTTGAGATTTTATTATCACACAATTATCATAATTACATTAATGATTATTTTATATGATATTTTAATAGAAAAACAGGTTGTCTTTTTACCGTTTCCAGGCTATACTCTTCAAAAGTAAAGCGTTCGTCTCATGAAAACTTCAAAATGGAGAGTCATGCTTATGAAAAGAAACCTTACAAGGCTCATCTTACCCAGTTGTTTACTTTCACTCTTTGCTGCCGGTCCCTCAGTCGTCAGAGCCGCTGACGCACAAACAAGTCCGGTAACTGTTCAAGTTGCTCCCGGCAAGCGGACAGTCTCAGTCGGCAGCAACCTCCGCTTCGGTCCAATGGAAATTAAGTCCTTATATCCAAGCGCGAGTGAGCACAAAGTCAATTTCCTGCTGAACAGCGGTTTATCTTTTCCAGTTAGTGTGGATGACTACACTGGTACCCAGGCTGGCTGGCAGCTAAGAGCCTCAATGACAGGATTTTCTGTCCCGAATGCGCCGGCAGCAACTGATCTCACCGGCGGCCTGTACTTCTCAAATCCTGACGTCACCGGAGAAATTCCTGAGACACTGGCGACTGGCAATGCACTCACCACAATTCGCACCGGGGCAAATGGTCATGAATATGGCCCACAGGTACCGATATTGTCCGCTGCGCCAGGCAAAGGAATGGGACATAACACCGCAGATTTTGCCTTGCCAGATGTACGGTTATTGTTGGCTTTCAATGTTTTGGCCCGCCCGCAACGGTATTCGGCCACTATTTTGTGGACATTGGCTGATACCCCGACAGCCGTTGGTGTTTAAAAGATAAACCCTATTTATTATTTCTATTATAAATATATCCCTTAATGCAATTTATAATAGATAGCCTATTGTAAAGGCAAATCAGAGCGGCTATAATTTAACCACAGGTTGGGCACACACATTTGGTACACCTATTTTGGAGGTAAAAAAATATGTCAATTTCTTTTAAACGCGCCATCGTTCCTGCCGTTGCGCTTTTGGCTCTTAGCGCACCTTCATTTGTGTTCGCCGCTGATGGCGACACTACCACGCCACCAACGACCACGGCGAACATTCGTGTCACAGCTGGTGACTTAACCCTACGACAGGTCCCAGCATTTGATTTCGGCACAATCAATCTAGATCGTTTGGCGCCCCGTTCAACCACCGCTGTGTCTTTACCTAATCAAAAGTCCGACGCACTGACCGTCACTGACTACACGGGTTCTGGCAAAGGCTGGGTCGTAAAGGCCGCTATCACGCCATTCGAGGTTCAAGGTGCCGATACCAAGAGTTTGCTGACTGGGAGCATCGCATTAACAAGCCAAGAAATATCTGCGGAAACTACGGCTACTCAAGCCGGCCTAGGCACTACACCTCTTGTAACCAGTGACGTCGCTGGCAAGAGTGGTGACACAGTCGATATTTTCTCCGCAGTAGCTGGCAAAGGTCAGGGACTAAACGCGGTTAATTTCCAACCTGGTGCTGCAAACCTCACCTTGAATAAGAACGTTTACGCCACAGGTGCAGCATACAGCGCCACTATCACCTGGACGCTGGCAACGCCAGTGCCGACTGATCCGAGTGTCACCGGCTAATTTAGCCTGATGTCAAGATGACCCGTCTTCACCAGTTTGGTGTCAGCGGGTCATCTTTTTATGAGTAAGGAGGTGCGCTTTTGCGCAAAATAGTATGGATAATTGCCGTCTTGCTTGCCTTCTGGGCACCGCAAACCGTCAAAGCAGATGAGCCTGGTTTCACGGCAACACCCGTTTTTAAGGCCGGGACGCCCGCCGCAACAAGTTATTTTGATCTCACGGTTAAGCCCGGCACCACTGAACCCTTAGCAGTCCAAGTGCAAAATACGAGTAAGGCGGATATCACGCTCAACGTGCAGATGATTAACGCGTATTCGCAATCGAATGGGCAAGTCGGCTATGCCCCTAACAATTTCCGCGACCCATCGGCCCAGTATCAACTCACCGACTTTACCCCAGGCAAACAAGTGGTCACACTAAAAGCTGGGACAACACAGACTGTTAGCTTCCCCGCAAAGATTCCATTTAAAGGCTTTCGCGGTCAAATTCTGGGCGGGATTTACGTCGAGAATCCTAAGCCCACGAATCCTGACGCCCAAATCAAAAATCAATTCGCCGTTTTAATTGGCGTCAGGTTGCAAACAAACACCACACTTGTCGCGCCTGACCTCAAATTAACCAGCGTGGAAGCTCAACGACAAGACAACCAATTCGCTGTCATCAACCATATCCAAAACTTTGAGCCTCGCTTGTTCGGCGGTCTCGCGATTACAGCAACCATCACCAAAGCCGGCCAAGCCAAACCAGTTGCCAGTCGTAAGGTGAAAGATTACCAGATGGCCCCAAATTCCGACCTTGCTTTCGGCGTTTACCCGCAATCGTTGGCCCCAGGAGAATACACGTCGACAATTGACGCGACTGCAGGCAAACTCCATTGGCACTTCAGCCAAAAATTCTCCGTAACCGCTAAACAATTGAAGAAATACGGTGCCCCCCAAGCCTCTTCTGCTGCTGGAGTCACGTGGTGGTGGGTAGCGGCAGGGATTGGCATCCTAGGCTTGCTTGGCCTGCTCTGGTTCATTCTCGCTCGTCGGCGCAGGCGTCAAACTAAGGACAACTGACCAAAAAGAAGCTGTGACAAAAGACGCTTTGAGAATGAGGATTGCTGATAAAGCCCGAACCCAGGCTTTTGAATCAATCCAAGTTAACCGGAATTCTCAGTCTTTTGGAACGCGATTAGTCTAGTTTGTTCGGAAATTCAAAAAAAGAGTTGCGACAACAGTCAGTTGTCGCAACTCTTTTTTTGTTTCTATTGAATGGCTGCAAAGCCGCGATCGAGATCAGCCAACAAATCACTGACATCTTCAATCCCAACTGACAGACGGATCAGCTCATCCTGGATTCCACTGGCCAACCGCACCTCCCGTGGAATGGCACCGTGCGTCATCAGGGCTGGAATTTCAATGAGGCTTTCTAGTGCTCCCAAACTTTCAGCCAACGTAATCACTTGCAGATTCTCCACAAATTTAACTGGGTCAAGCCCTGGTTGCAGTTCGAAACTAATCATAGCGCCAAAGCCATGCATTTGTTTCTTCGCGACCGCATAATCAGGATTATCTGTATCACCCGGGAAATAAATTTTAGCCACTTCAGGTCGAGCCTTCAGATACTTAAAGACAGACTCAGCATTGGCTAAATGAGCGCGCATGCGCAGGGCGAGGGTCTTGATTCCCCGTTGTAATAACCAACTTTCTTGCGGCGCCAAAATCGCGCCTAGGGCATTCTGCAAGTAGCCAACTTTTGCTCCGAGTTCAGGATCCTTGGTCACCACGATCCCGCCGATTAAGTCACTATGGCCGCCGAGATACTTAGAGGCAGAGTGCAAAACGATGTCTGCGCCTAGGTCTAATGGGTGTTGGACATAGGGTGAGGCAAACGTATTATCAACAATTGTCAGCAGATGCTGGCCCTTGGCGATAGCAGCGACTGCTTGAATATCCGTGACTTTTAAGAGCGGATTTGACGGGCTTTCGAGGTACACCGCTTTGGTGTCGGGCTGAATCGCGGCCTTGACTGCCGCCAAGTCGCGCGTATCAACAGTCGTAAAAGTCATCCCCATATTCTTGAAGACCGCATCAATCATCCGGAAAGTGCCGCCGTAAACATCGTCGCCCACAACGAAGTGGTCACCCTGTTCGAACATATTAAAGACTGTACTGATTGCCGCTAGTCCAGAGGCAAACGCGAAACCAGCCTGGCCATGTTCAATGGTGGCCATCAGGCTTTCCAGAGCTTCTCTAGTGGGATTGCCTGAACGCGAGTATTCATATTTATTTTGGCCGAGTTTCTTCTGGTGGAATGTCGACGCCATATAAATTGGAATCGACATTGCCCCTGTGGCTTCATCTTCACTAATCCCGCCGTGCAGCAATTCTGTATCAAATTCCATAATTTGCCTCCTCAAGCAAAAGACACCTACGATGATTATCGTAGGTGTACTTGCATTGCGTCTGATCCTATCAGACTTAATTCAGTTAAGCTTACCGATTCGCCGCCGCTGGGTCAACCCTGGCTAAATGATGGCCAGGAAGACAAAGTTCAAGATGAAGCCAATAGTGACAATCGCTAAGACGGGATGAATTTCCTTGGCTTTACCGGTAATGAGCTTGATTAACGTGTAGAAAATGAAACCCGCCGCAATCCCGTATGAGATGTTATAAACAAATCCCATGACAATTGAAGCCATGAAAGCTGGAATGGCTTCGGACAAGTCGTCCCAGTCCACCTGCTTGAAACTACTCATCATCATTACCCCAACCATGATGAGCGCGGGTGCGACAGCTTGCGTTGGCACAACCGCAATCAATGGCGCAAACAGACTACTTAAGAGGAAGGCCACGGCGACGACAACAGCAGTTAAGCCGGTGCGGCCACCAGCCGCAATCCCAGCTGCACTTTCCACATAAGTCGTGACGTTACTACTCCCAAAAATCGAGCCGACACCAGTCGCAATTGAGTCAGCAAACAGTGCCCGGTCCATTTTGGATGAGAAACCTGAGCCATGGGCCAACGCATCTTGATCAGCTTCAGAGAAAATCCCAGTCCGCCGGCCGGTCCCAATAAAGGTCCCTAACGTATCAAAGATGTCTGAGAAACTGAACGCAAAAATCGTCATAATTGACAGTAGAATTTTGTTCGTGGTGCTAAAGAGACTACCCATTCCTTCTGGACCAAAAGCAGCTCCGAAGGTCACGTGTAATTGTCCTAAGGCATGGCCAATGGAATCAGCACTCGACACGTGCAAACTGGTCACGCCAAATGGAATCCCGACTAAGGTAGTGACCACAATCCCAATGAGCACTGCTCCGGGAACCCGTTTAACCACAAGCACAGCCATCAATAACAAGCCAATCAACGCCACGATGGCACCAGGCTGGGTGAAGTTCACCAGTGCTGGTACAATGCCACCGTTGGAGACAACGCTGGTGAGTCCACCCTTAAAGGTCTCAGCACCGGCTTTTAAAGCCTGACCGTTCACGGACACGATTGAGCTTGCTTCTGAGGTAAATTGAAGGAAACCAGCATTCTTTAAACCGACATAAGCGACAAAGACCCCAATCCCGCCACCAATTGCGTGTTGTAGCACATCAGGAATTGCTAAGATGATGAGCTTCCGAATCTTCGTCACGGTAATCAGAATATTGATGACCCCACAGATGAAGACCAGGGCTAAGGCTTGTTGCCAAGAGAACCCGAGTGCAAATACCACCGTATATGTAAAGAAGGCATTTAAGCCCATCCCTGGGGCGAGGGCATACGGGACATTGGCAAACAACCCCATGATTAACGTCCCGACAGCACTAGAGATGATTGTCGCCAAAAAGACGGCCTGACTCGGCATCCCAGTGAGTGACAAGATCTGCGGATTCACAAACAGAATGTAGGACATCGCGAAGAATGTGGTTAACCCAGCCACAATTTCCGTCGTTACCGTCGTATTGTTCGCCTTTAGCTTGAAAAACTTTTCCATAATTGACTCCTTTGTCATTTCGATAAGGTAATCGTACTCGATAAGGCGCAATCTTTCAAGCAAAATAACGTCCAATTGTAAATTTTCATCAATTAATGTTCGTGTTTTATCGAACGAGCGTCAAATATTGGCTTGACACCCATTGCTGACCGCCGAGATTGTACCAGCGCTGACCATCAGCGCGGACGGTCGTGCCGAACACGCGCCATTGTGAGTTCGCGACCAATTTCTTGTGGTCAACCAATGTCGCACCAAGAGGCGATTGCCAGACTGCGATTCCAAATCCCGGTTGATACTGCACCCGGCCAACAGCAATCAGTGGTGTAACTTCTAGGCCAAAGCGGGCTGGAATCCATTGTTTAGCACCAACTTGATACCACGGATGCCCATCGGCGCCAGTCGCCGTCGCACTAAAGTGCTGGACTGAACCGGCGGCTAATTTTTGGTGCCCAGCCAAGGAAGCGGTGCTAGGCTCGGGCCAAGTCGCAATCCCATAACCTGGGACATAATCGATAATGAGCGACCCACTCCGCGCTGGTTGCGGCTGTGCTGCTGCGGTAGTCGATAAACGCGTCGGGGTTCTGACGGGTGGCACAAGTGTCGGCATCGTTGGAAGGCTGCCCACTGTGCCGGTGTAGTACGTGCCACTGGTAGCATCCACAATGGCAAACTGATCGCCTTGACGGAATGAAATCGTCTCATCATCATCTTGCGTATTCATATCCAACAGCCAATGACCATTTGCGTCAGCCGTAACGTCATACACGAGGTTCTTGCCACTTAACTGGCGGTAATAAATGGTCACCTCGGCGTTTGGTGTGGCGGTACCACTGAGGTCGGAGTGTGCAGGATAAGGCAGCACCTGTTCAACAGAAAGTTTGGGCTGAATGGCCTTCAGGCTGCGCCCAACTTGGGTGACACTCGCTTCACGTTCGCTAAAAACGACGATCGTGCCGCCTTTTTCGAGACCAGGGAAGTCTGACCACGCTGTAATAGGAAATACCCATTCGCCATCATCTGGCGTTTGCGTTGTGTTTGACACTTTATAGTGAACGCTGCTCTCCTTACCAGGGCCTTCATAAACCACGGTGAGTTTTTGGCCTGGTGTCGCGCGACCCAAAATATAGTTGTCATCGTCAGTCACGGACTTGATTGACAGCTGCTGTGCTGGTGCTGCCACATCAGGGGTGGCTGGTGTTTGAACCGGTGGCGTCGCAGGCGTGGTGCCAACAGCTGAGCCGACCTCGGTAGACACACCATCCACTGTCACCTGATCGCCTGCTTTGAACGGATGCTCAAAAATATTAGGTTCATCGGCGATATTGAGTGACCAATGGCCAGTGGCATCCGTTTTAACTGTCAGGTGTGACTTGAGGCCATCTGTCGATTGATAGGTCAGTATGTAGCCCGTGTTTGGCGCCCCCAGACCTGATAACACGGTCGCCCCATCTTGTATCGGGGCCACTTGGACAACGTCTGCCGCGAACAACCGCGGCGCTTGCGCGACAACCGTCGCACCCAACAAAACTGTGCTGGCCAGCAAAGCCAATTTCAAATGTGTTGCTTTCACATGAACTCCTCCTTAATAGTAACCATTACGATTAGCAAGAAGGAGTATACCATTGGTTTTTTTGAGGTGTCTACCCCTTTAAATTAAGAACGTCTGTTATTTAACCGCTAAAAAAGTCGTGACCACTTAGGCCACGACTCAGATTTAAAATTTCACTTCAGTATCAGCTGATCCCTTTTGGATGAAATCAACCAGGTTCTGTAAGGAGAAATAGACCATATTGTGCACGGCGGTCGTCGTGTAGTAGGCAATATGTGGCGCTAAAACCACGTTTGGCATCGCCAGCAATTCATCCCAAATTTCATCATTAAAGTTGCCACTGTCAGCCAGTGACAGGAGGTCTTCTGTCTCATATTCATACGTATCAATCCCAGCAGCTGAGACTTTGCCAGAACGCAAATTCGTCATCAGGGCTTGGGTATCAATTAAGTTGCCACGGGCGGTGTTGAGAATCACGACATCCTGCTTCATCCGGTCAAATGCGCCGGCATCAATCAGATGATCATTTTCTGGAATCCCAGGCACGTGCAAATCAATCACGTCTGCTTGTGCCAACAAGTCATTCAGCGGCACAAAGGTAATTCCAACATCCTCTTTTGGCGGGAATGGATCATAGGCAATGACTTTAGCCCCGAAACCTTGGAACATTTGAATCGCAGCGCGGCCAATCCGACCAGCACCAATCACGCCAACTGTTTGTTTACCAAGTTCGCGGCCAATATGGGTACCAGCGCCAACGTAATCGTTCGCGTGCAAGTTCTCTTGGACTTGGCCCATGTTCCGCAGCAAGTACAAGGCCATGGTTAATGAGAATTCGGCGATTGCGGTTGGGGAGTAGGCCGGCACATTGCTGATGCGGACGCCGTATTGCTTGGCGGCAGCAAGGTCAATATTATCCGTTCCCACATTGCGAATAGCCAAATACTGAATCCCAAAGTCGTGCATTCGTTCAAAGACCTTGGCTGAATAAGGTGTGGTTTGTAGACAATTGATGCCGTCAAAACCTTTGGCCCATTCAACCGTCTCATCGGTCAGATAATCAGTATGTTGCTCGACTTCATTGCCCGTTTCCTGCGCCCACTCGGTTAAGTACTGCGCTTCATCGACCCGAACGCCATATGCAATAATCTTCATGTTAGTTCCCCTTTGTGATTGAAAATTTGATCGGTCCCGGCAAATGTCGAGGCGGTTACATTAATTTTACCTGAAAACGATTTGATTTTTAACCTCCAAGTGCCCCGATTATGGTAAACTTTAGGTTCAAACTACATCGGAGGTTTTACACCCATGAAAATTGTCGTTTTAGCAGGCGGTCGGAGTACTGAACGGAATGTCTCAATTTCTTCAGGCTATCGCCTCACCAACGCATTGCGCGAAAAGGGCCACCAGGCCACTTTCGTTGATTTATTTCTTGGTTACGACTTAAGCGGCTTAGGTTCAGTTGAGGAAGTTTTCAACGACCCCAACACCTCAGCTGACTTAAAGATTAGCGATGCCGTGCTCACTGACGACGACATCAACCAAATGCGGACCGATGGCAGCACCCAACTGTTCGGTCCCAACGTTCTGGCGATTGCCCAAGCGGCTGATATCGTCTTCCTCGCCTTACATGGTGGTGACGGTGAAAATGGTAAGGTCCAAGCTGTACTCGACTTGAACAACATTCGCTATACCGGCAGCGGTACTTTAGCCTCCGGGTTAACGATGAACAAAGTGTACAGCAAGGAAATCATGCTGTATCACAACATCAAGAGTGCTAAGTTCATTGAATTCACCCGTGACCAAGGACCTAAGCAAACTGTACCGTTCGACTTCCCCGTTGTGGTGAAGCCAACAAGCGGTGGGAGTTCCGTTGGGACCGTGATTGCGCATGATCAAGCTGAACTCGAAGCCGGTTTAGCTGACGCGTTCCGGTTTGACCAAAGTGCTATGGTGGAAGAATTCATCAGTGGTCGCGAGTTCTCCCTTGGCGTCGTCAATGGGATGGCTCTGCCTGCCATTGAAATCAAGGTGCGTGACGGCTGGTATGACTTTACCCATAAATTCCAAGAAGGTTATACCGACTTCATCACCCCACCAGAAGATTTAAGCGACGAAATTCATGATCAAATGAAGGCCATCGCTGTGCAAACCATGAATGTTTTGGGCCTGCAAAACTATGGCCGAATTGACTTCCTGGTCAATGATGATGGCATCTGGGTCATCGAAGCCAATAACTTACCTGGCATGACGCCACTGTCATTGATGCCCCAAGAAGCTGAGGCTGCAGGGATTAGCTACCCTGACCTGGTTGAAAGCATCATTGAAGGCAAAATGAAGTTATATGACGATGGCATGGCCAACTAAATGGACATTTGCGACCCAAACGCCAGCACCCAGTGCGACTTTGGGTCGTTTTTAGTTGGTAAGTGGCTTATAAAGGAGAATGGTAATGAAATTTTGGGGTGGTATTTTATTTCTCATCTTGGCTGTCTGGCAAGGCTACGCCACGTTTAACGCTTGGCGAGCGCCACAGCAATCAGACAAACAGCAGTCGACAACAACATCCCCACTCAATCTGGCCTCTGGGGCCCTCATGAGCCTAGTTTTCTTGGTATTGGGAATATTGATTGTGACTCACCGCATCTAAAAAAATGGCACGCTGCCTAGCAGCGTGCCATTTTTTAGGCTGGCTTAATCGTATCCGGTTGACCATCAATGACCACATCCAAGGCTTCACCCTCTAGTAAAACCACGGCGAGTTCATCATGATCCAAGTGAATTTGCAGCCGCCGACCTTGGAACAAGATTCGGAAGGTCAGACCTTGCCATTGCTTTGGCAGATGATTGTGCAAATTCAGCGTCCCATCAATCACACTCAAGCCGGCAAATCCGGTGGTAATCGCCAACCAAGAGCCGCCAAGATTAGCCATATGCAGGCCATCTTCTGCGTTACCTTGTAAGTCAACGAGGTCCATTTTGGCTGTATCCATAAAGTAACTGAATGCCTTGTCATCACGGCCCAATCGTGCGGCCACCATACTGAAAATGGACCGAGATAAGGACGAATCATGAGTGGTGACTGTTTCATAGTAATCAAATTCCCGCTGTAATTGGTCTGGCTCAGTATCGCTTGGGAACAAGTACTCGGCCAATAAGGTATCCGCCTGCTTAGCCACTTGATAGCGATAAATTGTTAGTGGATGGTAATGCAACAGGAGTGGATAGTTGGCTTTGGGGGTGTCTGCAAATGGCCAGACTGGTTTATCAAAGAAACTGTCGTCTTGCGCATTAATTTGATGTTCAGCATTGTAGGGTAAATAAATCGCTGCGGCAATGGTCGCAAAGGCTTCTAGTTCTTCAGGCGTGACCTGCAATTGTGCCAACACTTCTGGTGTGACGTGCTGGCTGAGAGTGACTGCCAGTTCGAGGTTATTCTGGGCCAAACGATTCGTGTAGTAATTGTTGTTCACAATCGCCGTATATTCATCAGGTCCAGTGACATCGAAGAACTCAAACCGCTTGCCATCAGCTGTTGTTCGCCAAGCACCAAAATGCGCCCAGAAACGGGCCGTCTCCAAAACAAGTTCAAATCCCGCTTGATTTAAGAAATCTTGATCTTGAGTCACCTCGTAGTAACGTCCTACCCCAAAAGCAATATCCCCATCAATATGGTATTGCGCCGTCCCAGCAGGATAGTAAGCAGAGGCTTCTTCACCATTAATTGTCCGCCAGGCGAAGAGCGCCCCTGAATTGACACCTAACGTCTTAGCCCGAGCTTGGGCCTGTGGCAGGATATGATGCCGATACATCAGCAATGCTTTGGCTTGGTCAGGTTGGGTATAAATGAAGTATGGCAACATGTACATTTCTGTATCCCAGAAATAATGGCCCTCATAGCCAGTCCCACTCAAGCCTTTAGCAGCGATATTAGTGAGACCATCCCGACCAGCACCTTGGTTGAGTTGGAAGACATTGTAGCGCAGGGCTTGCGTCAGTGATTCATCCCCATCAATTTCAAGAGCGCCCTGTTCCCACACTTTGGCCCAATACTGTTGACTGTCTTTGGCAATGGCGTCAAACGTAGTGGGTTCAACATTCTTCAAGGCTTGGCCAACACCACCAACGCGCACGACATAGGTCTGTGTTTTGGGTGAAGCAATATCAATTTCAGTCTGCAAATCGCCATCGAGTGCCAACAATTGCATCATGACGTGTAGGCGACTTTGGCGAGTGACTACTTCCATGCGTTGATCAGCCGGTGTGACTAAATCGGTGCTATAACTCAAGGTCGTTACCTGTTGTGTCTTGCGAGGATCATCGCTGTCAATTGTGGCGCTGCCTTCCAATAACTGTTTAGACAAGCGAAGTTTGCCGGTATAGGTTTGGCCAGTGAAAGTGTAACGGAGTCCCAATTCAGAAGTGGATTGTCCCATCACTGACTCCAAGTCGAGATGCACCGTTTCACCCGCCTCCGTTGCTAAGACGAATTGTTCATGCAGCACCCCAGAATCCAGGTTCAGTCGCGTACTTTGCCGTTCACTTTGCGTGAAAACCGCACCAGTATCCGTGGTGACCGTCAAAAACCGGCTGTCCGGGAGATTAACGATTGTTTGGTGATTCTTTGCGTACCCGAAGGCTGATTCGCCATAAGTAATCGGACTCGATTCAAAGAAACCATTCACTAAGGTGCCTGCCGTAGCACTGCGCACAATGGGGTCGCTGGCGCGCACGCCCATTTGGCCGTTCCCTAAGGCAAAAATTGTTTCAACGTACGCTGGATCTTGATTAGCAATATCGTGCAAGTCGATTGAGTAGGCCATGTTCTTCCTCCATTATTAACCGTCATTCATTCACCGCGGTCACACGGTAGATACGACTATTATAGTCACCACGGTAAGCATTGACATCTAAATAGAACCCGACAGACATTAATTCTGAGCCCGTAAAGGCACCTTTGAAACCAGAAACCTGATAATGCTGAGTTGGAATCAGACCGGCAAATTTGATGACTTTGAGACTGGGATTAGGCGCAGCCCCCAGCGTATAAACAAAGAAAATCGCATCTTGTTGGTCTTTTGAAACCATGCCCCAACTTGCGCCATTGCTGTGCGCATCAAATGGACTCGTCAGTCGGTAGAAAGTCCCGAACTGCAGCAATTCGCGGTTTTGCTTATAAAAAGCAACTTGCTTAGTGACTGCCGCTTGGGCCTCTGTCGTCAAGGCATTGAGGTCCAATTCATAGCCGAAATTCCCGGCCATCGCAACCGCTGCTCGGGTGTCCAGGCTGGTCGTGCGACCGGTCTGCGAATTTGGAACTGCTGAGACGTGGTTACCCATCGCGACCGGCGGATAAACCAGTGAAGTCCCATATTGAATGTTCAAGCGCGACACAGCGTCGGTATTATCACTCGTCCAGGTTTGGGGCATATAGTACAGCATCCCCGGGTCAAAACGCCCGCCACCTCCAGAACAACTCTCAAATAGAATGTCGGGATACCGAGTTGTCAGCCGGTCTAATAGCTCATACAGCCCGAGAATGTAGCGATGATACACTTCACCCTGGCGATCTTTTGGCAGCGCTAGCGAGAAAACATCAGTTAAACTACGGTTCATATCCCATTTAATGTAGTTAATGTCGACACTATCCAAAACGCCAGTGATCTCTTGATAGATGTAATCCCGGACCTCTGAGCGAGAGAAATCCAGGACATATTGATCACGACCGAGAAGCGGCGTCGTGTTGGGTACGGCAAAGGCCCAATCTGGATGGCGCCGGTACAACTCAGAATCCGCTGATACCATCTCCGGTTCAAACCACAAACCGAATTTCAGCCCCTTTTGATGGACGTATTGGGCAAATTCGCCTAAACCACCGGCAATTTTGCCTTTAAATTCGAACCAATCGCCCAACGAACTTTTATCATTGTCGCGGTGCCCAAACCAACCATCATCTAGAACAAACATTTCAATCCCGAGTTTCGCCGCCTGATTAATAATGGGCTTAAGGCTCTCAGTCGTGAAGTCAAAGAAGGTTGCTTCCCAGTTATTCACCAGAATCGGCCGGACTTCGCGCTTAAACCGACTGGTCATCAAATTATCAATATACAGCTGGTGATAGGCCTGACTCATGGCATTCAAGCCGTGATCGGAGTAGGCCATAACGACTTCCGGCGTCTGAAAGTGAGCTTTGGGACTCAGTTCCCAATCAAACCGATAGTCATTAATCCCCGCTTGCACGCGAATACACCCGTACTGGTCGACCTCTGCTTGAAGGCGATGATTGCCACTATAGACCAAGCTAAAACCATACACCTCGCCCTGATCTTCAGTCGTTGTGGGATGCAGCAATGCTAGGAAGGGATTCTCTTGATGTGAGCTAGTCCCTCGCTTGGTGCTCACTTCATAATTGCCATGTGTGAGCGGCTGGCGCACAATTTGGCGCTCATTACTCCAGGATCCAGCCAGCGACAACGCTTCCCAGTCCCCCAAGGGGAAATCAAGACTGGCGCTGAAAGCCCGATCCAAATGAATCGGTTCATCGCCGTTATTCACGATTTCTGCTGAGCGGGCCACCACGGGCAGGCCAGCGAAAATGGCATAATTTAAATAAACATCCACGTTAAAATTGGCGTCGCGTAAATGAACTCGCAACGTCTCAGCTGAATGTTGATCTGTACTGAAGGTGGCAGGCAGTCCCACGAGTTCCGGTTTGCCGGCAAGGATTGCATAGTCAACGTAGCGCAAATCCAGATAGTGCGCGCCATTGGCTTGGACCACGTCAATCGCTGGCTCCCGAAAATCGCCTAACCCACTGGGATATTCCAGTGGCTGGGTATCCAGGGAATAATCGCGGCTGTGAGTCTCCGGAAAGTTCGGGGAAAAACTGCGGTCAATCAAAGGGTACCGCCGCAGACCCTGCGGATCAGTAATGGCCTTGCCGAAATACACCTGACCTAAGATTGATAAAGCCTCAATTCGCATCACGTAACTGATTAGGCCGTTGCTGAGGTGGAACTGCTGCTTGGTCTTATCAAACGTAATCATTTGATTAGCTCCTCCTTCTTGAGTAAATGATTTTTTAATATCGTTTACTGCAAACGCATCACAAACCGCACCAGTAAGCGGTTTAATTACTATTACAGTATATGAATCGACTTGCGAAAAAGTCAATCGATTTACTTGAATAGCATTGAACTTGTTTACCTCAATAGGCCCGGTTGGTCGACACTTCAAGGGTTATCTTTACTAATCTTATTACTAAACATGCTATAATATTGCCAATCATACAATAGAGGAGTAACCGCCATGGTAAGTATTCGTCAAATTGCGACTGAAGCGGGCGTCTCACCAGCCACCGTTTCCCGCGTGCTTAATGATGACCCCACCTTTTCAGTCAGTGACCAAACCCGCCAACTCGTGCAGAACACCGCCGAACGCTTGGCCTACATTAAACCAGAACGTTTCACCAAAACTGTTCAAGTCGTTTCATCACAATCTCGAGCCATGGAAGTCATTGATCCATACTTTCGGACCATGCGGTTGGCCATTGAAGAAGAGGCCAAAAAACGCGCAATCCACCTCACGCCAACCATCCGCATCTTTAATCAGCGGACCAAACCCGACTTGGGATCGTTGTCCGACGTCGGTGGATTATTAGTCATTGGTGGATTTACACCCGAAGCCCTGGCTGAACTGCAAGCAGCGAATCAAAATATTGTGGCCGTCGATGATGCCACCATCCCCGCCTCGATGGATGGCGTGTATATCGATTTGTTTGCTTATACTAAGAAACTGGTTGATCAGGTTTATGCCCACACAGAAGGCAGTGTCGCCTACATTGGTGGTAAACGGGCCATGCGCAATCTTGATGGCACTGAAGTCATCGACGATAGCGAAAGCCGCTATCAAGCCTATAAGACCTCGACCAAGGAACATCACCGCCTACTTCAGGCAAAGCTTGGTCCCTGGACGTCTGAATTTGGCGAATCACAGGCTGATTGGTATCTGAAACTCCGCAATCAACCAGACGCCATTCTGTTTGCCAATGATCCCTTGGCCATTGGGTTCATTCGCGGATTGATGCAAGCCAATATCAGTCCCCGAGACTTCCCACATATGTTGAGTTTTGACGATACGGACATGACGCGTTACACCACGCCAACCCTCTCCTCAATCGAAATCCCCTTACAACTTTTCGGGGAAAATGCAATTCGCCTGCTCTCGGAACGCATCTCTGGCAAACGGACTCACGCCAGCCGGGTGATCCTTGAACCAAGCATCACCTTCCGTGAAAGTTTCCCCGAAAGTTTGATTAAAGACTAAACTAGACTTCGCGCGGCCCGCATGCTACACTAATTGCGGTGCCAAACCACGGTAAGTTTGCGATGACCGGCGCGAAAGCGTTCAGAAGGTCGAAGCGGCTTACCATTTTTTTGTGCAAAAAATGTAAACAAAAACGACTGGGTCACCCCTATTGGGTGACCCAGTCGTTTTTAGTTGGGCAGGTTAGAAAGCCCGCACCAAGAGCAAAATACCAAATAAAAACAGATAGAAAGCTAAAAGATAGACCACGGTGATTGCACCCAGAATCGGATTGAACAGCATGGCAATCCCCGCTAAAATCCCGAGAATGGCCAAGAACATATTCAGCCCTGAGCGTGGGAAGAAGCTCCCAAATTCAATCGCGGTAATGGAATCAAACAAGAACCAAAAGGCGAAAATGTACCCCAGGAATAAGAAACTCCCATTGAGATTCATAAAGACCAAGATGGCCAAGACGATGTCTAAAACCCCTGACAACAGTGAAGCCCAATGGTTTTGGCCAATCACGCTGCGAACGTCAAAGTACGCAATCAGACTGAAAATCCCACTGAGTAACATGGCTAGGGCAATGATCCAGACAATACCTTTAATGGCAGCACCTGGCCGCATTAAACTCCAAATCCCTAAGCCGATAAAGATAATGCCCAGAATGAGTGAGGGCCAACGAAAATGTGAACGAATGCGTTCTTCCATAAAGAAATACCTCCTGCTAAATAAGTACATCAATAAGCCTAGCACTGTCCGCATAAAAAGGTGACCAAAAAGCCTCCTGAACTGCGCCCTATGTCAGCAAATGTTCATGGAGAATAAAAACTATCATACGATTTTAGAAATTAAGCCCATTTCCAGTTACATCATCGGGACTGCTGATAGACTACAGCAATAAGTGAAGGTTCTTGCCTGGCCACAAAGCGGGCAGTCAGTGAGAACCCAATTTTAGTCTTGGAGGCGTGCTTATGTTTAAAAAGTTAATCAGCAGTATCGCCGCGCTCAGTATCTTGATGGGTGCGGTTGGTGGTCTGCCCAATGTGGTATTCGCCAGTGGCACAGAGACGCCTGCTGCCACAACTGAAATTCAATCGTCAACTGCGTCAAAACCAGTCACCCCAGCAGAATCAAGTGTTGATGCGTCAACCGTAAAATCTCAAGCACCAGCCAGCGAAGCGACTACCACGCAAAGCGCAACTAGCGATACCTCAAGTGGCACTACTAAGGCAGCACAAACTTCACCCAGTGCCGGCCTGCCAACCACACCACCTGAGGGTGACGGTAATTCCTATCTCACTTCCAACGCGCCTAACGTGATTATCGGCTATGCGGCAGTGGCCAAAGCCGATGCCGATGATCCAACGCAACTGATCGATGGGGCTAGTTTCGGGCTGTTTAGCTTGCCAACCTGGGGATTTCAGATTGTCGGTACCGCCAGTGATCCTGATGCGACGGGCGTTACGCCCCAAGTCCGAGACGCTGTGGCCGCCGTCAATGCCGCCCTTTATCAGTATCGCGAAGAGCGCTGGTACAATCTGTATGCTAAGACTCATCCTGGCCAAGGCTACGATGATAAAGCCAAGGAAATGGCAGCGACTTTACAAGTTATCCAGACTCAAGCGCAAATTCTCTATGATAATTTCGCCGTCAGCAAACAGTACGTTCAAGAACTGACGCTCGAAAACGGGTACTGGGGGCCAGGAACCAGCGGCCCGCAAAACCCTAATACTAATTTTGAAGATGCCTACGCCAATCACCGTGTTCTGCGTTTCCGGTCAAATGGCAAACCTGTGCTCTTCGGTGACCTCCTTGATTACCCAGAAACGACAGGCGCGAAACGAAATCCAGCTACCGGGGCCGAAAGCCACGGTGTGGCCTGGTTCGGGTCTCTACCAGTTGATCTGACGTCGCCGTACGTCGAGCTCATGTATCGAATTAACGGTATTGCTGAGCTTGGCGCGCCGACCGGCTTCTATAAGAATAGTGAAATCAGTTTAACCGTAGCTGAAGTACCAACTCATAACGCTTTTTACGCTGATGCCAATAAAGCCCTGGAAGCGATGGGCATTCAAGCCTTGGCCAATCCTGTGCTCGATCACAGAATAGATCAACTTACCATCAAAAAAACCTGGTCTGCGGAAGCTAACGCAATCCCCGATAGTATTGTGGTCGATGTCAAGAAAGGGAACACTATTATTGATAAGATTACCCTGACGAAAGCCAACAATTGGCAGGCAACTTACCAATTACCAGCCGACTATCGCACTGCGACTGATTATGCTTTCGTGGAAGAACCCGTTCCTGGATTCACTAGTAGCGCGACACCAATCACTAATGATGGCCACAATTATAGTTTGACCATCACAAACAGTATTACGCCAACGACTCCTGAAACGCCGACAACGCCAGAGACACCGACCGTTCCTGACAAGCCGGTAGTGCCGGACAAGCCGACGACTCCTGAAACACCAGTCGGACCCGACAAACCAACTTTGCCAAATACTCCTGGTACACCAATCACCCCAACGACACCAACCAAACCGAAACAACCTGTTAAGCCCAACACTCCAAAAACGCCAAGCAAACCTGCCTTGCCGCAAACGGGTGAACAACAGGGCCAAACAGGCATGTTAATTTTGGTGGGTGCAGTGATTATCTTAGCCATCGGTGCTGGCCTTTACTTTAATCGGCGCAAGCTGCGTCACTAATCCATTTAAAAAACCGACCGTCAGTTTTCGGTCGGTTTTTGTGTGGAATTGTTTCACGTGGAACAGCGACTAGGACAAATTCATGGTCGCAATGGCCACCAGTGTTTCGGCTAACTTGCCAATAGCCTCCGTTGACACCACTTCAAATGGGCCGTGAAAGTTCATGCCCCCATTGAATAGATTAGGCGTTGGAATCCCTTGAAAGCTGATTTTTGAGCCATCGGTCCCGCCACGAAAAGGCACAATTTTAGGTGTCAGCCCGACCGCACGAATTGCCCGTTCGGCTAGCGTTACGGGATAGCGATTCTGGTTAATAATCGTCGCCATATTCGCATATTGCGATTTAATCACCATCTTGATTCGCTCGGCGCCAAACTGGGCGTTGATTGCTGTAACGATCTTGACCAGTGTGGCCTGGCGGGCTGCAAATTGGGTCGCATCAAAGTCGCGAATAATGTAGGTCATCGTCGCCCTGTCCACCGTCCCCTGCAGTTCATCCAATAGATAAAAGCCTTCGTAGTCGCTGGTGAATTCTGGCCGCTCAAACTGAGGTAACGCACGGTCAATGGCTTGGGCGATGGTCAGCGCATTGACCATCAGCCCCTTCGCTTCTCCCGGATGCACGGCTGTGCCTTGAATCGTAATGGTCGCCTGAGCTGCATTAAAGGTTTCATATTCAATTTGGCCTAGCGCACCATTATCCAAGGTATAGGCAAAATCAGTCGCAAAATCGGCAGCGTCAAAGTGATCGGCCCCTTGGCCAATCTCTTCGTCCGGGCCAAAAGCTAGCTTGATCATCCCATGCGATAATTCAGGATGCGCCAACAAGGTGCGCACCGCCCCGATTGCCCCTGCAATCCCGGCCTTATCGTCAGCACCCAGCAACGTCTGGCCATCGGTCGTAATCAGTGTTTCCCCCAGATACCTTTTCAAGTCGGGAAAACGCTCGGTAGATAAAACTAAGCCGTTGGCAAAGACAATTGGGCGCCCATCATAATGCGGGTGCACTTGTGGATGCGCGGGGCTGGCAGCAAAATCTGCTGTATCAAGATGAGCAATCCAACCGATGCTGGGTACTGTCTGAGTCGTATTGCTAGGTAAAGTGGCAGTCACAAAACCATTAGTCGGGTTCAATTGGACATCAGACATCCCTAGCACTTGCAGTTGTTGGACGAGTAACTGGGCCAATTCGGTTTGACCAGGCGTCGTCGGAATCTGAGTGGACTGAACATCAGAGCGCGTATCGATCTGAACATAGTTAAGGAAATCTGTTTGAATCGCCGATAAATCAATCATGGCGCCACCTCCGATTTTTGGCTTTATTATAAACCTGCGGCAATCAGTCCGCACTTTGAATTGGTCTTTCACGTCATCTCATGGTATTCTCAAGTAAACTTAAAAGCTGGTGAAAGTATGGGTAAAGTCGCAATTGTCACGGATAGTACGTCTGGGCTCACGCAAGCTGATATGCAGGCCTATCCGAATTTGGTTGTTGTTCCGGAAACAGTAACCTTTGGTGGCAAAACGTATCGCGAAGGCTTGGATATTGATAATCACACCTTCTACACGCAATTAGCGCAAATGAAACAACTGCCAACCACTGCACCACCGACCACTGAATACATGAAAGAACGCTATGATGAATTGGCTGAACAAGGTTATACGGCTGTCATTAGTATTCATCTAACCGTTGGTATCACAGGCTTCTTGCCAAATCTAGCCATGGCCTTGAAGGACTATGATCGCATTCCGGTGACCTTGGTTGATTCTTATATTACCGCGATGCCAATGGGCTACATGGCCCGAGTAGCGGCGACAATGGCTGCTGCTGGTGCGGAAGTGACAGACATCATGACTGAATTGGATTATCTCCGCACTGACGTCGGTAGCTATTTCATGGTGGCTGATTTGAAGAACTTGGTCAAAGGTGGCCGGCTGAAAAACTCGGCTGCCGTCGTCGGAACCATGCTTCAAGTGCGCCCTATCCTCTCCATGATTAATGATAAGCACGAAATCCGTGCGGTCGACAAAGTGCGGACCCAAAAGCGGGCCGTGGCCTACCTCGAAGAGAAGTTGGCCGAAGAAATCCAACACCATCATCCCCGCGTTTTCCTCATGGGAACCAACAATCAGACTGAAGTGGCTAATTGGTACAATGAACTGGCACCGCAGTATCCTGATATTATTTTCGAAACATTTGATATCACGCCGGTCGTCGGCACGCATATTGGCAGCAATACCTTGGCCGTCACTTGGACACCTGAAAGCCATATTGCCGTACCTGTTTTGAACCGACTCTAATATTGCTATCATTCAACTCTTGAAGCCGTTGCTTGTCAGCGGCTTTTTTGGTGCTGAGACCACAAAAAAACCTCAGGCAATCTGCCTGAGGTTTTCACTTGAAATGCTGCTTCTGGGTGGTCAGGGGATCGAACCCTGGACCCACGGATTAAGAGTCCGTTGCTCTGCCAGCTGAGCTAACCACCCATATGTATCATCGCTTTACGA
Organism: Lacticaseibacillus brantae DSM 23927; assembly: GCF_001436115.1. Lineage (GTDB taxonomy): Bacteria > Bacillota > Bacilli > Lactobacillales > Lactobacillaceae > Lacticaseibacillus > Lacticaseibacillus brantae. The sequence continues at coordinate 73,972 of NZ_AYZQ01000003.1, forward strand.
CTTAAATATCTTATCATGGACCGCAAAGCGACGCAAGCCCGAAATTGAAATTCGCCGACTTTTCCTATAGGCGCCAATCTCGGCCTATGATAAACTAGCCTTATCAACTTTGTGAGGAGGTGCGCAATGCTTAGCTATGACGAAATCCGCGCCATGTTCGACAAGAATCAGAAAATTAATTACGACTTGGTCCTACAAAAACTTGTCGCGCAATGGCAAGCGGCCCAGACGAAGCCCAGAATCTTATTACATAGTTGTTGCGCGCCTTGTAGTACCTATACCCTGGAGTACCTTACCCAGTTTGCTGAGGTGACTGTTTATTTCGACAATCCCAATATTCATCCCCGGATGGAGTACGAGCGGCGCAAACATGTCCAGCAACAATTCGTTCAAGACTTCAATGAAAAGACTGGCAACCAGGTGACCTTTATTAGCGCTGAATACCAACCAAGCGCCTGGATTAAAGCTGTCGCTGGGCTTCAACGCGAACCAGAGGGTGGCGCACGCTGTAAGGTCTGTTATAGCTATCGGCTCGATCGCGTCGCCGAGAAGGCCCAAGAGTGGCATTTTGATTACTTTGGTAGTGCCCTAACCATCAGTCCCCACAAAAACGCCCAACTCATCAATGAGTTAGGACTTGAAATTCAATATTTGTATGATGTCAGCTACCTACCCAGCGATTTCAAGAAACGTTCCGGTTACAAACGATCGGTTGAAATGTGCGAAGAATATGATATTTACCGTCAGTGTTACTGTGGTTGTTTGTTTGCGGCGAAGCTCCAAGGCATCGACGTCGCCAAAGTTAATCGTGAAGCCACTGCGTATTACAATGCTCACAAGCACGAGACCTTTGAGAATATTGCATTCACCTTCCACTCCCCCAACAAGGCCTAACCGGGCCTTTTTTTTGTGGTCTAAACTCACGGCATTATGGGCCATTTCACGCTACAATAATGATTTTTACAAAAATTGACGACCAAATAGTCTCTATTTAGGATAAAATACCCAAGATAATATATAGCGTTGGACGGGGTTTATCTTTGGAGGGATTATATGAAGCAAGTATCGACTCTTTTTTTGCATATAAAGAAAGTTTTCTTATTCTTTTTTGTTCTTTTTTCTGTGATGGTTGCTAGTGCTTCCAATATTTCACAAGCAGCGGGAGAGACAACACCCGCAGCCACGCCAATTACCACGGCGGCAGAACTGCAATCAGCTGTAAGCAAAGCACCGACTGACAATACGCCACAAACGCTTGCGTTAACCGCGGACATCACCCTCACGCAGAATCTTTATATTGCAGCAGGGCAAAACATCACCATCGTGAACCAAGATGCAAGCCGCCACACGATTTCACTCCCAAGTGCTAATCGCGTGACTGTGGCCGCCGGTGGGACCTTTAATCTGGAGGGCCAGACACAACCGCTAGCCCTCCAACCGGTCTCAACTGAGACCACGCCACGGACCAGTGCGGCGCTCGAAGTTCAGGGGCAAAGTCAGATGACTAACACGGCGATTTGGGGCTTCACCATCACAGCCCCTAGCGGTCGAACCCAATTGGGTACTGTTGTTGTTAACAAGGGCACACTAACCCTCAATGACAAGGCAACCGTGCAAAACAACACCTTACAAGGTGATGTGAATTACAGTGCCGCCGGGGTCATGGTGCGGTCTGCCGGGACTTTGAATCTCAATGCCGGCAGTGTAATTTATGCTAATCAGTTGGGCTTCGAACAATTAGTGGCCACGCAATCTGCTGGCGGGATTAACGTTGAAGACGGGAGTCATCTCGTCATGAACGCCGGCAGCAGCGTGCAAGATAATATGGGCTCTTCAGCCGGTGGGATCTTGATTGGTGACAAGAACAACCCTAATCAAGGTGTCTCACCTCTTTCAACCTTTATCATGAATGGCGGCTATATTCATGGCAACACTGGCTGGGTTTCAGCCGGTGGGGTATTCGTCAATGGGAATGGTGCCATGACAATGAACGCCGGGGAAATCAGCGCTAACGCTGCCGGAATCTATTCAACCGCAACTAACAACAGCGCGGCTGGCGGCGGTATTGCCGTCAGCACTGGCGCCTCAAAGGACGATTCCGCCGCCAACACGGCCTATTACGACACGAATAACCAAGCGGAACTCACCATCAACGGCGGGACCATTAGTGATAATCGTTCAGCCGGGACCGGTGGAGGTATCTATGTCAATTCAAACCACGTCCAACTTAACGCTGTCCAAATCACTAATAATCAAGCCATCACCTACTTTGGCGGTGGGATCTATGTCAGCTACTCACACTACAAACTCGACCTTAAGAACACCATCATCACCCAGAACACCGCTGTTGATGGGCAGGTTATTCCAGACGGCCAGAACCAACTGGCTGCCGGAACCGGTGGTGGCGTTTGGATTTGTCCAACCGGTTCTGGGGACGCCAACATTACAGATGGCGTCGCAATTTTTGCCAACACAGCGGTCAAACAAGGCAATGATTTCGCCAGCATTAACAAAACTTCCACCGATTACAGCGTGACCCTTGCTAATCGGCAACTCGGCGGCGGCACTGTGGCTTGGTATCACGATCGTGATGGCCAACAAGAAACCAATCCTGTCACAATTGACCAAAACGCTGACACGATCGCCCTAAAAGCCAAAACCTCAGACGCTGCCAATACCTTGGCCACATCGATGGCGACGGTCGTCATCTCAGGCAATTCAGCGCCTCGCGGTGGTGGCGTGGGATCCAATGGCTCCTTGGAATTCGGCCAACCGGGGACCAAGCAAATCCAGGTTAATAAGGTTTGGCACCTCACCAGTGGCAAAGCCCCTGAGTCAGTCACCATTAATCTGTTGCACGATGGCGCCATTTTGCAATCATTGACCCTGAATGCGCAAAATCACTGGCAAGGTAGTTTCACCGACCTGCCAACAGATATCGACTACACCGTCAGTGAAGCGGCCGTGCCCGGCTACACCAGCACACAGACACCACTGACACCGGATCCAGATAATCCCAGCCTGTTCCACGTGACATTCACCAACACCCAGGACACACCAAACACACCGACGAAACAAATTGACGTCAACAAAGTTTGGCAGATTAATGATGGCTCCCAAACGCCTGACGCTGTCAAAATTAACCTTATCAACGACGACAGCACTGCTGCCAACTATGGTCAGGTTATTGATTCACTAACCTTAAACAGTGCCAACCATTGGCAAGGCAGTTTTACCAACTTGCCGGTTGATGGTCACTATCGGTTGGAAGAAGATAAAGTCGCCGGATTCACTTCCAGTCAAACCCCGCTGACGCAAGATCCAAATAATGTCAATCTTTATCACGTGACATTCACCAATACCAAGCCTGGTCTACCATCAACGAACCCAACCACTAAGCAAATCGTGGTCAACAAGGTTTGGAACATTACCGATGGTTCGGCCACACCAACCAACGTCACCATTCACTTGATTGATGACGATCCAACGAGTGCTAAGTTTGGTCAAGTCGTTGATACCCTTGTCCTATCTGCAGCCAACAACTGGCAAGGCAGCTTTACCAATCTCCCAAGTACCGGCAAATATCGAATCGAAGAAGTACCAGTACCCGGATTCACCTCGAGTCAGACAATGCTTACACCTGACCCTAATGATTCAAACCGGTTCTCAGTCACAATTACGAATAGCAAACCCAATCAACCAACAATTCCGACTCAACCAAATATTCCGGGTTTACCCAACACCAATAAGCCCAAAACACCAGTCAAACCTAAGACCCCGACCCAGCCATTACCTAAAACTGGTGAGGCCAATAGTCTTCTAGTATCATTGACTGGTTTACTGATATTGTTGGCAAGCGCTGGCAGTTGGTTAACCTATAAGCGCCGTTCATAAGTCTAAAATGACGCTGTGACAAAAGACACTTTGAGAATGAGGATTAATCCCATAACGTGTTCAAACTCGTAACAACCTGTGCCTAACTTACTTTGCCCTTGGCGAGGACGCCAAGTCAGTAAAGCAAGTTGGGGCTCGGTTGCAAAACGCGAGTTTTCACACTTCTTGTTAACCGGAATTCTCAATCTTTTGGAACGTGATTAGTCTAGCTTGTTCGGAAATTCAAAAAGGGGTTGTGACAAAACGTAGTTTTGTCACAACCCCTTTTTTTACTATTTTAGAATATTTTGCCAGCCAGCAATCACCGCTGGGACTGCGCCTGGTTGATTGGCCGCCACACTCATATCAATGGTCGTGACTGGTTGTTGTTGCCAGAAATTATGCTGATCAAGCGTGGCTGTAATCACACCTTGAAATTTCGCTAGATGAACTACCGCTTGAATCGCATCAGAGAGTCCAGAACTGGCCGGGTCACGTTGTGTATCATGATCAACCAGATATACCGGCGCCGTTAACGAAGCTGCTTCAAGGCCAGAAGAGACTTCAAACGCGCGGTCCACAAAGAAGCGCGTATCAGCTTGCTGTAGTTGATCATAGAAAAAGCCTTGCAGCTGAGCTAAATTGTCAAATACGTGTTGGGTTTGCTGATAAGTCAACATTAATCGCGTAATCTCATTCTGATCGGCAGCATTTTTCTGGTATGTGATTTCTAATACCGGTTCACCCTTGAGATTGTAATAGGTTTCCAAGTGCTGACCTCGCACGCGACCATAGAAATCACTGCGCGATTTAAATCCCCGAACATCGTACATATCCGTCCGATTGATATTATTCAGCCGGTCATAGAACGAAACTGTGCTCAACTGATCTTGAGCAAAAGGAAAGTCACTATCAGGCTCAAACAAGTGTACCTCGGCAATTCGATCAGCACCTTGATAGTAATAAACGATATTCCCTTGCCGGACCGGCGTCACCAAATTTGGGAAAGCGACATCGGCCAACGTGCTGATGGGACCGTTATAACTGGCACTCCCTTGGAAGAAATCAAACATATTCACATATTGTTCAGGTTTCAATCCTGCTCGGAAAGCATTCAGCCGCAAAAACCGGTTATAAATCACGGTCAGCAGTTGACTATCAGCCTTGAGGTTTGTGAAGACCTCCTGACGAGCAATTGCCGCTGCTTCTGGGGCGGCCAAGTTGTAATCAATCATTCCTGTCATAAAGTAGTTCATAAGTGAGCCTCCGCATCTTTAACAACCAAGTCATGCCATAATTGCCAAACATTTGGTTCAGAGAAGCGCTTAGCAATCTCATACGAGGCCGTACTCATTTCAGCAAGTTTGGCTTGATCAGATAATGCCTTAATCATCGCTGCGGCTAGGGCGTCAATGTTACCTTTTTCCACGAGATAGCCGTTTTTGCCATCGTCAATGATTTCTTCAGGGCCGTAATTGACATCATAGGAAATCAATGGGACACCGTGGGACGCGGCCTCGACCAATGATAGCGGAAAGCCTTCATAGCGACTCGACATCGCAAAAATCTGCGCGGAATCATAAACGGCGCCTAAGTCTGGCGTGTAATCAATCAATGCCACAGCATCCGCCACACCACCGTCACGGGCTTGCTGAAGTAAATCATCTTTAATTTTTTGTTCATTCACGTACCCATGAATTTCCAGTGTAGCCGCCGGAAATTGAGCATGCACCTGAATGAAGGCCGCTAATAAATGATCGAGGCGCTTCTGTTCGTGAATCCGGGCGATATCAATAATCTTATACGGGGTACGGGCTGAAAATGGGACTCGAGCAGCCGCCAGTTGTTCATCGGGAACAATCGGCCCGGGGATTGTCTTCACCCTCAAGCCACCAGTCATCCGCGACTGCACATCATGGCTTTGCCGACTTGTTGGCGTAATCAAGGCCCGCCACATATCCGCGTGGGTCATCTGATCTACCAAGACATCATTTAACTTCCCTGTCCAAACTGCATCCGGATCGTACGTATGAACATTGTGCCAGTACCCATAACGGGGTGCCCACTCCTGCATCTGGTGCATTCCCGGGTCTGTGATATACAGCCGATCGCCGATAAATCCAGCCTGATGGTCACTGGTCCGCACCAATTCATCATAGAAAAAGCCGAGCATTTCGTCTAAATCCCGGAAAAACCACAGCTTATTTTGATAATCGAGCTGATAGATAGCCGCAACGTCATTGTCCCCTTGCTGCCGCCAAAAGGATTCGATTTTGACTTGTCCATTCAAGTCATACATCACTTGGCGGGAGAGTTTGCCCTCTTGATCCCGATAATCCGTCGAAGACTTAAACCCGCGAACATCATAGTAATCAATCCGCCAAATTTGGCCGGTAGCGCCATAATATTGAATCTCTTCAATCTGATTCTCAACGTAATGTTTCGGATCAGTGAACACGAAAACACTGGCGACCTTTTGTCCGGCTTTAAGGTAATCAAATCGAGTATTGTCGTGGACCACCGTTGTGCCGGCAATTGTCACGTCAGCTTGCGTCGCGCGCTTCGCATGATAATCGAGGGTTCCCTGGAAATAATCAAACATATTCATCGAATCAGCTTGATGGAGCCCGTGCCGGTGCAAATTCAGAGTCAAATACCGATTGTAGTTGCGGGTCGCGATTTTCGCAGCCTGATCAAACCGATGGAACAGATGTAGCCGTTTGATTTCTGCGTGTTCAATTCCGGACACGTTGAAATCAATCATCTGGGTCAAAAAATAAAAAATCATCAGGCGTTCCTCCATCATTCATTCATGCTTATATTCTATCGTTTTAGGCCAATTATCGACAATGTTAACCCTTATATGTACGACAAAACCCCTAAGGTTTTTCCCTCAGGGGTTTTGTTGTGGAACCGGCCTAGATTTTAGTGAATACCATTCGTGTATTTCGCTTCAATCCATTGACCTGCACTCAATTGATACCAAAGTACATTATTAACTGTCTGAGTTGCGATGACAGTATGTGATGACCCATTTGGTAAGGTCTTGACTGCTGTCTTTGAGGTAGGTGATTGCCAAGCTTTAATACCGTAACCAGGCACATACTTCACAGTCGTCGTGTTTGCTGGAATCTTTTTAGATGCTGGATCTGTGCTCAACTTAACGTTTGCACTGTCAATCCATTGATTCCCGCCAACGTTGTAGAAGACATGGCCATTAGCTGCAGTTGCCTTAGCGAAGACCTTCCATGCTGACCCAGTTTCCAGGTGCTTGCCTGTGTACTGAGTCCCATTAGCATCAGCCCAAACAGCGATACCGTAGCCCTTAGCATAGTTGATTACCGCAACTGCCCGGAAGGCTTGAACATTGCCTAATGCAATATCTGTTGCCTTAATCCATTGGTTGGTCCCAACACGGTACCAGACTTGCCCGTCAGCTGTAACCACTGATGCACTAATCTTCCATGCGGAGCCGACCGCCAGAACTTGACCAGTTAACTGACCACTAGTCCCAGGTGCCGTGTAAACCTTAACGCCACTGCCTTGGGTCACAACACCAACAGTCTTGAGGTGCTTGTAAGTGAATGGTTTTGCATCAAGGATGACACCCGTGGACTTAATCCATTGGTTCCCACCCAAGTTGTACCAAACAACACCATCAGCATCGGTGTACTTCTCGAAGGCCTTCCAATCAGTACCTTCTGCCAATTTCTTGCCAGTTGGGGTCCCATTTGGCTTGTCATAAACAACAACATCGCCACCATTACGTTGAACAATTGTTGCAATGACATTGTTGAGAACGTCACCACCGGTACCAGGCAATGAACCATTACCATTGTTCCCAGTGTTGCCACCGTTGCCGGTATTCCCACCGTTCCCAGTGTTACCACCATTACCAGGGTTGCTTGTGTTACCACCATTGTTACTGCTGCTGCCACTATTACTGCTGCTACCACTGTTACTGTTGTTGTTATCTTGCACGGTGACAGTTGCAGTTGCGTAACCAACAGCACCAGCACCACGATCAACGCCATCAACAGTCCGAGTACCAAAGGCAAATTGAACAGTATAGCTACCAGGAACATTGCTATTAACGTTACTGATATATTCGACAACGCCATCAGGAATATTGTCGTCAAATTTATCAACCTGCTTGAAGGTAACCTTCGAGAGATCAACAGATTTGCCAGTAATATCTGTAATAGCATCAACCAACTTCGCAATATCACTTGCTGTCAGAGCAGTGCCCTTGTTGACAGTGGTTCCGTGAACAGTGATCACTGGCGTTGATAAGTTGTCACCAATCAGGTTATCCCCGTGGTTATTGTTACCAACGTTATTATTACCAACGTTGCCATTACCAGTGTTGTTGTTACCCTGGTTGTTGTCGCCGGTATTGTTATTGCCAGTGTTACCTGAACCGTGATTGTTGTCACCACTGTTGCTATCGCCAACATTGTTGTTACCGCTGTTGCTGTTACCACTGTTGTTGTTACCAGTGTTGTTGTTACCAGTGTTGTTATCACCACTATTACTGTTGCCTACGTTGCCATTACCAGTGTTATTGCTACCAGTGTTGTTATCGCCGTGATTGTTGTCACCACTGTTGCTGTTACCTACGTTGCTGTTACCACTGTTGTTGTTACCCTTGTTGCCATCACCAGTGTTGTTATCACCACTGTTGCTGTTACCAGAGTTGTTATTACCAGTGTTATCAGATCCGTGGTTGTCGTTACCAGTGTTGCTATCACCAACGTTGTTGTTACCAGTGTTGCTAGAACCCTGGTTATTGTCACCCTTGTTGCCATCACCAGTGTTGTTATTACCTGTATTAGAATCGCCGGTGTTGTTATCACCTGTATTGTTAGAGCCAGTGTTGTTATTACCCGTATTAGAATCACCGTTATTATGATGACCGTCATTATTGTTACCAGAGTTCAGGTCACCGGAATTACTGTTACCGGTGTTCCCATTACCACTGTTGTTGTTACCGTGATTTCCTTCACCGGTATTTCCAGATCCAGTATTATCACCAATTTGGCTAGAGTCAGTTGTAATAATTAATTTAGATGAACCAACTGCACGGTCACCCTGGCCTAACTTACCTGAACCGTAGTAGAAGGTAAACGTGTATTCTCCGGCTTGTGAACCATCAAATGTCTTATCAACAGTGTAGTAAACGACACCATCAGGCACATTTTGACCAGCCGTAAATCCTTCTGGAGCGGCTTGTAAGGTAAACGTGTTTTGAACAGCATCGGAATCAGCCGGAACAACACCTTCAAATAAGGCTTTCGCCGCTTCATCGGCAGTTGTATAGGTACCGACAAGGACAGTTTCATCCTTTGAAACAATTACTGGATTATGGAGGTTGTTTCCGTCAAGGCCATTACCTGTGTTGCCATTACCTGTGTTGCCATTACCATTGTTGTCGCTACCGCTGTTAGCGTTACCAGAGTTTGAAGTCCCGCTGTTACTGTTACCATCATTACCGTTACCGCTGTTGCCGTTACCGGAGTTGTTGGAACCTTCGTTTCCGTTACCAGTATTGGAATCGCCAGAGTTACTGTTACCAGTGTTATTGGATCCTTCATTACCGTTACCAGTGTTGGAGTCACCGCTGTTGCTGTTACCAGTATTACCGGAACCAGAATTACCATTACCGCTGTTATCAGATCCGGTATTGCCATCCCCGGTGTTGCTATCACCGGAATTGCTATTCCCGTTGTTACTGTTACCAGCATTCCCGTTCCCGTCATTTCCATTACCGGAATTGTCAGAACCTGAGTTACTGCTGTTACCTGATTCTGAACCAGAACCCGAGTTACTGCTGTTACCTGATTCTGAACCAGAACCTGAGTTACTGCTGTTACCTGATTCTGAACCAGAACCTGAGTTACTACTGTTGCCTGATTCTGAACCAGAACCTGAGTTACTACTGTTGCCTGATTCTGAACCAGAACCTGAGTTACTGCTGTTACCTGATTCTGAACCAGAACCTGAGTTACTGCTGTTACCTGATTCTGAACCAGAACCTGAGTTACTGCTGTTATCAGCCTTAGTCACCTTAACAATTAAGGTGGCACCATCCAGACCTAATCGGCCAGAATCGGCTTGACCATCAGCAAGAACATAGCCTTCAGGAAGTCCGTCAGTAAATGAAACAGTCGAGTTGTACTGACCTTGAACAGTCTTATTACCAACAGTTTGGCCATTTTCATCGACGTAGTTAATTGTGTTTGAAACATCGTCAGCGACAACGGTGACATGAATTGCGTCCCCATCTTTATAGATGTAAACCGCGGAAGCATCTTGAAGATGGTATCCGGCTGGAATTTGAACCTTGCTCATATCAATTTGTTCGCCAGCTTGACCATGGAGAACTACAGAACCAACCTTAGTGTTTCCAGGTGTATAGAAGTTCAGGGTTGTTGAGACTAAACCTTCTGTGCTCTGTACGTTCAAGGTAATATCGGCACTAGCAGCAGGTAATGCCACTGTTGCTGTTGTCCCATCAGCAGAAACTTTGACACCGGCAGGTTGCGTTTGACTGAAGACATATCCTGTTGGAGCGGTGACTGTTTCAGAATCGCCAGCCTTACCAGTGAATGTTTGTGCTGAACCCACAGTATTCGTGCCATCGCTGAAGTTTACAGTCAAAGTAACATCTGCAACTGAAGCAGCCTTCTTGATTGCAATCTCTTGGACATGGTTGGCATCTTGCATGGTGTAACTAGCATCTGAAGCATTGACGAATTCATATCCAGTAGGCAAGTAGCTACTCAAGTCGATAACGTCACCGACTTTACCTGCTACTTGCACGTCGTTACCAACTTCAACACCATCAGCTGTGAAGCGAATCAGGTTAGAAATTGTATCAGACTTAACTGTTGCAGAAACTGCAGCGGAGTCCTTAGTAACACCGTCTTGAGTACCCTCGACAACAACTGAAACGACATCCCCTACACCAAGGGTAGTGTTAATAGGAATTGTAAATTTACCAGTTGCTGCATCCACGGCACCACTTGCAACAGTACCACGGGCAACTTCCTGACCATTCAGGCTAACGATGACAGTGAATTTTTTAGTCGCTGTATCAAAGTTGTTAGCCATACCTGTAACTTGAGTAGCACCCTTAACAGGTTGATCTAATGTTGGTGTCTTAACGTCCCAATCGGTTGATGGCAAAATCGTCAAGCTGGTTGGGTCAGAGACCTTCACACCATTGGCGACGGTCTTCCCATTGACCACAACGCTACCAACATCGCTCGTCAATAAGCCATCAGGGAAGTCAGCACTCAAATCGAAACTGAAGGCTCCATTACTTTGGTTAACATCGCTTGTGTACTGCTTAGTTTGACCGTTACGCGTAATGGTCAGCGTAGCCGAATAGGTACGGCCATTGCCCCAGTCTTCCGTCGCGGTCCCAGTTACTACAGCTTTATCACCAGCTGTAATTGAATCCAAAACTGGTGCTGCTGGTGCAACCCAGTCATCATGATCAACTGTAACAACTGCTGAGTTAGCAGTGTCCGATGGTGCCTTGCCGGCATTGGCAACAGTGCCATCATCGAAAGATTCAACTGTAGCAACAATTTGTTGCCCAGAAGCCAATGCACCATTAGGGAATGTCGATGGTAATTGCACTGTCACTTGACTACTCAAAGCAACTTCCTGCGAGTAAATTGCGCTCGCTGTTGTTGCGCCATTCGCATCGAATGTTGCATCTGGCCCGTAAACAGAGACTTTCACCAGATAGTTGCCGTTGCTTGGCTGCGTAGGTACATTGACGACAATACTCTTATCACCTGTGCTTGCGCTATTAACAACTGGCGGAACTAACTTGACGCCTTGAACAACTGTTGAAGTCGTGTTAGGACTCAAGCCTTGAACTTGACCAGTAGAAACCGTTGATCCACCGTTGTTTGTCCGACTACCCAGAACAATCACAGTCGCATAGACAACACCGTCAGTTTGGAAAGGTGTCGTGGAAGTGTAAGTCCATTGTCCTGTCTTGTTATCAACAATCGCAGTCCCAGCATCAACTGGTGTATCAGAAATTGTCCGCGTGTAAGTCCCATCAGCATTTTGCGTGATGATTGGCTTAGCATACGTCAATTGCACTTCATAAATATTGTTATCATCAGGCAAAATTGGTTGACCATTCAGGCCGACAACTGTGCCGCCGATCGTTGTGTCCCCATTACTAATTGAATTGAATGTTGCCTTTGGTGCAGTGTCCTGTGTTGGTGCAACAACTGTATATGTCGTTGTATCAGAAATGACATCTGTTCCATAGGTAGCATTTGTCCGATGAACAACGAAGCTGATGACATCACCAGTCTTCAAAGTTTGACCAATCTTGTTGCCAGAAGCATCTGTTGTGACGTAAGGCAAGTCAAATTGTCCCTTTGTAGGATCAGCAATCTGGGCGGTACCCACTGCTGCACCATTAACTGAAACGTCGACCGAATACTTGTCATCAGGCATTGCATTCGCGATAGTCGTGGCTTGCCCAATCAATTGGTTGGCTGTCCCAACAATGACGTTAGAACCGAGCACGTTATTGGCCAAGACATATTGACCGGTTGCATCAGATGGATCAGCGACACCCTGAACAATTTGTTGTGTCGAGGCGCTATTCACGTTCGAAATAGTTGTCGAAGCCGTTTGTTGTGTAGGTGCGACGAAACCACCTAATAGCCCTGATGAAGAACCAGCTAACGATGCATCCTTAACACTTGTCGTTACTGAGACAGGTGCAGTTTGCGTGTAATCAACTGGCATTGCATTCTTTGTTAATCCAGCCAATTTCTCTAAATCAATCTTGACAGCATAGTTCACTTGGAAGGCATTTGAGGCGCTGTCCCAATAGGAAACATTCAGTTGGCCGTACAATGGGACACTAGTAATAATCAATTGGCCAGTAGCGGCATCGTAAGAGACAGTCGCAATTGTCACGTTATTCTTATTCCCACGTTCAGGGCGGAAAATACCTTGAAGCGCATTTTGAAGACCGCTTGTGGCGTTATCCCGAATATACCCATTGACACCGCCGTTGGCATCCAGGGTGACCCAGTTGGTGTAGTGGCTTGTACTGTCTACCAAGCCTTGCCAACTCGTAGAAAGGTTAATGTCATGATTCCGCTTCGGGGTTGGGAAAGACATACCCACAACCGGATACGAATCAGAAACTGTTGTCGCCGTGTAGGTTACATCATCGTTGTAACCATTCACGACTGTCGCAATGGATCCCAATTGACTCGCCTGCTGCCATGCTGAAACTTGAAGGGCTTGTTTCCAGCTTGTGCCATCAGCGAATAATGGTTTCAACGCATCAGGAATTTGATACGTGGTGACAAAAGTTGGATCGGTATAGTTAAAGGTCTGAGCCAAAGTATTAACCGTCGTATCGTAACCTTGGCTGTACCATGTCACTGAACCATTATTAACCGCGTAATTTGACTGAGTAAAGGAACTGCCGGTCCCGACAACCACGCTATTTGATGTCAGACTAACCAGGTTAGACCGAGCAGCATTTAACTGACTCGCCGCTGCACTCAGATCACTTGCATATTGCGTAGGATCCGATTCGAAGGTGGTGTACATCTTCTTTGCAGCAGCCAAAGCATTTTGATAATTCTGCCAGGAAGCGGCAGTGTAGTTACTTTCAGTGACCGTGCTGTCTTTGGCAATTTCACTAGCCAGATTCTGGCGAGCTGTATTGACATTCGTATTAGACACGGTTAAAGCATTCAGGGCCGACTCAATCGCAGTAGCGGCCTTCTGTAAATCAGTAACAGAAGTTAACTGCCCAGCCAACACTGATTTCCCGTTTGCAACGGCCGTCTGAAGTGCTGGCAAGCCCGAGGCAAAAATCACACCAGAATTAATCGTGGCATCGCCTAAGGCAACGTCATTCGTTAAAATCTGGGTCCAATAGTCAATACTGCTTTGCATACTTCCTTCAGCTTGAGTCAATGATTGAATGGCAGACAGGTAGTCATCAGCGGTCGCAGTACGAGTGGAATTAACTGGTTTTTTATCGCTACCAATGGTTGTTACCGGAACTTTATCCGTCAACACAGCATTGGCATAAGTTAACGCGACATTGAGCGCAGCGTTTGACCCGTCAGTATAGTTGGTTGCATTGTTTTGCAATGCGTTACCATCGGCAACCAGCTGGGTCAACTGAGCTTTCAGTGTGTCCATGCTTGTCATCGCATTGACGGCATTATTTAAGGTCACGTAGGCAGTGGAAAGGTCAGCTGCGCCAGTTGTTGGGTTGTTCAAAAGACTGACCGCATTGGCAATCTGAGTATTCAACGTCTTCAACTGATCGGCAGGGTAGTTCGTTGCCGCATTAGGTTCATTGGCAATCGCTTGTGCCTTGGTCAAGAGGGCCTGTAATTCTGAAGCACTCTTAATTGGTACCAAGGCACTGATTGCTGACTTCAGGGAAGCCAAATCTGCAACTAACTTGTCCCCACTGGTTTCATTGGCCAGGGCTGCAACGCCAACATTATAAGCGCTAGTCAGTGCTGCTGCAGAGGTACTGGTATAAGTTGATGAAGCCTTTTGATCAGCTAACAACGCCTGAGCTTGAGTCAAGGTTGCTTGTAATTGACTCTTAACGTCACTGACCTTAACCAATCCAGCCATTGCTTTAATCAACGCCGTGTTAGCATTTGAAACATCATCGGCAGTCGCTGAATTGTCATCTACGATAGGTTTTGCTGCTGCTAAGGCTTTAGCAAATGGCGCCCAACTTGTTTCAGTGTAGTCCGCTTCATTCAATCCAGAAGCTGTTGTAACGGTTTCCTTCAACTGATCGTTGGAGGAACCCAGCACTAAGGCCTGGACGCTTGCGACTAAACTATTGTAGGTGTTCGTGTAGGTGACACTGTTCGAGTCTGCATTGGCAATCACTGCTTGGGCCGCAATCACCTTCGCAGCTACATTATTCCAGGTTGAAACCGTGTAGTCCCGAGCAGTTAATCCATTGATAGCAGAAACTAATTGGACTAATGCATCAACGCTTGCATTAGTGGCGGGATTAGTGTTGCCATTAACCTTAGCAATTGTGCTTGTTGGAACTGTCAGTGCTGTTAAGGCTGAATTCAACTTGATTGCTTCCTGGTCCAAAGCTTGTTGAGATTGAGCCGTGTTTGCAGAGTTGTCCGCAACAATCTTTTGAGCTGCAGCAAATTCCGTCGCCAAATTAGCCACGGAGCCAGCGCTGTATTGCGTTAACGTCCCGAATTTCCAGTTTAATGGGCTAACATCAGACAGGTCATTCAAAACGTCTTGCGCGTTGGCCAAGGCGGTATCAATCGCATTGGTATTCAATGTAACTGTGCTATCAAGCTTCGTTAACCCGGCGATTGCACTCGTCAAATTCCGAGCCGCTGTGTTGATGTCAACTTGCTTAGCAGAAGTTGAAGTACTCATGTTCAAAGCTGCTTGCCATGCAGTCTGGAAGGCAGCAAATGATGAGGCAGTGTACGTTGGGGTCCCGTTAGTATTGTCGGTCACCTTTTGTGCGGCTGCTAAGGCAGTAGTCAGCATAGTGTAGTCTAGACCGGCAGTATCAGAAACTGTGGTGCTCCCAATGACACCATCCTTGGTTGCGCCGGTAACTGAATCAGAACCTGTAACGTAGACGCTTACCACTTGCCCTACAATCAGTGGTGTAGAAATCTTGATTGCAAAATTACCTAAACTGTCAACGGTTGCGCTGCCAACGGCTGTGCCGTTAACTGACGCATTAGCAATGTA
Source organism: Lacticaseibacillus brantae DSM 23927 (assembly GCF_001436115.1). Taxonomy (GTDB): domain Bacteria; phylum Bacillota; class Bacilli; order Lactobacillales; family Lactobacillaceae; genus Lacticaseibacillus; species Lacticaseibacillus brantae. The sequence goes on from NZ_AYZQ01000003.1 coordinate 89,623, forward strand.
AGTCTTGTTTAAAGCGTCATTAATCGCAAGGGTCTTCCCAGTAATTGTTTCTGAACCGGCTTTAGCTGTGTCCAAAGAAACCCCTGAAACAACCCAATTATTGAAGTTAGGGTTATCTAAGATAGTTAAGTCAGATGAAGCTGTCGCAGTTTTATCAGGTGTAGCGCCAACACCGGTCACAACCACTGTATACTTATCGCCAACTGCGACTGCATCTGGCAATGTGATTGTGAAGGTCCCATCAGCGTTGACAACAATGGCTGAGGAATCAAGCGTTACTGCGCTGCCGTCTTTTAAGACGCTGAGTGTAAACGTCTGAACACCATCGATATTATGGTTTGGCTGAATCCCACTAATAACTTTGTTGCCAGCATAGATTGTGTTCAATGTTGGTGCAACAACAGTCAAGTCAGTGTTGCCAACTGTCACAACTGTGGCATCTGAAGATTTGGCATAAGTTTGGCTAGTCCCGTTGTAACCCTTTGTCACAACAGAAACCTTGGCACCGTCAACAAGTTGATCAGCAGGGATGTTTGAGATTGTAAATGAACCGTTAGAAGCTAATGGCGCAGAATAATCATGACCATTAACTGTGGCCACGACCACGTAGTTCCCAGCATTTGGTTGTGTACTTGTCCCAGTAATTGATGCTGCGCCTGCTTTAATTGGATCAACAACAGGAGCTAAGACGTTCCATTCAACAGGAACTGAAACAGTTGGTGATTGGACACCAGAAATCTGGATCCCTGAGTTAACCTGGGAGCCATCGGAGTTCAAAGAACCACTGTAAGCAAACACTTGCGCGTTAACTGTCCCGCCATACAAGAACGGTGTGTTAGAACCCGTCCAAGTGAACGTGGAAGTAGCATTATCAACGACAGCAGTCCCTAATTGAACAGGAGTTGCTTGTCCAGGAGCGTTATATGATAAACGAACCGCATAACTGTTAACGTCGTTTGGCAGAATCTTTTGGCCGCCCAAGGTGACAGTCCCAGTTAAAGTGGTGTCGTTATTTTGTGGGTGAACTGTTGTGGTGTCGATTGTTGCCACAGAGTTCGAAGCAACAGAAACGGATTTTACATCCGAAAGTGAAGTGTAATTGTAATCAGTATTATCGCGTTCTAATTGGAAGGTGATTCGACCGCCAGCAGGGAATGTCTTACCGACAAATCCCCCAACACCATCCGGTGTGCTGTAAGACCAGTTAAACGTGCCATCATCGTTGACTGTTACTGGGGTTGCGCCTGGGGCCGTGGTATCTGTCAACAGAGTATTCGAACTATCGTACAGCTTGATATTAACCTTGTATGAGTCGCCAGGCATATCTGCTGCAGTCTTCACTTTGCTGAAATCAACCTTACCAGAAATGGCATTAGCACCCACAGTGATAGCTGAAGGTACGGAGAAATCGTCAGAGGTTAATGCCGCTTGTGTCACACCAGTCAGGTTATCTAAACCTGCAGCAGGAATGTTAGTCTGCGTTGCAGCATTCCCCCAGACAAGTGCAGACCCAACACTAACGTTGCTGCCAATTGTAGAGCCTGTAGAATTAACCGTCTTGCTATTAAATAACGACTTGAAAGTAGGGTTAGCTTGAGCCCAACCTTGAAGATCCAAATTGATATCATAATTCAAGGTAACAGTTGCATCATAGCCCGTTAACTTTGGCGTAGTAATAGTGATTTGGTTCGTGGATGCGTCGTAAGCAAAATTAAATCCGGCGGCCTTGGCTTGGTCCAATGTGACATAATCTTGACTTACATAAGCTGCGGTAGAAGGTTTAGCCCCTGTCACATTAGCCCAAAAGCCCAATCCTCCTGTACTTGTGAATGTGTATTTCACAGTAACGTACTTCATCCAGTCAGTGGTCTGTTGGAAGAAAGGCTTAATCGTATCACTAAGTCGAATTGTGGTTGAATACTGACCATCTGACAGAACATTAGTAACATTCGCAGAATATTGCCCACTTTGGCGGACTTGTAAATCAATCCCATTGCCTGATTGCGCAAGTTGTGAGCCATTATCAGAAAGGGGAGTGTTCGAAATCAAAAAGCCAGCTGATTGTCTCGAAGGCATAGCAACTTTGTCAGCCAAGGCAGCTAATTGAAGATACAAATTTTGAAGCTGCTCCTTGGTAAAACCAACATTATTGGTGACCAAATTAGCTACAGACGTGGATGGATTAATCAATAGTGTCTGAATAGCCATAGCCTTAGCGTAAGCTGCCGCAAATCCACTAGAAACATCTTGCGCTGCACTACTACTCAAGTTGGTAAGCCCGCTAATTAAATCATTCAGTTTCTTTAAAATATCATTAGTTGATGCATCGGTTAAGCTTGCTGCATCATCGGCGTCAAGGGTAAACGAAGTACCGCTATAACCCCCGAAACCGTTATAGTGGGCGATTGAGTTGCTGTAATTACTTGCTGTAACCGCTGTTCCAACACCGTCAGTAGAAGTGAAAGTTAAACCCTTGAGTGCATTTGTCAAAGCAGTATTCAACTTAGTGATTGTATCTTGATTAGGTGTAATCACGCCGTTCAAAATATCGTTAATATCGTTAATCGCTGACAAATAAGCGTTATATGAATCAGTAGTATAGCGACCACGATCACCAATTGTTGAAGCAATTTGAAGGTTAGTTGCAAACTGTTGACGCGCGTATCCAGTCCAGGTTTGTAGACCTGCATAGGCTGAAGTAATTCCATTCAAAATAGTTTGCGTTTGATCGGCAGTAAGGGTATTGGCATTCAAAAGAGCAGCTGCTGCACTCATGTAACTAGCAACCGAGGCATTTTTGCTTAAATCAACGCCTGCCGCAAGCAAGGCCTGTTGGAAGGTCTTCCAGCTGTCAGTGGTGTAGATACTCTGTGAACCCAATTGAGCCAGCGCAAGTTGCAATGCATTATTCGTCTGCGCAACTAATTGATCCTTACCAACCAAGCCACTAATCGCGTTGTTTAAAGAATTGGTCGCGTTAGAAATCTGTGGTGCAGTCGCAGACTGAGAAGAATTAATCGCAATCGCATTGGTATTTGCATTGATCAATGCATTCCGTGATGCTGTCGTGTAATAATTATTGAAGGTGTAGTCGCCAACTGGTTGGCCATTGATGGCTGCAGCATTCTTAATGGCAGTCTGTAAGTCTGTCCGGGTAGAAACTTGTACCAAGCCATCTAAGGCTTTTTGCAAATCGGCTTGGGTCGCAATCAAGTCATCAACTGAAGAAGCAGCGTTCGCCAAAATACCCTTGGTCGCAGTCAATTGTTGATTGAATGGCGAGAAGGATGTCGTGGTATATTGTTGTTTTTGCGTCTGAGCTGTTACGGCCGCATTAGCTTTGGTAATTAAGGCATTTAGGCTCGCAGTTAATTGTTCACGGGACACTAAAGCGCTGATGGCTTTTTGCAACGCTGAATTGGCATTGGCAACATCGTCCGCGGTAGTTGTAGACGCATTGTCGACGTTAACAGCATTGGTTAAAGCAGTTTGTAGAGCCGTCCAAGTTGCACTTGAATAGTCCTTTTGGATCAGCCCTTGTGCTTGAGCAATGGAAGCTTCCAAAACATCAGAACCAACAGCCTTAACTAAGCTGTTAACCGAATTCTGCAAATTAGAATAAGCCGTATTGATTTCAACAACAGTGGCGTCGGTCTTAGCTGCAGTTGCTTTAGCTGCAGTTAATTGAGTGGTCATTGTGTTGAAACTTAATGATGTGTAATCCCGGCCACGTAAAGCATTTGCAGAAGCAATTAATGTGTTCAGGTTATCCAATGTCTTTGTGGCATTAGCGGGATCCTTAACCAGCGCATTTTGCGCACTAACCAATTGATTATAATCCGCGGTCAACTTGGTGGTGTCTGTAACACCATTTTTCACATCATTTTGTGCTTGCAATAGTGCAGTTTGGAACGAAGCCCATGTGTTCCAGCTGTATTGTGATGAATCTAATTTCCCTGCTGCGTCAATTGCTGTGTTCAGTCGATCCCCTATAGTTGATGGGGTCGTCGTCGCACTGGTAGCGGTAATTGCTGTCGCAGCACTCACAGTTCCACCATTGAATGTGGTGAACGAGATGCCTCCTAAGAAGAAGGAAACAGTCATCATTGACCAAACCCAGAACTTACCAGATTTATATTGCTTATAGTGTTCTTTCTTATCACTTAACGCCTGTTGCAGCGCCATTTGATGTTTGTCTCTTAACACTAGCAAAACCTCCCAAGGATAATTTATTTGAAAACCAGCACAACACCAGTGGACAGCATTTATCCAGTTTTCGTTATACGTATGTAAAAATACCACGCAACCTTGGTCCAAAAAAATCAAATTTAAATAATAAAGTTTAACTAATTTGGAATTTAGGTTTATTTATTAGAAATAAATTATGTAAAAATATCTAAAATTGGTAAATAAATTTTGGTTAATTGTTTACTCCAGTTTTACTTGCTGATAGAACGCGTGTTATCCAATTTATGAGCTCGAAAACGGTCAAATATATACAAAACAGAATATTCAACTTGGTAAATTCATGAATTCGCTTTCATTAAAAAATAAATATAAAAAAAGACCTGTTTCCGTAGAAAAGGCCTTAAATCAACATTCTTAAGTTTAGTAATCGTTTAGCTGGCGTCGACAGCCACCTTTGCAATGCGCCCCTGTTCAATATAAACAGAGAGGATGGCAATATCTGCAGGATTCACGCCACTAATCCGGCTGGCTTGCGCAATCGTCTCAGGTTGAATCTTGGTCAACTTCTGGCGAGCCTCAGTGGCCAGACCATTAATCGCACTGTAATCAATATGTGCTGGCACCTTCTTGGCTTCAAGGCGCTTCAAGCGGGCAATGCTTTGTTCTTCCTTAGCAATGTAGCCAGCGTACTTAATCTGGATTTCGACTTGTTCAACCACGCGGTGATCCAATTCAGGACTGTCTGGCATAAACTGCAATAAGTCCGCATAGGTCACTTCAGGACGCTTCAAGAAGTCACTGGCCAACACGCCATCCTTCAATGGCGCTGCGCCGATACTTTCCAACCATGGATTAACGGCGTTTGGCTTCAAGCGGATGGCGTCTAAGCGCGCCAATTCAGCTTCAACGGCGGCTTTTTTCGCTTCGAATTGGGTAAAACGGGCATCGCTGATAAGGCCGAGGTCATGGCCCATAGCCGTGAGCCGCAAGTCTGCATTGTCATGCCGCAAAATCAAGCGGTATTCCGCCCGACTGGTTAATAAGCGATATGGTTCGTTGGTGCCCTTGGTCACTAAGTCATCAATCATGACACCAATGTAGGCATCGGATCGCTTCAAGGTAAATGGCGCCTTGTTTTCAGCACGTAAAGCCGCGTTGATGCCGGCAATCAAACCTTGACCAGCTGCTTCTTCATAACCGGAAGTGCCGTTCATTTGGCCTGCAGTATAGAGGTTCTTGACCACTTTGGTTTCAAGGGTTGGGTGCAGTTGCCATGGTTCGATGACATCATATTCAATCGCGTAGCCGGGACGCATCATTTCTGCGTGCTCGAGCCCAGCGACACTGTGGATCATCTTTAATTGCACTTCTTCAGGCATGGAAGTTGAGAAGTCACCAACATAATACTCATCGGTGTCTCGGCCCTCTGGTTCCAAGAACAATTGATGCCGTGGCTTGTCAGCAAACCGGACAATCTTGTCTTCAATCGATGGGCAATAACGTGGGCCCACGCCCTTAATCACCCCAGAGAACATTGGCGCGCGATCGAGGTTTTCGCGGATGATTTCATGCGTCTTGTCGTTGGTATAGGTCATCCAGCAAGACAGTTGATCCTTTAAGTAAACCGCGTCTGACGTCTCATAACTAAAATGATTAGGTGTCGTATCGCCCGGCTGTTCTTCCGTCTTGTCAAAATCAATCGTATTCCCATCGACACGTGGTGGGGTCCCAGTCTTGAACCGGCGTAAGGCAAAACCGAGTTCTTCCAAGTTCTCGGATAACTTGATGCTTGGCAGGCTATTGTTCGGGCCAGAACTGTACATGAGTTCGCCGATGATGATTTTGCCGCGAGAGCTGGTCCCAGCAGTCAAAACGACAGACTTAGCGTGATAGCGAGCCCCTGTGGCGGTTACAACGCCGACGCAGACACCATCTTCAACAATTAAGCGTTCCGCCATCCCCTGACGCAAGGTCAAGTTTGGTTCGGCTTCAATCACAGCCTTCATGCTGCGGTGGTAAGCGGCCTTATCTGCTTGGGCCCGGAGCGCACGGACAGCGGGACCTTTACCGGTATTAAGCATCCGCATTTGGATATAAGTTTTATCAATGTTTCGGCCCATCTCGCCGCCTAGGACATCAATTTCCCGGACAACAATCCCTTTGGCGGGGCCACCGATTGACGGATTACATGGCATAAACGCCAACATATCAACGTTGATGGTCAACAACAGCGTCTTTTCGCCCATCCGCGCCGCTGCTAAGGCTGCTTCTGAGCCTGCGTGGCCGGCACCGACCACAATTACATCATATTCATTTGAGTCATATTCACGCATGGCTATCCTACTTTCCTAAACAAAATTGGCTAAATAACTGCGTAATCAATTCATCTGGCGCCGCTTCACCGGTGATTTCACCGAGTTGATCCCACGCCGCGGTCATATCGATTTGGACCAAGTCAACGGGCATCCCTGCGTTGATACCGTCAATCACGGCATCTAAACTGGCCTGAGCCTGGCGCAACAGACCAATTTGGCGAGAATTTGAGACCATGACTGTGCTCTGGCTATTCTCAATGCCACCAAAGAATAAGTCGGCAATCCGGTTATCCAAATCATCCATACCTGCACTGGTCAAAACAGAAGTCGGCAAAACTTCAGCGGGCGTGACCAATTGCAGCAATTCACCTTCATCGAGTTGCGCGGGTAAATCTTGTTTGTTCAAAATGACAATCCGCTTCTTATCGGCGGTTGCGGCTAACAACTGGCGATCTTCAGCCGTCAGTGGTTGGCTTTGATCCAACACCAGCAAAATCAAATCGGCTTTGGTGATGGCTTGGCGCGAGCGTTCAACCCCGATTTTTTCAACCTTGTCTTCCGTATCATGAATGCCGGCGGTGTCGACTAACTTCAGCGGCACACCGCGGACATTAACATATTCTTCAAGGACGTCTCGAGTGGTCCCGGCGACGTCCGTCACAATCGCCTTATCTTCATGCAACATGTGATTGAGCAGGGATGACTTCCCAACGTTAGGCCGCCCAACAATCGCCGTAGCAAGCCCTTCCCGTAACACCTTACCTTGGCCCGCGGTCTGCAAGAGTTGTGCAACGGATTTTTTGACCAATTCGGCCTTTTCTAGCAGCATTTGCGTGGTCATTTGGTCGGTGTCATATTCAGGGTAGTCAATGTTAACTTCCACTTGGGCCAACACTTCGAGGATTTCTTGACGCAAGTTTTGAATCAGGTGCTGTAAGTTACCATCGAGCTGGTTAACCGCGACCTGCATAGCGCGATCCGTTTTGGCCCGAATCAAATCCATCACAGATTCTGCCTGGGTCAGATCAATTCGGCCATTTAAAAAAGCCCGCTTTGTGAATTCGCCTGGTTCAGCTAACCGCGCGCCGCTGCCCAGCAGCAATTGCAAAATGCGGTTGGTCGCCACAATCCCACCGTGACAGTTAATTTCAATCACGTCTTCGCGCGTAAACGTCTTTGGTGCTCGCATCACACTAACCATTACTTCATCTAAAGTCTCGTCCGTTTGTGGGTCGATGATATGGCCGTAATTGATGGTGTGGCTAGGCACCTGGCTCAAATCTTTGCCTTTAAAGACGGCATTGGCTACGTCTAATGCCGTTTCCCCACTCAGGCGGACAATCGAAATTGCCCCTTCACCAGGTGGTGTCGAAATTGCTGCGATGGTGTCATAGGCTGTTACCACTTGTGCCAAAAAATCCTTCCTCTCTATACATGACTGTTTATTTTAAATGCTCGTTTATCAGTTCTGGTCAAGAAGCCGCTGGTCAGCTGTGCCCACAGCGTTCCACCAGCAGGCTTCGACCAGAATGGCTAAAACGCGCTCGCAAATGCTGCAATCTCCGTCTAGCCTGATTTCGCAAAAATCAGCACAGACCGCTGATTTTTGCGAAATCGTGCTAGTACTCGATTGCACCCGCATTTGCTCGCGCTCTGATTGACGGTACAAAAAAAGTGCAGTATCCACTGCGCCCGTTGGCCGAGCGTGGTGGACAAAGCACTTTGACTACTTTTGTCTCGTTATTTAATTGTACTTAGCATAGACAACCACACGTGATTTGTCAAAGGCTAATGTTGTTTTTTCGGCAAGACGACGACATACCGATATGGATCGCGTCCTTCAGACCGCGTCGTGACAAACTCATTATCAGCCAAGGTGGCATGAATGACTTTGCGTTCTAAGGCCGGCATGGCATCCAGATAAACCGACTTGCCAGTGGCCACGACTTCGCGGGCACTTTTACCAGCGAGGCGTTCAACCGTGGTTGCGCGGCGCTGGCGGTAATCGCCGACATCAAGCAAAATCGATAATTTCCGCTTGCCTTGATGATTGAACAAGGTTTGGGCTAAATATTGCAGTGCATTGATGATTTTGCCGTGTTTACCAATCAATAAAGCATCTTGATCAGTCGTCATTTGAAATGTGACCTCGTTGCCTTGTTGCTGCTGATCGACCGTAACGTTCAAGCCCATGGCCTTCGTCGTCTCAGTCAAAAATGATTGCACGTGCGCTAAGGCAGTGTCATCGTTGCGGCTGCTGGCTACCGGTGTCTCTGGCGCTGGTGTGGCTACTGGAGTTGGTTCTGGCTTAGGGATGAGGGTCAAGGTCACCTCAGCGGCTTGACGACCAAATCCCAAGAAACCGCGTTTACCGGCTGTCAAAACTTCGACATTCACGGCGTCGCGCTCGACTTGCATTGACGCTAAGCCAGCATCAATGGCAGCCTGAATAGTTTTTCCTTGAAAGGTTGGCATCCCAACACCTCCGATTAGCGTTTATAAGCTCTTTTACGTGCTTTAGCGAGCGCCTTTTGACGATCACGTTCAGCTTGGGCCGCGGCTTCACGTTCGCGGCGAATCTTGAATGGGTTTTGAATCAGGAAGGTCTGGCCCAATGAGAAGGCATTGGTGACCACCCAGTAGATGGAGATCGCACTTGGGAAGCTGAACGCCATGAACAGGATCAGTAATGGTGACACAGCCACCATCACCCAACTAGACGCGTTGCGCGTTGGTTGGGCCAACATTGAGACGTAACTGGTCGCCGCGGTAAAGAGTGCTGCCAGAATTGGCATCACAAAATATGGATCGGCATTAGCCAAGTTCATCCATAAGAAGGTCCCACTCTTCAAGGCATCCGTCCGGGCAATCGCCTGATACAAGGCAATCATAAATGGCATCTGGACGACCACCGGTAAACAGCCCATCACTGGGTTAACACCAGCTTCAGCGTACAGTTTCTGCGTTTCTTCACGCAATTTCTGCTGAGTCGCTGTATCTTTACTACTATATTTCTGTTGTAATTCTTTCAATTGTGGGGCGATGGCTTGTTGCTTGCCCATACTCTTGGTTGAAATGTAACTGAGTGGGAAAATCAGGATCCGCACTAATAAGGTAAAGGCGATAATCCCGACCCCAGCGTTACCACCAAAGATTCTAGCCAACCACAAAATAAATTGTGATGCATTATAAATGATGTACCGATCCCAGAAGCCGCTACTACTTTGCGTCACTGGTGTATTGGAACAGGCTGCCAAGAAGACAACCAGGCTGATTAAACTCAAGCCGACAACTAATCGTTTGGTTTGATGCTTAGACATCGTTTTCCCCCACTTATATGTAATCAACATCGCTTTTGAGCACTTCCGCCATGGTGAGCGCATGCACGAGATTTTGCTTGGTCTCGGCCATAGTCAATGATGCCGCTGGTTTACGCGCGATCACGAGAAAATCCATTTGAGGATCAATGTTAGGTTTAAGCTCTAACAGGCTCTGGCGAATATATCGTTTAATTTGATTGCGTAAAACAGCCGTATGCCCGACTTTTTTACCGACAGAAATGCCGACGCGAAAATGCTTCTGATCGCGAGGTAAGCGATAAATCACAAAATTGCGATTTGCCACTGATTTCCCGTGATCAAACACGTCCTGAAATTCTGTCTCTTTCTTAATGCGGTACGATTTGCGCACTGGGCTCCCCCACTATCTATGTATTAACGCTTGTTTCATTATAAACGTCTCACGTCTGAGTTGAAATAACCGCCGCGATTTTTCAAAAAAAAAACCACTGACGCGGTCAGTGGCAATTAAGCAGATAAAACTTTACGTCCCTTAGCGCGGCGACGTGCTAAAACTTTACGGCCGTTCTTGGTGCTCATCCGCTTCATGAAACCGTGAACGCGTTCGCGGTGACGCTTCTTAGGTTGGAAAGTCCGTTTTGTAGTCATCGTATACCTCCTATGACAAGCTTTGATATCTAGTCAATTTCAATAGTTATATCAAACATCTCAATATTATACGGGCTGAGACCTGGGCCGTCAAGCAAATCAATGAAAAAGTTCCCGTGCTACCGAAATTACTATGGAAGATTTCAGCCCAAATTGGCTTATCCACAGTTTGGCATTTTGATCAAAAATTTGTGAATAACTCGTGGATAGCATTTTCAGTATTTTAACGCTTAGGCGAGTTGTCCTCAAGCTATCCAGAAAAACACAGCTTGTGGGCAAGTGTTATCCACAGGCTGTTTTTAACTAGTGCATAACTTGTGAAACACTTGCGGTTATTGCGTTTGTTTCTCATAAATCGATGTGTATAAGTCAGCCGTTTTCCGAGATTTTCCGCAACCATACCGATTCTGTGGATTCTTTTGTCCACCGCTTGTTCATCACCAAAAGTTATTCGTGTGAAACGTGTGGATAACCATATTACCTGTGGAAAACTTCTACTCAAAATGCTAAACTTGTTCATGCTAAGATTTTATTTGAAGGGGGAGCTAATGTGCCAGATATTAACGAAGTTTGGGCGTATTTAACTGATAGATTCCGCGCAGACTTAACGCAGGTCGGGTATGACACCTGGATCGCCTCCGCTAAGCCTGTACGCCTAACGCAAGACACGTTAGAAATTCAAGTACCCGCGCAGTTCCATAAGGATTACTGGGAACATAACCTAGTCACCAAAGTGGTCGAAGGCGTGTACGAAATGACAGGAATTGAAGTCACACCCATCATTACCGATGGCGCGGCGTTTAAAGAAGAACAGCAAAAGCCGCAACCTAAAGAAGTGGTCCCGACTTTCAAGGAAAAGAGCCATCTTAATAGTAAATACACATTTGAGACTTTCGTCACTGGGAAGGGTAACCAGATGGCGCACGCTGCCGCACTGGTGGTTTCAGAAGAACCCGGCGTTCTCTATAATCCGCTGTTCTTGTATGGGGGTGTAGGACTTGGTAAGACTCACTTGATGCAGGCGATTGGGCATCAATTATTGATCGCCAATCCTGACGCTAACGTCAAATATGTCACCAGTGAAGCTTTTGCCAACGACTTCATCAATTCGTTGCAAACCAAAACCCAGGAACAGTTCCGCCAAGAATATCGGAATGTTGACCTGTTATTGGTTGATGATATTCAATTCTTCGGCGATAAGGAAGCTACCCAAGAAGAATTCTTCCATACTTTCAACGCTTTATATGAGAACAAAAAACAAATCGTCCTCACGAGTGATCGCTTGCCCAATGAAATTCCTAAGCTCCAAGATCGTCTGGTCTCCCGGTTTAAATGGGGGTTGTCCGTCGATGTTACCCCACCAGATTTGGAAACGCGGATTGCAATTCTCCGGAATAAGGCTAACGCCGAACAACTCGTCATCCCCGATGACACCTTGTCCTACATTGCCGGGCAAATTGACAGTAATGTCCGCGAGCTTGAGGGAGCGCTGGTCAGGGTGCAAGCCTTTGCGACCATGCAACGCCAAGACATCACGACTAGCCTCGCTGCTGACGCCTTAAAAGGTCTGAAGCTCAATGGGAAGAGTCATGAACTCTCCATTAATCATATTCAAGACGTGGTCGCCAAATACTACGCGGTCACGGTCACCGACTTGAAAGGCAAGAAGCGGGTCAAACAGATTGTGATGCCGCGCCAAATCGCGATGTATCTTGCCCGTGAAATGACCGACAGTAGTCTGCCTAAGATTGGCCAAGCCTTTGGTGGCAAGGATCACACGACCGTCATTCATGCTTACGAGAAGATTACCGATGCCATGACCAGCGATGATGAACTCAAAGCTGACGTGCTGGAACTAAAAAACCGCCTGAAACAGACCTCATAAGCGGTGTGTGGATAACCAATAGAATTCAGGCCACTTGTCCTAAAGCTTTATCCACAGGTGAATAACTTTACTTCACTGGTTTCGCAATCTTTTCCACAGCTTTCACAGGCCCTACTACTATTACTTAAAAGCTTTTATTATATAGATAACCTGGAGGTCTCTTCTTATGAAATTTACGATTACCCGTTCTACATTCATCAAGACGCTCAATGATGTCTCACGTGCCATTTCATCCAAAACGACAATTCCGATTCTAACGGGCTTAAAGTTGGTGCTGACAGACGATAGTTTAGTGCTGACTGGTAGCGATGCGGACATCTCGATTGAAGCGCGGATCGACGCCAACAGTGAAACCAACGATTTACAAGTCGAATCAACCGGTGCCATTGTTTTGCCTGCGCGATTCTTTAGTGAAATCGTTAAACGCTTGCCTGAGGCTAAGATGACAGTGGAAGTGCGGGATAATCTGCAAACAGTCATTACCTCTGGGGCTTCAGAATTCACGATCAATGGCTTAGACGCGGATCAATACCCACGCTTACCTGAAATTAGCGCGCCCAATCCTTTAGTCTTTGATCCAGCCATTTTGAAACAATTAATTAGTCAGACCGTCATTGCCGTTTCTAATCAAGAAAGTCGGCCAATGTTGACGGGGGTCCATTTGACCATTTCGGGGAACACCTTAGTGGCCGTGGCCACTGATTCGCACCGGTTAGCCCAACGGGTTCTGGAATTACAAACGCCAACTAACCAAGATTACGATGTGATTATCCCTGGGAAGAGCTTGATTGAATTGAGCCGGACAATGGATGATGATTTGGATCAAGTGGAAATTCGGATTGCCGAAAATCAAGTCTTGTTCATTGCGGGCAATACAGCTTTCTATTCTCGTTTGCTTGAAGGGAATTATCCTGATACCACTCGGTTGATTCCAACCAGTAGTACCACTACCATTGAATTCTCTGCACCCGCCTTTTTGGCTGCAATTCAGCGGGCCAGTTTGTTGAGTCATGAAAGCCGCAATAATGTGGTCCGGCTCAACATCAACGTCGCTGATCAAAAAGCCACCATTTATGGCAACTCGCCTGATGTCGGGAATGTTGAAGAAGAATTGCAATTTAGCAATCTTCAAGGGGATGACTTAGAAATTTCCTTTAACCCTGATTACATGAAGGATGCCTTGCAGTCCTTTGGCCAAAGTACTATTGAAGTGGCCTTCACTGCGCCATTGCGACCATTCACCTTGGTGCCATCCGAAGATAAGACGCACTTCATTCAATTGATTACCCCAGTTCGAACTTACTAGCAGCTGCTGCACGTGAGCCTATCAAATAGCGATAGGCTCACGTGCTTTTTTGTTGGGCCGGCTTCGCGAAATCTTTGGAGAAGACAAGTTCGCAAGGAGGTTCTCCAATGAATAAATTGTGGTTGTTGCTAGTTGGTGTCTGGTTGTTGGTTTTGAGTCCCAGGATGGTCAATGCTGATGTTTCGGATAATTATGATCCATTTTTAGGCGGTTTTGTGGTGGCACCACCAGAGAACATTTCAGTCCGTGAGCGGACGAATTTTACCGTGAGTGCGCTGGTCTTACCGGCTTATGGACGATCAGGTGGTCAGAGCTTTCAGTATCTATGGCAGTGGCGGGGCCAGACCTTTCCCGGATCAACGGTTAATTTGAGTCCTGGGGACGCGGGGACATATCCGCTGTCCGTGGCCGTTCGCCAAGGGTCACAGACGCTTTATCGCCGCGCTTTTACGGTTACGGTGATCAAAGGCTATGTTCCTGGCGCCAAGGTGATTGAGCCTGAATCGCAATTTGCGTTTCCTGGTTTTCCCTTGATGGTGCGTTTTCAATCAGGGGCTGACTTTACCGTGCCTTATCAAAGCTTGAATCAGGCTAAAGGTTACTATGACCTCTTTACGGGTCTATTTTTCCCGACCCCCCAGGCTATTCGTTGGCAAGATGTTAACAATAATCCGGGACCGGTCGTGGCAGTGATGGATTTTGATTGGATGTTACCGCCCATCCGCGCCAGCATGTATTTTGGCGGGGTGCGTCCGGTAATGACCAGCGATTCAACGGTGACGCTGACAGTGCACGGGGTCCCGGCCCATGCGCCAGGAACGACGGTGACTTATCGGTGGTGGCATTATCCTGCCCAATCCAAGGGGTATCAATTACTGGCGACCACGATGGATCCTAGTGTGACCGTGGCGACCAGTGCGCTGCAGACTGGCAGTTATCAGGTGCAGGTGGTTTACACCCGAGCCGGCCAATCGGTCAGCATGCTCTCAGGCCATGCACCTTTAAGTGTCAATCCCCCGCAAACCGCGAGTGCGATTGCCAGGATTCTAGGCTTAGCCGATTTTGTCATACCACCGCATGCACAAGTGCAAGTGCATATTGCGCCATTTCAGGTGGCTAAGCAGCCGGTGCCGCTACAAATCCAGTTTGGCCACAAAATTATTACTGCGGATGGCAGTTGGCAGGCCTTGCTTCCAGAAGACTTACACCAACAACCACAGGTCTTACTGCCAAAACAAGCTCAATTGCCACCGGGACACTACCAGAGTCAGTTGACGATTTTACTGGCTCAAATTCCGGAAAATGGGACCGATTTTTAAAATTTGCCAATTATAGCCCTTTAAGAGCGATTCTAGGTATTTTAAGTCTAGGGGGCCGAGTTTGAATTAAATCGTCACAAACGCGAAATATTGGCGTCGAAAATTGAATTTTATTCTGAAAAAAGGTATAATTAACTAGTAACGAAATTCGGTAAATCCGCGTGAACACAAGGATTAACGGCATGAAAAGAAAGCAGGTGTGGTGGGTGACGCGTATTACAATTACCACCGAGTACATAACACTCGGTCAAATGCTCAAAGAAGCCGGCATCATCGACAGCGGCGGTCAGGCAAAGCCATTTTTGGCAACGCAAACTGTGTTGGTCAATGGTGAAGCCGACGACCGGCGCGGCCGGAAATTGCATCCGGGAGACACCGTGACCTTGGCCGATGGGCAAGCATTCACGATTGAAGCCCAATGAAACTAACGCAGCTGGCACTTAAAAATTATCGGAATTATGCCAGCGTCGACGTGGGGTTCTCGGATCAAATCAATGTTCTCATTGGGGAGAATGCGCAGGGCAAAACGAACTTGCTTGAAGCCATCTACGTCTTGGCCTTGGCGCGTAGCCATCGGACCTCCAACGACAAAGAACTGATTCGATTTAATCAGGACTTCGCCCGCATCAGTGGCACTGTCAATAAAACGATCGGCAATCTGGCCTTGGAATTGGTCATTAGTCAGCAAGGCAAAAAGGCGCGGGTCAATCACATTGAACAGCCCAAGCTCTCGCAATACTTGGGGAACTTCAATGTGATTTTGTTTGCGCCAGAAGACCTGGGCATCGTTAAGGGCAGTCCTGCTGGGCGCCGGCGGTTTATTGATATGGAATTTGGTCAAATGAGTCCCAAGTATCTGTACAATTTGGCCCAATACAAGGCCATTCTTAAACAACGGAATGCCTATTTGAAACAGTTACGCTTCAAGCAAGCCAAGGATTTGGTTTACTTAGGGGTGTTAACTGATCAATTGGCGGCCTATGGGGCTGAAATTATCACCGCTCGGGCTAAGTTGTTGCAAGAAATGGCCAAATTTGCCGCTGTGATTCATGGTGATATCACGAACGGCCGGGAAGTACTCAGTTTTGATTATCAGTCGCAAGTGGCTAAAGAAGCGCGCTCGACTGATGAAACTGCCTACGCGGCCTTATCCACGCTGTTTGAGAAATATCAGCAGCGCGAGATTGATCAAGGTACGACTTTAGTTGGCCCGCACCGCGATGATGTGGCCTTCATTGTGAATGAGAATGACGTGGCTAATTTTGGCAGTCAAGGTCAGCAACGGACGACAGCCTTAGCAGTCAAGCTCGCTGAAATTGATTTGATGAAGCAGCAAACGGGCGAATATCCCGTATTGTTGCTGGATGATGTGCTATCAGAATTGGATGATCAGCGGCAGACCCACCTGCTCAAAGCCATCCAGAATAAGGTCCAAACATTTATTACTACGACAAGCCTTGATGGGATTGCCAAAGAGATTATCGAAGCGCCCGCGATTTTTAACGTCGCTGCTGGGCAGCTAACAAAGGAGGAACCATTACGTGACTGATCAAGAAAAAGAAGCACTCGAAGACAAGCAGGATGCGTTGGCCGCCGAATATGATGCGAGCCAAATCCAAGTGCTTGAAGGCCTTGAAGCTGTCCGCAAGCGTCCAGGGATGTATATCGGGACGACGAGTTCCCAAGGACTGCACCATTTAGTTTGGGAAATTATTGATAATGGGATTGATGAAGCCTTAGCTGGTTTTGCGACCCAGATTGAAGTTGAGATTGAACCGGATAACTCGGTTACGGTCACTGATGACGGCCGGGGGATTCCGGTTGATACCCAATCGAAGACGGGCCGGCCAGCGCTGGAAACTGTCTTCACGATTCTGCACGCCGGTGGTAAGTTCGGCGGCGGCGGTTATAAAGTTTCTGGTGGCCTGCACGGGGTCGGGGCCAGCGTGGTTAATGCGCTGTCAACGTGCCTGGATGTCACCGTCACCCGTGGTGGCAAGCGCTACTACATGGACTTTAAGACTGGTAAAGTGAACACCCAAATGAAGGTGATTGGGGATGCGCCTGAACATGAACATGGCACCAAGGTTCATTTCGTGCCAGATCCTGATATTTTCACCGAAACTACCGTTTATGACGACAAAATTCTGACCACGCGGATTCGCGAACTGGCTTTCTTGAACAAAGGCTTGAAGTTAACGTTCACGGACAAGCGGGCGGAAACCCATGAGAAACTCGAATTCCACTATGAAGGTGGGATTAAGTCTTACGTTGAGTTCTTAGATAAGAACAAGGCTACCTTGCTTGAAGAACCAGTCTATGTTGAAGGCCAAGCCAATGGGATTACAGTCGAAGTCGCCTTGCAATACACCGACGACTACCACTCAAATCTGATGACTTTTGCTAACAACATCCACACCTATGAAGGTGGGACGCATGAAGCTGGATTTAAGACGGCCTTAACCCGGGTGATTAATGACTATGCCCATAAGAGTGGGGTCTTGAAGGAAAACGACGATAACCTCAGCGGTGAAGATGTCCGTGAAGGCTTGACTGCCGTGGTTTCCGTGAAGCATCCTGATCCACAATTTGAAGGTCAAACCAAGACCAAGCTGGGTAATTCAGATGCTCGGAGTGTGACAGATCGGACCTTCTCTGATCATTTCACAAAGTACTTGATGGAACATCCGACTGAAGCGCGTTTGATTATTGATAAAGCCATGTTGGCTAGCAAGGCTCGACTTGCGGCCAAGCGTGCGCGTGAAGTCACCCGTAAAAAGTCAGGGCTGGAAATTTCAAACTTACCTGGTAAGTTAGCCGATAACTCCAGTAAAGATCCAGAAATTTCAGAACTCTTCATCGTCGAAGGGGATTCCGCTGGGGGTTCTGCCAAGTCGGGTCGGAGTCGGTTAACCCAAGCTATCTTGCCGATTCGGGGTAAGATTCTGAACGTTGAAAAAGCTAGCATGGAACGGATTTTGGCGAATGAAGAAATTCGGACCCTGTTTACCGCGATGGGTACTGGCTTCGGTCAAGAATTCGATATCAGTAAAGCCCGGTATCACAAGCTGATTATTATGACCGATGCCGATGTCGATGGCGCTCATATTCGGACGCTGTTACTGACCTTGATTTATCGCTACATGCGGCCCGTGCTTGAAGCCGGCTACGTGTATATCGCCCAGCCACCGCTGTATCGGGTGCGCCAAGGGAAATTACTGCAATATATTGATTCTGATGAACAATTACAAGAAGTCTTAGGTCAATTACCGCCAAGTCCAAAACCTGAAATCCAACGGTATAAGGGGCTTGGGGAAATGGATGCTAGTCAACTTTGGGAAACGACGATGGATCCTGATAACCGGCGCTTACTCCGGGTCAGTCCTGAAGATGCCAGTGAGGCCGATGCCGTATTTGAAATGTTGATGGGTGATCGGGTTGAACCACGACGCAAGTTTATCGAAGACAACGCGGTCTATGTTGACGTGAATAACATCGATGCCTAAGGCAAAAGGGGGTAAAACAGACTAATGGATGAACGCCAAGAAAGTCGAATTTCCAATGTGAATCTGGCTGACACCATGCGTAAGTCGTTCTTGGAATACGCAATGAGTGTCATCGTGGCTCGGGCCTTGCCGGATGTCCGCGACGGTTTGAAACCCGTCCAGCGCCGGATTTTGTATGGGATGAATGAATTAGGGGTGACACCCGAAAAGCCTTATAAGAAGTCAGCCCGGATTGTCGGGGACGTCATGGGTAAGTATCACCCCCATGGTGACTCTTCGATTTATGAAGGGATGGTCCGGATGGCCCAGGACTTTAGCTATCGGTACATGCTCGTTGATGGGCACGGTAACTTTGGGTCTGTCGATGGTGATGGGGCGGCCGCAATGCGGTATACCGAAGCCCGGATGAGTAAAATCACCATCGAAATGTTACGCGATATCAATAAAGATACGATTGATTACACCGATAACTATGACGGCTCTGAACGCGAACCAACCGTGCTGCCAGCTCGGTTCCCGAACTTATTAGTGAATGGGGCGACAGGGATTGCGGTCGGGATGACCACTAATATTCCCCCGCATAACTTGTCTGAAGTGATTTCTGCTCTGCATATTCTGATGGATAATCCAGATGCCACCACCGCAGACTTGATGACTGCCCTCCCTGGACCTGACTTCCCAACGGGTGGTTTGGTCATGGGTAAATCAGGTATTCGGCACGCGTATGAAAGCGGTAAAGGCACGATTATTCTGCGGGCCAAAGTTGAGGTGGAAACCGATAAGTCGGGGCGTGAACGGATTATTGTCACCGAGATTCCATACATGGTCAATAAGGCCAAGTTGGTTGAACGGATTGCCGATTTAGCCCGGGATAAGAAAATCGAAGGCATCACAGACTTAAACGATGAATCTGATCGTGATGGGATGCGGATCGTGATTGATGTCCGCCGTGATGTCTCTGCTAGTGTCATTTTGAATAACTTGTACAAGTTGACGCCATTACAAACTGGCTTCAGCTTCAACATGGTGGCGATTGTTGACGGCGCACCAAAGGTTCTGAGTTTGAAAGAAATTCTGACTCATTATCTGGCCCATCAAGAAATCGTTATTCGGCGGCGGACACAGTTTGACTTGAAGAAGGCCAAGGCTCGGGCACACATCCTTGAAGGATTGCGGATTGCGCTTGATCATATTGACGAAATCATCAGTATTATTCGGGGGTCTCAAACTGGGGACACCGCAAAAGTCATCTTGATGGACAAGTACAAGCTGTCTGATAAGCAAAGCCAAGCCATCTTGGATATGCGTCTGGTCCGGTTAACCGGATTGGAACGTGATAAGGTTGAAAATGAATTCAACGAAGTCACTACTGCTATTGCCGATTATGAAGATATTTTGGCCAACCCAAGTCGGGTACACCAAATCATTTATCAAGAACTGTTGGACATCCAACACAAGTTCGGCGATGCGCGGCGGACGGAACTCTTAGTCGGTGAAGTCTTAAGTCTTGAAGACGAAGATTTGATTGAAGAAGAAGACGTCGTGATTGCCTTGACCCATAATGGTTACGTGAAGCGGTTGCCAGCGACCGAATTTAAGTCGCAAAATCGTGGTGGTCGTGGGATTCAAGGGATGGGTGTTCATGATGATGACTTCATGGAACACTTAGTTTCAACCTCAACCCATGACATGCTGCTCTTCTTCACCAACACTGGGAAGGTTTACCGGAATAAGGGCTATGAAATCCCTGAATACGGTCGGACCGCCAAGGGGATTCCAATTATCAACTTGCTCGGGATTGATTCTGGTGAGAAGGTTCAAACTGTGATTAACGTTGACCGCGGTGACAACAGTGAACGCTTCTTGTTCTTTGTCACCCGCAACGGAGTGGTGAAGCGGACGCCAGTCAGTGATTTTGCCAACATCCGGAGTAATGGGCTGATTGCCTTGAACCTGAAGGATGACGATGAATTGAGCAATGTTATCTTGACGGACGGCAGCGACACCATCTTTATCGGGACTCACCGGGGCTACTCCGTGACCTTTAAGGAAAGCGATGTCCGCAGTATGGGCCGCAGTGCCACTGGGGTCCGGGGGATTCGGCTTCGGGATGAAGATTACGTGGTTGGTTCCGATGTCTTAGCACCAGATTCAGAAGTGTTTGTTATTTCTGAAAATGGTTATGGGAAGCGGACCAGTGCCAGCGAATACCCAACTAAGGGTCGCGGTGGTAAAGGGATTAAGACCGCTAACATCACCGAGAAGAATGGGCCACTTGCCGGCGTCACCACCGTTAATGGGGATGAAGATATCCTGGTGATGACGGACGCTGGGGTTATGATTCGATTCAGCGTGGCGAGCGTCTCACAAACGGGCCGTTCAACCTTAGGGGTGCGCTTGATTCGGGTCGACGATGATGCCAAGGTTGCGACCATGGCTAAGGTCGAACCAGAACCAGACGAAGATCCAGCTGATTTACCTGAAACCACCATCGAAGACAATACGCTTTTGACTGATGGCTCATCACCTGCTGGGGATGCTGATCAACAAGTCCAAGACTTGCTTGACCGCGCCGAAGCTGACGATGATGAGAATGAAAATGATTAAGCATTAACCCAAAAGAGACTGGAATAGTCGCCAAGTGCGAGTCCAGTCTCTTTTTTTGCTTCACTGAAGAAACCGTGTTCATGATTCTAATCTACGGTATAATATCGTTAAAGTTGAATTAACGGCTTCCAAATCGAAGGAGAAATCATGAAAAATCTGACCCAGTCACTATCGCAATCGTTGGAACAAAAAGTGAATCTGCGCCAAGGGCTCAACCGCGTGCGGGCTGGGGTGATGGGTGCCAATGATGGCATCATTTCAACTGCCGGCGCTGTCATCGGAGTTTCTGGCGCCCAGAAGCCACTGGCCACTGTCTTGATTGCTGGGGTGTTCATGGTATTATCAGGCGCGCTGTCGATGGCTGGCGGTGAATATGTGTCGGTTTCATCACAACGCGATATGCAGCAAGCAGATATCAATCGCATCCAGCAGCAGCTGATTGACCAGCCTGAACAGGTTCGGATTTTGACTGAAGCTGCGTTAGTGCGCATGGGCGAGACACCAGCACATGCCACCACGCTAGCCGATGGTTTAATTGCCAGCCAAGCTGTCGAGAAAATTCAACACTTGGTGTATGGCAGTTCTTCATTGGCCTCCTTGGATCCAATTCAAGCTGCGATTTTTGATGGGGTGGCTTTTGTCTTAGGGGCGATTCTGCCACTCATGTGCATTGCTTTTTTGCCGGCTGCGATTAAGGTCATTGGGACGATGATTGTGGTGCTATTGTGTTTAGCCGCAACTGGAGTGGTTAGTGCTAAATTTGGGAAAGCCAACTTGTGGCGGTCGATGTGGCGCAATTTAGCCGTCGGAGTGTTGACGATGATTATTACATACGGTGTCGGGAGTTTATTTCAATAATCTTTGAAGGAGTGAAGCTGAATGCGGCAATGGACCAGAGAACAGTTACATCGGCCTTATTCGAGTTATGCTGCCGAAGAACGGGTTCGGTTACGAATTCAGCAACAACAATCACGATATCGGTTGGCGTATCATATTCAGCCTGAGACTGGTTTACTCAATGACCCCAACGGCTTTGCTTTCTTCAATGGTCAGTGGCAACTCTTTTATCAACATTTTCCGTTCGGGCCGGTTCACGGGTTGAAATCATGGCAACATATCACCAGTCCAGATTTAACCCACTGGTCGCACCCCCACACCGCTTTGTTGCCCCATCCACCCTACACAACTGATGGTGTTTTCTCAGGGTCTGCGATACCAGTTGGGGAACGGTTATTCTTGATGTATACAGGTAATATTCATCCAATCGGTCAATCGCGGCAGAGTGCGCAACTCGGCGCATGGATGACGGCTGATGGTGAAATTATTGAGTTAGAGCAGCCGCTGATCAGTCAGCCACCAATGGGCTATACTGGCCATTTTCGAGACCCACAGATTATCCAAATTGATGGCGATTATTATGCGCTAGTCGGCGCACAAAGCCGTGACAAAATCGGTGAGATATTGCTGTACCATGCCACGGCGGTGGAGGGACCATGGCAATTAGTTGGTCCCATTAAGTGGCCCCATGCACCATTAGGCTATATGCTTGAATGTCCTAACCTTGCATTTATTGACGATAAGGTCGTGTTGATATTTTGCCCTCAGGGGTTAGATCAGAACGTGTTGGCCTATAAAAACCGGTTCCCAAACACCTATTTGGTTGCCGATGGAATCGACTGGCTCACAGGTGAATTAATTAATCCTGGCCCGCTGGTCCAATTGGATGCAGGATTTGATGGGTATGCGACACAGGTTACAAAGGTTGACGGCACAGTCTATGCAATTAGTTGGTTGGGTATTCCTGATGGCACGTATCCAACAGATAGAGAAGGCTGGCAAGGCTGTTTGAGCCTAGTGAAAAAATTAACCCTAGTCGATGGCCAGCTCAATCAGACGCCAGTTGTCACTAATCTGGTCGGCGAGGCCTTTAATCCAATGGCCGAGAATCTGGCTGGGCAGGCGATGATTCAATTTGTTGTCCCCGCTGGTACTGAGGGTGAAATATCCCTTGGCAATGACCATGAGCGGTTGAAGTTAATGGTCTCGGCCGAAGAATTGACCGTTGATCGCAGTCACTCAGGCGTGCCCGTTAACCCGGGTTATGGTGGTCACCGCACCATTTCCTGGGATCAGAAAGCGCATCAGTTGATGCTCTTTTTGGATCACTCATGTTTTGAGTTATTTATTGATAAAGGCACGCAGGTGATGTCTGGCCGAATTTTTCCGGAGACAAACGACTGGCGAGTCCACGCACCTGTCGAAGTTGAGACGCATGCCAATCGAATAAAAACCATCTAAAAAAGCTTTTTACGCTGAATAATTGCGTAATCTAATTCTAGAACGCAATTGAGATTTAGTAATGGGTATGTTAGACTTAATGCTTGTGAGTATCTGGCAGAATTGCCAACGTTACTCCTTGTCCCGTTTTGGGACCTAAAGTCCATAAGGAGGTGAATCGTCAAATGGCTGAAACTAAGTATGAAATTACCTACATCATCCGTCCTGATATGGATGAAGAAGGCAAGAGCGCATTAGTTGAACGTTTTGACAATATTTTAAAGGATAACGGTGCAACAATCGTTGATTCAAAAGATTGGCAAAAGCGTAAGTTCGCTTACGAAATCAGCAAGTTTACTGAAGGCACATATCATATCGTGAATGTGACTGCAGAAGACGCTGCTGCAATCAACGAATTCGACCGTTTATCTAAGATCTCAGGCGACATTTTGCGCCACATGATCGTTAAGCGTGAAGATTAATTTCTAGACCAAAAAGAAGGGGAGCTAAGTCATGATTAATCGCGTTGTGTTAGTTGGCCGCTTAACCCGTGATGTTGAGCTGCGTTATACGCAAGCTGGAGCCGCTGTCGGTTCCTTTACGCTTGCCGTTAACCGTCAATTCACAAACCAAGCCGGCGAACGAGAAGCAGACTTCATCAACTGTGTCATTTGGCGCAAGAGTGCAGAAAACTTTAGCAACTTCACACGTAAAGGCTCTTTGGTCGGCGTTGAAGGCCGGATTCAAACCCGGAATTACGAGAATCAGCAGGGACAACGGGTCTATGTGACCGAAGTTGTCGTGGATAATTTCTCCTTGCTTGAATCCCGTTCTACTACCGAATCCCGTCCATCCGAACCTGCCAATAATAATCAAGGCTTCGGCAATCAAAACTTTGGTGGCGACCAGCAAAATGGTGCCCCAACCCAAAGTTTCGGTAATTCTTCCCCTACCGCATCTGGGACGACTAATTCTCAAAGTGGTGCGCCTGCACAAGGCGGCTTCAATGCGAACCCAAGTCCTGATCCGTTTGCCAATAATGGCCAACCGATCGACATCTCAGATGATGATTTGCCATTTTAAATTGACAGTAAAGGAGTGACATTCATGGCACAACAACGTCGTGGTGGCCGTCGTCGCCGTAAGGTAGACTTCATCGCTGCTAACCATATCGAATACATCGATTATAAAGATACTAACTTGTTGGAACGGTTCGTCTCAGAACGTGGTAAGATTTTACCTCGTCGGGTTACCGGTACCAGCGCTAAGAACCAACGTAAGTTAACCATCGCAATCAAGCGGGCTCGCATTATGGGTCTCCTTCCTTTCGTTGCAGAAGACTAATACGTACACAAAAAGCCGCGAGCAATCGCGGCTTTTTGTGTGCCATTATGATTCTTGATATAAGAAACCAAGTAAGGCTAACCAAACGACGACCAATGCGCCTGGTACGAGTAGATAGGTCATTGGTAGCACACCACCAAAGAAACTATAGGTGCCCAGCCAAGCCCCAATGAAGAAGCCCATGTATTTTAAAGCCTTATTTTTGGTAAACAAGCACACGGTGATTATCCAAATCGCACATAACACGTGGCCGCCTAAACGGATCGGCATCGCAATGCTGGCAGCGACATTGGCTAATGTCATGATGCCACAAGCCACATCGAGTGTAATCCAACCGTATCCGGCCGCCTTCGCCCAAGTTGGCGCTTTGAGCCGGGGAATAATGAAGAAGATAATCAGATGATAAGCCACCCCTAACGCCCCCGAGAACTTGGTCCCAGAGTCTAACAGAATAAAGATGAACATAATCGCTGGAATAACCCCAAGCACTTTCAAACTGACATATTCTTTATGGGTATCAAACGGATAACCTTTCCAGTTCAATAGACAGATGCCGATAAAGACGAGGGCAATAATCCCAAACATCAAATACTTTGCCATACTAATTTCCTCCTTAGCCATTTTGCTGTTGCTTTTATAAGCTTGAATTTAGTATAGCGGGCGGATTTAGTATGGGTAACCGGCGATTGTTGTCACATCGTGCTAAAATGTCACTAAAAGGAGTGATTCCATGCGACCGCATCATATTCAATTAGCCCAGGATCAACAACCGGATAAACGGCTGCAGGTGACGCAGGACAAACTTTTTGCTGCGCTTGAGCAAATCTTTGCAACCGGGACAACTTTCCAGACTGTGACGGTGAGTCAATTATGTCAGCGCGCCGGCCTTGCCCGGCAAACGTACTATCGCCATTACGATCAGGTCGTTGAGATTCTTGAAGTGCAATTTTCGCGGCTGGTGAATCAATTTTTAACAAATGTTGACCAAACGCCGCTCAGTCAAATTGATGCGGCACCATTGGTGGTGAAACAGTTGCAGGCGAATCAGACATTGTTGCAGATGATTCAATGGGCTGATGCCGAAGAAAGTACCATCATGGTATTGGTTAATGATATGACCCGGGTAGCATTCATCAATGAGTATCGCAGTGAATTACGCGCGTTTGTCAATGAAGTGATTGCCCGCAGCGTGTTTAGTTTCAGCCGGGTGATGTTGAAGAACCCGGCCATTGATACTGCAGACCTCGTCCGTCTTTACGCGTTAATGATTCCTGACCCACGACAAATTTTCAATCGGTTGGATAGTGACAATCTCTAGGATTTTGACAACAAACTGCGCTAGCGAGCGGGCTTTTTTGCGGCTATAGTGTGCTTCGAAAGGTGGCTTTAAATTATGAAATTTATCACACTTGAAGAACACTGGGAATCAGCAACTGTCAACGCCGCCGCGCAAGCTTATGTGACCAAGCCGCAGCTATCAATTAATCCAGCGGATCATAGTATCGCTGATTATATGGCCAAGAACCCCCGCGATAATTCTGAAATTACCAGTACGGATGACCAACGACTCGCCTTTATGGATGCGAATCAGATTCAAATGCAAATTATGGGGTACGGTGACGATACCCCGCAAAACCTGAGTCCTGATGTGGCCATCCCGTTGTGTCGTCAGGCTAATGATGAGTTGAGTCAAGCCGTCCAGGCACATCCTGATCGGTTTGGCGGTTGGGCTGTTTTACCAGTAGGTGACCCTGAAGCAGCCGCGGATGAATTACAACGCGCAGTTCAAGTTGACCATCTCCAAGGGGCCATGATTCATGGCTATTATGGGGATAAAATGTTTGACGACCCGCGGTATGATCCAATCTTTGCTCGTGCTGAGGCTTTGGATGTGCCGCTGTACTTCCACCCGGCTGTGGTGCCGGCCACCATTAGTCAGCATTACTATCAAGGTAATCAATGGGATGCGTTAACAGCTTGGGCGTTTTCTGGCGCTGGCTGGGGGTGGCATGAAGACCTCGGGGTGCAGATGGTTCGGCTGATTCTGGCGGGCGTGTTTGATCGCCATCCAAACTTGCACATTATCACTGGTCACTGGGGTGAAATGGTGCCGGGATTTTTGGAACGATTAGACCAGGTGGTGACTCCGGCGACGCACTTGGATCGAAGTATTGGCGAGACCTACCGGGATAATTTTTATATCACGCCCAGCGGGATGTTTTTCCCCACCCAATTACAATTGACCATGGCTGAAATGGGCAGTGACCATCTGATGTATTCAGTAGACTATCCCTATAATCATCCGGAAAATATTGCCGGTTTTCTAGCTGATGCGGGGTTAAGTCAAGCTGACCAACAAAAAATTGCCTACGATAATGCCATCCAGTTGCTGCATCTTAGTCATTAAATTTAGGTTCATTGAGCCCACACAAAAAAGCCGCGAGCAATCGCGGCTTTTTGTGTGCTGTTAATTGGCAAACTGCAGTATAATATGGCCTAAGATTAAGAAGAAGTAAGGAGGAGCCTATGCAACTCGATTATGGTGAGTTTACGTTTAACCATCAGCATTTCTATCTCGCGGGCACATCCAAAGGTCTTGCGTTTGTGGGTTCGCCCGATGCTGACTTAGCCGAAATTAGTCGTTTCTTCCCGCAAGCTACTTTAGAACCTAACCAAGACACCGTCCAAGTCGCTGCGGATGCTTTAGTTGCCTATCTGAGTGGGCAGGCGATGACTGTTGATGTGCCGCTTGATGTCATCAATGGTACACCGCTCCAACGACAAGTGTGGACGATACTGCAAGAGATTCCATATGGTCACACTTGGAATTATACCCAGCTGGCCCAAGCGGTCGGGCGGCCAACAGCCGTTCGCGCTGTCGCCACTGCTGTCGGCAAGAACCCCCTGATGCTAGTCATTCCCTGTCATCGAATCTTGCGTAAGGATGGCGCATTGGGTGGTTTTCGTGGTGGTCTGCCACTCAAACGTCAATTACTGACCTTAGAAGCCTAAAAAATCCTGTGACGCTGTCGTCACAGGATTTTTTTAGTTATCAGGGTTGTCAGTGGTTGGCGTTACTGGTTCAAACTGATGATTAGCCAAGGCTTCGACAAAGTTCTGGTAGTCTTGCTTAACTTGATTGACATATTCAGCGGTCCATTCGCTCATGGCGGTATTGAATTCGGCTTTATTGCCGATATAGCCTTGAATTGTTGGCACTGTTGGACTTTGCGCATGGGATAGCGCTAGTAGATAGGCACAAGCCTGCGCATAGAGTTTGAAGTTCTGCCAATCTAAGGTGGTCAAATCAATACTTTCTTTCATGTCCCGAAACTGGCGCACATAATAGCTATGGTCATTGAGATTGAAGTGGCCGAGGAAAGGATCTGATGCTTTTTGTAAGATGCGTTGGGCATCGATAATCCGTTGGCCTTCATCAATTTCTTGAGCTAAGGTAATGCGCTTTTTGTCCGGGAGAATAAATTCCCGGGTCGGCAGGGCTTCTTTGACTTGTAATACCAGGTGGCTATTATCATTGCTGGTGAAGAGCACCAAATAGCAGCGGGTCCCAAAACTCCCTACGCCCACGCTATGGCGAATGATGTCAGTCACATGGTAATTGGAGAGCAACAGGTTCACATCTGGCCGGGTGGTCTGACGATAGTCGTTAATCCCCGTTTCAATTGCTTTATAGGTTTCATCAGTGACATGAATCGACTTTGGTGGCACATCGCGGAACATCACATGGCCGAGGGCATCCGTCGTGGTGAATTTGTCGACAACGCGTTCTGAATTATGCTGCATGGCCTTTTTGATAATGGGTTGGACGAACGCAATCGGTTCGGCATCGACTTGCATCTCACGAAACAGTTCATGAATTTCACTGGAAACGTAGAACCGATCGAGCGTGTTGAAGCTCATCGCTTTATTAATCCCAAACTGGTAGACTTCGCTGGCGCGTTCAACCAGTTTAATCAGTTTACTGTCTTTAAACTGGTTGGCCTCTCCAGCGAGCACAATGCTCACAAGCAGGCGCTTGAGGTCAAATTCAAAGCTGTTGACCCCAGCCTCATCAAAGTCGTTTAAATCGAATAAGAGCCGTCTTTCCGGCGACGCATAGAACCCAAAGTTCCCAATGTGGGCATCACCAGAGGCGACGACATTAATTTTGGAGCGGGTCTGGTGAACCATATCACCCGCCATGACTTCAGCCGTACCCCGGAAGAACGCAAAGGCAGATGCGGCCATGCGTTGATGACGCATCGGGATGAGTTCAGGAATTAAGGCCGCTTCGACCCGTTTAATCGCCTCATTGGCATCGCGGGTGCTGACCTTGTACACGCCAAGATGGGCAAATGGCACCTTGTCGCGGCGGCTTTTCCCATTCTGGTGGAGTGTTTTCACATCATGATTGACATGGAGTTCTGTGAGATCAAGTTCTTTAACCATAAAGTGCACCTCTTTTGTTCGATTATGGCGATTGTCAGCAAAAATCGTCAAGCAATAGCCCCTTGCGCTGGTCGAAGAGTGGCTGTTGGCGTTATGCTGACAATAGTATGAAGGAGGGATGTCGATGAAAGTATTTGTTGCAGGTGCAAGTGGTCGAGTCGGCCAAGCACTAATCCGTCAATTGGTGGCCGCCGGTCATGAAGTGATTGCCGGCACCCGGCATGACGATGATGATTTTGGGCCCCACACCACGCGGGTGGCTTTTGACCTCCATGCGGAAGCCAAGGAGATGGCCCCAATGCTTGGCGATGCTCAGGCTGTGTATTTCGTCGCCGGTTCACGGGGCAAAGATTTGTTGCAGATTGATGCCTATGGCGCGGTTAAAGTCGCGCAGGCGGCTAAATTGCACGGAATTAATCGTTTCATCTTGCTCAGTTCCTTATTTGCGACTGAACCTGAGAAATGGTCAAAGGATTTGTATGCGTACAATATTGCGAAATTCTTCGCTGATACCTGGCTGATTAATGACGATAGCTTGGATTACACCATTGTCCAACCAGGTAATTTGCGTGATGAACCCGGCACCGGTTTAGTCCAACTGAATGTGACCACCGGTGGCGCCAATCCAATTCCAGATGTCGCGGGAGTGTTGGTTGCTGTCCTTGACGCACCGAACACTTATAAGCACGTGGTGACCATGCACAGTGGTGAGACATCAATCGTCGACGCAGTAAAGGCATTTTAAAGCAGTCGACAAATAAAAAGCGGTTGAGACAAAGTTGACTTTGTTTCGACCGCTTTTTATCATTGCCCGGGTGATAATTAGCCTTTATTCTGAATGACGATAAGAATGTCATCCGCCAGAATAGTAAGATCTGCAGTGACAGGCATAATGGTCGCTTGATTGCGGATAATAGCGATGACAGTGATTTTAGCCTTCTGGCGAATGTCAGCTTCAGCGATTGTGTGATTGATCCAAGCGGTATCGGGGCGTATTTCGCTGATGGCAATCCCATTGGCTTGGTCGATGACGTCCAGAATATTGGGATTGACGAGGCTTTTGGCAATTTTCTCGCCCATTTCGACCTCGGGCAAGACGACTTGGTCCGCCCCCAAGCGGGTGAGAATCTGGGCCTGACGGGGGTCCAACGCTTTGACCACCACACGCTTGGTTCCTTTTTCCTTGGCCATCATCATTGACATAATCGTCGCTTCGAATTCTTCCCCCATGGCAAAAATCGCCACATCAAAGTCTCCGATGCCAATTTTGTCGAGGACATCCTCGTCACTGGCATCACCAATCACCGCCTGATCGACGCGATCGGCGATATCATTGATTTTTTGTGCGTCTTTATCAACCACCATCACGGCGACGTCTTGGGCGACGAGATTATGAACCAAGCTAGTGCCAAAACGGCCTAACCCGAAAACGACAAAGTTTGTTGCCTTTAAATTATTCATGATTTACCCCACATTAATTTCTGCTTCTGGATAGTCGACGGCTGATTGATTGCGGAGGCGCCCGCTGAGTGCCACGGCGACAGTGATGGGCGAGAGTCGGCCAATGAACATGCACAGGGCGATGACGCATTTACCAATCACGGATAGATGCGGCGTTAAGCCTGTCGTGACGCCAACAGTGCCCACAGCAGACGTCGTTTCAAAAATTAGATCTAAAATCGACGGTCGAAAGCTATTGTTGGCTTCTGAGAAGTGTAAGACTAAGATCGTCAGCAAAGTCAAAATCGTTAATGTGCCAGCAATGGCGAGGGCTTTTTGTAAGTTGGCCAAGGCAATCTTGCGCTTGAAGACGACCAAATGTTGCTCCCCGCGTAACGCCGAGCGGACAGCAATAATGAGCACGGCTAGGCTAATTGTTTTAATCCCGCCAGCGGTACTAGCGGGCGAGCCACCGATAAACATTAAGGTGCTGCCGATCAGTTTGGAATAATCGGTCAAGTTCGCTTGGTTGAGACTATCAAACCCGGCCGTCCGCAGAGTGACCGATTCAAACATCCCGGTGAGTACCTTATTTTGCGGTGCCAGTCTGCCCATGGATTTGGTATTGTCCCACTCCAACAAGAGAAAAATAACCGTCCCAAACACGAGTAACGCTGTTGTGGTGACGAGGACGAGCTTCGTATGTAAAGACAGATGCTGTATTCGCCGTTTGAATCCTAGCGGTGAAGGATGCCGTAACTGCGCCAGTTCCGCAATCACGGTGAAGCCCAGACCACCAAGAATAATTAGTGCCATCAGAATAAGGTTAAGTGGCCAATTGGTTTGAAAAGCGACTAAACTATTGTCGCCAATAATATCAAAACCAGCATTACAAAAAGCTGAAATCGCATGAAAAATCCCGTAACGGATGGAACGCCACAAGTCATTGCCAGCAGCCAGGAACACCAAAGTGAGTAAAATCGCCCCAGTCCCTTCAATGACTGCGGTATACCGCAGTACGCGTCGAACCAAATGACCAGTGCCGCCGATACTATTTTGGCTGAAGGCGGCCTGAATGGTGCTGCGATCACGCAGGCCAATGCGTTGGCGGGTGAGTAATAAGAACCCCGTCGTGACAGTCATAAAGCCAATCCCGCCCAATTGGATGAGGGTAATGATGACGAGTTTGCCAAACCAGCTCCAATGACTCATCGTGTTAACTACGATGAGTCCGGTCACGCAGTTAGCTGAAGTCGCTGTGAACAACGCATCCAAAAAGCCAATGCTCTGGCCATTTTGGCTGGCAATCGGCAGGGTTAACAGACACGCGCCGATGAGAATCATCAACAAGAAGCTGATGAGAATGACTTGCGGCGGCGATAGACGCAGGCGAGCGATAGCAATCATCTCTTTCCTAATAGATTCAAGGCGTGCCACGCGTGGTGACATGTGCTAGGCTAATGATATCGCATACAGGAGGATTTTTCGATGATAAGCAACAGTGAACGTCAAGCCCAGATTAAAACGCAATTGACTGCCAGTGAACGGCCAATCAGTGCCAGTGCTTTCGCTAAGAAATTCGGTGTCAGTCGGCAATCAATTGTCGGTGATGTGGCGCTTTTGCGAGCACAGGGCGAAGATATTGTCGCCACCCCGCGAGGTTATGAATACCAGCAGACATTGCAAAATACCGCTGTTCTCGCAGTTCAGCACACACCAGAGCAAATGGGGACAGAGTTATTATTGCTGGTCGATGCGGGGGTGCAAGTCTTGAACGTCATTGTGGACCATCCAGTCTATGGTGAATTACGGGGTGAGTTGATGCTTAAGTCCGCCAATGATGTGCAACACTTTATCCGTAAGGTCACCACGAGCCAGGCCCATTTACTTTCCGAGCTGACGCAAGGCGTTCATTTGCATACCATTGCGTTCGACGATGTGCAGCAACTGACGCATGTCCGTGACCAACTGAAAGCGGCTGGTTTCTTATACGAAGGGTAGTAGTGCCAAAAATCCGCCTAGTCAGGCGTATTTTTTTGGTTTCATCGAAGTGTCTTGACATATCTGCTGAAAAATAGTCAACTAAGTCTTATAGGTGTCAAGACACCCTTTGATGAGGAGGATTTATTATGACGACACAGACTGCGCCGCGGCGCTTATTGGTCATCTCTGGTTTGGCCTGGCTATTTGATGCAATGGACGTTGGGTTACTGGCTTTTGTGATTGCTGCCCTCAAAAGTGAGTGGGGCTTATCAGCGACGGAGATGGGCTGGATTGGGAGTATTAGTTCACTGGGGATGGCTGTGGGAGCTGTCTTCTTTGGCATTCTGGCTGACCGGATCGGCCGAAAAGATGTTTTAATTTTCACGCTATTATTATTCTCAGTCGGGGCTGGGTTGTCGGCATTGGTGAGCAGTTATGTCCTCTTCTTAATTATTCGGTTCTTTGTCGGGGCCGGTCTTGGTGGCGAATTGCCCGTCGCCTCGACTTTGGTCTCCGAATCCGTCCCTGTCGCGGCCCGCGGCCGGATGGTGGTCTTGCTTGAGAGTTTCTGGGCTGGTGGCTGGTTATTGTCGGCTTTAATTGCGTATTTTGTCATCCCACAATGGGGTTGGCGGATTGCGGTTTTAGGATCAGCTTTGACTGCACTATATGCCCTGTATCTCCGCTACGGTTTGCATGAACAGCCGCATGCGGTTAGTGCTAAACAGTCCTTACGCCAGAATTTGATCACCTTATGGCGGGCACCATATTGGCAGAAGACATTGATGTTGTGGATCGTTTGGTTCATGGTTGTCTTTTCGTATTACGGCATGTTTCTGTGGCTGCCATCGGTGATGGTGATCAAAGGCTACAGTCTGATTAACAGTTTTGGCTACAGCTTGATTATGACCTTGGCCCAGTTGCCTGGCTATTTTATCGCTGCCTGGTTAGTCGAGAAATGGGGTCGCAAACTTGTCTTGTCCCTGTTTCTGCTAGGGACAGCGTTTAGTGCCATGGGCTTTGCCACAGCTGGTAATGTGGGGCTTTTGCTAACGTTTGGTGCCTTACTCTCATTCTTCAACCTTGGTGCCTGGGGTGTGCTATACGCGTATTCGCCTGAACAATATCCACTGGCTATTCGTGCAAGTGGGACCGGCATTGCGGCTGGCGTTGGGCGACTGGGTGGCATCCTTGGCCCCCTGATGGTCGGTAGCTTAGTTGCAGAAGGCGTGAGTCTGACGCTCATCTTTGGAATTTTTGCGACCGCAATTGTTCTCGCTGTGGTGGCGATTATCACGCTTGGTCGAGAGACAAAAGGCGTCGTGTTGGATTAATAGTTGTTTGAGTAACTTTTAAAGGAAGAGCTTGCCGCTGGCAGGCTCTTTTTTGTCCGGCAGAAGCGGTTGTTTAGCTTTTATATCTGATGAGAAACATTAGTTATTTATTATAATTATGTTGACACCGTTTCCATAATTATATTAATCTGAATTAAGACATTTTTTGAAATTAATTTATTGGGGGACGGTGCCATCGATTGAAAATGAGTTTGAATCTATTTCTAAGTCGAGATGACCAATGTTTTCAAGACCTAGAGGCAAGCTTTACATAGTTGCTGTAGCGTTTCACGTGAAACATCTGATTTATGGCTGGTTCTTATGGGGAAGAACATCAGCTGAGTTACTGATTGCCATCGACTTCGACAGAGACTCCGAAGCGATATCTGGGCATGAAACGAGTCTCGTCAAAATAGGGAGTGTATTAATAATGAAAATCAAACGCCTTTTAGCGATTACGGTGACTGCTTTAGCAGCTATCACTCTGGCAGCTTGTGGCAAATCAAGTGGTAGTAGTGATGCCAGCTCAGTCAAAAAGATTACTATCTTTCAATCTAAAGTGGAGATTACAGACGATTTAAAGAAACTGGCAAAACAATATGAGAAAGAAAAAGGCGTGAAGGTTGAAGTTTGGGGGACCACTGGTGATGACTACATCACTCAGGTCAAAACCAAACTTTCGAACCGGACATCAGGGCCAAACATTTTTAGTTCTGGTGGTGGGCTTGAAGGCGAACAACTGAAAAGTTACATGGCAAATATGTCTGATGCAGCTTTTGCTAAGAATATCGCGAAGAACAAAGCTTTTGAAATCGACAAGAAAGTCTTGGGTCTGCCATACAGTGTTGAAGGTTATGGCTTGATTGTGAACAAGGCCTTAGTCGATCCAAAGTCAATTAATGATCCTGATAAGTTCATTGCTTTCTTGAAGGAAAGTAAGGCCGATGGTGAGTTTACAGGATTTGAACTCTCCCAAGAGAGCTACTTCTTGATTGGGCATATGTTGAATACAGCTTTCTCGCTGCAAAAGAATCAACGACAATTTGTGCAGGATGTGAATTCTGGAAAGGTTAAACTGCAGAATGTTGATGAATTCAAGCAGTTGGCCAAGATTTATGAAGCCATCCGCGCCTACACCAATAACCCATTGCAAGTGAATTATGACAAGCAAATTGGGGACTTTATGACCGGAAAGACAGCAAGTATTAATCAAGGAATGTGGATCAATCCACTGCTTTCGAGTTATAAGAATTCAACTGCAGAATTAGCGATGGTGCCATTCCCATTCGAAGGCAATGACAAAATTGCTGTCGATGTGCCGCAATATTGGCACGTGAATGCCAATAAGTCATCTGCAGAGGTTAAAGCCAGCATGGACTTCTTGAATTGGTTGACCTCGAGTAAGACAGGCCAGGATTATATCGTCAACAAGTTCCAAATGATTCCAGCAATGACCAATATCAAAGTGGACACGGCGAAGATGGATACGCTCTCTCGGACCGTTTACGATGCATCACAGTCCGGCGATGATTTCTCATGGGCTTCTGTTTACTGGCCATTTGGCATCGTTGACACTGACTTGGTTCCGGTAGCGCAGAAGTTCTTTACAAACAAGTCGATGACCGGCACAGAATTCGTGAGCCAATTATCAGCAGAATTTGTCAAAGCTGCTCAGAAAAAGTAGGCAGCACTTACCGCATGGGGTAGCCGGAACTTTGGCTACCAGCCATTATTAATCACTTATCATTGATTCAGGAGGCGCTATGAAAAATAAAAATGACAAGTATTGGAATCTTCTTTTCGTAGCACCAACCGTGCTTATCTTCATCTTTGTCGTTCTCGTCCCGTTTATCATTGGGATCTATTATTCTTTCTTCTCATGGGATGGCATTCAAAGTAATCCCAAAATCTTTGTTGGCTTACGAAACTTTATTAATGTCTTTAGTGACGGCCGGTTCCTGAATTCGGCCTTAAAAACCTTTATTTTTACAGTTCTAGGAGTCATCACTATCAATGTGCTCGGACTCGTAGTGGCTTTACTGGTGACTTCCAAACTAAAGACCAAAAATCTTGTTCGGACCTTCTATTTCATGCCTTATCTGATCGGGGGCTTAATTCTAGGTTACATTTGGAAGTTCATTTTCTCTGATGGTTTCGCGATTATTGGTAAAGTGACAGGTTTGGATAAGTTCTTCTTCAACTGGTTGCTAGATCCGAACTTTGCCTTAATTGCCATGGTATTTGTGTTCACCTGGCAGATGGCTGGCTATGTGATGATTATCTACATTTCAGGGATTCAAGCGATTCCTGGGGATATGATTGAAGCCGCTGAAGTTGATGGTGCTAATCGCTGGCAAGTTTTTTGGAAAGTGAAGCTGCCCTTGATTATGCCGGCAGTGACGATTTCATTGTTCATGACTTTGTCGAACTGTTTCAAAATTTTCGATGTGAACTTGTCGCTGACGGGTGGCGGTCCGGCCCATGCCACTGAAATGTTCGCGATGAATATCTATAATGAGATTTTCTCGAATAGTAACTTTGGCTATGGTCAGGCCAAGGCAGTGATTTTCTTCCTGGTGGTCGCTGTATTCACGTTAATCCAGGTCAGCATTACCAAGAAACGTGAGGTGACTATGTAATGACTAAACGCCAAGCTAATGTTTTCGTTTGGATTGGTAGCTTGCTGGTCCTGCTTGTGTCTATCGTGCACTTGTCGCCACTCTACATTTTATTTACCAATTCGTTTAAGACTCGGGAAGAACTGTATAATAACGTTCTCTCTTTGCCGAGTAAGTTTAGCTTTCAGTATTACCAAGTTGCCATGGAGCGAATGAATTTCTGGACCTCGCTATTGAATAGTATTGTCATCACTGTGGTGTCAACGATATTGATCATCGTGCTATCAGCGATGACGGCTTGGGTATTGGCTCGTAATGAGTCCCGGCCTTGGGCGAAATGGATTTTCATGATCTTCATTGCGACCATGTTGATTCCATTTCAGACAATCATGATGCCGCTCATTCAATTCTTTGGCAATGTCCAAGAGGTCACAGGTATTCCTTTCCTCAATACTCGTGGGGGCCTAATCTTCATGTATGTCGGTTTTGGGACGGCGATGTCCGTTTTCCTCTACCATGGGTTCATCAAGTCGATTCCGTTTAGTCTGGAAGAAGCGGCCTATCTTGATGGTGCTTCTAAATGGACCGTTTTTTGGCGAGTGATCTTCCCAATGTTGAAGCCTATTACGAATACAGTCGTCATTTTGAATGTCATCTGGATTTGGAATGATTACTTGCTGCCATCGTTAGTCTTAGCTGATGAGCACCTGCGCACTATTCCACTGTCCACGTTCTCGTTCTTTGGACAATTTACCATTCAGTGGAATTTGGCAATGGCTGGCTTGTTGTTGACCATTATTCCAGTCATTGTGTTCTATGCCTTTGCACAACGGAATATTATTCGCGGTGTAGCCGAGGGGGCTGTCAAATAAGCTTCAGCGCTGAAGCCACACAAAAAGGAGTTACGGTCACCCGCTGGGGATGGCGTAACTCCTTTTTTGAATATTAGTCTTACAGTTCGCCTAACGTGCTGTACCCGATGGATGGGAACAGAGGGACCAGGCGGCCGAGTTGCTCAGCGGTGAATTTGAACTCAATGGCTGGTAGCAAGGTGTTGATTACATCTGCAGCTTGGTCACTGATTTCAGTGGCGCCAACAAGATGATGCTCAGCATCAAAAATCAGTTGGTTTTCACCGAAGCGTTCTTTGTTCACGTGCCGATACCAATCATCCAAGACGTTATGCGATTCAATCGTATAGGTATCATTTTCTTTCGCATGGGTGACAGAAATGCCGACCTTGGCTATCCGAGGTGAGGTGAAGACAACTGATGGGATGGCAGGGTAGTCAATCGCAGCATCAGATTCACCGGCAAATTTGTGAGACAGGTACATGGATTCAAACACGGCCGTTGGGGTTAATTTTGGCTGCACCTTGTCGATGACATCGCCAGAAGCATAAATATTAGGGACGCTGGTTTGCAGCTGGTCGTTCACGCTGATGCCGTGTTGCGTATAAGCAACGCCGACTTTTTCAAGGCCTAGGTCTTCGACGTTTGGAATCCGACCAGTGGCATCAAGGACCCAATCGCTCGCGATGCTGGTCCCGTTGTCGGTGGTCACGGTCACACCCTGATCAATGGCTTCAATCGCTGTCACTTGCGTGTTGCGCAGGAATTTGACACCGCGTTCGGTCAAGTCAGTCAAAATTTGTTCAACATATGGCTGGTAGTAATGGCGCAAAGCCCGGTCGCCCCGCATAATGAGCGTCACATCGGCACCAGCTGCGTTGGCAATCGTTGCAAACTCCATGGCAATATAACCGGCGCCGATGATGGTTAACCGTTGTGGCAGTTCGGTCAAATTCATGAAGTCACTGCTATCATGCGCCAAGTCACTCCCTGGGATGTCCAAGCGGTGTGGCCGTAAACCAGTCGCAATCACAATGTTCTCAGCAGTTTTGACAGTCTCGCCAATTGTGACTGTGTGGGCATCTGTCAGACGGCCGCGGCCGTGAATGACATCAATATGTACGGAATCTAATAAGCCACCAATCATGTCTGGCAGGTCGTCAATGACTTCATGCTTGTGGGCCATGTTGCCGGGCCAATTAATTGTGACCTGACCATCGACAATGCCTTGCATGTCGGTGACTGTCCGGCTCAAAACGACTGGCGCGTCGAGCGTGATTTTAGCATTACAGCCGCGGTTAGGGCAGGTGCCACCAATGAGATCAGCCTCAATGATGCCAACGCGGACACCTTTAGCTGCCAATGGAATCGCCCCGTCAAACGTGCCGTGTCCACTGCCAATGTATAAAACGTCATAATCATACTGTACCATTCTGATGCAACTCCTTTCGCTATCTTGTGCTAAGCGTAGCACGCGTGTCTGTGAAAGTGAGAAGAATCGGCTTGTGAAAGTGTATACCAATGGTCGGCCTTAAGGCTGATTTGTGGGGAGGCCACGACGGCTCTGGCTTGAGTGTGGTATTATGACTTAAAGATTCCTTAAATAAATCGACATTCTAGGAGGCAATCGTTCCGGCGAGAATTCTATGAAAAAATTATTTGCCAAGATTAACTTGCCCACGTTCCTCGAAGATTATCGCTTCCGTTATTTGTCTTTAGCGATGGTCATTCTGGCACTCATCGGAATCGTGGTCGCGGCGTTTATTAAACCCTGGCTCGCGTTAATCATTTTCTTATGTTTATTAGGCCTTGTTGTCAGCAGTTTTGTCACACTGGCAACCATCACGAAGAATACGAATCAATATATTTCAGACTTATCCTACCGCATTAAGCGCGGGGAACAAGAAGCCTTAGTCAAGATGCCTGTTGGGATTTTGATTTACGATAAAGACTTAAATATTGAATGGCTCAATCCCTATCTGCAACAGTACTTCGATCAAGATAACTTGCTGGGGAAACCACTGAGCTCAATTGATGCCGAGTTGGCTAGCTTGATTGAGGCTAATGAAGACGCCAATGAAATCAAAGAAGTCCATTGGGGTGAACACGATTTCGAGCTCATCATCCAAAAGAGTATCGGTGTTGTCTACTTAATGGACATCACGCGCTATGCCGCGATTGAACATAAGGCAGCCGATGAGCAAATTGTCATCGGTCAGATTTTCTTGGATAACTATGATGAGATTACCCAGACCATGGATGATCAGGTCATTTCTAACTTAAATAATTATGTCACTAACCAACTCACTGATTGGGCCACAAGCTTTGGGATGTTCATCAAGCGGGTTGACGACGACCACTTTTTCTTAGTGGCTTATCGCAAGGCGCTCGATGCCGTGCAAGCTGATAAGTTCAAAATCTTAGATGTCATTCGTGAAGATACATCTAAACAGAACTATCCCTTAACCTTGTCCATTGGGTTAGCTTATGGGGATACTGATTTAGCCCAACTGTTCTTGACGTCTCAAAGTAACCTCGACCTAGCCTTAGGGCGTGGTGGTGACCAAGTTGTGGTCAAAGCCAAGGATGGGGAAGCCCGTTTCTACGGTGGGAAGACGAATCCTATGGAAAAGCGGACGCGGGTGCGGGCGCGGATGATTGCCCAAGCGTTGCAAGAACTCTTCAAGCAAACGGACAAGGTCTTTGTCGTTGGCCATAGTCGGCCGGATATGGATGCCGTTGGGGCAGCCATGGGGATTCGCCGGATTGCGCAAATGAATGGGAAAGACTGTTTAATGGTGATTGATCCCAATAAGTTGCACTCTGATGTGGTGCGCTTAATGGAATCCGCTGCCCAAGATCCAGAAATTGCCAATTCAATTGTGACACCAGAAGCGGCAGTCAGTCAGGCCACGGATCAAAGCCTTTTGATTCTGGTTGATCACAGCAAGCCATCGATTACAGCGGCCAAAGATCTTTATGAACGCTTGGCTACGCGGACTGTCATTATTGACCATCACCGCCGTGGGGAAGAGTTCCCTGATAATCCAATGCTGGTTTACATCGAGCCATACGCGAGTTCCACCTGTGAGTTGATTACTGAAATGTTTGAATATCAACCAACCGGTGTGCCAGCATTGAATAAGCTGGAAGCCACCGCCATGTTAGCTGGGATTACCGTGGACACCAAGTCCTTCTCGTTACGCACTGGGACGCGGACTTTTGACGCCGCCAGCTACTTACGGTCAGTCGGAGCGGATGCTGTTTTAATTCAGAACTTACTGAAAGAAAATGTTTCCAACTTTATTCAGAAGAATCACCTTATGGATACCATTGAAATGGTGACGCCAACTATGGCATTATGTACAGGTGAAGAGGATCAGATTTATGATCCGGTCATTGCAGCACAAGCAGCGGACAGTTTGCTGTCGGTTAGTGGCATCGAAGCCAGTTTCGTCATCACGCGCCGCAGCGCCAATAAGATCGGGATTTCTGCGCGGTCGCTTGGTGATGTGAACGTTCAAGTGATGATGGAACGACTCGGTGGCGGTGGGCATTTAAGTAATGCAGCCACCCAACTGGAGAATGAATCCGTAGCTGATGCCAAACAACAGTTACTGGATACCATTGCCGCGGTGAATGCTGAAGAAGAAGAATAATAAGTAAAGGCGGGTAAAATGCGATGAAAGTTATTTTTACAGAAGATGTGCGGGGTAAAGGTAAGCGCGGCGAAGTCAAAGAAGTGCCAGATGGCTACGCGCAAAACTTCCTAATCAAAAATGGCAAAGCCAAGGCCGCAACTGCACAAGCAATGAGCCAACTTAACGGCCAACAACGGGCTGAAGAGAAGAAGGAAGCCGAAGAACTTGCCGAAGCCCAAGCCCTCAAAGCTAAGATTGAAAACGATAAGACTGTCGTGCAAATTCAATCAAAGGCTGGCGAAGATAGCCGCCTCTTTGGATCAATTCCTAGCAAGCAGATTGCCCAAGCCTTAGAGAAGCAATATCAAATCAAGGTCGATAAACGCAAGATTGACCTGCCTGAACCAATTCGGGCTCTGGGTTACCGGAACGTGAAGGTCCAACTATTTAACAATGTTGAAGCGACAATTCGCGTGCACGTCGTCGCGCAACAATAGCGTGAGCCAGCACAGCTAACAACCGAGCGCTAGCTAAAAAAGCAACTGCCAATAGGCGGTTGCTTTTTTAGTCTCAGGCTGACATGTTCATCCAAGAAACGGAGAGGATATTGCCATCAGGATCCAGGACTTCAAGTTCATACATTTGGGTCTCTGGAATCCCCATTTCCACGTGATAATAATCACCGCCATGTTGCTTAGCGGTTTCAGCGAACGCCTTGACTGCTGCGATGCTGTCCAAGTTGAAAGCAGTCATACTCCCGCTGACCTTAGTCGTGTCTGCGAGCGTGTGTTGCTGCAGGAATTGTTGATAGAAGTCGTGCTTGAGCAACATGACGAAAATATCGTCACTCCATACCATGCTGCTAGCGTGATCATCTGAGAAGGTTGGATTCAATTCAAAGCCCAATGCTTCATAGAACTGCGTCGCCCGGGCTAAATCGGCAACAGGTAAATTAACAAAAACCATTTTAGCCATGTGAACATCTCCTTTGTGTGGCCTGGTTGCTCCAACTATAGCAGGGCGAAGCGCGGTATCACAACTCTTTGGCTTGCCATTATTTAGCGTGAATAAACCGCGTCAGATTAAGCTTCTTGAATTAGTTGTCCCAGGGGCCAAACTTGTTTAAAATAGTTAGTTAGGACTAATCATGAAAGGAAGCTCGCGAAATGGATAATGGATTGGCTGAATATCAACCACCACAGAGCATTGAAGCTGAACAGGCAGTTTTGGGCGGGATTTTTCTCACACCTGATACTTTAATCGAAGCTCAAGAATATATTACCGCCGACGACTTCTATCGGCGCGCGCATCGGCTGATTTTTCAAGCGATGATCGAACTGTCTGACCGTAGCGAAGCCATCGATCCATTGACGGTGCAGGAATATCTATCCGCGCACAATCAGCTGGATGATATCGGCGGCGTCCCTTATCTGGTCGAGCTCGCCGAAGCAGTACCGAGTGCCGCAAATGTGGTCTACTATGCCAAAATCGTCGCCCAAAAGAGTCAATTACGGCGGTTGATTGATACGGCCCAAGCGATAGCCAAGCAGGCCCAGAATGATCAAGATGACGTGGACACCTTGCTTGAAGATGCGGAACGGCAAATCATGGAAGTGTCAGAGAAACGGAATCAGGCTGGTTTTAAACCAATCCGAGACGTTTTGAATACGACCATGGAACAAATTGATCAACTCTACCAAAACGATCAAGAGATTACCGGTCTCCCTACAGGCTTCCGGGATCTCGACAAAATCACGACTGGCTTGCACGAAGAAGAATTGATTATTCTAGCCGCGCGTCCGGCCGTTGGTAAAACAGCTTTTGCCTTAAACATTGCCCAAAATGTCGGCACTAAAACCGATAGTTCAGTGGCCATTTTCAGTCTGGAAATGGGGGCGGAACAGTTGGTCAGTCGGATGTTGTGTTCAGAAGGTAGTATTGATGCCAATCATCTGCGGACTGGCCAACTCGACGAAAAAGAATGGGAGAACCTCATTATTGCCATGGGGAGTCTCAGTCGGGCGGAAGTCTATATTGATGATACTCCTGGGGTACGGATGGCAGAAATTCGAGCTAAATGCCGGCGCTTAGCCAAAGAACGC
This sequence comes from Lacticaseibacillus brantae DSM 23927, assembly GCF_001436115.1. Classification (GTDB taxonomy): domain Bacteria; phylum Bacillota; class Bacilli; order Lactobacillales; family Lactobacillaceae; genus Lacticaseibacillus; species Lacticaseibacillus brantae. The sequence continues at coordinate 132,735 of NZ_AYZQ01000003.1, forward strand.
GGTAATTTGGGCCTTATTGTCATTGACTACTTACAGTTGATTGAAGGTTCCGGCCAAGAAAATCGGCAACAAGAAGTCTCCGCGATTTCACGGCAGTTAAAGAAATTAGCTAAGGAATTACATGTGCCAGTCATCGCCTTGTCCCAGCTCTCTCGGGGCGTGGAACAGCGCCAAGACAAGCGGCCAGTGTTGTCAGATATCCGGGAATCTGGTTCTATCGAACAGGATGCCGACATTGTCGCTTTCTTATATCGTGATGATTACTATCGTAGTGAAGACGACGGCGATAGCGATGGTGATTATCAACAGAATCCACCAAAGGACCCAGACGATCAGGATGTTGGTGAAGTTGAAGTCATCATTGAGAAGAACCGTTCTGGTGCCCGAGGAACGGTTAAATTACTGTTCGTCAAATCATTTAATAAATTCAGCTCGATTGCGTACAATCCCGGCGCATAACCCGGGCAATAAATCAGGAAAAGGAGGACGAACATGGATGCAATTTTAATGAGTTTGATGGCCGCTTTCAATGAACGGTTGCTCATTAACGTCTATCAACGCGATACAGACGATTTCTATACCGGCTATGTGCAGATGATGGGGCCAAACAGTGTCATCTTGGGGACGTATAGTGATGCAGGGATTGCAGACGGTTCAGTGCTGATTGCCTTTTCTGCCATTGATCAGGTTGAGTTCGCTGGCGATGACTTAGAGAATATGACCTTCCGAATTGAAGTGGCGGAAGATGAGCACTTCTTGTCGATTCATGGTCAGGAAGCGGCTTTGAAATTCAATCCCAAAAGTGACCTGATGCCGCAACTCGCAGGCCAAGTGCAAGCGAGTGGGCAAATGGTGATGGTGATTCTAGCCGATGACGACGCCTATCTCGAAGGCCAGATTACCGCCTTGGCTGAGGACCGCTTCACATTAGCGGTGTTTAATAAGTTCAACTATACAGACATCCGTTATCTGCAGGTTGATTTCAGTGATGTGCTGGTGATTGAATTCCAAGGACTTGATTTGTACCTGGAAACGCTGCTCGTGAAGTCGCGGGATCACCTAAAGCACGTCAAAACTATCCTCCATCAAAATGATGGCCAGCTCCCTGATGTGATGCGTAACGCTCAGGCCGCTCAGACGGTGGTCTCAGTCGTGCCCAAGGACCGGGAGGATAACTTCTACGTTGGCACGATTAAAGCCGTCACAGACGAGCTTGTGGTCTTGAAGCTCAAAGACCGCGCTGCCCAGTTTGGTGGCTATGCGGCGATTCGTTTCCGTGCTATCCAAAATGTCGTCACTGCCTCTGATTACTTACAGACCATGGCATTTTATGAACAGTGGGATATCGCCCACCAGTTCACGCAGCAGCCAGTGTTGAATGCTGATCGCGAGTTTGAAGCCAGTGATGACCTTATGACTCAGATGATTAGCGAATTAGCCGTAGACCAGCAAGTGATGCGAATTCGGGTGGCAGATGCTGAAGACCATTTGATTGGCTATCCGAGCGATGTGACTGGCTCAAGTTTCACCCTCAATTTGATTGAGGACGATTTAGGGGAGACTGTGACCGTGATGACCGATAGTATCTTGGAAATGGCCTTTGGACATATCTATGCCTACCTCCAAGCGGCTCAGCTCCACAGTGCAGACTAATTCGTGTTTAAACAGATATTCCAAAACCCGAACATTTAATGTTCGGGTTTTTATGCGTAATTTTTGCATTAAAAAGTTAACATTCGGATTTTGGGTTGTTTTCACTGGTTCACCTTGCTACAATGATTCATGGCGGTTTAAACCGTACATTTGCGCAGGGAGCGATGTTTTTATGGGTACTGTCGTCATTGTTGGGACTCAGTGGGGCGATGAAGGGAAAGGTAAGATTACCGATTTCTTGAGCCAAGATGCTAAAATTGTCAGCCGGTATCAAGGCGGAGACAATGCTGGCCACACCATTCACAGTAATGGGGAAGTCTACAAGTTACGTCTGATTCCATCTGGGATTTTATTTCAAGACCACCTCGCCGTGATTGGTAATGGGGTCGTGGTGAACCCAAAGAGTTTGGTTGAGGAACTCGCTTCTTTGCGCGAACAAGGCTTGAGTGGCGACAATCTGCGGATTTCTGATCGTGCCCATGTGATTTTGCCTTACCACATCAAAATGGATCAATTGCAAGAAGCCAGCAAAGGCGATAACAAGATTGGGACCACCAATCGTGGCATCGGCCCGGCCTATATGGACAAAGCGTCACGGGTCGGGATTCGGATGGTCGACCTATTGGAACGCGATACATTTGCGGCGCGCTTAAAAGCTAATTTAGAAGAAAAGAACCGCGTCTTTACTAAGTTGTATGACGCAGAGCCAATGGCTTTTGATGAAATTTTTGAAAGTTATTATGCCTATGGGCAACAATTAAAACAATATGTCACTGACACCTCCGTGATTTTGAATGACGCAATTGATGCCGGTGACCACGTGCTATTCGAAGGTGCTCAGGGCGCGATGCTCGATATCGACCAAGGGACCTATCCATTTGTGACGTCATCCAATCCGGCTGGCGGGGTTTCCGCTGGTGCTGGTGTTGGTGCACCCAAGATTGACCGCGTGGTCGGTGTGGCTAAAGCTTATACCTCACGCGTCGGCGATGGCCCATTCCCAACAGAACAGTTGAACGCAGAAGGCGACTTTATCCGTGACGCTGGCCATGAATATGGGACCGTTACTGGACGCCCACGCCGCATTGGCTGGTTTGATGCCGTCGTGGTTCAACATACGCGCCGCGTCGCCGGGATGACTGATTTATGCCTGAATTCCATCGATGTGTTGACCGGCTTGGACATAGTCAAAATCTGTGTCGCCTATGAACGCAATGGCGAAACTATCCATCGTTATCCTGCTTCACTGAATGAATTAGCTGAATGCAAGCCAGTTTATGAAGAAATGCCTGGTTGGCATGACGATATTACCGGAGCTAAGACCATGGCAGACTTGCCCGTAGCCGCTCAGAATTATGTGAAGCGGATTGCGGAACTCGTCGACGTCGATTTATTGACCTTCTCTGTTGGGCCAGATCGGGAACAAACCAATATCTTGGCGAACGTGTGGGACAAAATAAAATAAGCGCACCAAAAAAGGGCCACGGAAGTTTATCTTCCGTGGCCCTTTTTCAATTTAATGGATTAAAGCTTGCTGCCAGCAGCGTCGTCGATGATAACAGTGACGTCGGCATGGTTTTGCAAGACACTAGCAGGTAAGTCTTCTGAAACCTTACCATCGATCATACCTTTGATGGCGTCAGCCTTGGCATCGCCAAAGGCCATCAAGATGATCTTCTTACTCTTCATGATTGAACCAATCCCCATGGATAATGCTTGGGTAGGCACGTCTTCAACCTTGTCAAAGTAAATCTTGTTGGCGTTGATGGTTGATTGGGTTAATTGAACCAAGTGTGTGCTTGAAGTGAAGCTGGTCCCAGGTTCGTTGAAGCCAATGTGACCATTACGGCCAATCCCTAAGATTTGGATATCAATTGGGTGGTCAGCAATAACTTGGTCATACCGCTTGCATTCAGCAGCTAAATCGCTGGCTTTACCGTTAGGCACGAATGTTTCCTTAAATGGCTTGTGGTTGAACAAGTGATCATTCATGAAGAACCGGTAACTTTGGGCATCGTCGCCACCTAAACCAACATATTCATCCAAGTTAACGGATGTCATGTTAGAGAAGTCTAAGTCGCTGTCTGTCATTTCTTTGTACATTGGCACTGGGGTGCTACCAGTTGCCAAACCCAATACCTTTGCACCGTTTTGCATGCCATTTGCGATGATTTCAAATGCTTTTTTGCCGCCTTCGTTGGCGTCTTTTACACGGATAATTTCCATTATTCTGACACTCCCTCGTCTTTTTTGGTCTACACCAATTCTAACACCGCCTTGGGACGGTCGCAAGCAGTCTAGACCAAAATTTCCTTATTCCGGTCAAAATAAATTTCGCCAAAAAAAATCAGCCCCGCAGGACTGATTCGATTAACGCACAATCAGTAGGCTGACAATCAGCCCCACTAAGACGACTGCGACCACTGCCTTCACCCCAGTATTGAGGCGAGAGAGTTGCTTAGTCTTCCATTCAAGGCCAATCAGACTCAAGGTGACTACCAGGGCAATCACACTAAGTAAAAGTAATTGGTAAAAGACGCCGTTCATCTGCGTTACCTCCTATACTTCCAGGTCAAAAAATGGATTGATTTGCTTTTGTAGGGAATGGATTTGCATCAAATTAATATCGGGACACAGACGATAAATGAAACCCGCAAAGGTGTCGCGGTGATATTTATAATCCATGCGCGCCATCCGGTGGATTTTGCCGGTGGTGTTCTCCCAGACCTCAAGGTTATAGGCCGACTCTGGAAGAATTGCGATATAGATATGATCGTTAATCCAGATTTGATTCAGTTTGGTTGGTTCAAGCACGCCATCCGCCTCCAAAATTTGCATCGTCGCAATCGCTTATCACGGTGACACGTAATCGTTATCGTGATATTGATTATAGCAGATTCATCGGCAAAAGTAGCCTTGAGGTCTTGCTCATTTCGTTTGTGAAAGATGATTCACAAACGATTTTTTACCTAGAGCGCGCTGACTTGTTCCACTTCAAAAAAAGTCAAGGCTTGATTTTCTGTTAGATGCGAAAAGCCTTGCAGGGCTTGCGACATAAAATTTTTTAGCCAAAAAACAAATTATTTTCCCGTCAAAAAAATTTCACGAATCAGCAGCTGTTTTTTTGTGAAAAAGGTCCGGATTTTGCGTCAAAAAAGTGAGCAAAACCGTCAAAATCGAACAAACGTTCCCTTTTTAGATTAAACCGTAATGCTGTAGGCCTTTGACAATTCCACCAGATAAATTGTCGGTGGTTTGGAAGTCTGCAATTGCTGCGACCTGTGGGAGGGCATTGCCCATGGCCACACCATAATCCACGTATTCAAGCATAGGGATATCATTATTGCCATCGCCGAAACCATATGATTTGGCTGCTTTGAGATCGGGTTGCGCCATCAAGACTTCAATCCCACTCGCCTTGCTAACACCGGCATTCACCACGTCTAGTGCATAGGGGCCGTTACGATAGAAGGTGAGTTCAGGAAACGCTGCTTCATACTTGGCTTGGAAGTCGTTGGTCATTGGCGTAAAGAGTAGGAGCATGTAGACGGAATTGTTGCGGTAGAAATCAGGTTCAACCCGCGGCTCTGTTTGTTTGACCATGGGGTAGTTTTTCTGGGTGCTAGCATCGCTGAAGGTGATGGCAACGTCGTGATCATTGTAGAAGCCGATTGGGAAGTTATCGGCTTTTGCCATGGCCACTAAGCGGTCCAATTGACTGGTGCCAATCGGATGGTCGACCAAGGCCTGACCTTGATAGTAGACGAATCCACCATTCGCTGTGACTGCGGTATCGATGCCATTTTCATCCATCATTGGTTTGATTTCCCACAGATTCCGGCCACTAGAGATGACGGGCAAAATGTTATTGGCTTTTAATTGCGCCAAAGCGGTGCGGTTTTCGGCTGGAACTTGTTTCTCGTTATCGAATAGGGTGCCATCTAAATCAAAAAATGCGGCTGCTTTATACATCGTCTCGCTCCTTAATTAGAATTACCCATCTAGTGTAGCATAGCCTTTGCCCAAATCTGGCCGAAAATTGAAATCGTTTTTAGTGTGTTTGGATTGGTATTGCTGCCTTCGGCTTCACTGCCGGTGGAACGCTGTGGACGCAACTTTGAGCCCGAAGTTCGCGGTCTCAAAGCTTGGTCTTGTGCTAAGCCGTGACCGGCTAAGCACAATATCACAGCTGACCGGCAGAAGTCATACGGCCCATTTTTAGATTTGAAAATGTTAGAGGAGACTCTGATGTTCTTTGCCTTCGGCTTCATTGCCGGTGGAACGCTGTGGACGCAACTTTGAGCCCGAAGCTCGCGGTCTCAAAGCTTGGTCTTGTGCTAAGCCGTGACCGGCTAAGCACAATGTCACAGCTGACCGGCAGAAGCCGTGCGGCAATCAAAATCTTGCTTGGCATAGACAGAGTCAGTTTCTGGCATCAAAAAGCGACCACCTAATGACGGTAGTCGCTGATATTTTTCAGGAATAGAGCTGGATTAAACTGGCAGCGGGCGGCGAAGAATCCGCCGGTCAGCTGTGAAGTTGTTCAGGGTTGAGTGGGTTTCTCAACCCTGAACAAGGTCGATCTTGGAGACCGTGGTTTGGGCGGGCTTCAAGTCGGCCCACAGCGCTCCACCGGCGGGATTCTGCCGCAACGCTGCACGACTATTTACAGGGTTGAACCGCATTGTCTCGGGCTCTAAACGCGCTCGAACTCCCAGACACTTGCGCCTAGCTACTTTCTCAATGGGAGAAACCACCCATCATCGAAAGTTTGCTAGTGCTCGGTGTCTCCCGGTAGTGCTCGCGCTCTAATCATTGGCTTTGAGGGCGTCAAGCATGTCGATATGCTGGAGCTGGCGATGGGTCATGAACATGACGATGGCGGTGAAGCCCAGCATCAAACCTGTTGACCACAGATAGCTACTCCAGGTGATGGTCAGTGGGAAGACAATTTGCGGGGTTTCGGCCTGGTGCAAAATATAAGCGGTGAGCGCATTACCGATGCCGTACCCGACGATAATCCCAGCAACGGTCAGAATAATGTTTTCCCGGATAATGTAGGCGGTCACTTCGCGGTCGTAGAAACCGAGTACTTTGATGGTCGACAGCTCGCGCAGGCGTTCTGAAATGTTGATGTTCGTCAAATTATACAAGACGACTAGGGACAAGGTGCCGGACAACAGAATAAAAATGGCGATAACAGGATTAAGTTGTTTGGTCATCGTGGCAATGCTGCTGAGTTGATCTGCCTTGAAACTGACATTTTGCACGCCAGGAATTTTCATGGCTGCCTTAGCAAATTGCTGCTCCTGTTTGGCTGTGAGCTTCGGTTGCTTGATCAACAACGTATTTGCCGGCGCGGAACTATTCTGGTACATCACATGGCCGACATAATTGACCATAATTCCAGCCACCGTCGCCCGCTTGGCTTGGCCAGTCGGGGTTTTATAGGTGATGGTGTCACCATGTTTCACGTGTAACAATGTGGCTAGCTTCTGGCTAATGATGATACCCTTGCCGTCCACCTTCAGCGCGTGACCATTGGTATTTTTCAACTGAATGAACTGCGGAAGTGTGCTTGAAGTGACCTGATTAAGATTCACATCATTGACCTGTTGCGCATGGGCTTTGACGCTTACCAGAGAACTAGCCACTGGCAGGACCGCGTTCACGTGGGTCAATTTTTTGATGGCGGGCGTGACCTTATCAGCCTCATTGGCGCGAATGCTGACTTGGTAGCGCAGAATATCATCCATTTGCCGGGTACCTGTGGCGGTGATGGCATCGCGAATGCCAAATCCAGTTAGAAGCAAGCCCAAGCCACCGGCAATTCCAATGACGGTCATAATCAGGCGTGACTTAAACCGGAAAAGATTCCGATAGCTCACTTTTTGATTAAAACTTAGCCGCTGCCATAGCCAGGTCCAATGTTCCATCAAAATGCGTTTGGCCGAGCGCGGGGCTTTGGGGAGCATTAATTCTGCTGGACCGACGCGCAATTGCTGCCAAATGACGATAAGCGCGGCGCCCAACGTGCTGAGGAGGGCAAATAGGCTGGCCAAGGCGATGCTATCCCATTGGAAATAAATCACGGGTCGGTCGAAAATATACATGGTCGTGTAGAGCTGCAAGACAAACCGCGGCAGCCAGAGACTACCGATAATCACACCCAGTGTTGTACCAAGGATGGCTGTAATCAGGGCATATCCCCAGTAATTGCGTGCAATGGTGTGGTTGGCATAGCCAAGAGCTTTCATAATGCCAAGCTGGCCCCGGGCTTCTTCAATCAAGCGGGTGATGGTGGTGAAGGTAATTAATGCCGCAATCAAGAAGAAGAAGACTGGGAAGACATTGGCAATCGCCGAAATCCGATCTGCCGTATCGCCGTAAGCACTGAATCCTGGATAATCCGCTTGGGTCTGCACTTGATAGTTAAAAGTTTGGGCCTTGAGTTGGGCTAATTGCTGAGTGCGCGCTGGCGTTGGCTGAGCTTGATTCGCTCTGGTCAATTGGGCAATAGTTTGTTCTTGTTGCTGTGACTTAGTAGCCAGTTGGGCTTTGACCATAGGGGTTAAGCGATCAACGACTTGCGTGACTTGTCGCGTATAGTGATCGGTGTAGCGCTGACTGTGATCAATTTTGTTAAGCCGTAACCAGACCACATTGGTGATTGGCATTTGAAGGGCAGAAGGCTTCGCATAGGCAAAGAAGGCTACAGTGCCATCGCCAATCGTTGCCGCACCGCGTTGCGTATTATCGACGTACTGAGGCGACTGCGCGAAACCGACAATGGTCAGGTGGCTAGTTTTGAAACCTTGACCACTGAGGGTGAGGGTCTGGCCTAGTCGATAATGGTATTTACTGGCAGCGCGGGCATCAAGCACAATTTCACGATTGGTTTTGGCGAGGCGCCCTTCGGTGAGGCGGGGCCGATTCAAGTTTGTTGGCTGTGAATAGAAGGCCACGACTTCGCCGGCCTTCGTTTGAACTTGCCGATAACGCGCGCGGCTGACAGTGACGGCAGCTTTTTGCTGCCAAGCAACTTGGTCGGCCTTTGAGAAACCGGCCGGACTGATAAGTTGGATATCGGCTAACTGTTGTTGGTCGAGTTCATGGGTGGCGCTGTCTTTAAGGGCGGGGCCAATGCCACGCACACCGACAAAGAGCAAAACACCAAGGAAGATAATCATGACAATGGCAATGAAGCGGCCAAAATGTTGCGTGATATCGCGCCACAGTTTCTTATTGAGAATTGACATGGTCATCACCACTCAATCTGGCTGACGGGCAGGGGGTCAGGCTGATCGGTCACAGAGCGTACTTGGGCATCATTAATGTGAATCACCCGATCCGCCATTTTGGCCAGTTCAGCATTGTGCGTGATAATCATCACGGTTTTGTGATCACGGCGTGCCGCTTGTTCCAGAAGTGTCAGCACCTGTTTGCCTGTTTCATAATCGAGGGCGCCAGTGGGCTCATCACAGAGCAGCAGTTTTGGATTCTTAGCGAGTGCACGGGCAATCGCCACGCGCTGTTGCTCACCACCGGATAATTGGGATGGAAAGTTGTTCAACCGTTGCCCCAGGCCAACTTGCGCGAGCACCGTCGTGGCATCAAGGGCATCGGGCACGATTGAAGCCGCTAATTCGACATTTTCTTTGGTGGTCAGGTTGGGGATGAGATTATAGAACTGGAAGACGAAACCAACGTCATTACGACGATATTCGGTCAATTGGCGAGCATTAAACCCAGAAATATCCACGCCATCAATGACCACTGCGCCTTCACTCGGTGAGTCCATCCCGCCTAAAATATTTAGAATAGTCGATTTACCCGCGCCGCTGGGGCCGAGAATCACAGTCAGACTGCCTTGTTCAACTGCAAAAGATAAGTCGCGGTTAGCAAAAATTTCAGTTTCTCCCATATGATAACGTTTGGTGACATGTTCCACTTCAATGTAAGCCATGTTTTTCCTCCGTTATAACGATGATTGCAAGAAAACCGTCACTCTAAAAGTGGCGGTTTGCGATAATTTATTTGAAATAAGGCGTGATGAAATCACTGACCCGTTGCTGATAACGGCCTGGATCGATCCAGTAGCTTTCAGCGTGAATCGCACCAGGCACAATCCATAAGTCTTTTGGACCGGTGCTGGCGGCGTAATTTTTCTGGGCCATCCAGGTCGGGACATAATCATCAGCTGACCCGTGAATCACAAACAGCGGCCGGCGATTGTGGGTGAGGGCCTTGGTCACATCGACCACCTTGAACGGATAACCGAGGCGGCGATAATTAATAAAACTAGCCATCGGGACCAATGGATTCCGTGGCAGATGGAAGAGCTTGCGAATTAAGTAGCTTAATTCATCGTCTAAACTAGTGTAGCTGCAATCGGCCACGATTGCTTTGACTTGGCGGGGTAAGGTAGGTTCGCCAGCAACGAGACTGACAGTTGCACCACCCATGCTCGTCCCAAAGAGTAAGATTTCGCTGTCGTCACCGAGTTTAGTAATAATATGTTGAATCCAGTCGAGGTAATCGAGACGATCGAGCCAGCCGAAACTAATGTAATCGCCATCCGAATCGCCATGGCCGCGGTCGTCTGGCATCAGAACATTGAAACCCAAGTTGTAGAACATATGCGCGTAGTTGCTCATCGTGATCCCCGTACCTTTGTAGCCGTGACCAACAATGACGGCCTTTTTACTATGCGGATGCGGAATCCAGAGGGCAGAAATGTGGGCGTTATCAGGCGTGGTGAGCTCCCAGACATCTAAGTCAGGGCGAGCTTGAACCCAATCAACGTGAGAATAATAAAGTGAGGCATATTTTTGCATATAGTCGCTGGCATCAGGAATGTAATTAATGCGTTTAAAAGCATAAGTATACAGTTTCTCGGCAGCGGCTAATGTGCCGGCAGTGAGTAGGAGCGGCGTGACCGTTCCCAAGATCCGACTTGTTTTCATAACCAACGACTCCTTTGTGTTCTCTCTAGCTTTCATTATACCGAATTTACGGGAACAATAGCCATTTGGCGTCTGATTGCGTATAATTAAGACAAATTACACCTGTCTTTTAGGAGGAAATATGAGCAAGTTTAAGTTGTTTGCTTTAAATGGGAACCTACCCCTCGCAGAAAAAATTTCTCAAGAAGTCGGCGTTGAACTGTCTTCAGCGTCCGTGAAGCACTTTGCCGATGGTGAAATTCAAATCGATATTAACGAAAGTGTCCGCGGCGCAGACGTCTTCGTTATTCAACCCGTGTCTGACCCCGTTAACGAGAACTTCATGGAATTGATGATTATGGTTGATGCCTTACGGCGTGCCAGTGCCCATGCGATTCATGTTGTGGTGCCATATTATGGTTACGCGCGGGCCGATCGCAAGGCTCGTTCCCGCGAACCAATTACGGCCAAACTCATTGCCAATATGTTGGAAATGGACGGGATTGACCGCATTATCGCCGTTGATCTCCATGCGGATCAGTTGCAAGGGTTCTTCGATATCCCAGTGGACCACCTTCAAGCAATGCCACTGTTGGCCCAGTACTTGAAGAGCCAAAAGATTGGCGACAATCTGGTCGTGGTTGCGCCTGACCACAGTGGTACCAAGCATGCCCGCCAATTGGCTGAACTCTTAGGCGCGCCGATTGCAATTATCGACAAGCGCCCTGGCGATGACAATGTTGGGGTCATCGGGGATGTGGCCGGCAAACACGCCATCATTATTGATGACATGATTGATACCGGTCGCCGGGTTGAAGATTCAGTCACAGCTTTACGGGCTGAAGGCGCTTTGGATATTTATGCGGTCGCCACGCACGGGGTTCTTTCTGCCGGCGCGAGCGAACGTTTAGCTGCGCAGAACCTTAAGCAAATCGTCTTGACTGATACCATTGATATCCCCCAAGAAGATCAGCTCGACAACATGGTGATTCTATCCGTTGGCCCAATGTTAGGCCAGGCCATGCAATTGATTAGTAGCAACCAATCCATCCACCCACTCTTTGAACCCCGCGATTAACTGCGAGAATATTCAAAAAAGCAGGTGACTTTATACAACTGTTCTGATATACTATTTAAGTTGTCAATTTGAGAACAGTTTTGGGTGGTTAGCTCAGCTGGCAGAGCAACGGACTCTTAATCCGTGGGTCCAGGGTTCGATCCCCTGACCACCCAGCAAACAAAAAGCCGTCGAATCGAAATGATTCGGCGGTTTTTTCGTGTCCAAAGAAAGCTTGTCTTAATATTAGATGAGAGGTAAACTTATCGTATTCTAATTTTCGGAATGAATCCCACGCGAGAGGAGTTTAGCCAATGTAGGCCACCAGTGAGTCGACAAATACACAAACAAATAAAGTTGAGGAATAGCTTATGAATACGCGGTTTATCAAAAACCATCCCCTCCTCTGCTCTGTTTTTTGTGCGGTCCTCATTGTGCATGCCGTATTGGTTGTCAGTTACGCGCTTGTGATTCAATTTCTGACCATGGTTGTGACACGTTCGGTCACCATCAACTTCTTTGTGTTGCTATTAATGGTGGTCGCGTTTGCCGTGACCATGGCAGTGGTTGGGTTCCGTGGGGGCTTCATCAAACAGAAGCTTGAGACAGTTTATCTTTATGATGTAAGGGTGGCACTATTTACAAAGATGGTGCACCAGCCGGTTGGCAGAATTCTGACCCAACAAGTCGGGAACAGCGTGGCCCAGTTGACCAATCAATTGGAGTTGCTGCGCACGAATTATTTGAGTGCCATGCTTGAGATGATGAGCCTAGCCTTACAATTTGGCTTGGCTTTTGGTTACGCGTTGTTCTTGAATGGCGGCTTAGCGATCACGATTTTGTTACTGGAGATCCCGGCGGTACTAGTTCCAATTCTTGCCAAGAACATTTTGGCGAAAGCTAAGACGCCTGTGATTACGCAGATGGCGCATTACACGGCAACAATGACGAACTGGGTCCAAGGCCTCACGACAATCAAGAATTTTGGGCGCGAGTCGACGTTTACGCGGTTACACGAACAAGAAGCTCAGGCGCTCACAGCTGCTGAACAACATGATATTCTGATTCGCAAAATTATTGCTGGTCTGTCCGCGCTTTCAGGAGATGCGGTGTACTTAGGGACCTGGCTGATTGGGACGTACTTGGTTTTACATCGGCAACTTGGCGTGCCGCAGTTAATGGCCTTCGCTCAATTGTCGGTGTCAATTTCATTTCCGGTCGAAGCATTGACTGATATGCTGACAGAGTTGCTGGGTGGGCGCCAGTTGTTTGCCCGCTACCAGAAGCAGCTGACAGCGGACATGCCACTGGCCAAACTGATTACCGCGCCAACGGCACCGGCACAATCTTTTCTAGCATTTGACCATGTCAGTGTGGCCGCGGCCGATAAGGAGATTCTGCATGACATTAATTTACACTTTCAAGCAAAAGATCGGGTTGTGGTCGTTGGTGAAAGCGGTGCGGGCAAGTCGACGTTAGTGAATACCATTTTTGGGTATCAATCCCAGGTGAGTGGCAGAGTCTTTGTGGCGGGAGTGCCAGTATCGTCTAGTACCGCGCAATTCGTGACTGATGCGATTGGATTCCAATCGCAAAAAACATTTATCTTTGACGCGTCAGTCCGCGATAATCTGACGTTGTTTGACGACCAAGTGAGTGAAGCAGCTATCATGCACGTTCTCGCTGCAGTCCATCTGGATACCTGGGTGGTCAATCAACCAGCCGGCTTAGCAACGCTAATTGGGACAAGCGGCAATGAATTATCTGGTGGTGAGCGGCAACGGTTGGCGTTGGCTCGGAATTTGCTGAAGCCAAAACATTTTTTGGTTCTCGATGAATTGACCAGTGGCTTGGACCAACAACATGCCAAAATGGTGGAACAAGTGCTTTTTTCTTTGCCGATGGGCTTTATGCTCATCACCCACCAATTTGACGCCGAACTGCTCCAACAGGCCGATTATGTGGTCCAAATTAAACAGCATCAGGCCAAGGTTCTTAGTCCAGCTGCTATCCAAGCATTGCTGAGCTAATCAAAAAAGCCGTCGAATCGAAATGATTCGGCGGCTTTTTTCGTGGTGATTCTATTAGAACTGATAGGCGGGATCATTCCCGATATCGTCTGGGGTTAAGGTATAGCGGCCATCATCAGCGGCTTGGAAATGATGATTGGCTAATAGGTGAGCGGCTACAGTATTTGCTGCTGGAACAGTGGCCGTAAGTTCGGTCAGGCCAAGTTCAAAGAAGGCAAACCCAATCATGCGCGGCAGGACTTCACCCATCACGCCTTGAGCTTGAACTGTTGGCAGCAATTCAAACTGCACTTGCGCTTGCTGATCATGGATTTCGAGCAACCCGAAGCTCCCGAGAAAGGCCTGAGTCAGGCGATCTTCAATCCCGTAAAGCAAGGCTTGGTTGCTCATTACCAATCGCATGGCTTGATTGACATAAGTCACAGTGTCTGTAATTTGAGCGTCAGCTTGCCGTCCGCTTCCCGTGGCCACGCTTTGATCATGCCGTAAGGCAAAGATATCTTTGACCGTAAAGCTTGTCAGCCAATCCATGGTGTAATGAGCTGACATAATGGGATGATATTTTTCAAAACTTGCCACAGTAGTCCTCCTATAAAATGCCGTGTTGATGCTCGTCAACAATCGGAGCGTTGAAGTTATTGTGATAGTAATCAGCGTCAATGACCTTATATTTGCCATTGGTAAACTTGGAAATGATTTGATTATAATGGGCCAGCTGAATTTCACTATCCGGTAAGGCAATTTCCAGGTCATGGTTGTTGGTAATTGAGATGTGGAGAATGTCTGGCCCGAAGAATTGGTTCAGGTCGGCGGGAGAGGTCTGTTCAGTATATGGAAGGAAGAATGACATTTTTGCGGTCGAAAAAGCCGCAAATTCGCCATTTGGGAATCCTTGATCGGCTAAAGTCTTGGTCATGACAACGCGCCTCACTTTTCTGCAATTTTGGAGTTAAGTTTACCACAAATGTAACAAGCACGGTAATTGCCTCCCTTGCTGATGGCGCCTACACTTGGTACTATTGTGAAGATAACGCCACCATTTAGCGGCGTTTGGATGACAAGGAGGAAATAACGCATGGTTAAGGTTTTGGCAGTGAACGCCGGCAGCTCCACATTGAAATGGAAGCTTTTTGACATGCCCGCTGAAGTCGAGTTGGCTGATGGCCTCATTGATCGGCTTGGTCAACCCAAATCAAAGGTCAAAATTACCTACGGGGACGGCCAGCAATTTGTTGATGATCACCCAATCGACTCGCATTCCGAAGCCGTGACGGCCTTGATGACATATTTAAAGGACCTAGGCTTAGTTGAACATCTCCATGAAATCGTCGGCATTGGTCATCGTGTGGTTGCTGGAGGCGAAACCTTCAAAGAATCTGTGGTCGTCGACGACCATGTCTTACTTGAAATTAATAATTTACGCGATTATGCCCCGTTGCATAATCCAATTGAAGCGCGGTACATCGGGATTTTCCGGCAAGCTATGCCATGGGCCCTTGAAGTTGCTGTTTTTGATACGGCTTTTCACCAGAGTATGCCAGCGGTGAACTATTTGTACAGTTTGCCGTACCACTACTACGAAAAGTACGGCGCCCGTAAATATGGCGCTCACGGGACCAGTGTCCGTTTCGTTTCCCAACGGACTGCAGACTTAATGGGTAAACCTGTTGAAGACCTGCGGATGATTGTGATGCATTTGGGCTCAGGTTCATCTGTCACGGCCGTGCAAGGCGGCAAGTCGCTGGATACCTCAATGGGCTTTACGCCGCTGGCAGGGGTCACCATGGGTACCCGGACCGGGGATGTCGATGCGTCACTCGTTGCTTACTTGATGGATAAGCTGGGCATTACCGATGTCCACGAAATGATTCACATCCTCAATAATCAATCCGGGCTGCTCGGGATTTCTGAACTATCTGCTGACCAACGCGACTTGGAAGATGTGGAAGCGACTGATCCAAAGGCGGCCCTGGCGCTAGACATTTACGCTAACCGGGTTGTGAAATACGTTGGTTCCTACGTGGCCTTGATGAACGGCGTGGACGCCTTGGTCTTTGCTGGCGGTGTCGGCGAAAATGGGATTGATATGCGGGCCCGGATTATGGATCAATTAACCTATCTTGGTGCCACTATCGATTTAGAGAAAAATCAGGTGCGGGGCAAGGAAACCGACCTCAGTCGCGCAGATGCCACTGTGCAAACCTGGTTGGTGCCAACCAATGAAGAATTGATGATTGCCCGCGACGTCATGGACTTAGCTAACAATTAAAAAAAGCATTGCGACTTAACCACTTGGTTAAGTCACAACGCTTTTTTTAATTATTTCGTGGCAGCTGCATTGCGCTTATCGCGCCGCGCCAAGGCTGGCAGAATGAGTCCAAGAGCCAATAAGACCAGTGGGGTCATAATGTTCAGGGCCAATTGGAACCACCAAGTTGAAGGATTGTCGGCCATAGAAATCTTTGGCACCATCCCCAAGATGCAGGCAAAGGCAGTAAAGATGAAACACCAACCACCAATGATGACACCTAAGCGCCCACTTTTGACAAAGTGGTAATCAGAATGGAACTTGCCTAATTGCTTACTAAGTAAGATGAAGGCTAAAAACACCCAGAGGTAACGTAATGGCATGACAACTGAATTCAAGTTTAACAACCAGTTGAAGAGTTCAGTCATGTTACCAATTCCTAAAGCGGGCAAAATGATCAAGATGCTGACCAGCACCCCAGTCATCTTGTAACCGTTCATTGGCGTACCTTTCGCATTAAGCTTCGACAGGCTAGCAGGGATGAAGTTGTCATCCGCATCCCCAAGCAAAATCTTCAGTGGGGCATCAATTGAGAAGGCCAAAGCCGAGACTTGTGCCAGGGTATTGGCAATAGCGTACAAGATCATGAAGGTTGGTCCAACATGGAAGTAATTCCCTAACATTTGGAAAGCGGTATAAGGACCATTAGCCATCAAGTCCGTTGGGATATGGTTGGAGTTGAATAAAACACCCATCCCAAATGAGCCTAGGATAGCACATAAGGCTACCATACCGGCCAAGACCAACATCCCCATTGGGAATTCACGAGAAGCGTTTTTGGTGTTGTTAACGTAAGGCGAGATTTTTTCAGCCCCACCAACCGCAAAGACGAGCATGGAGAGCGTGGTGAAGTAATTAAAGTTGAACTTCGGAATATACGTCGATAACTTACCCATGTCAGGTGTGGCCACATGCACACCCTTAACCATGAATGGGGCAGCCACGGCCAGAATAATGAAGAGAATCGACATAATGAACATTGCCGTCCCCGCCATACTCCCAATCCGATTCAGCGTTGTCAGGCCGCGTGAGGCTAACCAGAGAAAAATTAAGAAGAGCACAAGACAGATTGCTGATACTGTAATAGAAGGAACGGTCTTCAAGAAGTTCCCATTTCCCCGAAAAAGCCAACTTAGTGCAATAATAATACTTTGAGGTTTCTGAGCGAGGTAAGGAATATGTACAACCCAATAAGTCCATGCGGCAAAATAAGCGAGCCGCTTCGTGCTTGTTTCCTTGACCCAAGATGAGACCCCACCGTTTTGATCCTTAAAGGTCGACCCGAGTTGGCCTACAATTAAGGCATACGGAACGAAATAGAGCAGCATGATTAAAATCCATGATGTAATCACTGACAAGCCTTGTTGCGCGTAGTTATTGAAGACGTTTTGAAGTCCCCAAACCGCAACGAACGCAATCAGTGCAATATTGAACCAACGTAATTGCTTGGTTTCTGTTGCCATAATAACCTCCTATATTGTGATGTATTCTACAATATTCTAGCGATTAAGCGCAGGCATAGCAATAGAATTCGGTGGTTGTTAGTGACTTTAACCAAATATGAGATTTTGAGGAGGATATAATGGATTCTCGATTAGTTGTTTTGAACAATTTACAGGCACATTATGGTCGGCAGCATTGGTGGCAGGCCGATTCATTGGAAGATTGGCTGATGATGATTTTGATTCAACGCACGACTTCAAAGAACGTGGAGAAGGCTGTTGAGAACTTGAAACCTTACTTAGAGATTAAGCAGTTGTTATCCATGCCATTATCTGACCTTGAGGATTTAGTCCGACCTGCTGGCTTCTACCGTCAAAAGGCGCAACGCATTCATGACTTGGTTGAATGGTTTCAAGCGCAAGGCGGCAGTTTCGAAGAGATTAGTGCCCGCCCCGTCGATGAATTACGCCAGACCCTTTTGGCCCTCAATGGGATTGGTCCAGAAACCGCGGATGTCATGTTGATGTATACCTTTAACCACAAAACATTCGTGGCAGATGAATACGCGCTGAGATTGTTTAACCGACTAGGCTTTGGTCCTTATAAAGGCTATGAACCGATGCGCCAGGACTTTCAAGATGTTTTGGCAACGGCCACGTTGGATCAAGCTCGCGAATGGCACGCCTTGATTGATGAACATGGGAAGACCCAAGTCCGACATGCCTATGACGATTCTTTTCTACTACAGCCCAATGTCTCCGCTGATACCTGGCCGCCAGAAGCGGTTCAAAAAGATGAAACTGATGGCCTGCCAGCAGAATAATCAGTCTAAGAAGGTGATCACCGATGATGCGTGAACAGGTTTACGTGATTATGACTTTTATGGGGACGTGGTTGCTGTATGGCTTTTCACTGTACCAAGGCGCCCTGGAATTGACTGACCAGAAACGAATTGTTGATAAATTGAAGGATACCACCCCCTATCCGAAGGTGTCGCCTTGGTACTGGATCTTGCCACCGCTCAAATTAAAACGGGAGCGCCAACGGCTGCAGCGAATTCTTCACGATCGCATCAATGAACAAGAAGAAGCTGCTGACTTGTTTAGTTTCTTTAATCGGGCCACGGCCTGGTTCTACATCGCGTTAGCTGGCATTCTCAACGGGGTGGCAAGCACCGGCGCGCTGATGGCCCAATACTTACCGTCGGGTTCAATCTGGTTCAGCGTTGCGCTTGATGTGCTGATGGTGGTCATCGGGGTGCTTCACGTCCGTTATCGGTTAGCGCATTGGCGTGGCCAAAGGATGCGGGCGCGCTTTTTCCGCAATCCGCATGACAGATAATCCTGAAAGTTTTCTTCAAAACCCCTCTCCCCAAAAAATATTTTCAACAAACTACAACTTGTAGGTTGCAAACTTCAAACAATCGGAGTATATTCACATATTGTAATTAGAGAATACTTTGAGGGGAGGCACCGACATGGGGAAACATCGGGTACTTGATCATGACAAAGTGTTGGAGGCTGCTAGAGAGATTGTCCTGCGGGATGGCAGCTTTCAATCATTGTCGTTTCAAAGCTTAGCCAAAGAACTTGATATTCGGTCACAGTCACTCTATAACTACTTCCACAATATGGATGAAGTGATTGAAACATTGGGTACTGAATTCATGGATCGCTTGTATCAACAGCTCGTTGAACGGTTATCTGGCGTTTCTGGACGCGAAGCATTGAAGATTTATGCTGAAACCGCACATGATTACTTCGATAGCGAAGGGCCAATGGTTGAATTACTCTATTTCATCCATAACTACCCTGAAACGAGTCCGTTTGTTGAAGCAACTGGTAGGGCCCTCGGTTTACTGCGGCGCTTGGTCAAAAATGTTAAATTGCGCCATATGGATACCAGCGCCTATGTACAAGCGTTTATCAGTTCAGTTTTAGGCTTTACGGTCTTGGAAATCATGGGCTTTTTACCTGATCGAAATCCTAGCCGGAAGACCTCATTCCAAGAACTACTCGGACTTTATCTCGATGAAGCCGATCCAGCAACTATTCAATAGGAGGTACGCAATGCTAAAAGACGAATTTAAGTTCATCGGCAAGAACCGCATGATTTTACTATCAGTGTTGGTCATCATGCTGATTCCATTTCTTTACTCCATCTTCTTCTTAAAGTCCGTTTGGGATCCTTATGGGGATACCAAGGACTTGCCTGTCGCAGTCGTTAACCAAGATAAGGCTGTGGACTATCAAGGTAAAACCATCGCCGTTGGGGACGAAATGGTTAAGACATTGAAGAAGGACGATCAACTTGGCTGGCGCTTTGTTTCAGCAGCTCAAGCCAAAAAAGGGATGAAGGATAACAAGTACTACACGGTTATTACGATTCCTTCCAACTTCTCGGCTAACGCCGCAACAGTTTTAAAAGATAAACCCAAGAAGATGAACTTAACTTATGAAACCAACGACTCCTTGAACTACTTGAGCCAAGTTATTAGTGGCGTTGGGGTTGATAAGTTAAATTCTGAAATCCGGGCCAAGGTGACTAATGTTTATGCCAGCGCCTTATTCAGCCAAATGAAATTGGTTGGTAAGGGCATGACCAAGGCTGCTGACGGCGCGACCCAACTGGGTGACGGCCTCGTGACCTTGGACAATGGGTTAAACAAGTACACCGTTGGGGTTTCTCAAGTGAATGATGGTTTGCAAACCATGAAGGTTCAAGTGAGCCCATTGTCATCTGGTGTTCAACAACTCGCCACCGGTGCGAGCCAATTGGATACTGGCTTAGGCCAATTGAATGGCAAGGTTGCACCATTAGCAAGTGGTGTAAGCCGCTTGAACGGTGGGGCTTCTCAAGTTTCTAATGGGTTAAGCGTTCTGTATGGTAAGACTGGCGAGCTTCAAAAGGGTGCAAGTCAATTGGCTACCGGATCAACCTCACTTGTTGGTGGACTAACCACCTATACCGCAGGTGTTGGTAGCTTAGCTAAGGGCATTAATGAAATGGCAGCGCAAGCGCCAGAGCTGACAAAAGGTGTCAATGATTTGAATAGTGGTGCCGCAGGACTGGCAAATGGTGTGGCTTCAATGCAGAGCAAGGTTAGTGAAGGTAATCAACAAAGTGCACAAGCATTGCAAGCTGCGCTCCAAGAGACGGCAGGACAAATGTCGAATGATGCCGATAAAGCTGCTGTGGCTGCCTTAGGCCAGAAAATTAATGCCATTGTCGGTGCCAGTTCCACAAGCGTTTCTGATGGTTTGTCGTCAATCGCTTCTGGTGCTAACCAACTTTCGGCTGGAACTGCTCAATTAGCTAATTCTACGGGCGCCTTGGTTGCAGGTATCAATAAACTTAATACCGGCAGCACGCAACTCAATGCCAATAGCGCTGCAATTGTGGCTGGTGCCAAAGAATTAGAAGCTGGGACTGCAAAGCTCAATGGACAAGTACCTGCTTTAGTCACTGGCGTTTCTCAATTGAACTCAGGTGCCGCTCAAGTAAGTACCGGCTTAACCACATTAAATGGTCAAATTCCTGCCTTAACATCTGGTGTTGGCCAATTGGCAACCGGTGCAACACAATTGGATAACGGTCTTGGCCAGTTGAATGGTCAGATCCCAACCTTGATGAGTGGTGTTAACCAGTTGGCCAGTGGGGCATCAGAATTGAACGGTAATAGCGGTCAATTAACTGATGGCGCAAGCAAGTTACAAACTGGTTCCAAGAGCTTGGCAACGCAATTAGGTTCTGGTGCTAAGCAAATCAATGGCATTAAGACAACCAGCGCAACATCTGATATGTTCGCTGCACCAACGAAAGTGACCCACAAGAACTATTCATATGTTCCTAACTACGGGCATGCTTTAGCACCTTATGTGCTTTCCTTAGCACTTTACGTTGGGGCCTTGGTCTTCAACTTCGCTTACCCAATCCGTAAGGTTTCAAAGGCCGACGGTACTGCAACACAATGGTTTGTTTCTAAGGCTGTGCTTGGCGGCGTTGTCGCTGTCGGGGCCGCAGTTGTCGAAGCAACCTTGATGATGGTTGGTGGCTTAACAGTTGCTCATGTTGGGCAGTACTACTTGTTCGCCATTCTGTTTGCCCTAGCGTCAATGTACCTGGTGATGTTCTTGTCAATGTTACTCGACAACCCAGGTCGTTTCATCGCGATGGTCTTACTGATGTTGCAATTAGGTGGTTCCGGTGGGACCTTCCCAATGGAAATTACCAATGGCTTCTATAATGCCATTCACCCATTCCTGCCAATGACGTACTCAATCTTAGGTTTCCGGAATGCTTTGACTGGCGGAATTGCTTCAGGTACAACCACTGGTGCGGTTTGGTTCTTAATCTTGGTCAGTGGCGTCAGCTTACTCCTGTTATGGTTAAGCATGATTTTCTTACAACGTCGTCATCTGATGGGAATTTCCCAACTTGATAACAACCAAGAACTCCAAGCAGTTGAAAAGTAAAATCGCAGCATAAAAATTAATGGCGCGAATCCAGTCAAATGGGTTCGCGCCATTTTTTATGAAGGTGTAGTATGACTTTAATTGAATGAAAGAAGGCATTGTGATGTGTACAGGAATTAGATTGTCATCTACTGATGGGAAGGTCTTCTGGGGACGGACCATGGATCTGGCCGCGGGCATGTTTGGTGAAGATGGGAACCCGATGCCATCGTGCGTCGTGGCGTATCCGCAAGGGATTCAGATCAAAAGCGTCCTGAACAGCTGGCAATCCAAATACGCCGTTGTTGGTGTTGGTGGCAAGGGCACGCATATTTTATACGATGGCGTGAATGAAGCAGGTCTGGCTGGCGATATTCAGGTCTTAATGGAATGCACCCGGGCCAGCCAAGAATCCATCGCTGCGCGCGGCTTGACCCCTGTGATTGGCGAAGAATTCGTGACCTATGTCTTGAGTCAGTATGCGTCCGTTGCGGAAATCCGCGCCGATTATCAAAAGTTCGCCCTCTTGGACCAACCGTTAGAAGTGAATGGTGGGAAGTATTCAATTCCAGCGCACTACACGTTTGTCGATGAAACTGGCGACAGCATTGTCCTTGAACCCGTTAATGATGGGGCGTTTAAGCTATATGACAATATTGGCGTTGTCACCAATAGTCCGGAGTATGGTTGGCAGACCACCAACTTACGCAACTATATGGGGATGACCGACCAAAATATTACGGCCGATCAAGAGTGGAATCCTAACTTGACGTTGCACCCAATCGAAGGTGGGACCGGTTATGGGCTGTATGGCTTACCCGGCGACTTCACGTCCGTCTCGCGGTTTACGCGCGCTGCGGTGATCGCCAATCATATGGACACTTTCACCGCCGACCAAGGTCTGAATCAACTGTATGCTGCGTTTCGGTCAGTGATTATTCCCCGCGGGTTAGAACATGCCAATCCACAGTCTCCATTGACTGATTACACCCGCTATTGGGTAGGCTATGATTTAAGCCAACGCACATTGGTCATGCAGACGGGCAATGGGTTAGCTTTCAATGAAAAAGCCATTGATCAGACAATCTCTGACGTGACTTACTTTGATGTTGACAATAGTAATGCCGTGCACGCTTTATAAAAATAGCCCTCAGCGCATTTTTGCACTGAGGGTTATTTTTTATTGCGTCTTAATGGCAATGCGGACACTGTAGAGCAGAATACCAAACAGCCAAATGAGGAAGATGCCCAAGAAAATCACTGAAATTATTGGGGAGAAGAACAAGCTGAGTAACACAAGCAGTCCCCCGCCAACAAAGCTATACCCCAGTACCCGGTTCAGCCGGCGCCAGACGGCCTGATTCTTGATGCGTGGCCAGTGCGCGTTCATTAAGCCGCTGTCGGCTGGGATAGTTGGCAGGTAATTGCCCATGCTGAGAAAGATCAAGCCAATGATGAATAAGGCAATGCGACGAATGTCCATCGCTTGGCCGAGGCTGAAGCGAATCATGGTGATGTATAATACCACAGTCAAAATGGGGATGATGCTATAGACGACCCGTTCAAACCGAGGGGCAGGCGCTTGACCTTTTGACCGGAGACTAGTGATGCCAACGGCGAACCATTGTAACAGCAGCATCATGATTGGAATGCCAAAGACAACGATGGGTTTAGCTGCCCATTGATCTGGTTGGTTCATATAATTAAAGTGAATGACCATGCGATCGGGGAGTGCTTGATACTCGCTGAGTCCATAGATGATTGGTGCGAGAATGATGAGACTGCTGATGATTAATGTTTTCCAAGTTTTATTCATGATTGTCACCTCCGAGACTGTAAATCCAACTAAGGACTTCTTCAAACACACTGGCATTGAGATCATAGTAGATGAAATTCTTATCCCGCCGCTCGCTAATCAGACCGGCCTGTTTCAAAAGCTTCAAGTGATATGAGATGGTCGCTTGCTGCAGGTCAAACTGTGCGGCCAACTCACCGGCAGAATAGCTGCGCGTCCGCAGCAATTCCAAGATACGCCGGCGAATTGGGTCGGCAATGGCTTTTAAGGTTTGGTTCATTGCCATGACAACACCTCCTAATTAGATATCTTTCTAAATAGATTATAACCTGTTCTCGGCCAAATAGCCAAACTATTTAGACTTTTTTCTAAATAGGCCGAATAAAAATCACCTCATCCTCAGGCGGACCCCCCAATGAGGTGATAATTAATTACTGTTCCAAGAGGACGTGATTTTGGCGAGGCGAATAAACGCCGCCGGCTTGGACATACCAGAAATAATTCTGATCAGGTGTCCGGTAAATCCAGATTTCATCACTGAGCTTCTCTGATTTCAATTGTGCAAAGGTATAGCCATCAGCTTTGCCGTTATAAACGGATTGGAAATAAGGCTTCATAATCGCGTTGGCCTGGGCCAGGGTTAACGGTTTGTCACTGTCATCGCTGCTAGCGGCACTTTGATCATTGCTAGCACTGGTGGCATCGTTGCTTGACGCCGCGGCGGTTTGTTGGTGACTTGCTGAGGATGCTGCTTGGCTACTACTGCTGGATGTAGGTGCAGTTTCTTGGACGATCGTTGTCTTCTTCACAGCTTTTCGCCAAGCAGACTTGGTGAAGTGTTTGTCGACATACGTGGCCAGTTTCTTGATTGTGATGGCGCCTACTTGGGCGTTATCCGAACAGAGCGTGATTTTTGTTTTCGCTGGGGTGTATCCAATGATGACGTTGTTGGTCATCGCGACTTGATACTGAATCGGATCGTCACCTGCAGCTTTGTGGATGACGAGTGACGTATGGATTTCCCGCTGCATCTCTTGCCAAGCCGATGTTTTGAAGGTACCGGCTCCGTAATATATCGCGGCTGTCACTTGAGACTGTTCATTAGTCTGCAGCGTTTTGGCAGTCACAACAGTCGGGGCTTTCTTCACGACCACTGAGCTCGAAGAAGACGAAGTATGCGTGGGGGCAGCCTGTTTAGGCTGACAGCCACCGAGAAAAAGTATCACAGATAAACCCAAAATTGCCCGAATCTGATTTTTCATTTTAATAACCTCCCAGTTATCTCACAATAACAATTGTATAATTTTGAGCAAAAAAATCAAAATCGGGCCAAAAAAATAGCGCTCGCGTGAGCGCCGTAGAATTAGAATAATAGCTTTTTATCGATACTGACCGCGCCAAGCATTAATGCAATCACGATTAGCGCGGGTAGCCAAGCACCAAATCCTGTAAGAAACAGTGCACCCAAAAAACCAAACCCAGTCAGTAACCAATCAAACTTTGACAATTTCATCACAATCATCTCCAACATCGATTCTACCCGCTTTTGAGACAAAAGGCCAAGTGATTGAGGCTTTATTTTCGTTAAATTATGGGGATCGCGTTATACTGACATCTGTAAGCGGTGTCCCTTATTTAAGTGTTTTTCAGTTTTTTTAAGTAAAGTTAAGCGAAAAACACTTAGATGTGGTATACTGTGCTCATCAAACCAGAAAAGGTAGGGATATTCATGACAACAGCTGTTGATTACTCTTCACAAGAATATTTCGATAAAATGACCGCTTATTGGCGGGCAGCGAACTATATTTCTGTGGGTCAATTGTATTTGCTTGATAACCCATTGTTGAAGCGGCCATTGAAGGATACTGATGTGAAGTATCACCCAATTGGTCACTGGGGGACAATTGCAGGTCAGAACTTTATTTACACGCATTTAAACCGTGTCATTAATAAGTATGATTTGAACATGTTCTATATTGAAGGACCAGGTCATGGTGGCCAAGTCATGGTATCTAACTCATACCTTGATGGCACCTATTCCGATATTTATCCTCGCATTAGCCAGGATGAAGAAGGGATGAAGCATCTCTTTAAGCAATTTAGTTTCCCAGGTGGGGTGGCTTCTCACGCGAGTGCCCAAACACCAGGTTCAATCCATGAAGGTGGCGAACTGGGTTACGCTTTGAGTCATGCGACCGGGGCTATTCTCGATAATCCTGACGTTATTGCAGCCGTGGTTACTGGTGACGGTGAAACCGAAACTGGCCCATTAGCAGCAAGCTGGTTCTCAAATACGTTTATTAACCCAATTCATGATGGGGCGATTTTACCAATCGTGCACATGAACGGGTTTAAGATTTCTAACCCAACAATCCTGTCTCGGAAGTCTGACGAAGACTTAACCAAGTACTTTGAAGGTCTTGGCTGGGACCCATACTTTGTTGAAGGTGACGACGCTGACAAGTTGAACCCAGTGATGGCGAAGACTTTGGACACTGCCATCGAGAAGATTAAGGCCATTCAAAAGCATGCGCGCGAAACTGGCGACGAGACCATGCCACACTGGCCAGTCATCATTGTCCGTACACCAAAGGGCTGGACTGGTCCTAAGACATGGGACGGCGAACCAATTGAAGGTTCATTCCGTGCCCACCAAATTCCAATTCCTGTTGATTCAGGCGACATGCAACACGCCGATGACTTAGTTTCATGGTTGAAGTCTTATAAACCTGAAGAACTCTTTGATGAAAACGGCAAGTTGATTCCTGAATTAGCCGCCTTACCACCAAAGGGTGACAAGCGCATGGCCGCCAACCCAATTACCAACGGTGGGATTGATCCTAAGCCATTAGTGCTCCCAGACTACACCAAGTATGCTCTGGACAATACGGAACATGGGAAGCAAGTTAAGCAAGATATGATTATCTGGTCTGACTACTTGCGCGACTTAATTAAGTTGAACCCAACAAACTTCCGGATCTTTGGCCCTGATGAAACTATGTCTAACCGGTTATACAGCTTGTTTGAAGTGACAAACCGGCAATGGATGGAACCAATTCACGAACCTGCTGACCAATACTTGGCACCAAGTGGCCGGATTATTGATTCACAATTATCTGAACATCAATCTGAAGGCTTTAACGAAGGTTATACCTTGACTGGTCGTCACGGTCTGTTCACCAGTTATGAAGCCTTCTTGCGGGTCGTGGATTCTATGATTACGCAACACTTCAAGTGGATTCGTAAGGCGAGTGAAGAACCATGGCACAAGGCTTACCCTAGCTTGAATGTGGTTTCAACTTCAACCAGTTTCCAACAAGATCACAACGGATACACGCACCAAGATCCAGGTATCTTGACTCACGTGGCTGAGAAAAAGGCTGAATTCATTCGTGAATATCTGCCTGCTGATGCGAACTCATTGTTGGCCGTATCACCATTACTCTTCGGCTCACAAAACACAGTTAATATCTTGATTTCTTCTAAGCAACCACGGCCTCAGTTCTACAGCATCGAAGAAGCTACTGTTCTGGCTCAAAATGGTTTGAAGCGCATTGATTGGGCTTCTAACGATGATGGGGTTGAACCTGACTTAGTGATGGCTGCTGCTGGGACAGAACCTAATATGGAAAGTCTGGCTGCCATCAACTTGCTTCACGATGCCTTCCCAGAACTGAAGATTCGGTTCATTAACGTTGTTGACCTCTTGAAGTTGCGGAGCCCTGAAATTGACCCTCGTGGGTTCAGTGAAGACGAATTTGACCAAATCTTTACTAAAGACAAGCCAATTCTCTTTGCTTACCATGGTTTCGAAGGTCTCATTCGTGACATCTGGTTCACTCGTCACAACCACAACATCATGATTCATGGTTACCGTGAAGAAGGGGACATTACGACCCCATTCGACATGCGGGTTGTTAACGAACTTGATCGTTATCACTTGGCTAAGGACGCCATTAGTCATGTTCCTGGCTATGAACAAAAAGCTGCTGCCTTCATCCAGAAGATGGACGATACCCTCCAATATCACCACGATTACATTCGTGAACATGGGGAAGATATTCCTGAAGTTCTCGATTGGGTATGGAAGCCAATTAAGTAAACATTCTAAATTTTAAAACACCTGACCCAGTAACAACTGGGTCAGGTGTTTTTGCGTCCTTTCGTAACGCCAGTTTCGTTATGAAAATCTTACCAATGCCTTGGCTACATCGATTTATCAACTTAAGTTGGCTCATTCGTTCTCGATTCCATGAGTGGAATTCTTGTCCTTCCAGATCACGGTAGAAATGGTAATGATTATAATAATGCAATCTTATTTATCTTTTTTGGAAAAGGACTATTAAACCATCAAAAATAGTAAATAATATTGAGATGGCTTCTTTTTATGCTGGCTGCAGTCTTGGCAAAGGCATAATAATAGGCGTAAAAACAGAATAGGAGATTCAACGATGAAAAAGTGGGTTATTTCAAGTGTCATAGGTTTAGCTGTCTTGATGACGGCATGTGGGAAAACAACAAGTACTTCCAGTAAGGCCAAGGTAAGCAACGAACCTTCTGCTACCAAATTGCTGAAACAGACAGAAGATGCCCAGACAAAAAAGGCTAATGTTCACATGGTCTATAATTCAAAGGTGTCTTCTTCAGAAGCGGGCGCCGTAAAGATTGGGATGGTTTCTGATATCAATTTCAAACCTGCGGCCTCGTTGAGTGCTTTCAGCATGAAGGATGGTAAAGATTTAACGGCGTATAAAATATATGTAGCGGGGAAAAAAGTCTATGTCGCTGAAGATGACGAGTGGTACGACGCCTCGACATCAAGTAGTGCAGCTAAAACTTTTTCGAATATGGCGAATATTGGGAAAACCAATGCAATGCAGAACTTATCACAAAAGATTCTTAAGCGGGCACAAGTCACAAGCGACACCAATAATTATAATATCAAGATTGATCTGACTGATTCAGAAGCTAATGAGGCCGTTAAAGCAGGCGCAAATCTGGCTGCGGCCGACCTGCCGAATGTCCAGTTATCAAAGCTGAGCGTCAGTCAGTTGACCTATGCCTATCAGATTGACAAGAAGAGCAAACTTCCTAAGAAGCTTACCGTGACAGGTGTTGAGAAATATAAAGACGGCAGCG
Organism: Lacticaseibacillus brantae DSM 23927; assembly: GCF_001436115.1. Classification (GTDB taxonomy): domain Bacteria; phylum Bacillota; class Bacilli; order Lactobacillales; family Lactobacillaceae; genus Lacticaseibacillus; species Lacticaseibacillus brantae. The sequence continues at coordinate 161,559 of NZ_AYZQ01000003.1, forward strand.
ATGTCGAGAAATTGAAGGAAACAATTTCAGTTATTTATTCTAAGTGGGGCCAAAGTCCCGCTCTCGAACCAAAACTTGCTGATTAAATTAGCTCTTGACGCGTGAGGCACTTGGACTCTCAACCTTTGGGTCAAAAGTGTGCTGTTGGTCAAGGCATCTTCCCAGTGGCAGCTATGCGGAATCTCAGATTGGCTACTGTAATCGATACTAATCTGAGTTTAAAGTTATGAAACGATATATCATTTTATGTGACCTAGGGTTGGACCGCAAAATCTATCTACATCAGTGAATAAATGATGTGGGTAGATTTTTTTGTCAGATTTTGACTAATTTATGAGCTTGATTGTGAAAATTATTACTTTTACATAAATAAATATTTTTCATTTTGATAAATTCAACATTCTTTTTTTTGAATATTAAGCACGGTTCCACTAATTCGGAGTATTTCATTGATAAAGTATCATCGGAGGGGAAGGCCGATGTTTATTGAACAAGTAATTTTCTCACACAAAGAAATACTCAAAATAGATGTTTATCTACAAATGATTGAGATGGGGGAACATCTTGATATCTCCGTTGTCGCGCGGCAGCTTGGAGAAGCCTATCAACCAATTTACAAGATATACCGAGAGATTTTGCTGGATATCGATCGGATTCAATCCGAATCCGGACACATTCCGGATGTTGTGACTTACAAACAGTGGCTATATACACACAATTTAGTTTATTTATATTTCAAGCAATCATTCACGAATACTGAGTTTCAACTGGAACAGTTTCTAAAGCACGCTGATATCAGTTACTCGACGTTAAGAAGACATCTTAAACCATTGATGGATTTAATCGATAATTTTGGCTTGTCATTACGGATAACGACTGGCCAAATCCAAGGATGTGAGATGAACGCTCAAATTCTTTACAATCTGCTTTTTTATCTCATTCCAAATCTTGATGGGCCCATGATGAGTCCGAGTTTTATCAATGCATGGCTGGCTCAAATTCTTGCACATCCTGCCGATGAAATCGCTGCTAATCATGAAATTGAAAATTATCGGCTAGCGCTAAAAATTATGCTTCATCGATCCCAGCAGGGAATGATTGGCAAGATACCTGTCGCGGTTCAGGTAAAAACAACCTCTTTCACAATTCAGCTAGCGGAGACGTTGAACATTCCGTTAGCACAGGCAGACCGTTTGTATGCGGAGTCTGAACAAATGCTGCTATTATCGCCTTTTTTTATTTTACAGTCATATGCCATTAATCCACAGCGCGTCCAAACACGAGAACGCCAAGCCGGGCATACGTTGTACCTATCAGGAGAATCGATTGATGCCCGCAGTTGGCGGATGGAACGAGGCCTGCATTTATTATTTCAAAGTTGCCTTAACTTCATCGTTTTAAATCGAGAATTGCCCTTTTTGTCCGAGTTTTACAACTTTGCGACTTTAGATACCACACCGATTTCACGACCAGACCTGCGGAATTCTTTTATTCTCAATCTTAGACCGAGATTAGACGCAGTTGGGCGATATCAAGACGTAGCTCGGTTGAAACGATTGATTGATGAAGTTTTCGCAGTCTTTCAAGGTAAGGCGCTACGTATGTCTGTGCTGCTATTGCCTGGAGTTCCGGAATCGGTCTTTCATAAGCTAGTGCAAGAGCTCGGTAATGTCGTGGATGTGCGATATTTAAATCCCTTTGACCGCAATCCGGCCAATGTACCGGGAGTTTTGTCTGTCATTGTTTATAATCAACGAACGCCTTTAGTCGATCAGCTGGAGCAAAGCGGGTTTATGACGAGTGTTTGGATGTATGAAATTAGCGACTATCAGAATTTTCAGCGTTTAGTACAAGCAGGGCTAACGCAGAGAGGAGCAAACAATGCGTCGACACCTCCAAATCGTTATTAATCACCAATATGAGTATCCAGCATTAGATTCGGCTGCGATGCGCTTAGCTGTTGCTTGGGCGCTAGATTTAAAGGCCAGAGGATTTATGAACGATATGGTTGTTGAGATGAGTTTCTTCGAATACCTCGCTCCCACCATTAAAGATACAGACCACTGGGAAACTGACGTTGTTCGGGCCAAACGAGACCTGCGCAGCCTTTTTCATCAGTTAGAAATTCTCGAGGGTTTGTCCACCTTTGATTAGTTCTGATTTGTTTTTCTGCATCGAAATTGGCGCGGATGGTTACAGAAACTCATGTGGTTAAGCTTTTAAGGTGGGAGTCCGGCAGTTATAAATTGATCTATATGAAATTGATGCGTGCTAGGGAACTGGGTGCGCTAGTCTACAGGGTGCAAGGCAATATTCAAAGAATTTTATTTGGAGGGAAAATTAATGCCGACAAACCATTACAAAATGTATAAAAGCAAGAAGAAATGGGTCGTAGGAACTGTTGTGGGTCTAGTAGGCGTATTTGTAGGCTTACAGATAACCCAAAGCCCAGAGGTCTATGCTGCGGATTTGACAACAACCCCTGCAGCCTCAACAGTGTCTCAACCGAACACACCCGCGGCAGATGTTGAGACGAGCAAAGCAACGACAGTACCCACCGCTCAAACCAATCTTCAAGGGGAGAGTCAGTCCGTCCAGCCAGCGACGCAAACAACCAATGTGACACCCCAGCCACAGGCTGCTACTGTATCGCCTGCTGCTACCACCGGGCAAGTGCTCACTGGCACAAACGGGACAGTGAAGTGGGATTATGATGTCGACTCGGGGACCATGACGCTTCATGCTGGCACGCTGGCCTCGACAGCTCGCGACCCCCATCGATTTTTCTCGGGCGGGATTGCAACTTGGGCACCTGGCAATGACAATCCACAATACACGCCATCTGTGTCGTTATTTGCGAATAATCTGTCAAAGATTGTCATCGACGGCCCTGTGGTTGCTAATAGTATCTCGTCACTTTTGTTCAGCGATCTTAGTGCCTTAACCGAGATTGACAATATTCAAAACCTAGATACATCACAAGTGACGAAAATGGCCAGCATGTTTGCCATGACAAAAAGCCCCGCCAAGAATAAACTGCTGACCCTCGACTTAAGCAGTTGGAACACTGCGAATGTAACTGATATGAGTGGGCTCTTTCAAGACCGTAGCGCCATGCAATCAGTGAATTTAACCAATTGGAATACAAGTCAGGTCACGACGTTAGCGAGTGCATTCTCAAATTTCGGTGGGCAAAATGGCCTCGGTAAGGCTACAATCACTGGTATTGAGAATTTTGATACCAGTCAAGTACAGTCCTTGAGTAGAACTTTTGCCAGTTCGAGCCTGAATTCACTAGACTTAAGTCACTGGAACACAGGTAGCGTTACCGCAATGGACAGAACGTTTGGGGACATGTACAACCTCACAAACTTAAGTCTTGAGGGCTGGAACACGAGTCAGGTCACGACGATGGCCGCGATGTTTATTAGCGACTCGAAGCTGAAGCATCTTGACGACGTGGCTAGTTTTGACGTTGGCCAAGTCGTAGATATGTCCTCGATGTTTGCCCAAATGTATCAGAACTATGGTCAGGCTGATAAAGGTGGCTTGCGAAATATCGACCTCAGTCGGTGGAAAGTGCGCCAGGACCAGCTGCCAAAGACGACGGATATGTTTTCACGTGATTCCCAATTGTGGGAGATTAAGCTCGGCCCAGGGATAGTTTTTGCCCAGGATCCAAGTATCCCAGTGCCAAAGAATGGGGGCCGAATGCCCTATTTGGACACTGATCCTGATGCCAACGATAGCACATACCCTCAGATAATTACTGCCGCCGAATCGACTTGGCAAGCGGTTGATTCTGGTCAGCCACTCGCACCAAATGGGAGTCGTTATACGCCAGGCAATTTGGCAGCCTTATATAAGACAATTGGTGGTCCAACTGAGACGTTTGTTTGGTCTCAAAATTTCAAGATCCCGTTTTCTGTTACATTCGTTGATGATGATGCTCAAGGTAGTGTGGTCGAATCTGCGCAGAATCAAAACACCCAAGTTTGGAATGATTCTTCGTGGGCAGACTGGCCTTTATCAATCCCGAGTCGATATACTTTCGTGCCTAATCAACCGAATCTGATCATTGATGAGGCTGATGGCACCACTGCCACTTTCAAAGCCATTGATCATATCACAACTGCCAACAACACATGGGTCATTCATCTTAAACATAGGACGACGACTGTGGACCCTGGTACAGAGATTGATCCTGGTAGTCCAGTTGATCCTGGTGGTGTCGTGTCGCCTAAATGGCCGACTGATCCAACAGCTCTCGTTACGAGTAAAACTGTTCAGCGCACAATTCACTATGTTAAGGCTGAGGGTGGACAGGCTTTTGCCGATGAGGTACAAGAAGTGCAATTCAAGCGTTCCGCAACGCTTGATTGGGTCACCGGTGCTGTGACGTTCGGCGATTGGATTATGCAGGGGGATGCGCTAACCTTCCCAGCCGTCGATTCCCCGGCTTTATCAGGCTATACACCGGATTTAACTGCGGTGCCTGAGAGTGCGCCAGTGACAGCAGACACGCCAGATAGCGAACAAACCGTCACCTACACGGCAGTACCGGTTGTGACGCCGCCAACAGATCCGACACCAACAGATCCGGTATTACCAATTGATCCAACACCAACCGACCCAGTTTCACCAGTTGACCCAACACCGACTAATCCGGGTCAGCCCAACGAACCAAGTGACCCGACAACACCGCATCAGCCTAATCCGAGCTTGCCGAATACGCACACGCCAATTGGGCCTAATACACCTGGCTTGCATCATACAGGTCAGGCCACGGTTCATGAACTGACAAGCACAGAATCTCTTCCGCAAATGGGAGATGAACAGAACACTATTCTAGCCGCTTTAGGACTGGGCGTGACGAGTTTGTTCAGTTTGTTAGGTCTGGCCAGTCGCAAACGACGGTCATAAGTTATCAATCTATGGAGTGTTTTAAGTCAATAGAGTAAATGGATTGATTAGAATTTACTAACCACGCATATCAAATTATGCGTGGTTTTTTGTCGAAAAAACAACGGTTTCTTTTAAATAGACTGTAATTTTTTAAGTAAACGTCTTTTAATTTAGGTTTAACAAAATCAACAAATTTATATTTATAGATTTGGAAAAATTTAATTGTGCGAAATCGTTTTATCGGCACACATTCATTGGTCTACCGCGGATTTATTGGGTTTGTGAATAATAAAACAGAGTTAGTTCATAAAAATAATTGTTATTTGGTGAAGGACTTGTGACGTTTGTGTGAATTATACTTACGGTCATGATGCTGATTAGTCATCAATACGTACCAAGGAGGATTGGTTCAATGAGAAACCGAAAAATGAAAAAGTTTTTGTATTCAGCAATGGTTTTAACGAGTGTTGCTGGAACCGCGATGACTGGTATAGTGACGACCGTCATCAGCAACGGCCAGACTGTTATTGCCGCAACTAAGGATGCAATTCCTGACAGTTCCACACCACGGTCCATCGTTATTGAAAAGCATGCCCAAACCGTTGGGGGGCAGGATGATGGGAAGCAAAAGCCTGGTTCTACATTCGCAAATTCACCTGTCCTACCCAATGTCTATTTCCGGGCGACTTTTGTGACTGAAGATGGCAAGTCAGATTACACCAAGTACGACTTAACTGACCCAACGAAGGATGCAGGTAAGTATACGAAAACGAGTAACGTTTTCTATGGTGTGACTGGAAACGATGGGAAAATTGCTCTGCAATTGTCTCAATGGCTGGGTGGGGCCAAGGCAGCCGATGGTTACTGGGAAATTGAAGAGCTTGGTTTCTGGGCTGGCTCTGGAGCAGCACCAACCATCACCGCGGGTAAAGGTGATCGGACACTCTTGGACAATGCCACTAACTTCAATATGAGCCAAACCAGCGGCAATACGGTCATCAACTATGAAAAGTCTGCACCATACTTTGTTGTACTACCGCAGACCGACCGTGATTCTAAAGATGGCTTTTTGTATACGGTTTACACCTATCCCAAGAACATTCCATCAACGAACACCATCTCAAAGAACGTTATGGGCGGTGATGGTTATTCGCCACAAGTTGGGGAAACCTTCTGGTGGAGCCTCAATCAAAACATTCCCGGTGATAGTGAGTGGACGACCACGACGGCCAATGCCGGGGAGTCGGTTCATTATCACGAATGGGCCTCCAATGGCGATGGTCAAAAGGTTGACGTAACTAATGGGGATTACGGGTTAAACAGCAACAAAATTAGTACGGGCCAGTCATCCGCAATCGGTGGCAAGAATATTGGTTTTGGTCAATTTGGCTGGAACGATATTTTGCCAGCCGGTTTAAGTTATGACGGCACTGATGGTCATGGCATTTCAGTTTCCATTTATGACAATGCTGGAAAGGAAACTCCCGTCGCACTGACCTCTTCTGATTACACTGTGGCGCAGAACACAGTCACACCAGTCAATCAAAATGGGTTGGGTCAAAATGCGGCCATTGGGGATGGCACCAACGCCACACAACTGGTCATTAATCTGACTGAATCTGGAAAGGCAAAATTATACGCCGCCATCAAGGCCGTGCCAAACGCAAAAACCCTGAACACCCATATCTGGACTAAGTTGACTGATTCTAACGCTGACTTGGGCGGGGTTTTGGCCAATACCTTCCAGCCGCTGATTACCCCACCTACAACTGGGACGACACCACCAACACCGCCAACACCGCCAACCACACCACCAGAAACACCGAATACGCCTAATACACCGGATACACCAAGTACGCCGCATACACCAGATGTCTACTTTGGACGCTTCAATCTGTTGAAGAACTCAACTCAAGATCAAGCGACACATTTGGCTGGTGCTACCTTCCAAGCTTGGTCCTTACCAGTTTGGGGCTTCTACACTTCAGGCGATGCATCCGCTGATGTTAAGGCAGCTGTCGCAGAGGTCAACGTGGCATTGCGTAAATTGCAATCGGCCAGTGACTCTGATGCCCAAGGCATTTACTCAAGTTTGACTTCTGACTTTAAGCTGTTATCCGAAAATGCCAACCAAGTCTTTGAAAAGACAGTGGCAACCGGGACAAACCTGACTGGAGCGGATTACACCACCACTGATCATGGGGTGGATACCGTGCATAAGGCAATCAGCTTTGACGCGGCTTATCCCACTGCCGCTGCGTCACTCACAACTAAGCCAGCAGGGGATCAAGGCAACTTGGTTGCGGCAACGACGGCTGATGGAAAAGCCATTAATTTCCACGCGATTGACAAGACCACAAATGAAAATGGGACTGCCAATTGGGGTGCGCTGCCAGTAGATATTACTGGGGGCAGCTTAGCTAATAACGTATACCGTTACTATGCCTTAGTTGAAACGGTGGCACCAAGTGGATATGAACTGGTAAAAACACCGACCTTCGTGAAAGTCACGTACAACACCTCAGTTACTGACCAGCAGAATGGCAACACTGTGTATGCAGCGACAGTTTCTGACGCACCAAACACCAACCTGCCATTTACCGGGGGTCAAGGGTTACTCATTCTGATTTTGACGGCTACAGGCTTGATTGCTATTGGGTCAGCTGGGATGTACTACGCACGTAAGCACAAGCACGATGAGGGCACTGAAGCTTAACGTGTGGCAACAGGAAGTAGGAATCCGAGGCCCAGCCTTGTGGGTTTCTACTTTTTTACGATAGAAAGGAGGGTTAACTTGATTAAACAACGATCGCTTCGGGTCAAAATTGTTCATCTGGCCATGTTAGTCGTCATGCTTGTGAGCGCCTTAATGAGTCCTATCCAGGCTGTGCGAGCCTTAGCTGGGCAGCCAGCTATCCTCACCGTCAAAGACGCATCAGGTCATGCCGTGACCAGCCAGGAACAGACTTTTAACGGTGGCGTTCAGCTGGCAATCGAGCCTCCCAAGCAGCAGGTCCACATTCCCATTGTGAATGGATTGAGTGTGCGCTTGGTCAAAGTCGCGAAACCTTTGAAAGCGGCGGCCTTACCAGCGACGACGTTTAAGGGACTTTACAGCGTCTTCGCTGGTGGTGAGGCGACTGATTTGCCAAAGGTGACCATCAAGGAGCACGCCTCTTTTGACGAACTGACCGCAGCCACGAAAACTGGGCCAGTTGAATTGGATACGATTAATACCAATCAGCAGGTCATCAAAAGTGAAGTGGTCGTGCCAGCCAATCTCAAGCGAGAATTTCTGTTAGAATTCACCAATCCACTCAATCGGAAGTTTAAAGTCATCGCGACGGCCGATGGGCATCAGCAAACGTTATTTGCGTTTGGCAAACGCTCAGATCGGGACGTCATCAAGCACGGGACACCAAAGACTGCGACTGAGAAGCAAACGAAAGATCAATCCAGTCACGTCTGGACCAAAAAGGAATTGGCCCTCACTCGACCAATGCCGAATGTGGTCAAAGGCTTACACTTGGCGACCCAAGTAGGCACTAAACCTTTAGCGTTTGACGCTCAGGCGCTCAAACTCATCAGTCTTGCTGCCACGGCCGCAGCGCCGGCAGTAACTGGGCTGACGCTACCAGCGGCGGATCCCAATGATCCCAAGGCTGGTGCAATTAATCCAAACGGAATTTCAGGCGATTTGTTGTGGCCCAAAGAAGAAGTCACACAAGTTGCCGCTCAGAATGATTACGCTGCCTACCAGAAAATAACCAAATGGTATTCCTCCAAGAATAACGGGGTAGCGGACTATTATGTGATTTTTAGAATCTACACTGGATTTACAGGAAAATATGCGGCGCAAGATGGTGAGGCACAGCTCAATGCCGATAATGCGGCTGGTCATGACAGTTCCTACACCAACAACTTGGTGCGGGTGAATGACTCGATGGTGTATACCGTTACCGCCACGATGAATAAAATTGGCGATCAAGCGGCTCACCAAGTGCCTGAAAGTTTGAATGCGATCAACCTATATTTGCGCGGTAACGGGACGACCACTGTTCCCAATGCCTATTCGGCCGATACGGCCAAGAAACTGACCTTTGCCTTCAACCAAACTGGCCGTGAAGCGACCACAGTTTTCAAAGGGAAGGTATCGAGTGACCTAGATGAAGGCGATAAGTTCACCACGTCGTTTTCACCCATGCCAACTTTTGATGCAGGGTACACTTACACCTCGCAACAAATTACAGCGAAAGCCGTCTCAGCCTTCCAAATTCGCACAGTCAACCAAATTACCGGCTCTGGGTTAGCCAGCAACCGTTATGGGGCCATTTATGACGCCTACAAGGCCTATGGGGATGCCGTGGGAGACAAGGATTATAACAACTTCACGAATCTGCTGGCGTACGGCTATGTGATTATGCCTCAGCTTTCGAGTGATAACCCAAGCGGCGTTGGGGTCAACACCAAAGTCGGGCGGACGATTAAGATTCAAATGAATCTTCAGCAAGTCGCCAACTTTACGGCCCTTGGGGTGGGCGATTCAGGCCAGGTTGATTATGTCCAAGGCGGCAATGTCCGCGACATCTTCTACGGGGTGGGGAATTTCTCCACTGCTGCCGGCCAAGATCAGTTGAAAACGACTGGTGGCTTGACGGCGAATGCTTCCGCGGGGACCAAAATCTGGCAATTGAAGAATCCAGATGGCGGGACTAGTGCTGGGCAATATTTACCGGTGCATTGGAACGATTCACAGATTCTCAATCCAAGCTATACGAATGAAGTGGTCAGCCAATGGGCAGTCACGGCGACAGTCTCATTTGATTATGTGCTGCCTAGTGATTTCCAGGAAAACTACGCCACTTTTGCCCTGTTCTTTAAGGATCGGAACAATTTTGCACCAGGCAACTTTGGCATCAATCAATATGCGAACTATCGTAACCTGCCACTAAGTATGGATTATTCGACTGATCGCCAGATCAACCTGAACAGTTATCAAATTGATGGCCAGGCAATGCCGCTGTACACGGACTATCAAGTGACGCAGTGGCAAGCACTCATGGGGAGTACGATGAAAATCACGAGTACAAATCGTGTGTACCCAACTGGCCTCAGTCCCAACGGGAGTTTGGTCTATCGCGATGGCGGTGTTTTATATGCGCCGAATGCGGCCACGGTCGCCCAGGCGAAAAGTTGGGGCGTCGAATCCCAACTAGCTGCAATTTATGCCCGTTATCAAGTCACGACGTTAACGGACGACCAAATTAAGGCCATCAATCTGCACACTACACCGGTGATTTCTGACAGCAGTGTGTTCCCGGACAATCCCGTGGCTCTGCGGGGCACCACCACCAACGCGCAGACCAATGTCGCGTTGCCAGGCAGCCCGTTTATTGTGAATCCCCAGACAGGCGCGCATTATGCGGTGACGGCAGATCGGTATGGCTTGGATGTCACCTTTGCTACGTATCGTCTTTCAGGATTGACGAAGACTTTTAGCAGTCACGATATCAACGATTCGTTCACCATGCCACCAACTGGGGTGATTGTGGCTGGGTTGGAATCAGATCCGTTGTTGAAGACACCATTTTCCGCCAATGATCAATTGATCGACTGGGCGAACAAGACGAACGCTTATAGTCAGTGGAAGGCCTTTGACGTGGATAAGAATTCCGGCACGCCACTGGGGACGAATCGAACGGACGATGTGACCACCAACGCCATGTTCCGATTAACGATACAACTAGGCACCTGGAGCATCGGAAACGCCACTTCGTTTGAATTAAACAAGAACCTTGATATGATGGCAACTTGGAATTCTGACGCCTTTTATATGAATCTGGATATGTTAAAAAAGCTCGTGGATAATCCGGCGAAGTATCAGGATCCCTTTGCGCCAAGTTTTGAAGCCAGCAAGGACATGACATCTGCAAGTCGCTTCTTCGATTGGTCCAAGATTATTAAGTTGGGTAAACGCGTCACGGCCAACGGCACAAATGATGCACGCCAATGGCATTTTGATGACGTTGCACCAGCCAATGATACGAAGGATTATCAATGGTCGGATTGGGCCACGGTAATGAAGAATTCGGCGGGGATGAGTTCAGCCCAGCTGCGGCAAACTTACACGGCGATTCGCTACGACTTCACCGGCCAAGATGTGTGGGTGGTTGATGAAGCCACCTCAAGTGCCAATGGTCTCCATCAACCGGTGGGCGTGATTCGCTCGCCATTAGTGTTTGATTCCAAGGCCATTGGGACCATGACCAATAACAATCCCAATATGATTCGCGCCTCACTGCAGTTACCGGGGACCCCTTGGTTTAACGGGGCAGAAATGTTAAAGAATCCTGGTTTTCCAACCACCCTGTGGGGTTATACGCTCAGTAATGGCTTGCCAACTAGCACCACCTTGAGTCCAGGCGACTGGCGGGGGCAATGGTTGAATGCGAGTTCAGTCGGTTACCGTTATGCCGGGAAGGATATCAGCAATGAATATCTGACTCAAAGTAGCCCTGGTGAACAAGCTGGCAAGGCCAACCTCGTCTTTTCTCGCCGGTATTACGGCTACAATGGCGAACCGTTAACACCTGGGACCGCCGTCGCAGACCGCTTTAAAAGTGAGTTGAATACGAGCTATGTTTTGATCACCTCGCCAACTGCGGCCCAAACCACCCCGGATATCCGGCTGGTGATTCCGCAAAATAGCCAAGGCTACTATCGCCAATCGGTTGACGGTGTCGGCCTTGATCAGACGAATTTTGCCAGCACGTATACCCTCAAAACCAAAGCGATGACCTTGGGAGACAATCAAACCTATCAACAAGTTTTCTCAGCGCTTGCGCCAGGGAGCTCAGGCAGTGCCTACACTGATGCCATTGATGGCGCGCGGCAGGCACAAGTCTTACAGATTGATTGGACTGATCCAACCAACAGCAAGGCCTTGAATGATTATTACACGGCTTTGAAACAGATCTCTGGGCAGACGTACACGCAAGGCTTACCGCTCACTTACGCTTTGATTGGGTTTGATCTGTCTGACATCATGGGCGGCAAAAACAATCAAGAAGCCAGCTTTATGACAAAAGATGTCTTCATGGCCAACGTGAATGGCGCTTTGACACCAGAACCGATTGCCCCGGCTTTTGATAGTCTCCAATCGCCATCTGATGCCAGCGAGCAAGTGTTGAAGAATCGCGCGTATGTCAATGTTCAGCAAGCAACGAGTTATGGCATCAAGGAAACCATTGGGCCAATGCCCGCTAGTGAGTCAGCTTCTTCACCAGGCAATGCCGTGTACGACTTTGATACCAAACCCGATCGCACTTTCTCAATCTACATTACGATTGATGCCAAGAGTCAGCCACTCGTGAATCCGTACGTGACTGCGATTGTCCCGTTCATGAAAGACGATGTGGGGACTAACACGAATGCCGGCATCACGCTGGCGCGCACGGGTCAAAAGAATGTGCGCAGTTCGCTTGTCTTGGACCCGTCAACCAGTCCCCGGATTCTAGCCGACCAAGGCAATTTTGGGTTCTATGTCAGCCGTGATCGCCAGCAATCACTGCTATCGAGCTTTGATACGCTGGGAACTGGTAGTGGTGGGTCTGGTCTCTTCAGCGATTTCTATGGTGATTATACTGGTTGGGTCACGGCAAACCAGACGTACCAGCATTTACTGCAAAATGACTACATGAACCAGACCAAAGCCAAACAGTTTGGCATGCGGTATCATGGCACGATTCAACCAGGTGAACAGCTGGTTTTCCGGGCTGACTTTGCGGTTGATCAGAGTTTTGTGCCAGATACGGACTACATTAAGCACGAAAGTTATCTCGGCTTCAAAGGGGCAGACACGACCGTTTACCCCGTCAGCAACATCGTGAAGTATCAGCAGAAAAAAACTGTCGGTCAGATTAAGTTTGTCAAAGCCAATGCGGACAATCATTCGCAGCTGCTTGCCGGCGCCAAGTTCATGCTGGCGCGGTCTCAGGCCAGTGCCGATGCGATTTATCAACTGATTAAAGCGGGTAAATCCACGGCCGACATTCTCGCCGCGATTAAGGCTGACAGTAATTTGGCTAATAATGTTGTCACGAATGCTGACGGCAGTGTGAATGTGCAAACGGCTGACACCAACGGCCAAGGGCTGTTTGACCAGTTAGCGCTGACCAACCCAACCTATTGGTTGATTGAAATTGGTGCCCCGAGCAGCTATGTTTTGACCGACCAGGCCAAGGCAGACTTGGTTCATCAAGTCGATGCGGTGGTCCAAAATCCGGCCGGCACCGCAGTCACACCGGTTACTGTTTTCAATAAAAAGAGTACTCAGCCGAAATTGAAGCTCTACAAAACAGATCAAAATGGGCAACCACTCGCCGGCGCGGTCTTCCAGATTTGGACGGACGCGGCATTAACCAAGCCATTAGACCCAACAAAGACCTACAGCACCGGTGCTGATGGCCAGCTGGACGTCTCAAACCTCGTCTTAGGGAACACCTATTGGGTTCAAGAAATTAAGGCCCCAGCAGGTTATGAGCTGAATGGCACGGCTGTGAAATTGGCCTTTACGCAAGACAATCTTGGGCGCGTCGTCAGCACGGACGGCACCGATAGCAACTATATTTCAAACAGCAAGCCTAACCAGTTGATTCCTGAAGGTGGGCCGCTCGATCCCAACAAGAACTATCTCACCTTTGTCATGGCCGATGCGCCCACAACAATCTTACCGTTCACGGGGAGTTTCATGATTTGGACTTTTGTGATTCTCTTCTTGCTGGCAGTGATTGGCGTCCTCATCTATTGGGGCCGCCATGGGCGTGGACCGCTTAAATCGGTCCTGAAAGTCGGTTTACTCCTCACCATTTTCGCCACGTTTGGCTTAGCGCAGATGCACTCAGTCGCCGCCGCGAGTGGTGAGTATGGCTTGACCATTCAAAAATACGTCGATGCAAATGGTGATCCGGCCAATGCGCGCCACGATGGCGCTGAAGATACCAGTACTGGCTCAGGGGATGTGCGGCCAGTGACGGGCATCAACTATACGATTCAACGCATTCTGGCCGGGGCCGGCACGCCTAATTACACCGACCCCAGCAGTTACACGGTGGATCCCAGTTTTCCCGAGTTAACGCTCACCACTGATGCAAAGGGTTTTGCCCATGTTGATTTGGATCCCGGCTTTTATCTGGTGAAAGAACTGGCGGGCAATGGGGTGACCCAGCCAATGACACCGGTAATCGTGCAAATTCCAACCACGCTGGTTGATGGCACGCGCTTGAACCAGGTCTGGCTGTACCCAAAGTCAGGAGTTGAAACGCCAACGATTCCACCAGTGCCACCGGTGCCACCAACGGTACCAGAATTGCCCAATACCCATTTACCGAAAATTCCGCCCACGGCACCTCTGCCTAAAGGGCGGATTCCCAACACCCGCATTCCCCAAACCAGTGCCAGCATGGGCAATGAGTCGCAACTATGGCTGCTGCTCTTGGCACTGATTGGCAGTGGTAGCGTCGGGGCTTGGTCCTATTTTCATCATCGGCTCGGGTGAGGCTTGAAGCCAATACAAAGAGCTCAACCTGAGGCATTAGGCCTGGCTTCAGGCTGAGCTTTGTTCGATTATTGCAACCGTCTAGTCAAAAAAGTAAGGCAGTGAGTGCACGTGTGGTCAAAAATGAGACGAATAAAACTGAATCGGCTTGAAATCGGCTCACTCGTGCTGATTGCCGTGGCCGTGCTCCTACTGGCATACCCCATCGCGGCGAATTACTTTGCCAATATTGATCGGGGTCATGCGGTCACGCGCTACCAAAAGGACATCAAAGAGTTAGCGCCCAAGGTGGTGGCCCAAGAGTTTGCGGCTGCCCAGGCCTATAACGATGGGATTTGGCAGCAGCAACGGAATATACCGGCTAAACTGCCTAACTACAATACGATTTTGCCTGATGCGAGCGGCGTGATGGGGATGCTGAATATTCCCGCCATTGATATTGTCAACATGCCGTTTTATCACGGCTCTAATGATGATGTGCTCGAAAAAGGTCTGGGGCATATGAAAATGACTTCAGTACCCATCGGCGGCAAGAATACGCGCGCCGTCATTACTGGGCATTCAGGGTTAGCGAATCAACAGCTGTTTTCTGATATTAACAAGTTACAAGTGGGGGATTATTTCTTCATTCAAGTGCTTGATCGGAAGCTGGCGTACAAGGTTCATGACATTCAGAAGGTCAAGCCTGACCAGGTCAATGCGATTAAAATTCGGCGCGGCCAAGATGCCGTGACCTTATTGACGTGTTGGCCGGCGGGCATCAATTCAGATCGATTGTTGGTGACCGGTTATCGTACGGCCTACACGGCGGCACGCAAGGCGCCCGTCCAGAAACGGAATTTCTGGAATTACGAGCATATTGTGCTGATGCTGCTCGGGTTGGCAGTGATAATCATCGCCTATGCTTATTACCGCAATCGGACTCGCAAACAAGGAGGTCGGACATCCGTTGAGCACGAAGAAACGCAAAAAAATTAATTGGGCCGCGGTTTTATCCGGCCTGTTCATCTTTGCTGGCATTGCCATCTTTTTCTATCCGATTGTCGGCAATTGGTACGCCAACATCGATCGCGGCAAGGCCATCACGAATTATGAGCGACAATTGGAACAAATGGACCCCAAAGAGAAGGCACACGAATTGGCCCAAGCACAGGCGTATAACCGATATTTATGGGGCCAACAATCTGGCCAACCCGCAACGCCGGTGGCCTATAAAGACACGATCAAAAGTTCAGTCATGGGCTATCTGGATATTCCCGCCATCCACATGACCAAGATGCCTTTCTATCAAGGCACCACCTTTGCCGTGCTGGATAAAGGCTTAGGGCATATGCAGACAACTTCGATTCCTGTTGGGGGTAAGAATACCCGGGCAGTGATTACAGGGCACTCAGGCATTGAAAACCAAACCCTGTTTTCGGATGCGGAAAAGCTGAAAAAGTCAGACGTCTTCTATGTGTCCGTACTCGGGCAAAAACGGGCCTATCGGATTGACAATCTTAAGGTGGTGACCCCGGATCGCATTGACGCCATCAAGATTGAAGCGAATCGCGATCTAGTGACCCTGCTAACGTGTACGCCGATTGGCATTAACAGCCACCGTCTCTTGGTGACTGGTCATCGGATTTCGCTGGCGGAAGCGGCAAAGGATCCGGTTGTGGCTCGGGATACGTGGAGCTATCAGAACAAGGTCTTGCTCATTTCGGCCCTGGTTTTGATGAGTCTATTCTTATATCTTATTGTTAAACACCGAAAGCGGGCTAAATTATGAACGGGCGGCGAGTGTGGGGCGTAATTTTCATTATCAATGTGAGTGTCATAGCGATTCTGACGGTTTTTGCTTGGTGGGGAAATCAGCTACTCAATCAGAATGCGGCCTTAATTGCCGTTTCACAGGCACAATTAACACCATTAGCGAATGCGGCTCCACAGAAAATTGCGACCGCAACTGACAATAGTGCCGCCATCAAAAGTGTTGGAATTCCGGCCTATACTGCAGCCAAGCTGAAACAAACCACTACCGTCAACCAAAACGGGATTGGTCGTTTATATATTCCACAAGCGCGGGTGGCCCTACCGATTCTGGCTGGGATGACAGACGCTAACTTACTTTCTGGGGTGGCCACTTATCGTCCCACGCAGCGGTTGGCTCATGGCAATTATGTCATTGCCAGTCACAACATCTTCGGTACCGGTCTTGGGTTGGCTAATATCAAGGTGTTAAAAGCTGGCAATGCTGTTTATGCCACCAACTACGGGTATGTCTATCGATACCAAGTGAGCAGTAATCAGGTCGTGAATGCTAATAAAATTGGGCTCTTAGATGACGTTGGGCCGACGGACGCAGCGATTATGACGATTTTTCGGTGCGAGGGCCCTGAAGGAACGCCATATCGGCGCGTGGTGCAAGCAAAATACACGGGCTATACCACGTTTGAACATACACCATCGGCCGTCTTGAAAGGCTTGGGGATTAGTCAAAAATCAGTAGCCACTAAGGCAGATAAAGTTGTTAATCAAGGCGTTGCGCCATTAAATATTTGGCAACAATTAGCGGTCAGGTCGGCAGGGATGGTGCTGGCTTCTGCGCCATGGCAACTCTGCTTGGTCTTGGGCCTAACCTTGTTTCTGCCAATTGCTGGCATCATGGTCAGTGATCACAAAGGCGGTAAAAGGTATGTCAGATAAAGTCTAGCCGTGTAAATAAAATTTGGAGAAGACAACTATGAAAATTAAGGGTAAGCGATTTGCCAAAGTTGTTGCAATGCTTGCAATGGCTTTTGGCTTAGTGGGTGGCATAAGCGCCCAAATAACAACTACGGTTTATGCAGCAGAATCTGTCCCATCCCAACAAGTACAACAAGCACAGTCAGTCGTCGCAACCGATCCGGCGCTGACGTCAACAATGCTGAACGGCCAGCGCGTGTTTCGACTGGCTGATCGAACGACACCAAAAGACTTTAATCTTGCGGCGGCGACGGATACCATTCATAATTACCTCACTTCGACAACCAAGACGATCGCGCAGAATTTAGCCGTACCCGATCCAGATGCTAACTATGAAGTTTTAGGCGGATTAGTGCGGCGCGATAACACTGGATTTTATGAATTCACTTACAACAAGGCCAACCAAACGGGGCACGTCTTGTATTTAAACCCAGCTGGTCAAGTGATTAAAACGGTCCCCTTACAGGTTGGTAAAGGAATTAACATTGACGGTTTGGTTCAATGGGACTTAGCGTTGGCCGCAGTAGAGACAGTTCGCGGGATTGGATCGCTACTGCTGCTTGATCCGATGCGCTTGGTCTCTGTTGGGGCCCGTCTCGTTTCCCCAATTATTGAAGGCGTCGCTTTTGGCGGAGCTTCTCAGGTGATGCTGAATACAGCTGAAGGCGGTAAACGGGCGTATATTAACATTACCAACGTTGGCGGGAACAATGACGAATTCACTTTCAGTCGACCGTATGCGGACTTTGCTAGCCCGGTGCCCGTTCGCGTGGTTGAAAACTATACGACAGCGCCAACTATCGATAAGGAACTCTATGTCTATCTTGATCCAACTATGAGTTACTCTGATTTACTGGCGACCTATAATCGCGTTAAGGCGGATTTTGCAAGCGCTAACGCATCGGTGATTACTAGTATCCAGGACGTTGAGACAAACGGGCAAGTTGTCCCAACAGTTGCAGAATATACACCTGGCCAATGGCTGACTGAGGGCGGTCAGAATAACTTCGAACGGTCATACTCTTTGTTTAATCGCCAAGGCGGTGTCCAAAAAGTTGTGACCGGTAACGCCATTGCTCAGAAATTAGGGATGGGATCAAGTTATCAAGGTCAGTCTTGGGATAGCCTGGGCAAAGCAGGTTATACCTTCCAGCGCGTTGCGGAGTTGGATAATCGCGGTGTCCCAACTCGCTGGGGCACAAACACGACTCGGTGGGTTGTCGTCCCGCCGCTGTCAATTGTTAGTGCCGGCTCGCTGACTTATGCACAGAGCCCGTTTGACTGGCAGTTACTTAACTGGCGTAAGGCCGAATCAGTCCGTGTTACAGGATTATTAAAGGCCGGGGAGGAGTCCGGTTTTACCTTTACCGTCAAGTATGATGGCACGATTTATCCACGGGATTAGGACGATATTTTAAAAGGAAGAAGGGGTAGCCATGACACTAGAGCAAGTTTTGATGACAAAGCGTGAAGAAGAGAAGTTAATTTTACTCAGTGAGATCATCGAGGCTGAGGGTTGTTTTCGGCTGGCGGCATACGCACAAAAAGCCCATCTTTCATATGCGACAGCCTACAATTTAAATCGTGAATTGCAAAACGACCTCGCAAAGATGAAGCTTAGGATTGATCAAGATGATGTGATTGCGCGCTACCGCCAATTTTTGATTCGTGATAGCCTAGCAGCACAATATATTTTGTGGGGATTGATGAATCAAGGCAAGGCACAGGGTGATGTTTTTGCCAAAGCACACGGTGTCAGTTCCGTAACTTTACGCCGGCGTCTCAAGCCGTTTCAGGGTTATGTGACTAGTCTAGGGCTTCGGTGGTCGTTTGCTACAGTAAGAATCACAGGCAACGAGCTCTTTGTCCAAGAGATTTATGCGCGATTACTGCGTGCCAGTGGGATTGATGATAGCACGGCGATTGAACCGCAGATGCCACTCACCATAGCCAGAACTTGGTTGGCACTGCTTTTGGGAATTTCAGAAGCAAACCTAGACAATTATGATTTAACCAACTTCTTACGTGTGATTTATCTGACCTTGTTGCGCCGCGATAATCTGACTGGACAATTGATTTTACCTTTGGGGAGTTTATCGGCCAGCGACCAGATTGTCTTTATTAACCACCTGATTCAGCAATTTGGGATGGGGACTGAACCAGCTAAACGTTTGCTGTATAGTCTGCGGTATCAATTATTTATCGACCCGCAATTTGCCTTATTAACTCGGCAAATCAATCCCGAGCGGTCGCTTCAATATTGGCAAGAGTTTGGGCAGGCCATTTTGAAGGGTCCTTTAACCCAACTGAGTGAGACAGAACAAACCCTCAGTTGGGGAGCAGTTATGGGCCACATTTTGGTCAAACATGCTCTGCCATTGGGACCAAAGTTACGGCCAGATCAGCAAGCTGATTTAATTGAGTTCGTGAAGACCGCAGTGAAACCCCAGTATGCTGTCCAAATCTTACCCGTGGTGCAAGCAAACCGCGAATTGACGCCTCATCGAGCTAGTCTCAAACGAATTGATCTCTTCTTCTCACCGCAGGCAGTGACGATTGATCAGTCAGTGATTCATCAACTCTTTGACCATTTTGCTAATATTCAATGGCTATTCACGCCTCAAACCGTGCTTGCTCACGCAAAGACCCATAATTATGTTGTTGTCGTTGAAAGCGGCGACTACACCCCGCTCAATCATCAGGTCGATGCGTCGAAAGTGTTTGAATGGGTGCCAGAGTTAGGCTCGCGGCGGAATTTGGATCGTTTGTTTTCAATGATTATCGCAGCGTTGCACGTGGAAAGGTGAGCCAAGTCATGACAAAGAGGAGACTGATGTGGCTTGTCATTGCCATGATTGTGGCTGTCGGTGTAGGTGGTAGTATGTATGTCCTGCATCAAGGCCAACAATCTCAGCAGGCGGTCGCGACCAATAAGGAGCAAAACAAGGTGAAAAAAACAGTTCAAGGTAATCGCAGTACTCGCCAGCAGCCGACAGCTAAGCCATCGACAAAAGTAGACCTAACATTGACGCAAAAATTCAACCAAATTGCTGATAGTAAAGCTAACTATGATACCCAATCCCAAGTGACTGCCTTGCTAGGAAAACCAAGTCAAATTGAAGAAGTGCCAGTTGCCAATCAAACTGGGAAAGTGCTGACGTGGAATCGTCCCAATGGCCAAGTGGGCAGCGTGAAAGTGACATTCATGGATGATAAGGTTTTGAGTAAGCAAGTTGAGGGGGTGTATGAGGACGTCCGATCGCGGTTGACCTTGGCTGATTACAAACAGGTGAAGAAGGGAGACACCATTGCCCAAGTTATCACCGTGCTTGGACATCCATTGCGGGTCATCTCGCTCGTCAATCCCACACCGGTTTTGGCGTATGAATACGAAGGCAAGGTTAGCCAGGCAGCTTATAAAATTTCGATCCTATTTATTGACGGTAAGGTCGTGGACCCCAAACAAACAGGTTTATAAGCTCACACAAAAACGAGGTGCTTTCAACCTCGTTTTTATGTGCCTGTGAAAATGTTTTTCTGAGGTTTGTCACAGCGTTTTCCCGTTGTATTATCATTATTGGCAAGATAAATAATCGATTTACGACCATTTTTATATTCAAAAGTATGAATTATATTGAACAATCCTTTAATGCCGGCTTCTGCGTTCGTAAGCGCTCTTTTTAAATTGTGTTTGTTCAGTGGGCAAAAATCAACTGCGATTAAATTGGCCGCAATCAAGTTTACACTACTCGAGTGGACTGTTCAGTCCAACGATTAATTTGGAGGGGTAAACATGAACCGATTAAAGCGTAAAACCGCTGAGGGGTCAGCGGTCTTTCGGAAGAAGCTTTTCAAGACCAAGAAGGGCTGGATGATGGCAGGAGTAGCGTCACTCGCATTAGCTGGGACGATGGCGTTGGGAGCGCCACAATCTGCACATGCGGCAGTAATTGATGTGTCAATTGGGCAAACGACACACGCTGATAACAACACCACCATTGATCGGAATACCGCACAGGTGGAAAGTAATGCGGTGGCTAACCAAGCCGCGGCAGGAATGACTGATGGAAAGTCGAACCTCAATGCCGATGGCGTGGTCTCGGCTGACAATGTGACCGTCACCAACAATCAGCGCAATATTACGGTAGTTGGCAAGAAGGACGATGGCTTACAAGTTAATGTGGGCGGCTCAGCACAACAACAAGTTGTCACACAGATTCCAACCGATTTGAAAGATCATGTCGCATTGGTTGGCTATGATAATCAACAAACAGTGACCGACAGTAAGAATGGTAATTTGGATATGAATCCTAACTACCAGCAGCCAAAAGCTGATGCGCAAGGCAATTACCAAAGCGCCGGTCAAACTGGGCAAGCCAAAGTGACGGTGACTATCAATGCCGCCAAAAACCAAGCCGCAATTACGGGGATTTCAGACGCAGTCCAGAAGAATAACGTCAAAGTGATTAATGCCGTGAAGTCGCTGCAAGAGGCGCTGAACGGCGCGGTTGGGACGTTAGCGAATCCTGCTGGCTCGGCTCTGAATTCCATTAAGTCTGTTTTGAAGAATTTTGGGGTCAACCTCGGCGACTTAGAAGCATTGCCAAGTATCCATGCCGATTTCAATCTCGGCGACGTGAACAAGCCTGGGACCGTGACTGGCGAGTTAGCGGCGGCGATGAAAGATTTGACGCCAGAAGCCTTAACGCAATTGACCAAGCTGGTGAACGTCCGCTTAGTCAATGACAATAAGGGTGGACAATATGTCGTCAGTGATGATTTTTCAACCTCAGTCGGGGATGCTGTGCATCAACACGTGAACGACGCCATCAACCGTACGGCCAATGCTCTTGATAAGGTGTATTTCACTTACACGCCATTGAGTGTTCCGGAATTGAAGTGGGCCGGTAATGTCGGTAATACACTGGGCCTGGCCTACAATGTCAGCATTTACTCAGCCATTAATGCTGTGGCCAAGGGGTTACAGAACTTTATTAATGCAGATAACGATCAAGTCAGTCTGTATGTCGACATTAGTGGTATCACCAAACAGAACAAGGCTATTCTTGGTCAGATTCCGTTAGTGGGTGGCTTCGTCGCTGACCAATTGAATAATTTCCTCCAGAATTTAGTGAATACGGCCTTTAATCCGTTGAAGGTTGCTGGTTATGCGGCCGACAATTTACTCAATGGCGCTCGCAATGCCATGCTCAGGACCGCTAGCAACTCCAATGCGTTAAGCAATCTGATTGGCTCCTTCCAACGCGGGACCACAACGGTCGAAATCCCAATGGTTGTCACCAATCCAGACTTGAGTCGCTTTAGTGGAGGCACAAAGGTTGCCGAGCGCTTTGGCTTGGTTTACACCAAGGATCACAATTTTGTGGAAGCAGCGGCCAATAGTAAGCCATTCGATACAACTAGCTTGGTGTATGAAGTGGTGAATAAAACGCGCGACAATGGTAGTCATACCGCAGATTACCAAGCAAAAGGGCAAACCAATCCTAATGGCCTGCAAGCTGAAATTGAACTTTCCCAGAAGCTGCTCCTTGCCGGTGGGATTAAAGATGATGTGGCAACGCAATTGCGCGCGGCCTATGCGAAGGCACAAACTGTCTACGCTGACAGTAACGCTACTCAAGCAGCCGTTGACCAAGCAGAACGGAGTTTGGAAGTGCTAAACCTGGCCATTTTGCCAACGAACACAGCCAAAACGCCACAAGTCATTGCCGTTGATCCAGCCGTGGCAGATAAACAACAACCTCAGAAGGCAAATGATCACAAGCTTTCGAATGGCATAGTTGTTGTTGATGATGGGTTCCAAGCTTTGAAGCCATCAGAATCGTCAACCTCAAGCTTTGCCCCAAACAATGACTACACGACCCAACAATTGAAGAACTTTAAGGACGCTTTTGCCACCCAAATTTCAGGGATGTTGACGCACTTCACGGGTAATGGGGATGCGAAGTACATTACTGATGTCAAAGGTGCCTTGAAGCAAGTTGGTTTCTCTGGCCAAATGATTGACCAATTCGTTGGCCATATGAACGACAAGGCATTCTGGGATACGTTGATGGCATCCCCACTCAAGGCAACGGCAGATTTAGCCAATAGCTTGGGTGCGACGGTCAATTCCAAGTTGTTGACAGGTCTATATAAGGTCGTTAATCCCGTCATTGTCTCCGTCATTGGGACGCCATTGTACAGTCAACCTGCTGATTCTTCGTGGGACGATTTGATGCTGGATGACGGCACCATGCCAATGAACATGGATGTTGATGCCATGATGCGGAAGCAAATGACCAATTTACACTGGGAAAAATCAACTGATCTCAGTGAAAGTCGCCGGGTGGTCTTTGACCTCAGCAAGTTGAACCTCGGTTTAGATGGCAAGGTCACGTTGCCAGATAACTTTGCGGGGAATACCTTGGGCGATTTTGCGGATCCAAACTTTGTTGCGAGCCATCCTGATCAGGTCTTGGCCGATTTATTGTCTTGGATGACTGGTCAACCCATTAAAGGCTTACCCGTTGATGAAAATACCGGCTATCTCGTCGGGTTCTTGTATAACCAAAATATTAGCAGCGCTTCAGGCGTCACCTTCCCAACCCTCAATGCTTTGATCGGTGGTTTTGTGGCGGGGTTGAGCGGCAATACCGTTGAACGGACCTTGGGAATGCTTGATGATCGCTTGGCTTCCAATGGCGGTAATCGACTCGTCGCAGCCATGGCCACCTTAGGGGACACCATTCGCCAACTGATCCGCTTTGACTTCCCAGATGTTGCCAACTGGTTACACGATGGGGTCTTCCAATTTATTCAATCAGCCAAGGCTAACAGTACCGCCGGTGGCCCAAGCGTGGCTAATACGGACGCACCAACAGCGGCAGAGTACAACAAGAAGTTCATGAACAATAAGGAAATGGCTGAGATGCAGATGTATCTCTTATCGGCATTGAGTGTGAATAACTTTGCGAACTTCTTAATTAAGACTTCTACTTCCTTGGTCGGCAGTGTGGTTGGGATTGCGACCTCTGCTATCAATGGTTTCATCCATCCGGGTGAACAAACACCTGGTGGCCAGGGCGCGTTGCTGACTGCGGCAGGCAAACTCGGAGGCAATGTTAGTGCTATTTTTGACACGATTGGTTCCTTAGTTGATGGCGCGCTGCGGACAATTCTTGGCGAAGCGGAGCATCCAATTTTGAGTGATGAGCCGGATCGCTTGGTCTTTGGCACTCTGGCTTCCGTGGTTACCGGGGTTAACTCCGTGCTCCATGGCGCGTTGGGCTTGCTCGATTCCGCCGGGGCGGGGGCACAACAGATGCTCACCGAAGCCTTTAATCGGATTAACGGCATCACTCAAAACCAAACGGTGATGGCACAAGTCACCAATGCTGTGCAGCAAAACGATGTGCCACTCTTCCACCGGTTACTCGGGGTGGGCAGTTCAGTTATTGATGCCACTACTGATTTGGTTTGGAACGCCATTGCGAGCGTCTTGAATATTTCGCAACTGATTCATCCCCATGGTTTCTCGAACCTAGTTTAATCAAAAACTGCCAATGAAAAGCGCGTTAATCGGACGATAATCCTATCAATCCGATGACGCGCTTTTTCTTACTCGCTGTAAGTAGCTTTTCTTGAAAACGAATTCTGTTTGCTGGTATGCTACGAGTAAGCAACTATAAGGAAGGTGGCAATGTTTATGGCAAGTGAAATTTCAACAGATTTACGGACATTCCTACAGGAGACAACTGATCAAGGACCTTTTGTGACCATCTATCTGCCGATGGAAGATGAGCAAATTCCTGAAAAGTCCAAGATTCAAATCAAGAATTTAGCCAAACATGCTGAAGGGGTGATGGCAACCGCTTGGCCTGAATCCAAGTGGGAGACGTTTGCACCCGCCATTGATCCATTCATCAATGACAGTTTGGCCTGGGCTGACATTCATGGCCATGGCTTTGGTCTCATCACTAACGGTAAGCGCACCTATGTTCAAGCGCTCGGCAATGTGGTGAACGAACAAGCCATGGTGACTGAAACACCACAAATTTTGCCATTACTTTTGGATAATCAACGTCATTTTGACTTTGATTTATTAGCACTGAACATTGACCGGGTTGAGTTCTACCACAATGATGGGACGACATTGACACCGGTAGCCCTGCCAGCAAATCCTGGACGGATGGAAGCAACAATCGGCGCCGAACTCCGTGGTGGCGAGAAGAATTCAGTCTCAAAGGGTCCTGACGAACTCTCTGATCAACGGCGGTACTATACGGATTTAGATAAATTCATTACCGATACGTATTCCAAGCCGCATCAACGTATGCTGATTCTGATTGGCCTGGCGCAAAATCTGCGAATGTTCCACGAAATCAGTAAGAACCTGTACTTGTCTAACCGCTATCAGATTGAGGCGAGTCCTGTAAACTTGACCAAGCCTGAACTGGACGATTTAGTTGACCAGATGCGCCAAGAATGGCGCAAGGATCAGTTCGAACATGCTTTAAATCGGATTGACCGGGCCACCAGCCAGAAACGCTACCGTTCAGATCTCGGCCAAGTTGTCGATGCCGTTGTAAACGGTGCAGTTGAACACCTCTATATCCAAAGTGGCGCCCGTTACAATGGCCGGATTAAGGACATGCAACTCGAAGGTAGTTCCGAACAAGCGCAACACAACAACTTGTTGAACGACCTGGCTGATATCGTCTTGGCCTTTGGTGGCAAAGTCACCTTGATGAATGCTGACTACTTCTCAGTGCCAGTGAGTGCTATTCTCAGATATTAAAATTGAATATTGAAAAGACGCCGTTTACACAGTGGTTGCTGTTTAAACGACGCCTTTTTTGTTATGAAGTATTTAATGACCTGCTTGTGTGGACCAAATGCTTTCAACCATTTGATCAGCGGTGCGTAAAGACACATCGTTGACCAGGGGCCGGGGGCTGGCGGTCGTTAGCCAGTGCACACCTTCTGTTGGTACGCCCCAGAAGTACAGGCCGGCTTGCAGATGATTGCTACTATTGAGCAATTGGTTCGTTTTGCGGTCGACGTTGACGGCTCCAGACTGGAAGCGTTTCTCAGTTTGCAGCTGGAGCGCATAAAGACTGGCATATTGGTCCGTCAGCAATTGCTGCATTAACGGATTAATCGCAGTTGGCGCACTGACGGCTGGCACACGGGCTTCGAACAGGGCTTTGGCTGTGTATGTCGTGTCATTGCTGGTTGTGCCGACAACGAAATGGTCTGCTTCGGTTTCGACGGTCATGCCGGGCGCTAACAGGGTAACGATACCGGCATCGACGAGGGCAGCCAATTGCTCAATCCGAATAACTGGCGGTCCGATGGACAAAAAGTCATTGAGAGGATTGAACCAACGCAGGAAGAAGTCTAGATATTGATCGTCAGTGAGCAGTTCACGTTCGATAATCTGCCGAATTGGGTCCCGCATATCTCGCAAGACTTCAAGCGCACTGGTAAGCGGGCCGGTCTTGGTGCCTTGTTCAGCAGCGGCAGCGTCATCTTGTAGGTAGGCCAGCATAAAGGTCTTAAAGTCTGCTGGTTCCGCGCTTTGTAATGGGGCTTGTAAGGCTTGCCAGTCGAGCTGGTCTGTGGAAGGAATCGCTGCGACAGCCCCTTCAGGATTAGCCTTAAATTCGGCTTGGAAAGTGGCAACATCGATTTCTGGATACGACTGTTCAATCAATAAGGTGTAATAGATATATTCCACTTCATGTTGTAAAAGCGTCCAGAATTCTTGCCCCGTAATATGGCCTTGTTTTTGGAACGTCTCAATCTGGGCATCGGTCAGAAACTGCGGTGGCCATTCTTCACCAGGCCCCTTTTGATTGCGACCCTTAGCGCGATAAGGAAAACCACGACGTGAACCAGCGATGATGTGGGGCTCTTTGCCGTTTTTGACGTAAGTGAGGTGCCCGTCGGCTTGGCGATCAAAATGGCCGCCACGTCCAATCGTAAAGCGGGCCATGAAATCAAAGAAACTGAGGCCTAAGCCCCGGACAATAACGTTGTCGCCAGCGGCAACAGTACTGAGGTCGGCTTCATTTGGGAAGCCAGGCTGGATGTAAGTGAGCTGATGCTCCGCAGCAAAGTCAGCCAGCTGCTCTTGCTCACGTGTTGGCGTGTTTTCAAGGTTACCCAGCGCCATGACAACTTCGTCCACGGCAATGACGCCATCTGTGGCTGTCACCTGGAATTGCTCACCGTGCTTTTGAACAGCACTCACGGGCACTTGATGAAGCGTAATAGTGGTATTGGCTTGCTTGCGCTGGTTGAGTTCGGCATAAACCCAGTGAATATAAGCCCCATAGAGGGCCCGGGAAGCATAGTCATTGGGCCCCAAACCGGCTGCTTCTTCAGCTAAATAATCCGGGAAACCCTGCGCCTTAATATAGTCTGGGCCAACACCGGCAGCCCAGTCGGCCAAATCGAGTCCTGGAGCTTGTGGGCCATTGGCTGCGACGCTTCGATCGTAGAATAAGGTGATCTGCTGAGTGGCCGTATTCATAATCAGTTCATGAGGTTGATCGACTTGCCAAACCCGGCCGCCGATACCATATGGATCGAACAGGTCAATGGATAATTCGGTCTCAGGATAATGCGCAGTTTGCCAGGCGAGCAAGCGCTCGAGAATGAGCATGCCGCGTGGGCCAGCGCCAATCAAAGCAATATGCATAACACAAAACTCCTTTATTCAATGTTACAAACATTATAGCGCGGCCTCTATAAAAATGCCGAGATGAAGGCCTTTGTTTTGTTAGACGAGAATGGCATAATAAAGCAGAAGCATTTTGCTTAATCGGGAAGTAGATTTTTATTCATAGATTATTGAAAGGTTCAAATAAAGGCGGTTAAAATGAAAGTTATTGTTGTCGGCAGCACACATGCAGGAACAGCTGCTGTTCAAGAAATCATCAATCAGCACCCAGAAACTGAAGTGACCGTATACGAACGACGGCCGGATATCTCGTTCTTATCCTGTGGCATTGCCTTGTATCTCGGTGGTGAGGTTCACAATCTTGATGATCTCTTTTTGAATCATGCTGATGTTCTCGAAAAATCAGCCCCTAAACTGCATTTTCAACTTGAACACGATGTCACCCATATTGATGCGGCGAATCATACTGTGACGGTTGTTGATCTCAAAACAAATGCTCAATTCACGGATCACTATGACAAGCTGGTTTTCTCTGCTGGCAGTTACCCAGTGATTCCGCCGCTGCAAGGGGTCACCATTCCACGAGTACTTTTGTGTAAGAGTTATGATGACGCGGTGGCAATTCATAAGACGGCGGCGACAGCCAGCAAAATCCTCATCATCGGTGGGGGCTATATTGGCGTCGAACTTGCTGAGGCTTACAGTCATTCAGGTAAAGCGGTGGGGCTAATTAACGGGGTGCGCCCGCTCCTAAGTCATTATGCTGATCAAGAAGTGAGTCAACGGGTGCGCGCAGACTTGGAAGATCACGGGGTAACATTGTATGATGAAACTGCCCTCAAATTTGACGGGGATGATCATCAAGTTTTCGTGCAAACCGACCTAGGTGAACACCAAGCGGACTTAGCGATTGTTTGTGTCGGCTTTCGGCCAATGACTGAGCTATTGCACGACCAAGTCGCCATGAACGCCGATGACTCGGTTCATGTTGACGACTATATGCAAACGAGTAATCCCGATATTTTTGCGGCGGGTGATGCCGTGGCGGTACACTTTAATCCGACGGGCAAGGATGCCTATACGCCTCTGGCAACTAATGCGGTGCGCCAAGGGAAGTTAGCTGGTATTAATCTGTTTAAACGCCGGGTTAAATATATGGGGACACAGGCGACCAGTGCTTTAACCTTATTTGGGAAGACCCTGGCTTCAACCGGGCTAACTGAGCTGTATGCGAAGAAAAGCGGCTTTGCGGCTGAGGCAGTGACCCTGACGGTGAATTATCGGCCCACATTCATGGCCTCGACTGTGCCAGTGCTCATGCGGCTTGTGTTTGATAGTGCCAATCGCCAAATCTTAGGCGGCCAGTTGTATAGTGAGTATGATGTTTCCCAGTCAGCCAATTTGTTGTCCGTGATGATTCAAAATCGCAATACAATTGATGACTTAGCTTATGTCGATATGCTTTTCAATCCGCACTATGACTATCCATGGCATTTCTTAAATTTATTAGGTCAAGCCGCCGTTGCGCGGGCTGACTCGACCACACAGGAGGACTAGTAATGAATCTTTGGAATCTAATTGGCCTGATTGCGTGGCTGCTCATTTTGGTTTATCTGATTTTTATTGTGATGAATATCCGGTCCCGACACATCAAGATGATTGTTTCGGGTCAACGGCGAGCAGCCAGTACAATTGTGACTGACATTGTTGAGGTTTTGGTGCTGTTTGGACTGCTTTGGGGAATGTCTTGGGTCACCTGGTTGCGGCCGGTGGATTATGGGGATACTTCAACCATCAGCGTTAAACACAGCTATGCCAATCTGGTCCTGCAAACTGGTGACACGCATTCATATTATGTTGCCGTGCGCTCTGGGAATGGTAAGGACCCCGTCCGCTACTTTACTTACTGGACGGAAGGTGCCAAATACGAAATTACCAGCCGCAACGCCACGATTGCCGACGGACCAGAACCCCTGACCATTGCAGCTTCAGGTTATCCCTGGTCCAAAAAGACTTTAACCAAGATGGACAAAATTACTGAAAAAGCTTATGTGGCCACGTATACTGGCACCTATAAGCCAACATTCTTAAACGGGTTAGGCATGCATGTGGGCCATAATGCCCAACGCTTCTCGATTCTGCGCATTCCCAATGATACGTTCGTGCGGATTGATCCCCTGGAAGATGAAGATTAAACCGTCATATCAAAAGGCCTCTGAGCTGACATTGCTGTCGCTCAGAGGCCTTTTGGTTTAGCTATTGTTAGCTTATTTACCCTTGGGTTTGTGTTCCATGTAGTTCCGTAAGTTGGCAACTACTGTCGGATCGGGGACTTCACGCATTGCCTTGATATTGTGGATGTGTTCCACAGAAACGTGGCTATTCAACGCCATCTCGGCATCGTTCAGATTATTCTTCCGTTGAAATTCGATGATTTCATGTGAAAAGTTGCTGATTTGTTGATTGTCGGCCAAAAATACTACCCCCTCTAAGTCTGTTTCTAGTATACCTAATTTCACCGGACTGCGCACAGTGAAACAAACTGCTTTTAAATCGAACAAACGTTTGGTATAATTAGGCTAACAAAATGATACCGCCGTGGACTTGAAATGAGGTGTGTAGAATGACAACATATGATTATCTTAACGAACTGGCTGCTAGTCAGCCAAACCGACAAATGAAGGTGCGTGTGTGGGATAACAAGCAGTTAATCTTGCGCAAGAATTTAAATCAAAATCGTGGCCTAGTTACTCAAGTCTGGGATGCCTGGTTACGCCAAGAATTGCGGCGTTTCTCTGGATTCGAGCCCGTGATTGAAGTGGATGAACATGGCGACCGTCCAATGGTGAAGTTCTATACTCAGAAGGAAGTCGCTGACGCGGTCCATTTCATTCTTCACGCTGATGATTCTGTAAAAATTGCATAAATTAGGCTTAAGTCGGTGGTCACCCCGGCTTATTTTTTTATACTTAGAAGATATTACAAATAGAGGAGTGGCTATCGTGATTCTCAGTGGGATTATTATTGTATGGTTGTTGTTAGCTGCTGTTGGTGGCTATCACCGCGGGGTTGTGGCGGTGATTTTGAGTTTGATCGGTAACATTCTTGCGATTGCAGTCGCCTTGGGTGGCGCTAGTGGGTTGGCATCCTGGTTCCAAAACCTGAATCAGAGCGCAGGGGTACAAGCCCCTTCGATGACAGCCGTCATCATCGCGTTCTTTGTGATTCTGATTGTGGCGCGGCTCCTAGTGCGAGTGGTCATTTCTTGGACGCGCATCCTGACCCATTTGCCGGTGGTCCGGCAAATCAATGGCTTGGCGGGGATGGTGCTTTCTGGTGGGATGCACTATTTAATCATTAGCTTGGTGTTAGGCGTCTTGTTGATTGCACCGGGTGCGAATCTGCTCGATCAATACGCAGAATCGCCAGTCGCCCAATTTGTCACGAAGAATAGTCCGTTTCATGATGAACTAGGTAACTGGTTGCAAACGCCAAGTGATGATGGGACAGTGCCTGCAACAACGAATGTGTAAGCTTTTACATTGTCGGTCAGTTGCGTATACTGAACGTAGAGGTGATCGCACATGCGGGTATTAATTCTATATGCGTCCATTACCGGCAATGCTCTGGGAATGGCGCGGGTTTTGCAACAATACTTTGAATACAGAAATATTGATGTCACCATGGCTGAAATGCAGCAGACAGCTGCGGAATCACTGAAGGAATATGATGCCGTCGCACTGGCAACTTATACCTGGACAGGGGGCACGATTCCGGAAGAAACGGAAGACTTTTTCCTCGATTTATCGGCGACCGACTTCTCCCAAAAACCACTCATTTTTGGCGTGGTGGGGACCGGCGACCCGTATTATGGCGAGGATTATAACACTGCCCCGGCACTATTTACGGCGAACTTACGGGCTAGTGGTGCCATCCAAGGTGCGACTACCGTCAAAATTGAACAAGGAGTTTCCGACGAAACAATGCCTTTGCTGGTTAATTTCGCCAAAGAACTGATAACCTCAGTTGAGAAGCTTTAGCTGTTTGGTCGGGCTGAGGCTGGTATAATTGCGTTAGAAAGGTGGGATAGCGATGGATGAGATTATTTTCTTTAATCCTGGCGATGCACTTGCTAGTAACTATGACTACCAAGAAGCACGACGCAGTGCTGAAATCTACAAAGTTGACCACGCTGTTGATGAGGGATTAGTGGTCGCCCGCGATGCCAATGGGCAGTTCGCTGTGTTCTATGAAGCGGCCGGTGACCCTAAAGTGACGGCTGTTTCTGATCCCCAGAAGGTGGGTAAGTACACCATCTTAGCCCATCTCTAGTACGATGTTATGTGTGAATAAGGCGAGGCGCGGGCCAAACTGCTGGCTGCTGGCGACCTCGCCTTATCTTGTGATCCGCCCTAAAAATTCCAGATTGGACTGAGTATCGTGCATAATCCTAAATTAACTGGTCAAAAAATCAGCTTGGCGCTCTTGCTAATCGTCCTAATTGTGGCTGTGATTAACCTGTTTCGCCAGGGACATCCAGAAGTTCTGACCCTCGGTGGGCTAGGCGTCGCGATTGGGGTTGTCTTGGTCTTGCTGATTTATGATTTCTGGCGTAATCCGGCCAAAGAAAGTGCGGACCCTTTGGTCTGGGATCCGCAAATTGTAGTTGATTACGCTAAAGAAGCACTGGTAGATCATGATTTACCCCGGACGAAAAAAATGGTGATGAGCAAATTTGTCATCACCGATGAAGAAGCAGATGCGTTGATTGCGCAAGCCGTTGAAGAACGGGCCGCTTCAAAGTAAATTTGGTAAGGACCGGTCTGCCGGTGCTTGTGTCATTAATACTTGGCAACGCCATAATAAATAATGTTCATTATAATTTTGCCGAGTCCGCGCAATCAGACTTGTCAACGCAGCTTGCACTTGATCCGAGGTTGTTGGGTCAAGTGCTTTTTGTGTGGCGCAAAGGGTTCGATAATCCTCAAGTTCTTGGCGGGCCGCCTCGTACAATTCATCCAACTCATCTCGCATAATACCAGCACTCCTTGTTTGACTTATTTCCAGTATAGCCTATCACGAATTGATGGCATTAATTATGCTTGTTATATGTTTAACTAACTAAAATTGAGTAAACAAATGGCCTGGAATCTGTTACACTGAAGATGGTTACAAAAAGTTAGTAAAAGGGGAGCTGATTTAATGGCAACATTAACGCCAGAAATGCAAAAGATGATTGGTGAGCAACTGAATTTCCTCGCCACCGTTGACGAAGACGGCAATCCGCAAGTAGGACCGAAAGGCACCATGCGGGTTTTTGATGAGACCCATTTGATTTACAACGAAGAGACCGGCAAACAGGCATGGCATAATTTGCACCAGAATGGTAAGGCAGCCGTGGCCGTTGTGGATCGACCAGCCTTAAAAGGCTTTCGGTTTGAGGGCACGGTTGAGTTCCACGATGAGGACCAAATTTTTAAAGACGCGCAGGCATTTGCTGAAGCGCGTCACTTACCTGATGCTATTGCGGCTGTGGTCATTAAAGTGGAACGCATTTATAAGTTAGACGCAGGCGCCCAAGCAGGTGATTTGATTGAAGCAGACCATTAGCTAACCGCGAAATATCACCGCTGAAGTCTCGAAACGAGATAAAATGTCAAGTCGGTGGTATATTTGCCTCAAATACATGAGGAGGCGCCGAGATGGCATTTTTATTCGATTGGTCAGAGATGGAAACGGACGAGTACACAACTGATACACAGAACGGCTCGGTCGTGCAATTGGGTGAACGCAACTACATCATGCTAAGTGGATCAGGCGATGAACAGTCTGATCAATTCATGCAAGATGCGGCAGCGATGTTAACTTTGGGTCAATTTATGACAGAAGCACCGGATCACGGCATTGAGATTGAGGGTTTCCGGAACTATAATCACTACCCACTCAATGTCAGTTGGCATGGTGACTTCACGAGTCCCCATAAAGATTACGAGATGCTGATGAAGCACCCTAACTTTATGCCGAAGGCGGCTGTTGATGCGGCCATCGAACAGCTCGGCGCAACAAATCCGATTATTAAGAAAATTCATTACGGCCGCTTCGAAGAAGGCCTTGAAGCTCAGATTGGACATGTGGGTCTCATTAACCAAGCCACGATTGATATGTTGAAGCACTTTATTGAGAGCACGCCTTTTGAGATTGATACCACTGACACCGCGCACCGAGAATTGTATCTGAATGATATCACCAAGGCCCCACGGGATCAGTGGCAAACGATTCTGCGTCAACGGGTTGTTGGCAAGGGGTCAGCTGGCGATCGCTATCCGATTATCTTCAACTAAAACCAGGTGCGACAAAAGACAGTTTGTTCAGAAACTAAAAAGGAGTTGTGACAAAACATAGTTTTGTCACAACTCCTTTTCTTATGCTTGCGCTGGAGTAGCCAAGCGCGCGTTATGATTGTCAATAATCATTTTCGCTACGGCTTTTGCGATGTTTTCGTTCCGCAAGATTGGGCCATGGGCATAGCTACCAATGACGCCCTTGTACCGCATGCCTTCCACGCCGTCGTCGGGATTGTTGCCATAACCCTGAATCATTTTGCCGAGGGGTTTCAGTTTATCTTTATCATCGAAGTAGGTGCGACCGCTATGGTTTTCGAAGGCCTTGACCGGGCCGAATTCTGTTTCGAATTCAGTGTCGCCAATCATGCGACTATCAGGTTTGAAGACGGTATGCAGTGGCAGGATGCCCAGTCCATCAATGACGGTTCCGTCAATCATCTTGTAGTAGCTGCCAAGTAACTGATAGCCACCACAGATGGCCAACATTGGCTTGCCAGCTTCAATGTAGTCTTTCATGGTGCTTTGATGCCGTAGTAAGTCCTTTGCGACCACGGTTTGCTCATAATCTTGGCCACCGCCAAAGAAGAGAAAATCGTAATCGTTCGCATCAAACTTGGCGTCCAGGCTGACATTGTCCACTTGGACTTCATAGCCGTCCTTATTGAGTAAATAGCGGAGGATCTTCACGTCGCCGCTATCCCCGTAAGTGTTCATCAGGTCCTCATAGAGGTAGGCAATCTTGATTAATTTATCATCAGCCACTGTCGTCATCGCTCCTTTTGTATTTTGGCTTAATATAGCACAGCTGCGGGTAAAATACCATGCTTGAGGCAGTCAAGACCGCCAGCATGGCCGTCGGTGTTCCACGTGAAACAAAGCGGTAAATTGGCTTGTACATAAAAGTAGTGTAAGTTAGAATGAAAAGGTACGTGAAACAAGGTTGTTTCACGATTTTAGGCAGAGATAATGGAGGCCACAATGAATCCAGAAGCTTTCCAAGCGGCCCTGGCAGCGGTTGGTATCAACTTAACCGCTGATCAAATGCAGCAATTTCATCTTTACTATACTTATCTCGTTGAAGAAAACGAGAAAATGAACCTGACCGGTATTACGGCTGAGCCAGAAGTTTACTTAAAACATTTCTATGATTCCCTGACCCTAGCGCTAGAAGTACCAGCTTTGCAGACTGAAGCATTATCCTTGTGCGATGTTGGCTCCGGAGCTGGGTTCCCATCAATTCCGCTCAAGATTGCTTTTCCTCAACTAAGCATCACGATTGTGGATTCCCTCAATAAGCGGATTGGGTTCTTATCCCGTTTAGTCGCTCAATTGAATCTGGAAGGCGTGGCGCTATACCATGACCGTGCGGAAACGTTCGGCGGTAAACGCAGTGTCCACCGGGAAAACTTTGACTTAGTCACTGCTCGGGCGGTAGCACCACTGAATGTCTTAGCTGAACTGTGCTTACCGCTGGTTAAATTACATGGTCAGTTTGTCGCGATGAAAGCTGCGCAAACCGACCAAGAATTGACTGAAGCTGAGCCAGCACTGATGCAATTAGGTGGTAAGTTGGCCGCAGACAAACAAGTTGTGCTGCCAGGTCTGACAGACGCGCGCCACTTGTTGATTATTGATAAGGTGAAGGCCACACCGGCCCGTTTCCCGCGGAAGCCAGGGACGCCAAGTAAACAACCATTAGGAGGCCAATGATGGCATTATTTTTCAATCGAAAAAAAGAAGAGGTTCCTGATAAGACAGTCGTTCGAGACGTGCCTCTGCATCAAATTGTGCCGAACCGTTTCCAACCGCGGAAGGTTTTCGCACAAGGCGCAATCGACGACTTAGCCCAGACTATTAAAGAGCACGGTTTACTCCAACCTATTGTGTTACGGGAATATGAACCCGAGCATTATGAAATTATTGCCGGTGAACGGCGTTTCCGGGCGATGCAAACGTTGAATTTCGAAACGGCGCCAGCAATTGTCCAGAAGATGTCTGATTCTGAATCAGCATCCATGGCTCTGATTGAAAATCTGCAACGGGAAGGGTTAACGGCGATTGAAGAGGCTCAAGCCTACGCCGATTTGATGAGTCTTAATCATATTACCCAAAGTGCTTTAGCTGAACAGATGGGGAAGAGCCAGTCCTTTATTGCGAATAAATTACGGCTTTTGAAACTATCAGAGCCCGCCCAGAATGCCATTTTGAACAATGAAATTAGCGAACGCCACGGCCGGGAATTGTTGAAGTTGGACGATTATCATCAACAATTGATGCTCCACCGGATTATGGCTGAGGGTTTAACCGTTAAAGAAACCTATGCGGCCGTCACTGAGATTGTCGATCCGCAACCTGAGGTCCAAGCAGCCCCTGATGAGGAAGAAGTCAAGCCGACGACTCCGAAAGCAAAGCCAGCTAAAAAGGCCAAAAGCAAAGCGAAGAGTCTTGGTGGCCAAGATCCACGCTTGGCCATTAACACGATTCGGCAGTCGCTCAGTATGGTTGAACAATCTGGGATGACCATTACTTCTCGTGAAGAAGAGGACAAAGATGTTTATCGTTTTGTCATCGAAATCCCAAAGACGGAGGACTAGCCCTAATGGCACATGTAATTGCAATTGCAAATCAAAAAGGCGGCGTGGGTAAAACAACAACAACCATCAATTTGGGTGCTTGCCTCGCCAGTATGGGAAAACGCGTCTTAATCATTGACGCCGATGCGCAGGGAAATGCGACCAGTGGGCTCGGCATTCAAAAGGCCCAGGTTGAACAAGATATTTATGACTTATTGGTCAACGAAGTGCCAATTCAAGACACCATTCTGCACACCAAAAACGAGAATTTGGATATCGTGCCGGCAACCATTCAATTGGCCGGGGCTGAAATTGAATTAACCAGCCAAATGGCCCGTGAAATGCGACTGAAGCTGGGGTTAGAACCTGTTCAAGATGATTATGATTATGTGTTAGTTGACTGCCCACCTTCATTAGGTCAGCTTTCGATTAACGCCTTTACCGCCAGTGATTCGATTCTGATTCCCGTTCAAAGTGAATACTATGCGCTGGAAGGCTTGAGCCAATTGCTCAATACAATTCGACTCGTGCAGAAGCACTTCAATCCAAACCTGAGCATTGAAGGGGTCTTGTTGACCATGTATGATGCTCGGACGAATTTGGGCGCGCAAGTGATTAATGAAGTGCAGTCGTATTTTGGTGACAAAGTGTATGCGACCATCATTCCGCGGATTACGCGCTTAGCTGAAGCCCCAAGCTATGGGCAACCAATCATTGATTATGATCCAAAGTCTCGTGGCGCTGAAGTTTACCAAGATTTGGCCAAGGAGGTCCTCGAAGCTCATGGCAAATAAGAATAATAAAGGGCTTGGTCGGGGCATTGATGCCATTTTCTCCGACTTTGAAAGCCCAGCAGTCGCAACCGATAATGTTGAATCATTGCCTTTGGCCGATATTCGGCCTAACCCTTATCAGCCGCGCAAGACGTTTGACGAAGCAGCACTGGCTGAATTGAGTGCTTCGATTAAACAAAGCGGCGTCTTTCAACCCATCATTGTCCGCAAAAGTGTGAACGGCTATGAAATCATCACCGGTGAACGCCGGTTTCGGGCTTCAAAGCTAGCCGGTAAGGACACAATTCCGGCCATTGTGCGTGACTTCGATGAGGCAGCCATGATGGAAGTTGCAGTTCTTGAGAACTTGCAACGTGAAGACTTGACTGCCTTGGAAGAAGCGCAGGCCTATGATACGCTGATTAAGCGGCTGCATTTGACCCAAGCTGAGGTGGCTGATCGCCTCGGCAAAAGTCGGCCCTATATCGCCAATTATTTGCGGTTGTTGACCCTGCCTAACGAAGTGAAACAACTTTTGGATCAAGGCAAACTCGCCATGGGTCAGGCTCGGACGTTATTGTCCTTAAAAGACAAATCGCGTCTGGTGGCAGTGGCGAAACGCACAGTTAAAGAACAATTGACCGTGCGTCAATTGGAGCAGCTCATCAATCAGTTGAACCATGCCGCAAAGAAACCAGCGGCCAAACAAACCCCAAAATCACCTTACTTACGGGCCAGCGAGAACCAACTTGGCGATCGCTTTGGCACCAAGGTGAATATTGCGGCTAACCGGAAAGGCCAGGGCAAAATCGAAATTGATTTTGTTTCTGAGACTGATTTGAATCGGATTCTGGCTTTGTTAGATGTCAATATCGACTAACGGAGGTATTGTGATGTACGAATTACATGATATGGTCCAAATGAAAAAGCCCCATGCCTGCGGGACCAATCGCTTTGAAATTATTCGCTTAGGCATGGATATTAAAATCAAATGCACTGGTTGCGGCCACATTGTTATGATGCCCCGCGGTGAGTTTGATAAAAAATTGAAAAAAGTTTTAGAGCGCGAGTAAGCACGGGAATCATCGAGTACCAACACAGGCCCGAAAAATCGACGGGTTAGGTCGATTGCGGGACAAGTTGGACGGAGATGATTGTGCTTGCAAGCGCGTTTAGGTGAGACAGCCTATTCTCAGCACAACCAATAAAAAAACAGAAAGAGTGGACTTACATGGCTTTAACAGCAGGTATCGTGGGGTTACCCAACGTCGGGAAATCAACCCTTTTTAACGCAATTACGAAGGCGGGCGCTGAAATGGCGAACTATCCCTTCGCCACAATTGATCCAAACGTCGGTATGGTTGAAGTGCCCGACGCTCGTTTAGCTCGGATTGATGAACTCATTCCTGCTAAGAAAATCATTCCTACCACATTCGAATTTACCGACATTGCCGGAATCGTGAAGGGGGCTTCAAAGGGTGAAGGTCTAGGAAACAAGTTCCTGGAAAACATTCGCCAAGTGGATGCCATTGTCCATGTTGTGCGTGCCTTTGATGACGATGAAATCACCAGTGTCACCGGCAAAGTTGATCCATTAGATGACATCGAAACCATCAATTTAGAGTTGAGCCTGGCTGATTTGGATAGCGTCAACAAGCGCTATGCTCGCGTTGAAAAGATTGCGCGGACCAAGGATAAAGAAGCTGAAGCAGAATTTGCCGTCCTGCAAAAGATTAAGCCCGTCCTTGATGAAGGCGGCGCTGTTCGGAGTATTGATCTCGACAAGGATGAACAAAAGATTGTCAAAGGTCTGTTCTTATTAACCAGCAAGCCTGTTTTATATGTGGCTAATATTGCAGAAGACGACATGGCTGACCCAGATGCCTCACCATACGTTAAGCTCATTGAAGACTACGCAGCCAAAGAAGGCGCTGAAGTGATTGCTGTCTCAGCCCGGACAGAAGAAGAAATTGCTGAACTCGATGACGCTGACAAAGCTGACTTCTTAGCTGCTGAAGGGGTGTCCGAATCTGGTTTGGACAAGTTGATTAAGGCCAGCTATCACTTGTTGGGACTGGCGACCTTCTTCACTGCTGGTGGCAAGGAAACGAAGGCCTGGACGTTCAAACGTGGCATGAAAGCACCACAAGTGGCCGGGATTATTCATTCAGATTTCGAACGCGGATTTATTCGGGCCGAAACCATGTCCTTTGCTGATCTCGACAAATATGGCAGTGTGGCAGCTGTCAAAGAAGCCGGCCGTTACCGGTCTGAAGGTAAAGAATACGAAGTGGAAGATGGCGACATCATCGAATTCCGCTTTAATGTCTAGAGGAGGAACGATTTTTGGCTGAAACAGAAACTACCGACAACCAACCGACCGTCGATGTTGAGGCGTTGATTGGTCAATTAAGTAAGAAAAATGATGATTATATTTTCAAGTTCCGCCGGGAATTGAACGACCATGCCATTCCTGAAGCACAACAACAAACCATTTTGGCAGAAATGTTACCA
Source organism: Lacticaseibacillus brantae DSM 23927 (assembly GCF_001436115.1). Taxonomy (GTDB): domain Bacteria; phylum Bacillota; class Bacilli; order Lactobacillales; family Lactobacillaceae; genus Lacticaseibacillus; species Lacticaseibacillus brantae. The sequence goes on from NZ_AYZQ01000003.1 coordinate 201,641, forward strand.
GAGATGCTGGCCGCCCAGAAGCAAGGTAAGCCAGCCACTCAATTATATGGGCCGGTCACGGTCAAAGTAGAAAGTATCCTCAATGCGCCCAAGCCAGTGAAGAAACAGCCATATTGGCTGGTAGCGACTGACATGTCACTGTTCTTCTTGAGTTTGTTTGCCCTGGTGTACGGGGTGGGGGCATACTTCAATCCCAAGTCCGTCACCGGTGCCGGGGGCTTAGTGCCAATGCTGCTGATGGCGTTGATGGCTGGGTTCGTCTTCAGTTACTACAATGAATGGACCCGTTCACCTAAAGATCAACGGCGGCCAATGTGGCAGATTCTGATTGGCGCGATGTTGATTATCCTGCTGTTCTCCTTGCTCTCAAGTACCGTTGGGCAGATCAAGAGTCCTGTGACGAGCGCGATGAGCTGGATTGCGGATGCCGTCCTTGCGGCAGTTGCTTACGGGGCCCATTGGTTGCTCAAACGCCAATACGGCCTGCGTGGCGTTTTCAGCCCACAATAACCAAAAAAATCCGCCATGCGCGGATTTTTTTATTGGTCTAGTCGCAAAGTGACATTTTTGTTAGGGGTTGTTTGATTGACAGGGGAAGCGACTGGACCTATGCTGACGGTATCAAATAATGATTGGTATGGAAATCGAGGGCGAAAAATATGTGGAAGGTATATTTCTTTGCAGTACTGGCATTGGTGTTGGTGGGCTTTGCCATCGCTAGCTTTGTTGGTCACAATTATTGGCAAGCGGCAGGTGAATTAGTTGTCGGCCTGCTTGGGGCTTTTGTCGCCTTTGGCACGTATCATGACCAAAAGGCCAGTGCCAACAAACGCTAACGTGATTGGAGGTGAGAAGGATGCTTGATCTCTTACTTTCGCCTTATCTCGAGAATCCAAAGAAGTCCAAGTTCCGCAGATTTTTGTGGCTTGTGCCGTTTTATCTGTTCGCTGGTTTTTGGATTTGGTTGATTGTGGGGATGTGGCCGCTGCGCTTGAGCTTGCTGCTTATTTTGCTCCTGGCCACCGCTGTCCCACTTGGTTATGCACTGTATTACACGCGGGTGATCTTCTTTCCTAAAAAGGAGTGAGGGACATGTCATTAGCGCTTTGGAACATTGTGTTTCCAATTCTCACCATTTTAGTGGCCATTCTATTAGTGAATCGCTATCGCTTGGGACGCTTGCGAGCGACATCTTGGTGGCCAGGTATCGTCGTTTATACAATAGCAATCCTGATCATGGCTTTCTTGCCAACGGGCGGCCTGTACTGGCTGAATGCATTTCTCGTCTTAAACCTCTTGTTTTGGTTGCTCATTGGCCTCCTGGTCCATGTGGTGTGGACAAAAATCAGGCATTAAAAAATCGCGACTCGTTGAGTCGCGATTTTTATTTAGAACTTCTCGACGGTAACTTTGGCGAAGTATTCATCAAATAAATCAGGATTAACAAAGCCCGTTTCTGCTTCCATGGTATTTAACATACCAGTGGTCATGGCGGTTTTCATTACTGTGGCGTCGTCTTCACCGGCCTCTAAGGCCATAGCTAAGCCGGCAGTCGTGGAATCACCGGAGCCAACTGGGTTGACGACGTTAATCTTTGGAATGGTCACTTTATAGAAATCAGTATTGTGCTTGACGAATGCACCCGCAGCCCCGAGAGAGACCACAATCCATTCAACGCCGGCAAATACTGGTGATGACAGGTGTTGCTTCAAGGCTGGATAGTTATGCTTATCGACTGGTGTATGCAAGAGAGCGGCTAACTCGGTTTCATTAGGTTTAATCAGCAGAGGTTTGATGTCAGCAGCAATGCCGGCCTTTAAAGCTTCACCGGAGGCATCAAGTAGAACTTTCACATGATGCTGATCTGCAATCGCAATCATCTGGGCATAGAAGTCGGTGGGTAAGCCGCCGGGCAAGCTGCCTGAGATGGTGATAATATCAGCTGATTCGAGCAATGATTCAAAATGTTTGAGAAAAGCAGCCGTATCCTCAGCGGTCAGCACTGGCCCAGCTTCCAACAATTCAGTTTGGTCGCCGTCATCATGCAAAATGGCGATTGAATTGCGCGTTTCTTGATCAATGTGGGTGAAACTGTGTGCGATGTGCGTTAAATCAAGCTGGTGCTCAATGTATTGGCCGAAATACCCACCTAATACCCCCGTAGCGGTAATTGGCCGATTCATCAGGGCAATCACGCGAGAAACATTCAGGCCTTTACCTCCGGCCGTTTTGCGAACGTTAGCGACACGATTGACGGTATCAATCTCCAGATGCTTCACAGGATAAGCCATATCAATCGAGGGATTCATGGTTACAGTTAAAATCATGGTTAGGCCTCCTTTTTAATGTAGCGCTTTCATCATGTCACAAAAAAATCGGCGACAACATCACATTGTCGTCGATTCTTTTGGGGATGTTTGATTTCTAAACGTGCTCAGTTGTTAACCGCGAGTTTTCACACTCTAGCCCTTAACGACTTTGTCGGTCCAAGGGGTAGCGGTCTTAGCTAAGGCATCGTTCAAGCGTTCGATGTTAGCCTTACCTTCTGTCCGTAACCATTGACGGCCAGCAGCGTCACCTTGAGTGGCATAAGGTTCGATAGCGTCCTTCCAAGTGGCACGGCCACAAAGGACACCGTTGAAGGTTGAACCAGCTTCGTGAGCGAATTCAAGTTCTTGGATGAAGAGAGCGTTTGAAACGCCGGCTGACAAGAAGATGAATGGTAAGTCAGTGGCATCACTTTGTTCCTTGTAATACTTCTTAGCTTCGTCTTGGGTGTAAACAGCTTCGTTGCTGCCTTCGGTGAAGCCTTCAACATACTTTTGGTTAACAGGTACTTCAAGCTTCAAGACAGAAACGTTGTAACGAGGCTTGCTGAATTCCTTGGTCATTTCGATAACCTTGTGTGGCTTTACCTTAGCAAATTCAGCATCGGTAACGCTATCCATGTTGGCATCGTATGAAACTAATTCAAGGAACAATGGTAAGTTGTTCTCCTTAGCTTCAGCACCGACACGTTCGATGAAGGCTTTCTTTTGATCGTTGATTTCATCGCTTTCGTCCACATCGTAGTACAGCAAGAACTTAACGGCGTCACCGTTTTCTTCTTGAATCCGAAGGGCGGATTGGTTAGCGATGATATCTGGCAGGCGACCAGGTTCAGTGGCATCGTAACCCGTCTTTTCGTAGGCGAGCAGGAGGCCAGCGTTGGCTGCACGTAACTTGCTGGCTGGTAAGCCATATTCAGGGTCAAGCAGAATTGAGCTAGCGTATGGTGTTAATTCTTCAGAAACAGCTTCCTTAAAGTGGACGATTTCTGTTTCGTTGGCTTCAGACTTTGCAGCCTTAGCAATCATCTTCTTGATTGAACCACGTTGATCGATAGCCAGAGCAGAAATAACGTTCTTGTCGTTCGACAAATTTACCAGGTGCTTGTATTGACCTTCAGTTAAAGTAACAGTCATGATAGACCTCCAAAAATTTTTTTAAAGTTGTTGCCATAAGTTAGACCCGAACAATCGGGGAAGTAAGAACTGTTGTCAGATTGGCGTAACGGGCCAAATCTGGTTTGGGGATGTCGCCGTCGGTAATCAGGGCATCGCATTCGCTCAAATCGTAGAACCGATAAAACGCGGTGCGATTTAACTTCGTGTGATCACTGACGATGTAGCGCTTGGCGGCCTGGTTAAGGGCGATGGCCAAGGCTTGACCTTCATCCACGTTTTCATCCATTACCGCGTCACCGTCAAGCCCACTGACACTGATAAATGCCTTGGTGGGCCGCAGCCGTTCAAGCATTTCCACTGTGATACTCCCAATGAAAGCACCGGTGCGAGCGTGATAGTGGCCGCCGATGAGTTGAATCTTCGTCCGCTTAGCGTGGTTTTGAAAACTCTCAAACACCGGCAGGCTATTGGTAATGATGTTGACATCGCTGATCGATAACGCATCGGCGACCAGCTCGTTGGTGGTGCCCGGTCCGATAAAGACCGTGTCACCTGGAGCGATTAAGCTGGTAATGATGGTGGCAATTTGTTGTTTCTCTGCCACATTCAAGTCACGCCGTTCCAACCGCGAAAGTTCTGTGGTCTTCACATAGTGCTTGCTTTGCGCGCCGCCGTGAATCCGAATGAGCGTTTGATTATCCGCGAGCTCATCCAAGTCCCGGCGAACCGTCATCTTGGAAACGCCTAACGCCTGCTCGATTTCGCTAACGGTTACGATGCCTTTTTTCTCAACTAGGTTTTGAATCGTAAGTAACCGTTCTCGTTTCAGCATGAGTTTCTCCTTGTGCCTTTATGTTCTGTTTTGTTTCTTTTAGAGCACAAGTTAAAATTAACACCTGAAACAGTTTCCGTCAAGGCGGCCCCCAAAAATTGAGTTGTTTCACAGCCAATACGTGATTTGACGACAGACAGAATCTCAAAAGTTGGCTGATTGAACCTGTGTCTTTGGCACACAAAGAAACGAACATTATTTTTTGATTTCTGGCAAAATCTCAGGATTGACGAACTTTATCGTTGTGAAATGAATCACACAGACATAATGTTCGGGAAAATTTACTCATTATGAGAAAGACTTAATGCGAGAATCCCCACCAATTAGGCTTTTTCAAGGTGTTTTCAGAAAGAATTGACGCCTTCTGACCCACATGCTATGCTGATAAACAAAATTTTTGAAAGAGGGCATTAATTTGAATAATTGGGAAACAAAATTTGCACGCCGCGGTTTCACGTTTGATGATGTCTTGTTGGTCCCTGCTGAAAGTCACGTGTTGCCCCATGATGTTGATTTGTCGGTTCAACTCGCTAAGAATTTAAAGCTGAACATCCCAATTATTTCTGCGGGTATGGATACTGTTACCGAAGCTAACATGGCGATTGCGATGGCTCGCCAAGGTGGCCTCGGGGTTATCCATAAGAATATGAGCATTGCTGCCCAAGCTGCTGAGGTCCTGAAGGTGAAGCGTTCAGAAAATGGTGTCATCATTGATCCATTTTTCCTGACTGCAACTGATCCTGTTAGCGCCGCGGATGAATTAATGCAAACGTATCGCATTAGTGGCGTGCCGATTGTCGATAATGAAGACAGCCGGCAATTAACCGGGATTATCACTAACCGGGATTTACGCTATGTCGATGACTTAAGCGTGGCCATTGATACGGTCATGACGAAAGAACATCTCGTGACGGCGCCAACGGGCACCTCACTGGGTGAGGCTGAAGCTATTTTGCAACATCATAAGATTGAGAAATTACCACTGGTTGATGAAGATGGTCGTTTATCCGGACTTATCACCATTAAAGATATTGAGAAAGTGGTCGAATTTCCCGATGCGGCCAAGGATGATCACGGCCGTTTGCTGGTCGCGGCTGCCGTTGGGGTGACGTCTGACACCTTTGAACGGGCGCAAGCCTTGTTCGACGCTGGTGCTGACGCCATTGTGATTGATACGGCTCACGGCCATTCAGCTGGTGTCTTGCGCAAAATTGCCGAGATTCGTGACCACTTCCCTGAAGCAACACTGATTGCTGGTAACGTTGCTACCGCTGAGGGCGCTCGGGCTTTATATGAGGCCGGCGTCGATGTTGTTAAAGTTGGGATTGGCCCTGGCTCCATTTGCACCACGCGGATTGTGGCCGGCGTCGGGGTACCCCAACTCACCGCCGTTTATGAGGCTGCCAGTGTGGCCCGTGAATTAGGCAAAACCATCATCGCTGATGGCGGGATTAAGTATTCTGGTGACATCGTCAAAGCCTTGGCAGCTGGCGGTAACGCAGTCATGCTGGGTTCAATGCTCGCCGGTACAGATGAAGCGCCGGGTCAATTTGAAATCTATCAAGGCCGCCGATTTAAGACATACCGTGGCATGGGTAGTCTGGGCGCGATGGAACAAGCCCACGGCAGTTCTGATCGTTATTTCCAAAGTGGCGTCAATGAAGCCAACAAGTTGGTACCTGAAGGGATTGAAGGTCGGGTCGCGTACAAGGGCAGTCTCGCTGACGTCATTTTCCAGATGGACGGCGGCTTACGCTCCGGCATGGGTTACGTCGGTGCTGCCAACTTGGAAGCTCTGGCGAACGATGCCCAATTCATCCAAATTTCTGGTGCAGGCTTGCGGGAAAGCCATCCGCATGATGTGCAGATCACCAAAGAATCACCCAATTACTCCGCACAATAATACGATTGAACGCACAGGGATGGGCAAAACGAACAGTTTTGTCACATCCCTGTTTTTTTGCCGGTTTTCATGCGTTCTGACTTGCGTTTTGCCGGTTTTCCTTTACACTAAATTTATTAGCTGTTTGGAGGGTATAATGAAAAAACTACTATTGACGAGTGCCTTCGCACTCATTTTTATCTTAGCATCAGGCTTTACCGTGATTGGGCATCGTGGTGAGACGGGGAATCTCAACGTGCCCGAACATACCTTTGCCAGCTATGACCGCGCCTTAGCGGACGGCGCCAACTATATCGAACAAGATTTAGTGCGTTCAGCTGATGGCACCTTGGTTGTGAGCCATGATTACACCACCAGTCGCATGGCTGGACAGGCAATGACGATTACGCAAACCCCATGGTCAGTGCTGTCAAACTTGCGCATGGCCAATGGTGAGAAGTTGCATTCATTGGATCAAGTGTTTGCACACTATGCTTCACGGGCAAACGTTAAATTTGTGATTGAAACCCGAGCCGGCGAAGGGGTGGAAACTTCTTTAGTCAACTTGGTGAATCGTTATGGGTTACAACATCGGGTGATTTTTGAATCATTCTCACTCGCTTCACTGAACACTTTGAAGCACTTAGCCCCTGCCGTTCCAACGATGTACCTCTTGAATTCGTATTTCTGGACCCCAAATTATAACCAGTTGAAGTCAGTGGATATTATCAGTAACACGTTTGAAGCCACTTCAGCCGGAATGATTGCTAACTTGCACCAACATGGCAAGCAAGTGATGCCATGGCAATGGCATGAGAATCCTAGCAACGTCCAAAAAGTTTTGCACTCTGGTGTTGACGGGATTTTCACCGACTATGCTCGGTTGTACAAGGGCACTAAGGCTGTAGCGCAACCAGCAACAAAGCGCCTAGCTGTCAAAACAAAGGCCAAGACTAATATCTGGACCATCACCAATGGTAAAGGTAAGAAATCAAGCAAAACGTTGGCTAAGGGAAGTACCTGGAAAGCTTTTGGCACGACGTTAATCAATGGTCAAACATTCTACAGCGTTGGTGGCAATCAATGGATCAATCAAGCCAACATCACTATCGCTTAATCATGGCTTACAAGCGCCTCTGGGCACAGAACTTTGATTCTGTGGTCAGAGGCGTTTTTGTGTGCCTATAAATTTCGGTTAAGCCACCATGGCCGGCCTTTGCGTGGTGAAACAATCTGGTACAATGAAGGCAATATGAACAATGAAGGAGAACCCACCATGAAAATTCTGGTTGTGGATGATGACAAAGAAATCGTTGAACTTTTGAGTATCTACGTTAAAAACGAAGGCTATGAACCCGTACTCGCTTATTCTGGTAAGGAAGCCATCACCAAGTTGGCCACCAACCCTGATATTGCCTTGATGATTCTGGATATCATGATGCCGAATCTATCGGGGATTGATGTGGTCAAGCAGGTGCGGAAAGACTCACAAATCCCGATTATTATCGTTTCGGCCAAAACCGGCGATATGGACAAGATTCAAGGCCTGATAACCGGGGCAGACGACTATGTGACTAAGCCGTTTAACCCGCTGGAAGTGATGGCGCGCGTGAAGAGTTTATTACGCCGCAGCCAAAATGCCGTCACCAATGATGAACCCGACGTCCTTGAAGTCGGTCCCTTAGTCATTAAGAAGGACAGCCACGAAGTAACCACCCTGACAGGTAAGCAGATTCAACTAACTGCCTTGGAGTTTGGGATTTTGTACTTGCTAGCTAGCCACCCGAACCGGGTCTTTTCTGCGGATGAGATTTTTGAACGCGTCTGGCAACAAGAAAGTATCATCTCGGCCAAGACCGTTATGGTCCACGTCTCTCACTTACGCGATAAGATTGAAGAGGCCACCGATGGCGAGAAGGTTATCGAAACTGTTTGGGGCGTTGGTTACAAGGTTTCGGCACAATAATGGAAAAAGTACATCTGACCGCCAAAGAAAAGTCTGAACTGCTGGTGGAAGGCATCGTGACCGTCATTTTGCTTTTGATGTTGAATCTTGCGGTTGTGGTCATTCTGATGCAGATGATTCAGGGCAATCAGCAACTTGAGAATGCTATTTGGGGCGTGAAAAGCGGCGTGACCTTCGGCAGTGCCGGGATTCATATCTGGAGTTGGCGGAATCTGTTTATTGCCTTGATGGGCGTGGCGGATGCAGCCGTCGTGTACTGGCGACTCATTCGGCGGTATCGGCAAATGCAGATGCGCCACGTGATCGCGGAACTCCACTATATTGCAGATGGCCACTTGGATCATCGGATTAGTTTCGAAGTGAATACTGATTTGCAAAAAGTGATTGCGAGCATTAATGCTTTGGTTGATTCGACTGTGAAGTCTATGGAAGAGGAACGACGGATTGAACAGAGCAAGGATGAACTGATTACTAATGTCTCACATGATATTCGCACGCCGTTGACGTCAATCATTGGTTATTTAGGTTTGATTGAAGATCGCCAATTCCGCAGCGAGGATGAACTGCTTAAGTACACGCATACAGCCTATCTCAAAGCGAAGCAAATGAAGGTGCTGGTGGAGGACTTATTTGAATACACCAAGGTCCGCCAAACCACGACGCCGCTGAATATTTTGAGTTTCAATATGGTTGCCATGCTGGAACAATTGGCCGCCAGTTTTGAGCTCGAAGCCGCGCATAAGGGCATGACCATCTCAGTCAGCGGTAAACCGAACCCCTTAATGATGGAAGCTGATACGGAGAAACTTGGGCGTGTGTTTAATAACTTAATTGTGAATGCTTTGAAGTATGGCTCGGGAGGCAAACATATCTGGCTTGAGGCCGAAAAAGTCGGTTCAGAAGCCATCATTCATGTGGCCAACGATGGCCCCGAGATTCCTAACGATGCCTTGAACCAATTGTTTGATCGGTTCTATCGCGTCGAAGAATCCCGCTCCCAAGAGACCGGTGGCACTGGGTTGGGTCTGGCTATCGCTCAGAGCATTGTGGCGTTACACGGTGGGTATATCTATGCCGAATCAACGCCAGAACGGACCAGTTTTGTCATGCATTTACCACTAAAAATGGGCGCAACACTATCACCACACGAGGAGACAAAGTAAATGAAGAAATTTTGGGTTAAATTAACGCTGGTCATCACAGTATTGCTTGGTTTTGGACTACCCAATCAAGCGATGGCGGCCAGCACTATTGATGTGAATGCGCGTGCTGCTTTGGCAATCGATGCCAAAACGGGGCAAGTTCTCTATGCCAAAAATGCCGACCAGGCTTTGCCAATCGCTTCAATGACAAAGATGGTGGGCATTTATTTAGTCCTTGATGCCGTGAAGTCTGGAAAGCTCAGCTGGGATCAAGAAGTGGCCGTTGATGCGCTGAGTTATCGTATCAGCCAAAATACCAACTTATCCAACGTACCCCTCCGCTCTGACGGTAAGTATACTGTTAAAGCCCTCTATCAAGCGGCATTAATCTCTTCCGCTAACGCTGCTATGATGTTGCTCGGGGATGCCTTAAGTGGCAATCAGGCCCAGTTCATTACGGCAATGCAGAATCAACTGCATAAGTGGGGCATCCAAGACGCCACCATCGTCAATAGCACCGGGTTGAATAATAGTGAATTAGGACAAGACATTGTGGCCGGTACTGGTGCGAACGCTGAGAATAGTATGTCAGCTCGCTCAGTGGCCATCGTGGCTCAACATTTGATTACCGATTTCCCAGAAGTGCTCCAAACCACCAAAATTCCCAAGCTGAAGTTTGCTTCGGGTAACAGCGATAATACGATGATGGAGAATTTTAATCACATGCTGCCAGGTTTATCGAGCTATGATGCTAGTTTACCGGTGGATGGCCTGAAAACTGGGACCACCGACCTAGCTGGAGCGAATTTTACTGGTACGGTTGAGAAAAATGGCCTGCGGCTGATTACAGTGGTGATGCACGCTAACGGACCTGATCATGAAGTTCGCTTCTCACAAACTGCCCAACTGATGAAGTATGTTTACGGGGAATATGTGCCAGTGGCAGTGTTTAAGGCAGGCACGAGCGCTGGGCCATCTAAGCAGATTGCCGTTAAGCGTGGGACGCAAGAACATGTGGCGATTGCCCCCGCAAAAAGTATGACCATTTATCTCCCTAAGTCAGCCACTCAAGTTCAGTATCAATACACCGCCGCCAAGAAACAGCTCTCTGCCCCTGAAACAGCTGGCACGCGCGTTGGGACGTTGAGCTTGGCGGGGAATGCCAGTTATCTGACCAATGTCTCCGGTCAGCGGCTCAGCGTGCCGATGGCCACTCAAAAAACCGTCAAAAAAACCAACGTCTTTGTCTTGATTTGGCGGGGGATTGTCGAATTCTTCAGTAATTTGTTCTAACGAGGAAGCGATTAGATGCAGTATCATCCAATTACCGCCCATGGCTTGGCGGCTTTAAAACAAGAAATTGTGACCTTAACCGCCCAACGGCCCGATAAAATTGCTGCATTAGTGGCAGCTCGTGCTTTGGGAGATCTTTCCGAGAATGCAGAATACAGTGCTGCCAAACGAGATTTGCGTCATTTAGAAAGTCGCCTGCGATATTTGGACAAGCTGATTCGCTATGCGCAAGTGGTTCCTGAACCGACTGGGGCCAATGCAGCCATTGGGACGGATGTCACGCTCGTTTTCCTGGCTGAAGGTGAAACGGAGACCTATCATTTGGTCGGTCCAGCGGAAGCGCGCCTTAATCCTGACAACTTGGCCAGCGATTCGCCGCTGGGTGCAGCTGTGCTAAATCAAGCGCCAGGCCAGGTGGTGACAGTTGCTGCCCCTAATGGCGAATATACCGTTCGCTTGACGCATGTCACTCCGACCAAACCAGTATGATATAATTTAGTTTCAGAGTGTAAGCGGACGTAATCAGCGAGCACAGACACGCGAACGAATCGATACCAGATAAGGAGATTGACATGGCATTATCATTACATGCATGTATCTTATTACTCAAAGAGCATCACCTGTTAAAAAGTAGCGCGGTTCAAAGCGACATTAACGTTGAAATGACGGGGATTACCTATGATTCCCGCAAGGTCTCTGGCCCAAGTCTTTTCTTCTGCAAAGGGACCCACTTCCGGCCAATCTATTTGTCGATGGCCAAGGATAATGGCGCGACAACCTATGTGGCTGAGAAGCCATATGTTGAGGGCAACGGGATGAATGCGCTGATTGTCACTAACGTCACTAAAGCGATGGCGATTCTTGGCGCCGCTTTCTATGACTTCCCACAAGACGATTTGTTTGTGATTGCTTATACCGGGACCAAAGGTAAAACGACTGCTTCCTACTTCACGCGTGGGATTCTCGAAGAAGCACATCCTAAGCACGTGGCACTGTTTTCGACGATTGATCGCATTTTGGGCCCTAACCCTGATCAACGCTTTAAGTCTGATTTGACCACGCCAGAAAGCTTGGACTTGTTCCATGATATGCGTGAAGCGGTTGATAATGGGATGACCCATTTAGTCATGGAAGTCTCATCACAAGCCTACTTGCGTAATCGGGTCTTTGGGCTGACCTATGATGTCGGGTTCTTCTTGAACATCACGCCCGACCACATTGGCCCCAATGAGCACCCTAACTTCGAAAATTACTTACACAATAAACTGCAACTTGTTGTGAACGCCCGTAAAGTGGTGATTAACGCCGAGACTGATCACTTTGATGAAGTGTATGCGGCCGCAACGACCACGACTTATCCAGAGAGCATCTACTTATTTGCTTCGACAGACTTTAAGCCAACCCGGGATGATATTACAATTGATTTCCGCTTCGAAAGCCAAGAAGCTGACACCGCCACCAGCAAGTTCACCGTTATTCCTGTGACGGACAAAGCGGCGGCCTTAAACATCGGTGGCCACTATGAACTCAGTCTGATTGGGGACTTCAATGAAAGTAATGCCACCGCGGCCATCATTGGCGCTGGCCTAGCTGGCGTCGATGCCCGGACTGCGGTCCCAGGCATTGCCAAAATTAAAATTCCTGGGCGGATGGAACGCCTTGCCGTTTCTGAACACGGGGTCGTTTATGTTGATTACGCCCATAACTACGGCAGTATGAAGGCCCTGTTGCACTTTATTGACAACGAATACAATCATCCAAGGCTACTGGTCGTCGTTGGATCCCCTGGTGACAAAGGGGTCTCACGCCGAGCAGGTTTTGCGAAGGTGTTGAACGAATACGCCGATGAAGCCTTCTTGACGACCGATGATCCGGGATTTGAAGATCCACAAGCCATTATTAATGAAATCGATCAAGATATTGACCACGACAAAGTGAATGTCCATCACGTCCTTGATCGTCGGGAAGCGATTCGCCAAGCCATTGAATCCAGTGGCCCTAATGACATTGTTGTTGTTGCTGGTAAGGGCGCTGACCCCTATCAAAAAGTTCGGGGCGTTGATACCCCATGGCCAACTGATATGGTTGTCGTGACGGAAATTGCCGAATCGCTATAGAAAGAGGTAACGTGTATGCAACGATTCTTTACAGTTATTGGTGGGATGGGGACCGCAGCGACTGAAAGCTATGTCCGCTTGTTGAATAAGCGCACCGATGCCAAGCGTGATCAGGATTATCTTGATTACCTACTGGTCAATCATGCGACTGTACCAGACCGGACCGCTTATATTTTGGATCATAGCCAGCCTAATTTTTTCCCATACTTACGCGATGACATTCGCCAACAGAGCCTGCTCAATCCCGATTTCATGGTGATTGTCTGCAATACTGCCCACTATTTCTATGAACAGTTACAGGCAGAAACAGATGTGCCATTAATTCATATGCCACGTGTGGCAATCAAAACCATGTGTGAACAGTATCCAGATGAACAACGCGTGGGCCTGATTGCCACCGCGGGAACAATTGCCGACGGTGTGTATGCTGATGAGATTGAAGCAGCTGGTCGCGAAGTCGTTTTGGGCGACAAACACGTTCAAGATATGGTCAATGAATTGATTTACACCAATATCAAGGAGAACGACCACGTCGACGCCCAGTTGTATCATAAGATTCTTAAAACCATGCACGATGACTTTGGGGTGAACGTCATTGTGCTTGGCTGTACTGAATTATCATTGGCCCAAGAATTAGCCGGTGATCATCCTTATCAGACCATCGATGCCCAAAGTATTATCGTTGATAAGTCATTAGCACTTGGCCGGGCCTTCCGGGCAAGCGAAGCTGAAGGTAAAGCATTACTGCGCACCATTATGGCAGACTAGGGGGAGCCGTCATGTTAGTAGCTGGGATTATTGTTGGAATTATTCTGTTTTTGATTCTTTTGTTGGTCGAGTTTATCTATCTGAGTAATCATTTCAAAGCGAAACGAGCTCGGGCAGAAGCCGAGAACCGCCACTTCGATCAGTACTGGTTAGGCCGTTCTGGCGGTGGTTTTATTGGCGTGAAGAATCAACAAGTCACAGTGTATAAGACTGAAAAGGCCGAAGAAACCTTCAAAACCAGCCGGCTATACGTCTTTACCGATAAGAATCGGGTGGACTTCAATAAGACTTATGCGCCATTAACGGTCCACCAGAAACTTTTTGGCATGTTCTTGAAGCCGGAGGATTATACGAGCTTCATCGCTTGGCTGCATAAGCAACAAGTGCTGGTGACCCCAGAAGCTCAGGTCCTAGCTGACGCCAAGACCGTCTTAAAAGAACATCAAGAAAATTAAAAGCACCGCGCTGCGAATCTTTCGCAGCGCGGTTTTTTTATGCGGCTGTCAGGGCCTTGACAGCGAGCTAGACCCTTGTAGGGTAGTTTCCATGTATACCAGTTGAAGAGATAGGATTTGACGATAAAAGCATTATCAGGTATTGTCACCTATACACAAAGGTTACCTAAGGCGCATATTCGTGGAGGTTTATATGAAAACAGTAGTGATTGCTGCATTAATTATGCTCGCCGTTATCATCGCTGTGATGCTTCTGGCGGCAATCATTTGGCAGTTCATTGATGGGCTGAAACACCAATGGCACCCAAAGACATCATTCGGCAATAAATGTTCTCAAGTTATTGGTTGGCTAATCACGATTTTACCTGGAGTCTAGCTTGCTTGTCGCAGCTAGGCTTTTTTGATGTCGAAAATTGTGACAATTCAAATGCGATTATGAGAGGGAACGGCGATTCTATTAGAATTCATTGGGCTATACCGATTGGAATTTCCCGGGATAACGGTAATGAAAAAGCTTTCAAAATAGGAAAGCGCAGACTGGCACCTTTGATACCAATTTTTGAAAGCGAATTTATCACTTTATCCTTGAGAAATTATATTGACAGCAAGTTTTAAAACCCTTACACTGGTCTTGTGGTTGGTACCAGTTAAGGTGATGATGTTATGGCGACTTACGAACAACCGCTGCATGAACAATTGGTTGATCTTTTACGCGACAAGATAAGTCACATGCAACCTCACGACAAGCTACCTTCTGAACGCGAATTAACTAATACCTACCAGGTGAGCCGCAATACTGTGCGCATGGCACTTGATGAGCTGGAAACCATGGGCTTAGTTTATCGGCAACATGGCCGTGGGACCTTCGTATTAAACAATGCGAAGCAAACCACCGACCTGTCGACGACATACAGCTTTAGTACCCAGATGGCGGCGCTTGGCCGCACTGCTCAAACCGACTTGCTTTACTTGCATGAGGTTGAGGCGAATAAGTACATTGCTGAGAAACTCGATTTACCGCTGGGTGCACCGGTGTATAAGTTGAAACGGGTTCGGATTGCGGACGGCATGCCGTTGATGGTTGAACGGACGTACATTCCTGGGACGATTTTTCCGGGGTTCACAGCTGAGATGCTGAAAGACACTGCGTTATACACGGTGATGCAAGATACATATCACGTTAAGATTGCCGAAGCGACCGAAGGGTTCTACGCCAGTCTTATCGGCAGTAAAGATGCGGACCTACTAAAGGTACCGACCGACTCCCCAGGATTGAATGTTCGTCGCACCACCTATAGCGATACCCATGACGTTGTTGAATATACAATGAGCGTGGCCCGATCAGATCAATTCATCTATCAGGTCCATCACGTCAACTAACGCCGAATCAAAACGAACAATAAAGGAGAGACAGCAATGATTGGAATGATTGTCACTGGCCACGGCCATTTCGCGACCGGATTAATGAGCACCATTAAGCTCTTGAGTGGTGAGCATGAAAAGCTAATCGGGATTGATTTTGAAGAAGGGATGACAGCCGATCAACTGCAGGAGAAATTCCAAGCTGCTGTCAAAGAACTAGGCGATGTTTCTGGCATTGCATTCTTCACTGATATTCCCGGAGGCACCCCATTCAATCAAGCTGTCATGTGCAAAATGAATTATGACAATGTGGTGGTGTTATCTGGGACGAATGTTTCCATGTTGATGGAAATTATGTTCCAACGCGAACTCGATATTGATCAGTTCGCGGAAGCCGCATTAACGGCCGGTAAATCTGGTGTTGTTGAATTTAAGCAACGCCAACGTGAAGTCACTGATGACGAAGACGGGATTTAGGAGGATAAACATGTTTGAAAAAGATGTAGCTGCTCTGACAGCAATGGGCGCTCAAATTACGACTGAAGAAATTAAGCACCAACCAGAATTATGGACCGAAGCTTTTGACCTCTATAACGAGCACAAAGCGGCGATTACCGCATTCTTGGATAAGGTCTCCAATGAAACAACCGGTGTCGTTCGCGTAATCTTTACTGGGGCCGGTACTTCCGCTTATGTTGGCGACACGGTCACCCCATACTTGAGCAAGCACGGCGACCGCTCACGCTTCAAGTTCGAAGCCATCCCCACAACGGATATCGTGTCTGCCCCATACGACTACTTAGAAGCTGATACCCCAACCGTATTGGTTTCATTCTCTCGGAGTGGGAACTCACCTGAAAGCATCAAGGCCGTAGAACTCGCTGAACAACTTGTCTCATCCCTGTATCAATTGACGATTACCTGTGCACCAGAAGGCAATTTGGCACAACGGGCTGAAGGCGAAGCGAAGAATTTGGTCTTGTTGCAACCAGCCGGTTCAAACGACAAAGGCTTTGCGATGACCGGGAGTTTCTCTTGCATGGCATTGACAGCACTGTTGGTCTTTGACACAGCGGAGGAAAGTGATAAAGCTGCTTGGGTCAAGGCTATTTCCGCTATGGGTCATGAAGTGATTGATCACGAAAGTTTCATTCAGAACTTGGTTGATGAAGACTTCAATCGGATTACTTACCTAGGTTCTGGCAGCTTGAGCGGGCTTACTCGTGAAGCTCAGTTGAAGGTGTTGGAATTAACTGCTGGTCAATTGGCAACCATCTTTGATTCATCCATGGGCTTCCGTCATGGACCTAAGTCATTCGTTGATGGCAAGACCCTGGTCTTTGATTTCTTGAGTAATGACCCATACACCCGTCAATACGACGTCGATGTCACGGAAGAAATCAAGGGTGACGAAATCGCTAAGCGTGTCGTTGCCATTGGCGTCTCGCAAGATTTGGACTTTTCTGGTGAAAGCTTCTTGTTTGAAGCTGCACCAAAGAACTTACCTGAAGCCTACCTGGCCTTACCTGACGTGATGTTTGCCCAAACTCTGGCATTACTGAGTTCTATCAAGGTTGGCAACACGCCAGACACACCATCACCAACAGGGACCGTTAACCGCGTTGTTAAGGGCGTAATTTTACACGACTACCAAGCTTAATTCATAGGAGGAAGACATCATGACTGAACCAAACATTTTAGTAACACGGATTGACAATCGGCTTGTTCATGGACAAGTGGGGATGACTTGGGTGAATACCATTGGAGCTAACCTGATCGTCGTGGCTAACGACGATGTCTCAACGGATCCTGTTCAACAGAACTTGATGGAAATGGTTATCCCTGGCACCGTTGGTATTCGATTCTTCAGCATTGACAAGACCATCAAAGTTATTGGAAAAGCTGCACCTAGCCAGAAGATCCTCTTGGTTATTCGGACACCGCAAGATGCCTTAGCCTTAATTAAAGGCGGCGTGCCAATCAAGAAGTTGAACATTGGGAACTTGCATTTCGCTGAAGGCAAGAAACAATTATCTGCGACCGTTTCTGTCTCACCTGAAGATATTGAGACCTTTAACGAATTGCACAACATGGGGATTCAACTTGAAGTCCAAGGTATCCCTAACGAACGCGCCACCGATTTAATGGATCTGTTAGCAAAGGCATAGAAGCCGTTGTTATAAAAATTTTGAGGGGGTTAAAACATGCACGACGTTACTGTATTACAAGCCATCCTTGTTGGCTTGTGGGCAGGGATTGCCGGGATTGACCAATTTAACGGGTTGACCCATATTCACCGCCCTATCGTTACCGGTGCTGTTATCGGGATTATTCTCGGTGAACCTACCGTGGGTATTATTACCGGTGGGACTTTGGAACTTGTTTGGGCAGGTATGGTGCCACTCGCTGGGGCACAACCACCTAACGTTG
Source organism: Lacticaseibacillus brantae DSM 23927 (assembly GCF_001436115.1). Classification (GTDB taxonomy): domain Bacteria; phylum Bacillota; class Bacilli; order Lactobacillales; family Lactobacillaceae; genus Lacticaseibacillus; species Lacticaseibacillus brantae. Next base: position 219,334 of record NZ_AYZQ01000003.1, read on the forward strand.
TTATTGGTGGTGTGATTGGGACCTTGTTCGCAATTCTTTCTGGCTTGAAGCCGGAAGTTGCCGTTGGGGTTGCCGTACCATTCTCTGTTGCTGTTCAAGCTATTATTACATTATTGTTCACGGCCTTAGCACCTTTGATGCATACAATGGATGTTGCCGCAGTTAACGGTGATACCAAGAAAATGGATCGAATGGCCTGGATTGAACCAGTTATTTTATTCATCGGATTCTTCATCATGGCATTCTTGCCAGCTATCTTCGGTCAAGGCGTTGTTACTGCTGCCGTTAAGGCTATCCCAGTTTGGATCCTTGGTGGATTCCAAGCTGCTGGTGGCATGATGCCAGCCGTTGGTTTCGCAATGTTACTGAAGATTATGTGGAAGATTGAATACGCACCATTCTTCGTTGCCGGCTTTATTGCAGCGGCTTATGGGAAGTTGCCAATCTTAGCCATCGCATTGTTAGCAGCTTCTGTTGCGGCTTATGACTTCTTCATCAACCGTAACCAAACACCTACCACCCCTGCACCTGCTGCTAGTGCAGACGCTGACGAAGAGGAGGATTACAGCAATGGCATCTAACGAAGCAACCATTAAGGAAGTTGATAACCTTCAAATTCCTGACACTTATGAAGATCCATCAGTTAACAAAGTCATTGACAAGTCAACGTTGCATAAGATGGTTTGGCGTTCACTCTTGTTGCAGTCATCGTTTAACTACGAACGTATGCAAGGTGGGGGCTGGACTTACAGCTTAATCCCTGGTTTGAAGAAAATTCATACCAACAAGAAGGATTTAGGCTTTGCTCTCTTTGATCACATGCAGTTCTTTAACACTCACCCATTCTTAGTAACCTTCGTTCAAGGGGTTATTATCGCGATGGAAGAAAACAAGGAAAACCGGTCCACAATTCGTGGGATTAAGGTTGCCTTGATGGGACCTTTAGGTGGTATTGGGGATGCCTTATTCTGGTTGACCTTGTTACCTATCACAGGTGGTATCGGGGTTTCCCTGTCACAACAAGGGAATATCTTTGGACCAATTCTGTTCTTACTCTTATTCAACGCCGTTCACTTTGGTTTGCTGTTCTGGTTGATGAATTATGGGTATAACACAGGGACACGGGCGATTGCATCAATGCGTGAAAACACGCAAAAGATTTCTCGCGCCGCAACCATCATTGGGTTAGCTGTTGTTGGTGGCTTGACCGCGACCTACATCAACTTTAGTTTGAACGGGACCAACGGCTCATTTGCAATCGGGAAGATGAAGATTGATCTTCAAGCCGGGATTATCGATAAGATTATGCCAGCCCTCTTGCCACTTGCTTATACCTTCTTCTGCTACTGGATGTTGAAGAAGGGCCGCAGCCCATTAACCCTGATCGGGATTACATTGTTAATTGGCTTAATCGGTTCATTCTTTGGCCTGTTTGCATGGCCAGCAGCCATTAAGTAATTGGTTTAAAGGTGCGGAGCTGGGACGATCTGACCCGGTTCCGCATTTTATTTGATTCAATGCTTTTCTAGCAGAGCTTCAACGTGGCGGCCCTAGTCGTCACGATACATAAAGGAGAGAGAATTCCATGAGTTATTACATTCACGCTGCAAAGTTCTTTTTGAAGTCAAATACCGAAAACAATGGTTATTTGGAAGTCACCGACGACGGCCACTTCGGCAATTATTTCCCGGAAAATAAAAAGCCGGCCGGAGAAATCGTGGAAAAAGGTGATCAATGGATTGCCCCAGGTTTGGTTGATACCCATATTCATGGCTTGTTAGGTCATGACGTGATGGATAACGATTGGGACGCCATCAACGTGATGTCTGAGGGCTTGTTAAAGGCCGGGGTTACCTCATGGCTGCCAACCACCTTGACTGGCTCTTTTGACCAACTGAATGCCGTCTGCAAGACGATTGGGGACAATGCAGGTAATGAAACTGGGGCCAAAATTCAAGGGATTTACTTTGAAGGCCCATACTTCACGACCGAACATAAGGGTGCGCAGAATCCTAAGTATTTCAAGGACCCAAGTTTTGATGAATTCCAGCAATGGCAAGCATCAGCTAAAGGCTTATTACAAAAGATTGCCATCGCACCTGAACGTAACGGTGCCGTTGAATTCACTGAAAAGGTGACTAACACGGGAACTGTTGTGGCTTTAGGCCATTCAGATGCGACGTTTGAACAAGCTAAAGCAGCAATTGAAGCCGGCGCATCAGTCTTCACCCACACTTTTAATGGGATGAGTGGCTTGAACCATCGTGAACCAGGGATGGTTGGCGCGGCGATGTACCTGAATCGCGTCGATGATGAACTCATTTGCGATGGCCACCATGTGCGGCCAGAAGTTGCGGGCACACTCATCGATGAGAAGACCCCAGAACACATCGCCTTGATTACGGATTGCATGCGTGCTGGTATGATGCCAGACGGTGACTATGTACTGGGTGAATTCCCAGTGTACGTCAAAGACGGGATGGCACGGTTAAAGGATGGGGACAGTCTTGCTGGCTCAATCCTGAAGTTGAACGATGCCATTAAGAATGTCGTTGAATGGAATGGCGTGACTCCCGAAGATGCTGTGCTGATGGCTAGCTATACGGCTGCGAAGTCTTGTGGTGTCAGCGACAAGTGTGGCAGTATCTTGCCAGGACGCGCTGCCGATTACATTGTCTTGAATCCAGACATGAGCTTGGCAGAAACTTACCTTGATGGGAAGCAACGTTACGCTGCCCAAGCTTAAGCATTGCTCAAAAAGCCATGATCTCCAGAAGGTGACCATGGCTTTTTGTGTCCGCTGAGACCGCTTGCATTTTTACGATTAGCGGGTATAATGACCGAAACAATCTAAGGAGGTCGCAAATGGTCGCACAAGAGGAATTAATGACGATTATGTATAACCTCATTTTGAATCCCGCTACCCGCGATTGGGAACGTGAGCAGATTACCGCCGCCAAAAATGCGGTCGGCCAAGGCGAGAGTTTCAACAGCCAATTGGCGATACTCGAAGGCAAGTTGCGGCCACTGGCTTTGCGAAATAATCTGACCCCAGATGTGGCTGATTTTTATGCGCTGGTGGTGGGCGATGCAAAAGAAGCGGACACCTTTGACTTGCAGCGCCACTATGATGCCGATGCGCCATATGAATCCCGAGCTGTTTTTGCTGGTGGATGCTTCTGGTGTATGGTGGAACCCTTTGAGCAACGGCCTGGTATCAGCGCTGTTTTCTCTGGGTACACGGGTGGATCTATTGACCATCCAACCTATGACCAGGTTTTAGGGCAATATACTGGCCACGTTGAGGCAGTGGAAATTGTCTTTGATACTCGGGTTGTCAGCTATCAAGATTTGCTTGATCTTTACTGGCAAATTACCGATCCCACTGACGATATGGGCCAAATTAATGATCGTGGCGATCAGTACCGACCAGTTATTTTCTATAGGGATGAAACCCAACATCAGCAAGCGGAGGCTTCAAAAGCCCAGTTGGCTGATTCTGGGATGTACCGCAAGCCAATCGTGACGGCGATTGAACCAGCCACCACTTTCTGGCCAGCCGAGAATTACCATCAACAGTTTTACAAAAAGAATCCGCGGCGCTACAAACTACTCGAACGCAGCCGCAAAGAATATTTGGGCTTGCAACACTTCGGTGGTCGGGTCCGTTTAGGCCTGAAGCGGCTCAGAGGCACTGCACGTTAATCCACTTATTTTATGTAACCTTCTTTGTCATTGTGTTACCATTAACTTATGACAAAGGAGGTATTTTTTTAATGACTCATTTAACTAAATTAACAGATACCTATACGTTAGCTAATGGTGTCGAAATTCCCATTGTTGGGTTCGGGACCTGGCAAACACCAGATGGTGATGTCGCTAAAAGCAGTGTTGAAGCGGCATTAAAAGCCGGCTATCGTCACATCGACACCGCTGCTGCCTATGGCAACGAAGAGAGTGTTGGTGCTGGTCTGAAGGCGAGCGGCTTGAAACGTGAAGACTACTTCTTAACTACCAAGCTCTGGAATGCTGATCACGGCTACGAAGCCGCGAAGAAGGCTTTGGATACTTCCTTACAGAAGCTAGGCGTTGACTACGTGGATTTGTATTTGATTCACTGGCCAAATCCAGCTGCCTTCCGTGATAACTGGGCTGAAGCTAATGCTGACTCATGGCGGGCGATGGAAGAAGCTTTGGAAGCCGGTAAAGTGCGGGCAATTGGGGTTTCTAACTTCCGGCCAAAGCACTTGGATGAATTGTTGAAGACAGCCAAGGTGACCCCGATGGTTAACCAAATCTTCTTGAATCCAAGTGATTTACAACCAGAAGTTGTCGCTTATAACGATGCTCACAACATTTTGAGTGAAGCCTATAGTCCACTTGGTACGGGTAAGATTTTTGAAGTCGAAGCCTTACAGAAGATGGCGGAACGCTATAACCGCAGTGTTGCTCAGATTGTACTTCGTTGGTCCTTACAGCACGGCTTCTTGCCACTGCCAAAGTCTGTCCACGAAGACCGGATTATTCAAAATGGGCAATTGTTTGATTTTGAATTATCCCATCACGATATGACTTTGATTGATGATCTTCATGGTGTTGCTGGCTTAGCTACTGACCCTGATACCACCAACTTCTAAATCAAATGAAAAGCCGCTCACTCCCGATTTCAATCGGTGTGGGCGGTTTTTTTTATTTGCTGAATATTTTATGACCGCTGAGTGTTGCACAGTACATTGAAATCACGCAAAAAAACTTAATCTTTATCCGTCACTAAGTGGGGCAGTGCCCACAACAAAACATTTGTGATCAGGCCAATAAAAACAAATGGTGGCCAGAACAGAGTCACGCCAAGCGTCAAAATGTTGATCCCAAATGACAGCAGTTCGGTGCCTCTTTTAGGCTTAATGATGGTATTGATTCTGGTGACACTTTCGCGTAGGAAGGCGAAGGCGATGTTATAGAAGACGATATTGATTGCATAAACAATTGCGGCAGTCTGTGAGTGAATATCTGTGCCGACCCACGCGGTTGTCGCTGGTAGGATCGTGGACCAGAAGAGCAAGATGATATTGGCCCAAATGACGCGATTGTTGATTCGGTTCACTTGTAAGAAGAGATAGTGGTGGTTGACCCACATCGTCGCAATCAGGATAAAGGAAAAGACGTAAGCCAGAAACTCGGGGGCTATCTCGATTAATGCGCGTGGCGTGTGGTCTGTTGCTGGCAAATGAATTTCCAACACCAATATCGTTAAGACAATGGCCAAAACGCCATCAGTAAAAGCTTCAAGTCGTTCTTTTTTCATCTGAGGTACTCCTTAATGATTTGTTGCTAAAAGCTCGAGCCCGTCCGGCCTTGAATCGGCTTGGCTCACGCTCTGGTTTTTTGGATTTCTTTGTGGATGTCTTCAAAGACGGCAGCGGTTTGGCTGTTGGTCTTGATGGCGGTCAACATGAACAAGGTATCCATTAAGCTGATTTGGGCGATAAGGGCATGCAAAGCTTCAGTTCGGTACTGAAATTCTTCCGCAATTGAGACCAGCACGATGTCAGCAAGCTTAGCTAAATGTGAGTTGGCGGAACTGGTGATGACAATAAGTGGCACGTGATGGCGATGCGCAATTTTACCGAGTGCAAGGGCATCGTGATTCTCACCTGAATGCGACACGATAATGGCAGCATCGCGCTTGGTTAGCCGTGTCATGCTCATCAGTTGCATGTGATAATCACTGGCGTAATTGACGGTCACTGGGGTGCGCAGGAATTTATGATAGCCGTCAAGGGCGACAATATTGCTGGCCCCAAGACCATAAATGCCAATCTGGAGGGCCTTTACGATCAAATTTGAGGCGGCATTTAAGTTATCATCGCTGAGATTTGCTTCAGTCGCTTTGAGGGCGTCGATGTTTGAATTGAAAATTTTGTGCGCCATGGTCGTCGCTGAATCATCGGGACTGATTTCAACAAAGAGTGAGTCGGACGGCGCATTCGACTGCACCAAGGCGATTTTTAACGCTTGAAAATTCGGAAAGTCGAGATTTTTTGCAAAACGTGAGATTGTTGCGGTTGAAATGCCGGTGGCTTGACTGAGATCTGAAATCGTCACGTGACTGGCGGCGTCTTGGTGATCAAGCAGGTATTGCGCGAGTTGCTGCTCCTTGTCACTGAGATTCGCCTGGTAAGCTTGTAATCGAAGCCTAAAATCTTGCATTTTTAACGCCTCCTTGTATGCTTACTTCGAGTATAGCATTCTGAATCGTCTTAGAAAATAATTTACGAGTAAAACGCTTGCATTTTGTAAAAAATTTACATAAAATGTAGCCATTAAGTACAAGACGAAAAGGGGCAGCACAATGCAAATTGGGATGATTGGTTTAGGGAAGATGGGTTTGAACTTAGTCAAGAACATGCGGGATGCAGACATTGATGTCGTCGCGTATGACTTGTTTGAACAAGCTCGCACCGCTGCAGCGCAGACAGGCGCCAAGGCAGTGGATACAATTGATGGATTGGTTGAAGCACTTTCTGCACCGCGGATTGTGTGGGTGATGGTGCCGGCAGGTGATCCCACAGACGAAACCATTAACCAACTCGGCGACAAACTCAGCGCCGGCGATATTGTCATCGACGGCGGGAATTCTTACTTTGAAGATTCGATTCGGCATGGCGAGAATTTAGCCGCAAAGAACATTCACTTCTTTGATGTTGGGACTTCTGGTGGTATGGCCGGCGCACGGCATGATGGGAACTTCATGATTGGTGGCGACAAGGATACCTTTGCAACAATTGAACCGCTGTTTGAAGCCATTGCTGCTCAAGATGGTTATCTCTATACTGGGCCCGCCGGTTCAGGGCACTACCTTAAGATGGTCCACAACGGGATTGAATATGGCATGATGCAAGCCATCGGCGAAGGATTCGAAGTACTGGCCAAAAGTCCGTTTGATTATGATAATGAAGGGGTAGCTAAAGTTTGGAGTCACGGCTCTGTGATTCGCAGTTGGCTTATGGAGTTGGCGCAATCAGCCTTTAGCGCTGATCCCAACTTGGATGAAATTAAAGGCGTCATGCATAGCTCGGGTGAAGGTGCCTGGACTGTCCAAGAAGCGATTCGGTTACACGTGGCGACACCAGTTATCAGTAGCTCATTAATGATGCGGTATCGCTCTGAAGAAGACGATAGCGTGGCCGGGAAGGTTGTCGCATCGTTACGGAATCAATTCGGTGGACACGCAGTCGACCATAAATAGGGGGAAGATTCATGGATTACATGATTGGTGTGGACTTAGGGACCACAAGTACTAAGGTTGTCTTATTCGATATGAAGGGCCAAGCGCAAGCGTACGCCAATAACCCTTATCCACTGTACCAAGATACGCCAGATATGGCCGAAGAAGATCCAGAAGAAATTTTTGAAGCGGTGATTGCCGGACTGACAGAAGTTATGCGTAAAGGCAAGGTCAAACCCGAAGAATTAAAGGGCGTGTCCTTCTCAGCTGCGATGCATAGTTTGATTCTCATGGATAAAAACGACAAGCCTATCACCCGGGTGATAACTTGGGCAGATAACCGGGCCAGTCAATACGCTGAACAATTGAAGCAAAATGGGATTGGCGCGCAATTGTTTGCTAACACCGGGGTGCCAACTCATCCAATGTCACCTATGGTAAAGCTGCTGTGGCTGAAGGCTGAACATGCTGACCTCTTTAATCAAGCCACTCACTTCATCGGAATTAAGGATTATATTCTTTTCCGTTTGTTCGGGGAATACGTCCAGGATTACTCGTTAGCTAACGCGACTGGCTTGTTCAATATTTTCAATATGGACTGGGATGATCAAGCACTGACCGTGACCGGGGTGACCCGTGATCAATTACCTCGTTTGGTTGATACCGAATATCAATTGAAGGGTATGGCACCATCATATGCCACCGTCACCGGCATTGATCCACAAACGCCATTTATCCTCGGTGCCAGCGATGGGACCCTCAGTAACTTAGGTGTCAATGCCATTGACCCTGGCGTCTTGGCCGTTACTATCGGGACATCTGGCGCGGTGCGGGTCGTCGTTGATAAGCCAGTCGTTGACCCTCAAGGTCGGCTGTTTACCTACTATCTGGATAAGGATATGTGGGTGGTTGGTGGCCCTGTGAACAACGGTGGGATTGTCTTCCGTTGGGTTCGCGATCAACTTTTCGCCCCTGAAAAAATCACTGCTGAACAGATGCAGGTTGATTCGTACGAAATTTTGACTGATATTGCAGCCAAGATTCCTGCTGGGGCTGATGGCTTACTGTTCCACCCATATCTTGGTGGGGAACGGGCACCCATCTGGGATGCCAATGCTCGGGGAAGTTTCTTCGGATTGACCCGGCAACACACGCGGGCCCACATGGTTCGGGCAGCGCTTGAAGGTATTGTCTTTAACCTTTACATGGTCATGTTGATGATTGAAGGGATTGCCGGCAAGCCCAAAGCCATTCAAGCGACCGGTGGCTTTGCCCGCAGTGAACTCTGGCGTCAGATGTTAGCTGATATTTTTGAACAGGAAGTCAACATTCCTGAAAGTTTCGAAAGTTCAGCCCTCGGGGCCGCAGTGCTCGGGATGAAGAGCTTGGGCATCATTGATGATCTGAGTGTGGTTAAAGACATGGTTGGGGTCACCAACAAGCACCAACCAAATCCCGACAACTTCGAAGCTTACCGTGAATTATTACCAATTTGGATTCGTTTGAGCCGTGAACTTGAAGGCGAATACAGCAGCATTGCTGAGTACCAACGCAAGCATCCAAATCCACATGCAAAAATCGCCGAAGAAGATTAACAGAGCGCGAGACGACGCGGTTTGCCTTCGGAAGATAAGTTAAGACAGCTCGGCGACGGGTACGGCGCCGACTGGATTGACTTATCACGAGAAGGCTGCGTCGGTGAGCGCGTTTAGAGCGTAAGCGAGCGCGTTTAAGTTCGAATTCATTACCTTTGTGCCGCGGGTTTGCGGCACTGCTATCATAGGAAACACCGAGAAAGGTTGCGTTGGCAGCCTTTCCTTTATTCAAACAATGTAATCGTTTACTAAAGGAGGATAAAGCCATGATGGAAATTCTGGTTTTGGTGATTGGGATTTTACTGTTACTCACATTGATCATCAAATTTAAGATGAACACCTATGTTTCATTAATTATTACCTCAGTGGTAGTGGCCCTTGGTCTAGGGATGCCTGCCGCCAAAATTGCCACCACGATTCAAAATGGGATTGGGAGTCAATTAGGTGAGTTAGCGCTTGTCTTTGGTTTCGGGGCCATGCTTGGTCGCTTGGTTGCCGATGCCGGGGGTGCTTATCGGATTGCGCATACCCTAATTGCTCGCTTTGGTCGCAAACATCTGCAAATTGCGGTTGTTGTGGCGTCCTTCATCATTGGGATTGCGCTGTTCTTTGAAGTTGGGATTGTCTTATTAGTCCCAATCGTCTTTGCGATTGCGGTTGAAGCCGGCGTACCAATTCTAATGTTAGGGCTACCAATGGCAGCTGCATTGTCCGTCACCCACGGCTTCCTGCCACCTCACCCAGCACCAACCGCGATTGCCGCTGTTTTAGGGGCCAACGCTGGTAAAGTGCTTCTGTACGGGATTATCATTGCAATTCCTACTGTATACTTGGCAGGGATTCTCTTCTCTAAGATTGCCCGGCGTTATGTGCCAACCGCTTTTGAACACTCTGGTAACTTGAAGGCTCTTGGCCCTCAAAAGGAATTCAAGTTGGAAGACACGCCAAGTTTTGGCTTGTCAGTCTTGACCTCATTGTTTCCAGTGATTCTGATGGCCATCACCACTGTGTATGAATTGGTCGTGCATAATGGGATTGCACCAAAGAACCCGAATGTGTTGGATAACATCATGGGCTTCATCGGTTCCCCAAGTATCGCGATGCTGATCTCATTGCTGTTTGCAATGTGGGCAATGGGTTATCATCGCAAGATTGCGACTTCTCAAATCATGACGACGCTTGAAGAAGCGGTGAAGTCAATTGCCATGCTGCTGCTGGTTATCGGTGGTGGTGGTGCCTTCAAGCAAGTGCTGATTGATGGCGGGGTTGGTGAATCCGTTAAGACCCTGTTCAGTTCCGTTAACATTTCGCCACTCATCTTAGGTTGGCTCATCGCAGTTGTTCTGCGGGTCGCTTTAGGCTCCGCGACTGTCTCCGCATTAACTGCTGCAGGTCTGGTCTTGCCATTGATGACCGGTGCTGGTGTCGATCCTGCTTTGATGGTGTTGGCTATCGGGGCCGGGAGTTTAGCTGCCAGCCACGTGAATGATGCTGGGTTCTGGATGTTTAAGGAATACTTCGACTTAAGTGTCAAAGAAACATTACTGACTTGGACGGTGCTTGAAACCATCATCGCGGTCGTCGGACTCGGCGGCGTCATGTTACTGAGTCTGTTCGTTTAACGTCAAAAGCCATGCGTAAAAGCATGGCTTTTTTGGTGGCTAAAAACAGGCGCAACCTGCTACCTTAGAAGAAGGGGTGCAAACATGGACGAAGACGAATTTGAAGATGATGATTTTAGTTTCGACCCAGAATTCGGGGATGACGACGAAGGTGAATTTGGTGCCAGCGACGAGCAGACGTTCAAAGGTTGGTGGTTTATCGACTGACTTTAGACGCCTGCGATAAAATATGATATGCTAGCGCCATTGAAAGTTTAATGGGGGTCGACACATGTACGATGCTACAAAGAAACACCGCGTGAGTGAAGAAGTTGCCAAGGTCTTTCCAGAAACCGTGACGAAGCAAATTTTTGATGTCATTTCAGTGATGAACAAAGCAGGACAGATTGTGGTTTCACCTGTTGCCATTGCTTTTTCTGATGATTCCACTGATGATGAAATTTACGCCATGGTCATCCAAGGCCAGGCCGCACCAGCACAAGAATTTCCTATCACCTACACGGGCGAGAAGGATTTTCTGGGCCACGGTTACATCCTGATTGTTAAAGATCAACCAAAGACTATTAGCATTAACTTCAGTGCTGCCAATGATTTGAACAACCTTAAAGGGACGCAACTGTAATTGAGCCAACAACCTTTTTCAAAAGGTTGTTTTTTTTTGCCCAGAACTCGTGTAAACTAGATATCGTTAATCGTAATCATTACCAATATCATGGAGGCAGCGATGCAAACACCACTATTAACGGTCGATCACTTGAATTTCGGGTTTTATGATCGCCCTTTATATCAGGATTTGAGTTTTGAGCTTGCGCCTGGCAGCATGACCAGCCTCATCGGGGCCAACGGGGTCGGGAAAACCACGCTTGTGCGGTTATTGATGAAACAGTTGAAGCCGCAAACCGGTACCATTACATACCGCCAGGACCCAGCCGTGTCTATTGGCTACGTTCCGCAATTTCGTAATTTAGAAGATGAATATCCACTGTCCATTCGTAGTTTTGTGGCGCTCAATCACCCACGGCATTTTCCGTGGCTGACGGCGTCGGATAAGCAGGCACTCAATCGAGTGTTAGACGAAACGCATTTGCTAGATCGCCAGCATCAACGCCTAGGCGCAGCTAGTGGGGGTGAGAAGCAAAAGGCCTATCTGGCGCAAGCTTTACTCGATCGGCCTAACTTCTTGATTCTAGATGAATCAACTGCCAGCTTAGACGTGAATACCAAGATTGAACTCATGGATTTGGTGAAAGAATTGAACCAAAACAATGGGCTGACTGTCCTGTTTGTCACCCACGATTTGAACTTGGCCAAGCAATACACAGACCAATACTTGCTGCTGACAAAAGATGGTTCTGAGATGAAGCCTGTCTCTGAAATGGACGTCACCACGATGCCAGAAGAGTTACAGCCAGTGGTTGAGTTTCAGGAGGAGGACTAATGGGGATTTTTAGTTATGACTTTATGCGTAATGCGTTCATTGCCAGCACCTTCATTGCCCTTACGACTGGGGTAGTCGGGGTCTTCGTCAGTGCGCGGGGGATGTCCTTCTTAGCGCACACCTTATCTGAAATTGGCTTTGCCGGCGCGGCTTTTGGCGTGTTCTTAGGCATCCCTCCGCTTGATGGCATGCTCGCGTTTACCGCGGTGAGTTCAGTGGCGGTGGGGCGTTTGTCTGCCCGGGCTTCTCGGCGGGAGGAATCCATCAGCGCGGTATCGAGTTTGTTTATTGGGCTGGGGATTTTGTTCTTATCACTGAGTAATCAAAGCTCAAGTTACGCCACGACGATTCTGTTTGGGAGTATTATTGGCATCTCGAGTCAGGATGTCGTCCAGTTGATTGGCTTAGCAATCTTTGTGCTTGTCACAGTCGTGATTGGTTATCGCTGGTTGGCCTTTGATTCATTTGATTCTATCGGGGCCAAAGCGCAGGGTCTCAATACCCGGCTCGTCTCGGTGTATTTCCTGATTATTTTGGCTGTGTCAGTGTCTATTGGCGCCCAAATTGTCGGCAGTTTGCTGGTTTTCATCTTGTTGACGCTGCCACCATCCGTGGCCAAATACCTTGGGCGCACCTTGCCGCAAATGATGTTAATCTCCGTGGCCGCCGCCTTAATTGGCGTGTGGGTGGGCTTGATTCTCGGGTATCTGACCAACTGGCCAGTCACCTTCTTCATTGCTACGATTGAATTCATTTTCTACTTCTTAGCCCTCGGCTATCATAATTTGCACAATTAATCAGCACGTCTCGCCAGCCAGCGGGACGTGTTTTTGTATGCGATAAAACTGATCAGGGCGCCGAGGCCATTGAGTGCCACATCAACAACGTCAAACGAGCGATTGAGAAGACCTAGCCACGTGAACACGAGCTGAAGCGTTTCAATGCTCAGACTGACTAGCAGGCAACACCTGACATTCTGACCTAAGGCGCGGAAACGGCGCTGACTCAGCGCAAGGAGCCAGGCTAACGGTATCAAGAGGGCGAGGTTACCCATAATTTGGAACGCTGACCATGAGAACACGTCTGTCAATGCGAGTTGGACGAATGCCTGTGTTGGCGCTAGCGGCCAATTCATCGGGAAAAGCGTCACGGCAATCAGGGCGTAGCTATAGCCAAGCCACAAAATTGCGAGCGTCAATGCGCGCCAATGCGGCCGGCGCCAACAGACCCAACCAATGAAGACGGGCACAACCAGTAGTAGTAGGATTTCAGATTTAAGCATTAACGTCATCTCCCATAGTCGTTACAGAAGATTACGCAAAAAAAGAACCAGTAAGCAGAGCGCTTACTGGTTCTTTTGCTGGTGTTTGAATAGCCCGACGCCCACAGCAATAGCGAGGACGACCACAATGAGGCCAATAAAGGGATGGTGGATGATAAGCCAAACCCAGAGCCCACCGCCAATCACTGCCAGCAGGGATTCAAACGGATGTTGTTTGAGTTGGTCTGACATGCTAGTCTTCCCAGCCGTTATACGTTGTAATCAGACCTTGCGTACCCATATCGCCTTTGCCTGCGGCTACCATGGCCGCATATAAGTCTGCCGCCAAACGAGTGGCTGGTAAATTGAGGTGCATTTTGTCGGCTTCATCAAGGGCAATCCGTAAGTCCTTCAGGAAGTGCTTGGCAAAGAAGCCTGGCGTATAATCGCCAGCCAAAATGCGGGGGCCATAGGCGTTCATGCTCCAGTTGTTGGCGCCCCCACCGGCAAGAGTCGCCAGGGTTTGATCCATATCGAGCCCGGCCTTTTTGGCATACAGTAGCATTTCGGTGAGTCCCGTCATGGTGCCGGCAATCATAATCTGGTTGGCCATTTTGGCGTGTTGGCCCATGCCAGCGGTACCGAAGTAGTTGATGGTTTTGCCAATCACGGCAAAAATGGGCTTGATGGCCTCAAATGTTGCGCGGTCGCCGCCAACCATAACGGTCAATGTGGCATCCCGGGCGCCGATATCGCCACCTGATACCGGGGCGTCCAGCACATGAATTTCGTGTTCGTCACCAATGTGGGCGAGGCGTTCGGCCAAGGTTGGTGTGCTTGTGGTCATGTCCACGACAGTACTGCCAGCCGCTGCACCTTTAAAAATCCCGTGGTCGCCAAGGTATGTCTCTTCAACATCTTGCGGGAATCCTACCATGGAGAAGGTGACCTCGCTGACGGCAGCCACGGCTTCAGGCGAGTTTGCCCATACCGCACCGGCGTCGATCGTCTTTTGCGCATGGGCCTTGGTGCGATTGAAAACCGTCACCTGATGCCCAGCTTTCAATAAGTTCAGGACAATCGCTGTCCCCATGACACCCGTGCCAATAAATCCTAGTTGCATCGACAATTCCCCCTTTTGATTATTCTTTCTCAAGCGTAGTTGACTGCTGAACAAAATACAACGGATATGCCGATTCGCTTTGATTACAAATCGCTCCAGTGTGAAGTATGCTTATTAAAGCTATTAAAAATGGAGGGATGACTAATGCCAAAAGTTAAACATGTGCTTGTAGCTGGGGTTGCGGCAGGAATTGTCGGCGGCCTAGTCAAATTAGGCTGGGAGAATCTACTGCCGCCGCGCACGCCAGCGCGGAATGCAACGAATCCACCACAACGCTTACTGGAACAACTCGGAGTACCTGCTAGCGTGACACATGCCACCTATACCTATTCCGAGCAACAAATCCCATACGTGAGTCTACTGATGCACTTCGGATTCTCGATTACTTTTGCCCTAGCTTATCAGGTGTTGGGTCGCCGCATGCCAATTTTGAAAGTGGGCCAGGGCACCTTGTTTGGCCTGGGGGTCTGGGGCGCCTATCATGCCGTCTTGATGCCGATGATGGGCACGATACCGTCAGTAAAAGACCAACCAATCGAGGAACATGTGTCGGAGATTTTGGGTCACATGGTTTGGATGTGGAGCGTCGATCGTGTAGAAGTTGCGATGAAAAAATAATCTTCAAAAAAGAATCACTTGCCCGTCATCTATCAAGTTGGATGACGGGCCTTTTTAATGGTGAATGACAATCCTAATCGTGGTAGGTATCAACAGTCATTTATAATTGTTTTGGATATGTATCTTTGCACATTCAGTATCAGTTTTGTCGTGCTGTGCTATAAATATGTGACGAAATCATTAATAAAGTTATTTATCGTCCCAAATTAATAAGAAAGGCCCGGTTTTGTTTTTAGTGAGGGCGGGTCCTATCATTTATCACCCTCAATTTGAACATCAGCGTATTTCTAGACCAAGGCTTAGTACGTGGCATGTAAGATTCAAAGGAAACATTAAATTCTCAATGACTAAGTAGGAGTGGGTAATTATGACGAGTAGTGATTTAACACAGAGCCAATTGGAGACACAGGCTAGCATTTTACGATTAGTGTTTTTAGGCGTTTTTATTGGCTTAATTATTCTTCAGTATTATTTGGGCAAAAATGGTAAGTCACGCACGGCCGGTTTGGTTGGCCCGGTGATTTATGGTTTCTTGCGGCTCATTTCGAATGTGGGCGGAGTGAGCTCTAGTGCGACGTATTTCTTGGGAAGCTTGTTTGGATCAGTTATCTGGGGAGGCTTCTTGTATGTCATCTATAACCACAACAAGAAGGCGTATGACTTGAAGCAAGCCCGCCAAAAGATTCAGCTCGCTAAGCAACAAGAATCAACCAAACAGACAGAGGAGAACAAATAATGGCAGATGAAGTAATGATTAAGAACCCAACTTATTTTGGGATTGTATGCCCGAAATGTGGGTCAGACGACTGGCGAGTTGTCCGAACGAAGGGGAGTCTGGAGGCGGCAGCGTTAAACACCGTTGATGAATATATGATTACACCTCTAAAAGCAAGATGTCGTGCTTGTCATCGCGCGTTCAAAGTTGTCCCGGTTGAAGCTGATGAATCTGAAGTTTTGAGTCAGCCGGCGACGTTAGTAGCTCACCGAGTATCTCGCATAACCGGAATAGTTGTGCCTAACTATATTCTTGTCAATGGAGTCATATCCGACTCAATCGCAAACGGTGAGGAGATTCAAATCGAATTGCGCACTAAACACGTTTATATCCAAATGTTTGATGCCAGTATGACTGGTTCAGCCACTTTTGAACGATTTGAAGTGCAACCCGGCGAGACAGTCAAGCGCGACATGCGAATCAAGGCGCGTTGGCGTTCATTCTAGCAACGCAAAAACGCCCGTGAACAAGTTGTTCACGGGCGTTTTCCATGTTTATTTCAATAAGTCTTCTAATTCGTTCAAGCGTTCTTCAAACACCTTGAAGGCCGCTTCGAGGTAATCAGGCTTGGTCATATCAACGCCGGCAGTTTTCATGGTATCAATCGCATATTGCGAGCTACCAGACTTCAAGTAGTTGATATACCGATCGCGAGCGCCATCAGTGCCTTTGATAATGCCATCGGCTAAGGTTGACGCCGCGGCGAACCCGGTCGCATATTGATAAACGTAGTAGTTCATGTAGAAATGCGGAATTCGGGTCCATTCAAGGGCAATTTCAGGATCACGGGCCACATCTGGGCCGTAGTACCGCGCGTTCAAATCAGCGTAGAAATCTGAAATACCTTGGGCAGTCAGTGGTTGTTGATGCTGATCTTGTTGATGCAACCAGTGTTCGAACTCGGCAAACTGGGTTTGACGGAAGACGGTGCCCTTGAAGCCATCCAAGTAGTAGTTCAGGATATAAGCTCGCACTTTGGGATCGGTTTGGGTCTTCAAGAAGTAGTCCGTCAACAGATTTTCGTTGGTGGTTGACGCGATTTCAGCAACGAAGATGGGATAATCGCCGTACACATACGGTTGATTGTGGCGGGTATACCAGCTGTGAACACTGTGGCCGGTTTCGTGCACCAGGGTGTAGAGTTCATCCACAGCATCTTGCCAGTTCAACAAGATGAAGGGGTTGGTGTCGTAAGAGCCGCCAGAATAGGCACCAGAACGCTTGCCTTTGTTTTCAACCACGTCGATGTTGCGGTTATCGAAAATGTCACTGACATGACTCAAGTAGTCGTCGCCAAGAATACTCAGGGCTTTTTTGGCCTCGGCTTGAGCTTCATGATAGGTGTAGTGCAATGGTGGTTCACCGGTCAGTGGGGTGTAGAGATCATACATGTGCAAGTCATCAAGGCCCAACACGCGCTTGCGCAGTGCCACATAGCGATGCAGCAATGGCAAATGGGCGTTCACTTGATCCACTAAGGTGTCATAAACGTTTTCTGGGATGTGATTACGGCTGACGGCGGCAGCACGCGCAGAAGGATATTTGTGGGCTTGCGCATTGAAGTTATGGCTCTTAATTTCCCCCGCTAACGTGGTCGCAAATGTGTTCTTCAATTGACCATAAGCGGCATACAAGACTTCAAAAGCTTGTTGGCGCTTGCTGCGGTCGGTTGAGCGAATCAACTGGCCATATAACCCGTTGGTGAGCTGTTGCGCTTCGCCATCTTCGGTTTCAACGAAGCCAAACTCCATATCGGAGTTATTGAGGACGTTGAATGTGGCCCGGCTAGCACCGAGGGCATCTTCAGCAGCAGATAAAAGGGCTTCCTCGTCAGCTGACAAGATGTGGGCGCGATTTTCGGTCATGGAGGCAATGAAGTGGGCATAGCCTTTGAGTTCGTCATTAGATTGCACCCAGTCGTTGAGGGTTGCTTCCGGGATGGCGAGGATTTCAGGTTCCATAAAGGCGGCCGCAGCACTGACGGAGGCGGCCAGACTGGTGACTTTGGCGCTGAAGCCTTGGTATAAGTCGTTCCCAGTGTCTTGGTCACTCTTCAAGCTCGCGTACACGTAGACTTTTTCCAAGTCACGGTAGGTGGCCAGAATGGTAGTAATCCCACTGGCCAGGTCTTGAGCACTGGTGCCCAAAGTGCCTTTGAGGGCGGCCACGGTCTTGAGCTTATCGTTGACGGCGTCGAAGGCATTTTGCCAGGCGGCATCATCGGAATAAATGGTGGTTAAATCCCAGGTCAAATCTGTTGGTACATCTGCACGAGTTGGTTGTGCCACAGTCATCATCTCCACTTCTCATTATTCTTTCATGTTATCACAATTCACAGAAATTACGATTTTTTTAGACATTTAAGACAGAGTTATCTGGTAAACTATGTTGTATAACTGAACAGAAAATTAGAAAATGGATTGAAGGGAAATATATGGATCCATCACTATTGAGACCGCGTTCAACACCGAAAAAGAAACCGCATTTAATCGTTAAAATTATCCTTTTGACACTGCTAGCTGTTGTCTTCGTGGCTGGCGCTTATGGCGTTAAAGTCTACACCTCGGTCAGGAATGCCGTAGATAAGACTTATCAAAAAATTGATAACCAAAGTGTCAATTCAGCCATCACCGGCGACAAACCATTGAGTATTTTGCTCCTGGGGACAGATACCGGTGAGTTCGGCCGCACGGAGAAGGGTAATTCCGATACGATGATTGTCGTGACCATCAATCCAAAGACCAATAAAACGACGATGACCAGTATTCCTCGGGACACGATGACCCAGATTCAGGGCACGAAAGAATCAGATGACATCCAAAAGATTAACGCGGCTTATAACCTCGGCGATTCCACTGCTGCAGTAAAGACCGTTGAGAAGTTGTTGAACATTCCAATTCAATATTATGTGACTATCAACATGGCCGGCTTAGCCAAGATTGTTGACGCCGTTGGTGGCGTTGATGTGAATGTGCCATTTTCTTGGACTGACGCGAACACGGGCAACCAAACCTTCAAGAAAGGCCCAGCTCATTTGAATGGCCAACGGGCCCTGGCTTACGCCCGAATGCGTTATGAAGATCCAGAAGGTGATTATGGCCGCCAGAAACGGCAACAAGAAGTGATTGCTTCTATTGTTAAGTCCGCACTCGATGTTGATTCTCTAGCTAATTACGAGAAGGTTCTAGACTCAATGAGTAGTAGCTTACGGATGAATCTGACTTTTGATGACTTAGTCGCGATTGCCCAGCATTATCGTAAGGCTGCCAGCAACATCACTCATGACCAGTTAAAGGGCGTCGGTGCTTATATTGGTGACGGGGCTTACGAAATTCCTTCCACTTCTGAATTGCAGCGCATTTCTAACAAGATTCGCAAGCAATTGGATCTGCCAGCAGAAACCTTGAGCAACGAAAATACCCGCCAGAATAAGTTAAATGTTAATTTTGACTGGAAGGCTGGCAACAATCCGAGTTATACCTTGTATAACGAAGACGGTAGCATTATGAACTAATGACGAAGCCCCTGAGCAACGATGATTGCTCAGGGGCTTTTTTGTGGCGTTCGCGTGTCATCTGCGTTTGTGGTAAGTTAGCAACAGAATATTGACGAAAGGGGCGCAAGGATGAAGCAGATTGTGACAGGTATTGTTGCTCATGTAGACGCCGGCAAAACCACATTGTCAGAAGCGTTGCTCTATGAAAGCGGCGCAGTCAAGAGGTTGGGACGTGTCGATAATGGGGATGCGTTTTTGGATACCGACGCCTTAGAGAAAGCGCGCGGGATTACAATCTTTTCCCATCAAGCCAATCTCACGTATCAAGATCTGCAACTGACTTTATTGGATACGCCGGGGCACGTCGATTTTGCAGCGCAAACGGAACAAATTCTCAGTGTGCTGGATTACGCGATTTTGGTTGTGTCGGCGGCAGATGGCGTGCAGGGTTACACCCAAACCTTGTGGCGCTTACTTGAGAATTATCATGTCCCCACGTTTATCTTCGTCAATAAAATGGATGCCATGGGCGCTGACCGCAATCAAGTTTTGGAGCAACTGGCAACCCTAACCAGTGGGACTATCGCCTTTGATTGGCTGGATGATTTGCCAGCCGCCACCGCTGAAGCAATCGCCTTACAAGACGAGGACGTTTTGGATGCTTACTTAGCAGATGGTGACTTGTCCGAGCTGACGATTCAACAATTAATCCGAGCCCGCAAAGTATTCCCAGTGTATTTTGGCTCAGGCCTCAAACTGGAAAGCATTGATGACTTACTGGCGGGCTTAGACCGCTGGACGCTCGAACAGACAGCTCAATCAGATTTTGGCGCGCGGGTGTTTAAAATCTCGCATGACAAGGGTGAGCGGCTGACTTGGTTGCGATTGACAGGTGGTCAATTGGCGAACAAAGACCAATTGCTGCCGGACCAAAAAGCCAACCAACTGCGTCAATATAATGGCTTGAAATATCAAACAGTGCCACAAGTCGGCTCGGGCACCGTCGTGGTCGTTCCAGGGCTCACCGGGACGTATCCTGGCCAAGGCCTGGGTACCTTGGCTGATGAACAGCCACCAATGTTGCGACCCGTTTTGAATTACGCGGTCGACTTAACGCATCAGGATGTCCATGTGGCCTTGGCCGCTTTGCGGGAACTGGAGGATGAAGATCCGCAGTTGCATGTGTCTTGGTCAGAGCCACTGCAAGAACTGCGGTTGCAAGTGATGGGTGAGATTCAATTAGAAGTGCTTCGCCAAATTTTGCAGGACCGATTTAATCTGGCACTTGATTTTGACGCCGGCAGTATCCTGTATCAGGAGACGATCACCGCGCCAGTGGAAGGCGTGGGCCATTTTGAACCGTTGCGACATTACGCTGAAGTGCATCTGCTGCTGACCCCAACGGCGCCTGGCACTGGCCTCACGTTTGACAGTGACCTTGATATCGATACCCTTGGCAAAAATTGGCAACATCAAGTTTTGACCGCTTTAGGCGCGAAAACGCAACGGGGTGTGCTGGTCGGCGCACCACTGACAGACATGCGGGTGACCCTGATCAATGGCCGTGCCAGCAACGTTCATTCGGTGGGTGGCGATTTTCGGGAAGCCACCTGGCGTGCCTTGCGCCAAGGCTTGATGATGGCCAAACTCAAGGGCACCGCCCAATTGCTAGAACCGTGGTATCAGTTTACGCTGGTGGTCAATGAAGACCAGATTGGCCGCGCCATGACGGATATTCAGCGGATGAGTGGGACATTCGATAGTCCAGAACGCCACGGTGACCAGGTCCAACTGAATGGGTTTGCGCCCATCAGTGAAATGCAAACGTATGTCCGCGAAGTCCAAGCCTATACCCACGGACAGGGGTCATTAGAGACCGTGGTGGCCGGTTATCGGCCCGCCCATGATGCGGAGACTGTAATTGCCAAGGTGGCGTACAATCCTGTGGGCGATGTCGCCAATACGCCCGACTCAGTTTTTTGTGCGCATGGGGCCGGTTATCCCGTGGCTTGGGGTGAAGTGCCTGACGCTGCCCATGTGCCATATCAGAATGCTTAATGCCGCAATCCCTTGCGGTGATTGACTTAAGGAGGAATGTTTCACGTGAAAACTGTTGAAGGTTACATGCCATTTCGGGGTTACCAGACCTATTATCGAATCGTCGGCGAACCCAATCCCGACAAAGCGCCATTACTATTGATTCATGGCGGCCCAGGTTCCTCGCACAATTATTTCGAATTGCTTGATGATTATGCTGAGACTGGGCGCCAGCTGATTATGTATGATCAGATTGGTTGTGGGAAATCCTCCCTGCCGGAAGAAGAATCATGGTACGTCAAAGAAAATTGGGTCGCGGAACTGATTGCGTTGCGCGAATATCTCCACTTGGATCAAGTCCACCTGTCTGGCCAATCATGGGGCGGGATGTTGCTGATGTATTATCTGACTGAGTTTGATCCGCAAGGTGTTAAGAGCGCGATGATTAATAGCTCACCGGCGTCCATTAAGTTGTGGATTCAAGAGCAACGGCGCTTGTTGTCGTATCTCAGCCCTGAAGACCAAGCCGCAATTGCGCGAGCAGAACGCTTGAATGATTTTAGTGGTGCCCAATACTTAGCCGCCAATGAACGCTATATGACTCGCTATGCTTGGTCAACGTTACCAGAAGATTTGCCAGAACCGATGCGCCGGCCAACCAACGGCCAGCGCGCCAGCCTGATTGCTGAAGGCCCGAATGAATTCACGGAAAATGGCACGCTGGGTGACTTCGATGTCACCAACCAGCTGCACAAGATTCACGTGCCGGTCATGGTGACCAGTGGCTCCGACGACTTAGCGACCCCTGTGGTGGCCAAGTCTGTGGTTGATCATATTCCTGGTGCGCAGTGGCACTTGTTTGCCAACAGTCGCCACTTAGCGTTACTCGACCAACATGATGAATTCATCGAGCTTCTGAATCAATGGCTACCAGCCAACGATTAAAAAAATAGTCGACCGAATTTTGAAAACAGCTGCTTTCAAGATTTGGTCGACTATTTTTATTGGTGCTTGTAAAGCGCGAAGAGATTCATGACCGCATCGAGGGTCATAATGGCTGCCATCAGCCACATGGCAATCATGTTTTGCATCGTGGCCACGAACCAAATTAAGATAAGATTCAAGACCAACATGCCCCAAGCCAACCACTTATTGTTCACCATCATGCTATCGCCTCCATTTCAAGCATACGCGGCAGCCGGGGGTGGACAAATGTAAATGATATAATTGATTTGGAGGGTTGACCATGAATATCAAAATTATTGGTGTCGGCAAGTTGAAGGAGAAATACTTTACCGCTGGCATCGCAGAATATAAGAAGCGCCTCGGCAAGTTTGCCAATATCTCAATTGTTGAAGTGCCCGATGAAAAGGCACCAGAATCCTTGTCTGAAGCTGAAATGATCCAAGTGAAACAAGCAGAAGGCGAGCGCATTTTAGGCAAAATCAAAGACAAAGAATGGGTGATTGCCTTAGCGATTGAAGGCAAACAGCGCAGTTCAGAAGCGTTCGCTAAAGAAATTGCGGACCTAGCGACCTATGGCCATTCGGATATCACCTTTGTGATCGGTGGCTCGCTCGGGCTCAGCCCAGAAGTGATGCAGCGCGCCAATAACACGCTGAGTTTTGGCAAGTTGACCTTGCCGCACCAATTGATGCGTCTGGTTCTAATTGAACAGATTTATCGCGCATTCATGATTAATGCCGGTAGTCCGTACCATAAATAGCCCCATCGAAAAAGCGTCATCCATAGTGGATGACGCTTTTTTTGGCATTATTTAGGCTTGCTCTTCACTTAAGCCAAGAAAAATATCCAAGTCAGTGGCAGTATCGCCACCATGCGTCAATTCCGCATAGGTGTGAGATACTGCTGGGCCTGCTGGTGTTAGGAACTTAAAATTAGCAGATGTCTCTTGAAATGGCACAACGATGTGCGAGGTGACGATGACAGGCTTGTGCTGGCCGAGCCGATCGAGAATGCTGACGATGTGGGTTTGATTCTGGGGATCCACGCCTGACAGTGGCTCATCAAAAAGATACAGTGCCTTGTCGATAGCAGCCGAGGCGTAAACAAACATAACCGTCAATTCACCACCTGAGAGTACATCAAGCTGGCGGTCTAATAAAGGCGTAATCACTGTCTTGTAGAAGTCATCATCTGTGGTGAAGTCAGGATTTGGATGATTCATTTGTTGATACATAGCCATTAACTGGGCACCAGTTGTGTCAGGACTGTAGGCGATTGACTGGAAAACATACATCATATCCTTGGCTGGTGGAAAGCCAGCGAAATCGCCACTGGTTGGTTTTTCCAAGTGGCTGATGAGGTCTAACAAGGTGGACTTACCAATCCCATTTTTCCCGAGGATGACGCTGAGTCCGGGATTCTCAAAGCTGATGCTGACATCATCGAAAACCGGGTGCTTCGGATGACTAAAGTTGAGATGTTCAATTGTCAATTGGCTCATGCGCGGCCTCGATTCTGCAGATTAAGCTGTTGATAACTGATGAAGCCAACAACACAATAAATCGCAATCACCACGGCTTCAACGCCGAGGGTCCCAAGTGTGAGATCGCCGAGAAATAGCCGTAAGGTGTTAGCGATGAATTGATAAGGGCTGAGTTGAGCTAGCCCAGTGAGTAAAGCGTTAGATGTGCGGACATCGAACAGCATGAGCAAGATGATGAGCAGTGATGTCCCTAAGGCGCTAAGACTGTTGGCCCGGACCGGCAGTAGCAGGATACAGGTGAGAAAAAGAGAAACGAGTGGGAAAGTCACGATAGTTAATAAGACCACTAGCAACAATAGCTGCAACGAAAAGGCATGGTAGAGAAACATAGAAAACGCTGAATACACCAGATTTTCCAGCACCACTAAACCAGTTTGGACAAGCATATTGGCATAGAGCATCGGCCAGCGGCTGCCACTGACGAAATAAAACGACTTGAGAAACCCACTATCACGTGTGGCCATTGTGGCTAGGGCAACGCCTTCCAAGGCAGTAGAAACAATGATGTATGCGGTAAAAGGGATAGTTGCTGTAATCAAATGCGTGGCACTCATTTGAGTGGCTCGATGCGCGGATAATCCTTGATACAATGTCCAAAGAACGGGAAACAAGAGGGTGAAGACGAGTGTAATGCGATTCGCCATTGCCTGGCGTATGTAGAACTTGGTGAACGAGCTGACTTTCTTGAGAAACATACCCAAAACCTCCATCCAAAAGCTCTTAATGAGAAATTACTCATTCAATTTTAACTAATTCTCAATCATGGTAGACGAGATGTCAAGAGATAGATTTGCATGTTGCATCGATGCCCAGCACCTTTATACAATTAGTAATGAAGCATCAAACTCAAATGACTCGCTAGCAAAAGCGGATTGGAAGGGACAATCAGATGACCACAGAAATTAAACCATTAACAGACCAAGATGTACCTAGACTACAGACAATCAGTCGCCAGACCTTTAGTGAAGCGTTCGGCGCGGGGACGCCAGCTGCGGATTTAGCCAAGTTTCTGGATGAAGCCTATAGCCAAGAACAACTGACTCAAGAACTCCATACTGCAGGCTCGTCTTTCTATTTTATTTATCAGGATCGGAAGCTAGCTGGTTATCTGAAGTTAAATGTTGGGGCGGCCCAATCAGAGCCAATGGGGGACGACACGTTAGAGATTGAACGCATCTATATTTTGCCGGAGTTTAAACGCCAAGGACTCGGTAAAAGCTTGTTTGAGTTCGCGGTGCAACAGGCCAAAGCTGCTGGCAAGCAGGCGATTTGGCTGGGGGTGTGGGAACACAATCTTCCGGCCCAGAAATTCTACGCTAAGCTAGGCTTTAGCCAATTCAGTGAACATGTTTTCCCAGTTGGGAATGACCCGCAACGCGATTTATTGATGCGCAAAGCACTATAAAAAAGCGTTCATCGAATTTTTCGATGAACGCTTTTTTAGATGATGTGGTGTTCAGCTAAACTATCAACGGAATTAAGAATGATCTGCTCATTGTCATATTGAGAATGCCAGCCGAGGAGATTTTCGGCCTGGGCCGTGCTGACGTCGCGGTTCATACCGCGCATGAGTTTGGCGCCTTTGGCTTCAGCGTTGAAGGGGGCGGCAAGATTGACCAGCCAATCAGGCAGTGCCTTGGTGGAGACTTTTTCAGCCAATGCCGGCCGCTTAGCTTTGATGAGGGCGGCGATTTGACGCATCGAGATTTGGCCTGGGGCACTGGCAATGAAGCGCTGACCATTGGCGGCCGGTGTGGTCATGGCTAAAATATGCAAGGCCGCGACATCGCGGACATCAACTACATTGAGTGGCAGGTGTGGGATGCGTTGCATTTTGCCGCTCAGCAAGTTCAGTAATAGGTCAAAACTACCTGACACGTGATTACTGAGTGCGGGGCCAAAGATCGCCACGGGATTCACGGTGGCAAATTCAAGCGTGGTCTCAGGACGATTGATGAAGGCCCACGCCGCTTGTTCTGCTAACAGCTTAGATTTTTCATAGAGCGATAGCCCTGGTTCATCAGGGTTGGTCCAATCCCGTTCAGTTGTGGGCTGACCTGGCTTCTGACTGAACCCGACGGCGCCAAAGTTTGATGTCATGACGACCCGTTTCACCCCCGCTGCTTGGGCTGCGGTGAGAATCCGTTGGACCCCTTCTAAAGCCGGTTTAATCGTGTCGTCCTCGTTCTTGGGTTGGTCAAAAAAGACGGGTGAAGCAACACTGAAGACATCGTCACGATCAGCCATGACAGCTTGCCAGTTGGTATCGCTAGAGAGATCTGCTTCGGCAAACGATAATTGGTCCAAGTGGTGGGCACCATTAGCTTTCAGGGTATTGATGACAGTTTGTTGCTTATCGAGGCTGCGCAAGGTCGCTTTCACATCAAAGCCTTGGTCAAGTAATTGTAAGATGAGGTGCATGGCGACAAAACCGCTACCGCCGGTGACGAGTACTTTTTGAGACATATTAATTCCTCCAGTTGCGTTATCTGATTTAAATGGCTATAGTGAAGCATAAACCCTGAACCTTGGTTTATAGCAAGCGAAAAAGGAGTTTCATTTTGAAAACAACTTACACCATCAAAGAAGTGGCCGAGATGTTTGACCTCAGTGTTTCGACCTTACATTACTACGACAAGCAGGGTTTGCTGCCCTTTGTTGACAAAAATGATGTCGGCTATCGCACGTTTACACCGTCTGATTTGAATTTTATTCATACGATTTGTTGCCTGAAGGATACAGGCATGCCGATTAAAACCATTAAAACCTACATCAGTCTGTGCATGCAAGGTGCTGACACAATTCCAGAACGCCGGGCGTTACTTAATGCCCATCGGGATGCCGTCGTGGCCAAGCAGGCGCGACTCGAAGAAAGCTTGCAGGAAATTGATGAAAAGCTGAATCGCTACACAGATCCTGCAGCACGAGGCTTGATTGAAAGCGAGATTGAGTTTGTGACCGCTGAGAAGTCCGCACATCATTTGGCCAATCCGTTTGTGACGCAATAAGTGATAATTAAAAAACCAGCCATCATTTGATGGCTGGTTTTTTAATGGAGGCGCCGGCGCCGGTGAATTAAACGATAGGTGCCAAAAACGATAGAATAAGCGAGTAACAATAAGGTGTCAAAAGAATTTAGAATAAAAAAAGTCCCCACAAAATTGCGGGGACTAATAGTTGGCGCCTTTAGATAAAGAGTTTCTAGTGGGTTGAGTCAGTAAGTTTGGCATAACGGCTGACGACGTCCTCGCAGGCAGCAACAATTTCAGGGGCGTGCGGCATGTCTTTATAGAAGACAGGCGAATAGTTAGGGTCACGAGGTTTGAAGCGATTAACGCCATAAGCAATACTGTTGGCTGGAACATCTTTAGTGATAATTGCACCAGTTCCAATGACACTGTTGTCGCCAATAATAATAGGACCGACTATTTTAGCGCCATCAGCAATGATGACGTTTTTACCGATGACTGGATTACCGAGGTTCTCCCATTGGGCGGTCGCATGGTTATAGGTTTGGTTAGCACCAATTGTGACATTCTGAAAAATTACTGCACCAGCGCTAATTTTAGATGCAGCAATGGTACAACCCTTGCCGTTATGTGCAAACTGCACACTGGGATCAAGATGTAGACAGGTGAGTTCAAAGTTGAAGTTACGTTGCAGCGCCTCTGCTGCTAAGCGCCGGGCTTCAGGATCAGACGAGAAAGCATTGATTTCGAGCAAACTGTTAAAGTCAGCCATATAAAGACCTCCAGAATTAAAACTGAGTAAGCCTTAATCGCGACTGCAGTGTTCGAAGACATCGTATTGGGCGACCTTGGCTTGAGTGATAGGACAAAACGGTTAATTAGTCATTATGGGTGGACACTCATTTCAAAAGTGACTATACGCTGATTTAAAAGAATGTCAACACTCTGACCTGATTTTATATACAAATTGTATCTATATAAGTTAAACCTGTTTGATTATGGTAAACTGGCTCTAACTAATTAATCAGGGGATGAGTCAATGACTGCGCAGGAACGAGCACCGCGAAAGACCAATGAAGAACTGAATACTAGTATATTTTCCGCTGCGATGATGATTCTTAACGAAGAAGGTTATGAGCGAGTGACTTTTAACAACGTGGCACAGCGAGCCGGTACCAGTCGTGCAGTGCTGTATCGGCACTGGGACTCTGTCTTTGAATTGCTGTTGGCTGCACAAGCTCATTTTGATGAGGGAAAGCCGGAAACTTTTGCCAATATTGACTTCTCTAGTCGGAATCTGCGCGCAAATCTTATCAACAGTCTGAAACATTTTGATGGTTCCCAGCCGTTTTTACGAGCGCTGCTGATTGAGCTTGGCCAGAATAACCCGATAGTGCACCAATACTTTAATCAATTACATCAACAGCAATTGTTCATCATGGAGCGGATGCTCAGCGCGGCACAGTTAGCAGGCGAAATTCGGCATACGGTGACGGATAATATTAAACAGTTGCCATTTGATTTGCTGCTGTATCAAGCGATGGTTGATCAACAACCTGTCACTCAAACGTTTATCGAGAACCTCGTCGACACAGTTGTCTTGCCTGCCATCATGGCGCAACAATAATTTAACCAAATCCCGCTGCGACAGTATGTTGCGGCTTTTTTAATAAAAAGCTTGCTCTGGAGTGGACTCAAGGGTATATGCTCTTAATAATCAAAAGCGAATAAGGAGCAAAACAAATGGAAATTATTGATGCGATTCACACGCGGCATGCCACTCGGGCCTTCCAAGATACCCCTGTGCCCATTGAAACGTTGACCGCGATTGTCAGTGATGCGCAACACACGCCATCTTGGGGGAACTCCCAGTCTTGGCAAGTGGCCATTGCGACGGGGAACAGCTTAGCCAACATTAAACAACGGTTTGCGGATGCCAGTGATGCGGGCCAAGCAGAAAATGCTGACTTGGAAAAGGTGCACCGCGGTGATTTCTCCACGTTCGCCAGCCAAAATATGGGGCACTGGGTCGGCACGTTTCGCCCAGTGATTGAAAGTGACAGTACCACTTACTGGGATAGCCGGGCGCATTTGTACCGTGCCCCGGCAATCGCGTACTTACTGTTGGACCATGATCCTAATAGTTGGTCCATTTACGATTTAGGGGCTTTCTCTGAAACTCTGATGCTAGCAGCTGCTGGGCGAGGCGTGCAATCGTTAGTGTCATATGAACTGGTTAAGTATCCTGATATCGTCCGCGAAGAACTCGGTCTGCGGTCTCATCAGGTCGTCGCAATGGGTGTCGCCTTAGGGTATGAGCAGCCTGACAAGAAATTGAACCAGTATCGCAGCGATCGGGTGCCGGTGGACCAAATTTTACGGATTGTCGATTAGGAGGACACGATGAACATTAAAACAGTGGCAGAAACCTTGGACATGACGATTGATACCATTCGCTACTATGAACGGATTGGCGTGGTGCCACCGGTGCCACGCGATAAAAATGGTTATCGTGATTATCAAATTGGCGATATCAATCAATTATTCATCGCCAAGGCTTTGCGCAATGCGGGGCTGTCGATTGAATCCATGGTGGAGTTTGCGGATCTTGAGCAGACCCCAGGTGAGGTTCACGCCGCGCAGAAAGAACTATTACAAGACCAGTTGGACAAACTCAACCAGAAACTTAAAGAAATTGAGCGTACCCGTGATCTCATGCAATACAAGGTTGAAACCTTTGATGAACGCGCGGCCAACCGCAACAAACAAGATTTAAATGTCGAGAAACTCTGGGAAAAATATTCACTCTAAAAGAAGAAGGTAAACTCATGAAAACAATCGCGATTAAAGAATTCGGCGCGGCCAACGTGCTAACAGAAATGCCCCTGCCAGAGATGACGACCAACGATAATGAGATTCTCGTTGGCGTGCATGCTTTTAGTATCAATCCAATGGATATTGCTGGCCGAATGGGACAATTAGGTTCTCCGTTTACTGATGAATGGACTTTTCCTATTGTCTTGGGTTATGACTTTGCCGGGGTGGTTCAAGCTGTCGGTGCCAACGTGACCCAATATCAAGTTGGCGACCGTGTATTCGGTCAGGCGCCAACGACGCGGCCTGGCAATAATGGTGCTTATAGTGAAGCAGTGGTTGTGACTGCCGATTTGATTGCCCCAATGCCCGCAGGTCTCACATTTGATCAAGCGGCGGCGTTACCGATTGCTGGGTTGACCGCATATTGTGCGATTGCGAAGAACTTAAATGTGCAACCTGGTGAAAAAGTCTTAATTCAAGGTGGCTCTGGTGGTGTCGGGCTGTTCGCTGTTCAGATTGCGAAAGCCTTGGGGGCATATGTGGCCACGACTGCAAGCCCAAGTCACCACGAACTGTTGAAGTCACTCAATATTGATGAGGTGATTGACTACCACAAAGTCTCACCGGCTGATGTCTTACACGATTATGATGCAGTTTTTGATACAGTAGGCGATATTGATACTGGCCTGAAAGTATTAAAGGCCGATGGCAAGTTAGTCACTGTCGCGGCCCAACCAACACCTGAACAGCAACACCATCTCCAACAAGACGTGATGTTCCAGTTCACTAATGGGACGCCGGCCGATTTAACGACATTGGCAAACTATGTTCTCAATGGTCAAATCAAGTTATCCATGAAGACGATGGCGTTTACCGCCGCGGATGTCATTCAGGCGCATGAAGAAATTCAAGGCCGTCATGTGACCGGTAAAATTGTGATTCACGTCAAAGATTAGCCAAAAAGAGAAAGAGTGCCAAAATCCTCTGGCTTTTGGCACATGATAAAGCTGTATTATTCGAAAAAAGGTTGTGCCAAAACATCGTTTTGGCGCAACCTTTTTTGTTTGACTGTGAATTAGGCAGGAACAGGTTCGGTTGGGAGGTGCATGCCTTTCCAGCCTTCAAGGGCACTAGACAATTCGAAGGCTTTGAAGCCGTTCGACAAGAGAATCATCAAGGCCATTTTGCCTAATGTCGTGCCGGCAGTCCAATCGTAAACCACATAGGTCTTTGATTGGTCGAGACTATCGAGATTCTGGGCGAGATCCTTCGCTGCCAAGGCGCGAGCGCCCTTAATTTGGTCGCCTTTGATTTGTGCCGGGGCGTTGCGTACGTCTAAGACCACATAATCACTGTTGGGATTTTCCAGTTCCTTTAAGACAGTATTGTGATCGATGTAGAGGCTGAGATAGGTTTTAAGAAAATTGATTTTTTCGGTTTCCATTAGTTATGCTCCATTTCATTAATTGTTTGTTGGGTGCCAAGTTTGAGTTTATTGAGTAAAGCGGTGAACGTCTTGAAGTCATCTGCTGTTAGATGCCGCATCATCCGTTTAATGACCTCGAAATTATGCGGTAAAAAGCGTTCAAGGGCCGCATTGCCCTCTTCTGTCAGCTGAATCTGGCTGGACCGTTTGTCTGTCGGCGAAGTGAGTTTGCGCACCCAGGCTTTTTGTTCCAAGGCCTTGATGAGTTTGCTGGCCGTGGCGCGGGTAGACCCCAGTTTATCGGCAATGTCTGACGGGGTCAGCGACCAATCGGTAGCGTGGGTGAGAAACATCATAATCAGGAAACGGGACTCAGACAGATCATAATCGGCCAGGACGGCTTCGTATTGCTTTTGCATCTCCAAGTAGGTCCATTGCAGATCAATGTATAATGCGGCCGTTGCCGGGTCCACATTGGCGGCTGCGGCCGCAGTCTCAGCAATCCGATTCACATCCGGGCGGTCATTAAACGTGATATTGTCCAAAAAGTTCACCTCTTTATCAAAAATAGTTAGCCGGCTAATTAAAAATACCACCACTGCGAAAAAAAGTCTACTGTAAATTTTGGCTGCTACGATTTTAGTGGGTATGCTTAGACAAATTCTGGAGGAGGTCAGGGATGATTACTTACACAAAAACCATTCCCAGTGCAAATCAGCTGGAAACCTTATATGCGGGTGTTGGTTGGACGGCTTACACGCAAAATATCACCGGGCTTAGGCAGGCGTTCGAGCATTCTGTCTTTATCACAGCAAGCTCGGGTACGGAACTCGTCGGTGTCATTCGCGGGGTGACGGACCGGCGGACGATTCTCTATATTCAAGACTTACTGGTGTTGCCAAACTATCAGCATCAAGGAATCGCAACCAAGCTGTTACAGCAGTTGACAGTTGAATATAGCACAGGGCAGGTGGTGCTCCTAACTGATGATACCGACATAATGACGAAATTTTACACGGCCGTGGGCATGCAAGCGGTCGATCAGCATGGCTTGCGGGCGTTTTTCAAAGATACACGATGAAACAAAAAAGCAACCCACGTGTCAGTAGTGAGTTGCTTCTTTGTTACCAGCCAACGGGGCCGTGATCATTACTAAAGGTCGCGGTGACATCATCATCGCTTAATGCGAGTTCAATGGTCCGTGAAGCGCCCATCTCAGGTGTCTTGGCGCCCCGAGCTTTTGCAGCTTCTGGATCCCCGCCACCAAAACCGGTCGCAACAACGCCAGGGTCGACAGAATTAACAGTGATAGGAATGGCATTGTTTTTGAATTCCTTGGCCAATTGAATGGTGAACATGTTGGTTGCCGCCTTGGAAGATTGATACCCCAAAGCGCTAGCCCGGAAAGTTTCGGCCTCGGGATTAAGTGATTGGGATAAGGAACCCATCATGCTGGTGACATTGATGATTTTAGCATGGGGGGCTTGCTTCAATAATGGAATCAAATGTTGGGTCAGATTGACGACCCCGAAATAGTTGAGTTCGAAGTCGTCGCGAATGACATTAAGTGGCAGAATCGATGGTGCGCGATGGGCGTCATGCGTCGCGCCAGCGTTATTGATTAAGATATCGAGCTGGCCATAGTCAGCGGTTAACTTGGTCGTAACAGCTTCGACAGATTCTGGATCAGTGACGTCTAATTGGATGGCGTCAACGGTGGCACCGGTCGCGCGCAATTGGGCCGCGGCCGCTTCGCCCTTGTCCAAATTTCGAGCACCCAGCAAAATGTGCTGGCCATGTGCCCCCAAAGCCTTGGCTATTTCAAATCCCATGCCACGATTGGCACCGGTAATTAAGGTTAATGTTTGCAAGACGATTCCCCCTAGTCGTTAACGACTGTGAATTGTTGACGAATGTGTTTGGGTGACAAGAGTTCGTCCACCAGGGCGGCTGCAAAATTACCAGTTGAAACCTCAGGTTGGCCATTCTTATCGTGCAACACTTCATTACTACCCAAACGGTACTGCGTTTGCGGACCGTCTGTAAAGTTATCTTGTGGCGTCATGACCGTCCAGGCCACATTATCGACCATTTTCAAAAATTCGAGCTTGTGGACTGATTCGGTCAAATCGCCAACCCAAGGCTGATCAGCATATTTTTCCAGCGTCTTGGTGAGCTGCATCTGGCCCTCAGCATCCACTAGAGAGCTGGAACCAACGATGAAAAACAGCCGCGTGTCCTGCTGTTCGCGGAACATGGCAATGAGCTTAGCAGCGCCATCAAGATGGAGATAAGCGGGATGCGGCGCACTAAAGTCGATAATGGCATCAAAGCCAGATAAATCGGCTTGGGTTAACGCCATCAAATCTTTCTCGAGAATCGGTAGGCCTGCGCCAAATAGTTTGCGCGCTTTATCAGCGTGGCGAACAATCGCCGTGACATCCATCTTGTGAGCTTGAGCAGCTTTGGCAGCGGCTTGTCCCGCATGGCCAGTAGCACCAATGATTGCAATTTTCATATTTATTAGTCTCCTCTGAGTTGATTCATGGTATATTGGTTACGCGAAGTAACTATAAACTTAGCAACTAAGTTTATCAAGCCTTTTTGGAGGAATTTGAAATGACACCACGAACTTTAACATTAGACAAGGTAATTGCCGCCGCGTTTGCAGTTGCAGACCGAGATGGTTTTGACGGGATTACGCTGACCAAGACCGCCAAACAATTAGCGGTGCAGCCCCAATCGTTATATCGTTACGTAAAAAATACGCAAGACTTGCAGGGTAAAGTGTTGGCCCAAAACCTTAAGACAATGGTTGACCAGGTCTATGAGCAACTGATTGGATTGACGGGGCCTGCTGCGGTGCAACGGTACATGGAGATGTTGGCGTTTGGCGACTATACACTGATAGCGCCCCACGACTACGGCAGTGTTGCCCAGTACATGACAGATCCTGAAGTGGCAAAACAATATCAGAGGCTGTATGGGATTTTGCCCACATTATTAGAGACCTGGCTTCCAGATGAGGCTGTCAGACGTCGGGCTAATCAGTTGCTGGCAGACTACAGCTTGGGTGAGTCGGTCGCTTATCGAAATAACAATCAGGCTCCCGACGAAGTTCGACGCGATGACTATCGTCGGAATGTGGCCGCGCTCATTGATTTACTTACAGCGGAGGTACCAAATGGACTTACGACAGATTAAAACAGAACGCAACATCCAGCAGGCGCTGGTTCAGCTACTGAGTGAGCAAGACTTTGAGAAAATCACGATTGCCGATATTGCCAAGACAGCGCAAATCAGCCGGTCGACTTTCTATGATCACTATCCAGACAAATATGCACTCTTGGATGCAGTGATGAATTACTATACCGACTATTTGCTGACGCTCACGGAGCAACGCATTGACGCGTTACTCGCCCGAGACCGCGTAGCCTTTGAGGCTTCAATTGCTGACATTGCGGACCATTTGTTAGCCCGCCGGCAAACGCTAAGTGTCCTGTTTGCACTAGATCTTCCGGGTTATGATTTGCGCGACCGTTGGAAGCAGCGCCTGCAGGCTCATTGGCATGAGGTGGTTGAATCCAAGGGGCTGACGGTTAATCCGCCGACACCGTCGAGCTATATTTCTGATGTGTCAACGGACTTGTTGATTAACTTTGCCCAATGGACATTGGCCCATGGCAAAAATGCCGCGACCATCGACCAGTTACAAAAGCTCCTGAGCTTGATTTTTGACCAACTCATTGTGAACTAGAATGTCGGTTATCCAACACTTGCACACAAAAGTGTTGGATAACCGACATTTTTTGTTGCATTGCTAGTTGTTTGAATGCGGCCTTTCTTTTAACCTTGTGAAGTTGCTTTAAGCAAACTTAAATAAAGAGGGTATTAAACATGTTCAAACACTGGTTTACACACCCAATTGCCTACGTGGCGATTGCGGTATCAATTATTTGTGGCTTAGCATTCGTCGGCGCTGGGCTGCCCGGATTCGGCAATATGCCAAAGGGCACTGAATCCATGAAAATCGTTATTGTCGATCAAGACCAATCAACCGGCAGCAAGGCGATGGTCAAAGGCATGGAAGATAACATGCCTTTCAAGGTTTCGAGTACGACTAAAAGCCTGAGTTCGGTCAAAGATCGGCTTGAAAATCGGGATATCGCGTTAGCTTTGACAATTCCCAAGAACTTCATTGCTGACGTTCGCAATCAAAAGACCCCACAGATTACTTTTTACAAGAACGATTCAAACGGGATGCTTCAAAATTCGATGGGGAACAACATTGTGACCTCGATGACCCAAAGTATCCAAAGCAACCTCACTTCGCAAAAGACTATCGGACTGATTGCCAGTTTGATTGGTCCTAATGTTGCTAAAGAAGCTCAGGCAAAGGCCCAAGCGCAAGCTGGTCAAATTCGCAACGCTCAACAAGCGGCGGCAATGAGGGCACAAGTTCAGAAACAAACACAAGCCCAAGTGCAAAAACAAGCGACCGCAATGGCACAAAAACTTAGCGGCGGCCTCAAGACTTCAACGGTCCACTTGAACAAGATGGCCAATAACTATCAATCACAAATGGCACCAATGTTCTTAAATCTGGGGACATACTTAGGCATCATGATCATGACCATTATTTTGACAATGATGTTCATGAGTGCGCGCTTCTCCATGGGTAAAGTGAAGGCCTTCTTGTCCTTCCAAATGACTGGCGTTTTGGCTGCGATTATCCAACCTTTCTTCACAGTTGGTTTATTACGGCTGTTGATTAATTTCTCCGCTGGCACTTTCTGGACGCTCGTTGGGTCCGAAATGCTGTTCTGTATTGCGGTATTTGAATTCTGCGCGATGTTCACGTTCCTTTGCGCAAGCTTACCAGCGATGGCTGTATTGCTGCCATTGATGGCGATGCAGGTGGTTTCTGGTGGCGGCATTTTGCCGCTGGTTGTCTTGAATGGCTTCTACCAATGGGTCAGCAAGGTCACCCCAATGTATCAAGGTGTTACCACTAGCCTGAACGCGCTGTTCGGTGGGGCCTCAAGTCCCTATTTCCAAACCATGCTTTGGCAGATTGTGATCGGCCTCATCGTATCTGCGGTGATTGCTTGGATCGGTTACCGAGGTAAAGAACGTAAGGGCTTTGCCAATGTCTTACAAGTTGGTGTCATTGGTTAAAATTTTTAACGAGAAAAAGCAGCCTAGGCTAACACCTAGACTGCTTTTTTTCATTATTCACCTTTAGATTTCAACCACAATGCTTTGATCCCAGAAATGAGGAAAGTTGGGATGGCAGGAATGAAGATCACCGCCAGATACATCATCATTGGCAATGGTGCAGTACCCATCACAGTATTGAAGAATGGAATCAATGTTACCAGAATCGAACTGGTGGCGGCAAAACCAACCGCTAAGAGCAAGCGGCCGTTGTCGAATGGATTCCGGTGGAAAATGGTCTTGTTGCTCCGGGCGTCAAACGCGTGCCAGAGTTGACCAAATACTAAGGTCAAGAAGGCAACAGTCTGGGCCATCGCTAAGGAGTAGCCACTATTGGCGGCCCAAACAAAGGCGGCAAACACGACCGCGGCCATGACCGTGCCCCGAAAGGCAATCCGGCCAACCATTCCTTTAAGAATACTTTGATGGACGTCACGCGGTGGCTGTTGCATGAGGTCAGCTTCTGGCTTGTCATACCCCAAGGCAAAACTCGGAATCGAGTCGGAGATCATGTTGACCCACAAGACCATCAACGCGCTCAGAATTGGCGCAGTGGACGGGATGTTGCCGATATCTTGGAGTAAGAAGACAGCCCCGAACAACAGCGTCAGCACTTCCGCCACA
Organism: Lacticaseibacillus brantae DSM 23927; assembly: GCF_001436115.1. Taxonomy (GTDB): domain Bacteria; phylum Bacillota; class Bacilli; order Lactobacillales; family Lactobacillaceae; genus Lacticaseibacillus; species Lacticaseibacillus brantae. The sequence goes on from NZ_AYZQ01000003.1 coordinate 256,089, forward strand.
TTGGTAATCAGTTCTTGACGCATGAAGTTGCGGATGTTGCCAAAAATCGTCCGGCCCGCTTCAACCGAACTGGTGATGGTGGTGAATTTATCATCTAAAAGAATTAAGTCAGCGGCGTCTTTGGTCACGGCCGTCCCGTTAATCCCCATGGCAATCCCGATGTCAGCCGCGCGCAGTGCTGGGGCATCATTAATCCCATCCCCAGTCATAGCGACGACAGCTTTGTGAGACTGCAGGGCTTGGACGATTCGCTGCTTGTGCTCTGGTGATACCCGGGCATAGACCCGCGTGGTCAGCACGTGGTCACGGAGTTCCTTGTCACTCATTTGATCCAGCGTTGGCCCGTCGATGACTTCAGCGTCACTATCTTGGATAATCCCAAGCCGCAACGCAATTGCTTTGGCTGTGGCGGCATGGTCCCCGGTAATCATGATGGTCGCAATCCCCGCATGTCGAAGGGTTGCCACGCTTTGCTTCACTTCTGGACGCGGTGGGTCAATGATGCCGGCAATTCCAAGCAGATTAAGATGTTGCTCCAACTCAGCGACGTCCCCATGCAAGGCTAAATCTTCATCAATTTTACGGTGAGTGACAGCTAAGGTCCGCAAGGCTTGTTCAGCGAACTCGAGGATTTTGGCTTCAATTTCGGCTTCTTTGTCCGCGATTGGCAAGACCTCATCATGGTCACGGACAGTATCGGTGCGCGTGAGCACGACGTCAGGCGCGCCCTTCGTCAGTACCTGGTATTCGTGACCATCGTAGATCACGACAGACATCAGCTTACGCGTACTATCAAACGGCAGTACCCGGACGATTTCCAACTCGCCATTGAGCATTGAATCACGGTTACGGCCGGCTTTGTGGCCTAGAACCGTCAAAGCAACATCAGTTGGGTTCCCATAAGGGACGTAATGACCTTGTTCGTCTTGGTGGACGCTCGCTTCATTATTAAGAATCGCTGCCTGGATGAACTGATCAAAATCAGGCGCGTCTGTTTCATCAACCGGGGAAATATCGCCAGCTGGCGCATAGCCACTGCCTTCGACGGTGAACGTGGCGCCGTTTGCGTAAAAGCGCGTGACGGTCATTTCGTTTTTCGTTAGGGTCCCGGTTTTATCGGAAGCAATAAAGTTGGTTGCACCCAGTGTTTCCACACTATTCAGTGACTTGACGAGGCCGCGGTTTTTGGCGAGGGTGGCAGCCCCAATGGTTAAGACAATTGAGAGCACGACTGGCAACGCGTCGGGAATCGCCGCGACCGCAATGGCAATCGATGGCGATAGGGAGTTGATGAAGGCATCAAAGCTAACGCCACCGTTTTCAACGTAAGTCTTAATGAGTTCGACGGCCAGAGTGAAGAAGACTAGGCCGATCGCAATCCGCATCAGCACCTTGGTTAGCTTGGCCACTGCGCGCTCAATTGGTGTGCGTTGGTCGTCCACATTGTCGAGGAGCGTGGCGATGTGACCGAGCTCCGTGTCCATCCCCGTGCCTGTTACCACTGCAATCGCGTTCCCGTGGGTGACCATCGAGCCAGAGAAGCCCATGTTGGTGCGATCCCCAATTGGCAGATCCTCATCCAGCGCGTGGGTTTGTTTGTCAATCGGTTCAGCTTCACCCGTCAGATGGGCTTCATTGACTTGCAGTTCTGAGACGCTCAAGAAGCGAACATCTGCTTCAATGAAGTCTCCCGTATTGACGCAAATAATGTCACCAGGTACTAGGTCTGCGGCTGCGATTTCTTCCCAATCGCCGTCGCGCATGACATTGGCGGTGCGCTCAGTCATATTTTCCAGGGCCGCGAGCGACTTTTGCGTGCTGCGCGCTTGGAAGAAGGCAATCCCAGCATTCAGGAAAATCAGGACCAAGATCGCAACGGCCTCATAGATGGCAGCGCGGCCGTGCTCGGCATTACCAGTGCTGAAGAAGTCATAGCCGGCATTCAGCAGTGCCAGTCCAGCAGCAATAAACAGAATAATTACTAAGGGTTCCGTAAACGTTTTGAGTAGGGTCTTCCAGGCCGGTGTTTGTTCTGTGCGGTGCAGCTGGTTTGGCCCGTGTTGTTCTAAGCGACTCGCCGCCTCATTGGCTGAAAGCCCTGTCTGGCGATTGGTCTGCAACTCAGACAGGACGACTTTTTTGGGGGTGCGGTATGGTGTTGTCATCAAAGACCTCCTTTGTTTTGGACAAAAAAAGCGACCGCTTCGAGAGCGTTTCCGATGGGGGAAGCGTGGGGGAAGTGTCGCTCAATTGATAGCATTTGTTATTAAAAGCATACAGAAAAAATTATAGGACGTCAACTTTGGGAGACTCACTCACCGGTTACTGGCATCAAAACATAATTATGTGCCCAAAAAAAGGAGCGACGGCAGAAATGCTGCCGTTGCGCCTTTTGTGTTGCCACCCCTCTCGTTATTATTGAAAAAGAGGCAAGACGATGCCTGCCAAAACGACGACAGCAAGCACAATCGAAATGATTAACATGGTTGCTTTGCCATCTTGTTTTTCGTTGCTAACTTTGGTGACTAATTTCTTCTCTTCTGCAAAGCGTTCATCAATATCAGCTTTTAGCAGTGATGTTGACTTTGATTTCCCTTTATTCATGCTATAATTATAACATGATTTTATTAGCATTTTTCTAGAAATATTCTCTAATTATGACTGAAATAACAGAACAAAAGTGATTGAAGGTGAGCCTGATTATGCATATACATCGCAACGCTGGTGTTTTGAGACAGTATCAGCGGATTGCAGACCGAATTATGGAAACTGCAAAATCTTATCAAGATTTGAGCGACAAGCAACTCCAACATAAAACCATCGAATTTCGTCAAGCTTTGGCGGAGGGTCAGACTCTTGAACAGCTTATTGTGCCAGCTTACGCGACGGTCATTGAGGCCGATCGCCGCCTTTTAGGGATGACGCCGTTTCCTGTCCAGATTCTTGGGGCAGTGGCCATGGAGTTTGGTAATGTTGCTGAAATGAAGACTGGTGAAGGGAAAACCCTGACCGCCACAATGCCGATGTACCTGAACGGCTTGGCTGGATCAGGGAATTTTTTGGTCACCGCCAACAGCTATTTGGCGACTCGTGATGCCAAGAATCTTGGCCGTGTCTACCGGTTCTTAGGCCTGACCATTATGGCGGGTTCAGCTGACGCTGGCGAAGATGATAAAGACTTAGATAAAGATGCCATTTATGGCAGTGATATTGTTTATATTACCAATAGTACACTTGGTTTTGACTATTTAATTGATAATTTAGCGGCAACTAAGGAAGAGCAGCACATGCAGGGCTTTCGGTTTGCCTTGATTGATGAAATTGATGCTGTGCTCCTCGATATGGCCCAAACACCCCTGATTATCTCTGGAGCGCCCCGGGTGCAGTCTAATCTGTTTGAATCAGCCGATCACATGATTACCTTGCTTGAGAAGGGCACTGATATCAAAGTTTCCGATGATACAAAGAATGCCTGGTTTACCCCTGAAGGGATGGCCAAGATGGAAGATTTCTTTGATGTGGGTGATTTGCTCAAAGAAGATAATCGTGAGTTGTATCGCCACTTAGTCTTGGCTTTAAAAGCCCACTACTTGAACCACAGAAATCGTGATTACGTGGTTCAAGATGATGAAGTCATGTTATTGGATGTCTCCAATGGGCGTGCTCTTGAAGGCATGAAACTAGAAGCTGGCTTGCATCAGGCCATTGAGGCCAAAGAAGGCGTCAAATTGTCTGATCAGACTCGAGCCATGGCTTCAGTGACTTATCAGAACCTGTTCCGGATGTTTGACAAATTAGCCGGAATGACAGGGACGGCAATGACGGATCGTGAAGAATTACGTGATACCTATAACTTGAATGTCGTGGAAATTCCGACCAATAAGCCATCAATCCGGATCGACCAGCCTGACAAACTCTATATTACAAATGAACAGAAGATTTATGCCTCAGTAGACGCAGTTGAAGAAGCGCATAAAGTTGGCCGTCCAGTTTTGATTGAAACTGGATCTGTTTCTATGTCCAATTTGTACTCGCGGGTCTTACTTGAACGTGGAATTGTCCATAATCTGTTAAATGCCCGATCAGCAGTCAAAGAAGCTTGGATTGTTAGGGAAGCAGGTCAGCTTGGAGCTGTGACGGTCGCCACCTCTATGGCAGGTCGTGGGACCGATATTAGTTTAGGTAAAGGTGTCGAAGAACTCGGCGGACTATTGGTCATTGGAACCGAACGTATGGGCAGCGCCCGGGTTGATAACCAATTGCGTGGTCGGGCCGGTCGACAAGGTCAGCCAGGTGAAACGAAATTCTTCGTCTCACTGGAAGACCAAGTGGTTTTGCAGAATGCACCCAAGAAGATTGGGAAATTCCGTGAGAAATATGAAGCTACCCATGAGATGAGCCCAGAGGCAGAGCCCTTGCAGAAACGCCGCTATCGGCGGGTGATTCAGCGGGCTCAGGCGAGCTCTGAAAAAGGAGATCGGTCGAACCGTTTCCAAACGCTGCAGTTTGACGAGGTTTTCCGGTTGCAACGGGATTCGATTTATCGCACACGTGATGAAGTCATGGCAGCCGATGATTTGTCTAGGGTCATTAATAACCTGTTTCAACGTGTCTCTGAAGCACATGCGCCAAAGAATGCAATTGAGTGCATGCCTGAGTTGATTGACTACGTTGTCAATAACATTGACTATCAATACACAGTTGGTCAATTGTCCGAATTGATTAAACGTGGATCAAGCCTTAAGCAAACTCGAGCTATCTTGCGGCAACTGATGGAGGATAAGCTCACCAAGCAGCACGAACAACTTCCAGATGAAGGCCAGTTTCTTTATTTCCAGAAACTAGTCATCCTTAAGGCGATTGACGTGGCTTGGATTGAACAAGTTGACAATTTACAAGAACTGAAAAACATTACCTCAGATCGTTCTCGGGCTCAACGTGATCCGATCTTTGAATATCAGAAAGAGGCCCAACGCTCATACGCGGTGATGCGCGATGATGTCGCCGATAAAGCTGTGCGTAACTTACTGATGTCGCAGATGGTGACAAATCCAGACGGAACGGTTGAGGTGACATACCCATAGGGGACGCTTATGAATAAAAAACATGACTTACGTAACCGGTTTATCTGGACTTTCTTCCTGTTACTTATTGTCCTGATTGGGCAGGATATTACTATTCCTGGGATTGACCCCACCGTTGCTTCAGAACAATTGAGTAAGGTTGATTTCATTCAGTTTGTCAGTATGACAACTGGGGGCCAGACGGCTATTCCTGCAATCCTCACCTTAGGGATGCGGCCGTTTATGACGCAAATGATTATTTGGCAAGTTGTGACTGCTTTGGATCTTGATGTCGTCAAGCAGTGGTCGCAAAAGAAGACAGGGGTTATCCAACGATTTGTTACGCTATTTTTCGCGATGCTCCAAGGCTTTGAAATGGTGTACTTTATTCGCAATGCCTTCTTACCGAACGATCCATGGCATCTTGGAATTAACTTAAATGTTATTATCGCGTGGCTCGTTTTGGTAGCGGGCTCTATGTTCATGACCTGGTTAGGTGATTTTAATGGAATGCATGGGATTGGGAGTGCGATTGCCTTGATTATGCCTAGTATTATTGCTGGGATTCCCAATGCCCTTAGAACAGGAATTGGAACGGCTATCACAACCCGCTATGAATTAACACCTGACCACATTGTGATTGCCCTTTTGGTCGCTTTGATTTTCATTGCGGTCATCTATTATCTCTACCAAGCAGAAATGCGATTGCCAGTCGAGCGCCCCTTGATTCCAAGCGCGTACTCGACTTCTTATCTGCCAATGCGGCTATTAACCGCCGGCGCAATGCCATTTATGTTCTCTAGTTCACTATTCATGTTACCGCGGTTACTCGTAAACCAAACTGTTGGCCCAACTGACGCTTTCCAACGCTGGGTGTCAGTATGGTTTTCATTCCAGAGTTGGCAAGGCATCATCATGTACGCGATTGTGGTTATTCTCCTGGGCTTTGCGTTTGGTTACCTGAATATTCAGCCAGCCAATGTCGCAAAATCAATGAAAGAAAGCGGCAACTACTTCTTGAATGTGATGCCAGGCGATGATACTGAACGTTTCTTGACCGGCCATTTTGCCCGGCTGTCATTTGTTGGGAATTTGATTTTGGCGCTAATCGGGGTGGGCCCACTGATTCTTGGCCGATATGTCGACGGTGCGGCGAACTTCTCAGTTCTCTTCAGTAACTTATTCATTTTGATTACGTTAATGGACACAATCATTCAACAAGTTCGCGCGTTACGGACGAAGGACCACTATTCAATCTTATAAAATTCACAAAGAAAGAGGTGACGCTGATGATTAACATGATTCCTGCCTGGCCACAATTGGCCGAGCGGACGCAAGAAGACGGCACGGTCAATTTGGTCCGTTTGCTCAGTCAAAGCAGTCACCCGACCCGCCTAGTCGTGACAGACTATACACCGATGTTGCGGTACTTCTTAGCTGCCAATCATTTGTTAGAAACCCCCTGGGTAAGCGTATTTGATGAGCTGCAGCAGGTACATCAAGCGGTCGGCCTCCCGCTTTCGGTCGAGGATATTGAGCTTCCGGACGGCGTTGATCTGATCTATGGTCCGGATACCGCCTATCTATATCGCCAAGAACAATTAGTCGGCACCTTTGAAATGGCCAAGCCTGGATTTGTTAAGGCGATTCATTGGGGTGGCGATGACGGTCAACGTGTAGATACCTATGATGATCGGGGATTTCTTAGTTCAACGATTGAACTCAACAATGATAATCAGCGCACCAAACAAACCTGGTGGACACAAGACGGTGAAACGGCACTCATTTTTGATGGGACGCAATACCACTGGCTTAACGCACCAGCAGAGGTTGATCAAGACTTTGACACACTAGAAGCATTACAACTGCAAGTGATTACCGCCATCGTGGCGCCAGATGATCATTTCATTGTCCGTTTAGTGGAAGATAATCATGAGCTCTCTCGACTAGTGAGCCAGAACTGGACCACAACGCTTCAAATTGCCACGCAAAACGATTTGCCTGCAGCTAGTGATGCTGACCTAGTGGAGGCTAGCCGAGCAGTTGTTTTGCCGACCGGCCAAATGCTGCGCCGTTTACAGCGTAGGTTGCCAGAATCAGATTCGACGCACTGGAACGTCATTGCGCCGTACGCGACGACCTTATCCCTCGGCTTCTCCAATGAAGCTGATTATTTAACGGTTTATTGGCACCTGAATGATCTGAATAAAGAACGCACTGAAGCGGTGTACCTGAAGTTACTTGCGGCGATGGCTCGGCACATTGATTATGCGTTAACCATCAACGTCCACAACGACGAAGAAGTCCCTCCCATGCTCAAAACTGCTTTGTACAGCATCACCCAATACTATGGAATTAGTGGTGATTCACCAGAATTTGCCATGATTCAGCATGCGTTGTTTGATGAAAGAGCAGATACATCCATGGCTAATATTGATGAAAGTATTCTTAACGACACTGGTGATACAGAAAAGGCAGACAATTTCACTGCTATTAAGGCCTTCATGGAGCGTTTGAAATTTCGGGTTCACAGTGATTTTTCAGAGATTCGCAGTGATTTCAGCGATGCGCGGGTGCTCATGGACCTGGGTAGTCAGCCTAATTTGTTCATGCAAATCCAGGCGATTTCGGTTGGGATTCCGCAAGTCAATGAGGTCGATACCGGTTATGTGCAATCAGGCAAGAATGGCGACGTGATTGTGAGCGACGCCGCAGCAGTTACGGCTGTTCGCACTTATCTTGATCAATTGCCCCGTTGGAGTCAGTCACTGGTGGTCAATACGCGCTTAATTGACCAACACGCGGAGAATCAATTATTAGTTCAATGGGAGGAGGCATTATAGTGGCAAAACATCATTTCTTTCAACTAGGGCCTCTGGCACTGGATATGCCGCCCGTGCTTGCTCACAATTATCAATTCGAATGGGTCGAGGATGATTTAACCTATGAACCCGACGAAGACACCCCATTATTCAAAGATGGCAAGTTGAACACGCCATATCGGAATAATTGGTACTTGATTAGTCGTGGTGCTGCTATTTTGAACGACCTTGACCGTTTGGCCACCTTACCAGCCAATCTGATTTTACTGGATACAGGTGCAATAGTGCCCAAAGAGGCTGAGCACATGTTGGCCTTGAAACAAGTGCATCACGTTGACTTTGATGATTCCGAATATTTACAGGATATTCTTGAACACAATTGCTTCGACGGACAGCAAGGTTCGGGACTTAACCCCGACAATGTGAGTGTGAGCCAAAGTTTCACCGGAGATGTTCGGTTGGATGGGCACAAAACCATTACGGTTGAGGGCCAGTTTGATAATCAACGTGTGCCTGTCCTTAATTGGCGGACATCAACTTGGGATTTGTATGACACGTATTTTGATATGCTGCCTGAAATTGAAGTCAGCGGGGATGTCACCCCTTGGTTCGAAATCGTTCTCATCAGCAGTCAGAATCGTGGCGATATGCAGCGGCTCACTTTAGACGCGGCACATTTTCGCGATGGTCTGCGAATTTACACGGACAACGCTGATCAGATTATGCAGGTTCGTTTATTTGCTCAAGGTTCCGGTAAGATTTCCGTCGGCAAAATTCATGTCCGCATTTCCAGAAATGGATTTGGTGAATTGTTCCCTAATGGGCAACGCTTGGTGGATACGACTGACAGAAATTCGGAATTGCTGTCATACTTTGATGCTGGTGATATGAAGCCGCCCTTGATGGTGTATTTCTCAGGGTACCGTACTGCTGAAGGGTTTGAAGCGAACTTCTTGATGCAATACTTTAAGAGTCCTTTCATGATTATTGGTGATCCGCGGCTCGAAGGGGGGGCTTTCTACCTTGGCAGCGACAACTTAGAACAACAGGTTGTCGACAGCATTCAGGAGAAGTTAGACGCTTTGGGCTTTACGCACGACCAGCTCGTGCTTTCAGGGCTGTCAATGGGTACCACCGGAGCCTTGTATTATAGTGCTCGATTACAGCCACACGCGGTGGTGGTTGGTAAACCTCTGGTTAATCTCGGCAATATTGCGGGCAATGAACGGATTAACCGGCCTCATGGCTTTCCGACGAGTTTTGATTTGATGCTGAACAACCAGGAGAGTGTGTCGAAGACTGGTATTGAAGACATGAACAAACGCTTCTGGGATCGTTTTATGGCGGGGCATGTGAGCGATACACTTTACGTCTTGGCTTATATGCTGGATGACGATTATGACGGCACCGCCTTTCCTGATTTATTCCGGTATCTGACCAGCACCTTCCAGGGCATTCGGATTTGGCACAAAGGGTTGGTCGGCCGACATAATGACGATACACCAGGGATTACCAACTGGTTCATGCGTCAGATCCTGTTGATTTATGCTCATGATTTTGGCCGCGTGACGGAGGAGGGATAGCATGCTAAACCTAATTTTTTGGCCCCGCACCACAGCTGATACGTATAACTATGGGACAACAATGAGTTTTGCCGCTGATAAGTCTGTCCAATACAGCAATCAGTTAATGCCACCTGGTGAACCAATGCACACGTGGAAATCACTAACTGGCAATGAAAATGGCCAGGGCTATATTGGCCTGCCTTTGCTCCAGCACGGCGTTGAATACTACTGGGAAAGTACGATTTCCGATTTGAAAGGTAAAATCCAAACCCAAGTCCTCTTTTACGATGAGGATGATGCCGAAGTGGATCGCGTGATTCTTGAGGATGGCAAGGGAACTTTTGTCTACCCAGAAGGCGCACAAAGTTATACGATTGTATTAGTGAATATTCACCATCAACAATTTACTTTTCATTATGGGGTGCTCACTGAAGCAGAAACAGCGATCCATCATAACTGGGAGATTGATATTCCTACTCAACAAATCTTCGTCTATCCAGACACGGCTAATCAACGGCAACAGGCTCCGATGCTCCAGCTATCAGCTAGAAATGCCGGGTCATTTTCCTTCTCAATTCCTGATGAGGGACCATTTGTCGGGGTGTTTGGCTCGACACAGGAATATCACAATTCAGATTGGCAACATCAGCAACAAGCTATTATTCAGACCAAATATCCAACCGTGGCGAAAATTCAAGCCTCGAGCGCAGCTACAACGGAGTTGCGGGCACTACTCGAGACTTTGAGCCAGAACGAGGAATAGTCAGATTCTAGTAGGGAGGAGAAGCAGATCTTAGGGTCTGCAACTTGATGATATGAATTTTTTTGTAAATGGTGCGATTGGCATTGGTAATTCCGGGGTTGAACATGCACAGTTTTTCCGCGCAAAGCGGTTTGAACAAGCGAATTTACCATACCGGTTTGTCTTTTCAGACTATGCACCTGAACTGCAGGAGGCAATGGACACATGGGGCTTGACCAATGATCAAGTGTTAAATGTGTTTGAGTATTTCACGCTTGGTGGAGATTACATCACCAAGGGTGCCCCAAAACTTTTTGAAGCGAAGAAAGAGACCATCATCGACAGTACCAATACTCATCGGTTACGTCACAACTACACCCGCCGAGGCCTGCATATTGTAGAATCGCTGGTGAAATATCCGAACAAACACAAGAACGATGGGGTCTTGTTGGTTAGCACCGGTCACACTGAGATTTTCGATCGGAATACCGGCTTAAAGAAAATGAGCTGGGAAACCGTTGATGACCAACACATGCAGTTCATGATGCGAAACATTCATATTTATCATCAAGCAGACCATGAACATTATTTCTTCGAGAATGAAGTCAGGATGTTACGCTACTTCTACCACAAAATTAATGAGGCGTTCAACGAAGACAATGTCTTCATCATCGACCGTGGTGAAAAGAATGAACACGCCTTGGTTGATGTTCCAATGCCACATGCGAAGTTCATTGATATTGTCCATGCTGATCATTTAGGCGAACGGGATGATCCAAAGAATCCATTGTGGAATAACTATTATGAATATATGTTGACCCACATGAATAAGTTCGATCGCGTCATCGTGGCCACAAAGGGCCAACGGGATGACTTCCTGGTCGACTTTCCTGATCAACAAGCCAAAATTTTGACGATTCCTGTTGGCGGGGTGAGTGACACACCAAAGAAGATTGAGTCACACCAATTAGAAGCACCACTGAAGCTCATTTCTGTTCAACGTCTTGCGCCTGAAAAACACGTTGATGAAGTGATTAAAGCGGTTGCGCAATTCCACAATGACGGTCACGAGGTCATCTTGGATATCTATGGTCAGGGTGGCGAACATGACAAGCTTGATACCTTGATTAAGGATAGTAAGGCCGAAGATTATATCAAATTGATGGGTAACTCGAATCAGCTAGCTGAAATCTATCCTAAGTACGATGCTTACATTTCAGCTTCATATTCTGAAGGTTTCGGGTTGACCTATATTGAAGCCCTCGATGCCGCTCTGCCAATTATTGCGTATAAGGCACGCTTTGGGGCAATGGACTTGGTTGATGATGGTGTCAACGGGTTCTTAACTGACTATAAGCGCGACGATGTTGACTTTAATGTCGGCCAACTGGTTGCTGCATTGAATAAGTTGCTCGAATCTGACTACCCAACATTGCAGAAGAATACGCAAAAGACGGTCGAAAATTATCAAGATCATGTGATTGCGAAGAAATGGGAGGACATGTTGCATGCGCTATGAGTTGTTGAATACCATCCAAGAGAACACGCCTGTATGGGAGAACATTAAGAAGCGGGCTAAGAAAAGCCATGAGACCATCATGACCTTGGCACCTTCGCCAGCTCTCTACGGTGCGGTTAAAGAAAATCAACTGCCAGCAATGAACTTGCTGGATCACATCACGCAACGAACATACCATCCTGGACGTTATGTCTTCTTCGATCACGCACCTGTGCCAGATGACACTGCTATTCAGATGCAAGAAGATGGCTATATTAATTTAGCCAGAGATGGCGAGAGCATCGGGTTTATGACGCTCTTTGCCAACACTCATCGGGCGCTTCGGGAAATTCATTACACTAATCCTGATGGGACAAACGATACATTAGAAGAATACACTTATGACGGCTCGCAGTTTAGCAATCTCATTTACTACAATAATGAATTGCAACAGATTCAATTCTTGAATGAAGATGGGCAAGTCGTTATTCGTTACTTTTTCTTCGACAAAATCATTAATTTGATCACGATTGAGGATCCAGAGACGCAGGAAGTTGTGCGCCGTTACGACACTTTGGGTGATTTCACTGCCGCGGAACTGGCGGCTATTCTGAAGCCGGAAGACACAGTGACAATTAGCTATATGGCCACAGAGCTGAATGCATTGGTGAACACCAAGTCGCATAATATCCTACGCTTGTCCGAGCCTGCAGTTGACGAGTCTGGCGCAGTGCGCGGGAATCTGCTGATGATTCTTAAGAATGAAATCAAGTACATTCATGAGGTTGAGATGCCAACAGCCGATTACAACGAATTGGCTATGCGCAACATTCCGCTCACTAAAGCAAAAATCGTTGATGATTAATTAAATTTACTAAAGATAAACATGAGTAAACAGACAGACTTTCACATTTGAAGGTCCGTCTGTTTTTTTATGCGCTTTGGAATGCGTTCCAGAAGTAAACTGATGCCGATGGTCAAGATTGGTATAACTTAGGTGGCAACCAATGAATCAAGTCAGACGGTGCCATCTTAGATGCTATCCCATGGACTTCCAGTGAGAACCGGACAGCCGGAGCCGTCACAAAGGGCAATGGCATTTCAGTTTACACCTTGTCTAGTCGTGAAGGCGTCGCAACTTGCCAAGTTCTCGCACCAGGTACGGCATGGAGAATTTCTGGTAAGGACATAACAAGCGATGGCCAAGTTGGGTATCGTGTTGGGACATATCGTTCGATTAAGTCTAACGACACTATTATTGGTAATATCCAGCAGGTACCGGCGTTGGTGTAATCAATTATGAAAAGGGTCATGGGATTGCCGTTTGGGGTAACCCTGATGGCACTAACTTCACAGGCAAGCGCCTTGAAGCTGGCACAGCTTGGAAGATCTTTGGTTAGTCAACGAGTGCCGATGGTCGTGTGTTCTACAACGTTGGTGGGAACCAATGGATTGCCGCGCACTCTGTCACATTACATGGTGGCAAGTTGATCATCACGAACACATCAGCATCTACAGTACAGGCGTCGAATACATCCGCTCCTGTTACTAAAAGTTCCAACGTTGCTGTAAATGCCGAAGATAGCAGCGCATTACCAGAAACTGGTGATGAACAGCAGGCTGGCATGTCAGTCATGGGCACGATTCTCTTAGGCTTGATGGGACTTGGCTCCAACGTCGGACTTAAGGGTAAGGAGCGTCAGGACTAACCTTATCTAACGATTTATACCAGCTCGTTTAGATAACGTCAGCAAACGAAAAACCCGAACCAAATTCATATCGGCTCGGGTTTTTCGTTTGCAGTAAAATAATGCCGTAAATATTTGAAGATAAATGTTGTAAAAGCGAGTAAACGTTAATAAACAAACTTAAAAATTTTGAGATAGTATTTTGATTATGAAAATGCGACAAGCATTGATATATAACAACTTTGACGAACTTGAATATGGGCAAACGGGTTGGCGTGAGGCCCTTTGCCAAGGCAAACTATTAACATTTTTATATAAAAGTTTTAGAATGTACTTGGACGACAGGACAACTTGCTGACAATTGTATTGATGTCAATAAATTGCAGATCCGGAAAAGGTTTCTTACAAAATGTGAAATTTATTTATATTACATTTGTTATATACTGACAACAGCAAATTGTCACTTTTTTGAGGAGGTAACATTGATGGGACGTTTGAATCCGGAGAAAAAGTCCGAGATTTTCAATTCAAATAGTAAAACTCGGTTCAGAATGTATAAGGCGGGGAAACAATGGTTGGTGGCTGGTACAGCAACGTTAGCCGGCTTATTTGGTGCGAGCATCGCTCAACCAAGTACGGTAAAGGCCGCCAATACGGTCGGTGTCGCTAAGGATGCCACAACCACAACGAATGCTACGGCGAAGTCTGTCACAATTCCGGCTCCTTCTACTGCCGATTCGACTGCCACAAACAGTGCTTCTGAGAGCACGAGTGTTTCAGAAAGTACCAGTACGTCACAGAGCGTGAGTGAAAGTGAGAGCGCTAGTCAAAGTACTAGCGTTGCCAATGCATCCACTGCCACTGCTTCAAATGTTACTGCTGATACAAATACACAGAACAATGATGACACAGCTACCACAGCGACTGACACCACAACTGCACCAGTAGATAATCAGACAACCTCAACGCCAGTTGCGGCAACAAGCACACCTGTAACAACCACCACAGCAACGGACGGCACGACACAAGTGACTAGTCCTGCTGCTTTTAGTGATGCCACTCTTAAGAGCCTTATGGCAAGCCTGCCAAAGGGCACAACCGTTTCTTATGAAAACGGTGTGACGACATTCTCATTGCCAACAGACTTAAGTCAGGCTGATCTGGACAATATTAAGAAAGCCATCTTGGCAGCTAACCCTGTTCAAGGGTCACAGATTAAGATTACTGCAGCGGCTGCGGTCACTGCGGTTGCCGCGGCAGCTGCAAGTTATCCTGTAGCCGGGTTGACAACTTCCCAGCAAGCCATTTGGGATGCCGGGGTCAACGCGACTGTTACCCGATTACAGGGACTTCTAGAATCACTAACTTCTGGTACGGGCTCGTTTGGTTTGCCTTCTAATCTCGGTAAGGTTGCCAATTTACTCTTGTTTTACGATTCAAACACTAAGACATTTGATCTGACCGGTAGTCACAAGTTGGGTGATGGCACCAATAAGACTTTCATGCAGCTTATCACGGGAAACGGTTGGGGTTGGCAATCTAACTCGTGGACCGCAAACGGAACCTACTACAACTTCCCACTACTTGGTGGACAGACTCTGTATTTGGACGATCACGCTAACTTCTATGCAAACAGTACGCCCAGTCGGCTTACGGTTACATCCGCTATGGTGACACAATTATGGCAAGCAGCTGCCGATCAACTGTTCAAGCCGTATCTTCAAACACTGATTGATTATCGTGATCAGATGAAGAATGCGCTTGATCCAAGCATCGACCCGAATGCGGCCAAGAATCAAAATGCGCTTTTGAGCATGAGTGATTATCGTAATGGTGATATGAACCCTACCGGCACCGATATGACAACGCTCTTTCAGCTAGCTGGCAGCCTCTCTAATTCGCCACTGGGCGACAATCCTAATCTCAAGGCTGTCTTTGGTGAACCTACTAGTTTACAGTCGACAGACCCTGCATTCAAGAGCTTTGATACTACGTACAAGAGCTTAAACCAATTATTGAACCTTGTTATTGGTATTATTCAGAATGCTGCCATTCACAAGGCGCTATCCGATGTCCGCTCACTCGGCTTGGCGAACGGTGGATTTGATTTAACAAATGGGTTGAGTAACTATGTGCCAAGCACGTTGGCGGATGCAATTCAGTTAAATGGTACGCTGTCGCTGCTCGTTAATGGTGGCCTTGGCGGTCTCTACCAAGGATTGGGTTTCAGTGATGCCGTTGCCGCGCCTTATACAAATAGCGTTTATCAAGCATTAGCCGATGGGATTTCCTCAGCCGTTCTGAGAAATGCCAACTATGGGATTCAGACAGCTCTGAAAGAAATGCAGATTATTCCAACCAATAAGTTGACTGCTGCTGGTGACACGATTTATACGAAAGCTCAAATGACGGCTGACTTTGGCAGCAAGTTCAATCCGACAGATCCGACCAGTCTGACATCAAATCAGTTTAACTTTGCATCGGGGAATCCTGGCGGCAACTGGTCTGAATTTCTGCAGGCCGGTGGCTACTCGTGGATGAATAAGATTGCCAAGCCGATTATCACTATGGCTATGCAAGATGCTGTCGTTAATTATAAGGCACCGACACAGACCACTCCTGCATCAGATACAGTTAAGACAACGGCTAAAGAAGTTCTTGATACGTTAGTCTCACAAAATGTTTTAAAACAATCTGAAGAAGACGCAATCCTGAATAGTAAACTTTCAGATCCCACAACCTGGAAGGGGCTGGATCAAAGCGGTAACGCCAGCTCAACTGCTCTTGCATATAAGCGACCAGGTGATGGCACCCAAGACTTCATCTTCTCTCTGTATAATAGTGTTGTGAACGCCTATAAGAGTGCGGCTGCGGACTATATCAAAGCACCAAATGCAACCGATGCCGAAATGAACAACACGATTTTCCGGAATCCTGGTGATCCAAGCGCCGTTGGCTATACATGGGCCCAGTTCCAGAAGGACGTTAACGCTAACGGCAACTTAACAGCCGCAGAAAAGGCGCTCGCTCTTACGGCTATTCCTTCCGATGCCCGGATGACAGCCTCGCAACCAGATCCGACAACGGGGCTAGCAACACCCGCGACCAGTTTCTCATTAGATGCTTTAATGGCTGTCGTTAATGCTGATACCCAGCTAACTGCAGCCCAAAAGTCCAATTTGATTACCAAACTGACGTCTGCGCAATACATTCAGTATCAGGTTATGGCTTATAACAAGGTTTATAAATACTTGCAAGCTTCTGACGCTGCCTACAGAGCCGTATCTGACGCAGACACCACGGCCAAAACAGGTGTGGACGATGCTGTTAAGAATCACGCGAGCTATACCACGGCAGTAACAACTGTTGGTGCACCGACAGACTTGGGTGCGAGTGCTCTGGCAAACTATGGAGACTTATTCAGTGCTTACACCGGGCCTGACGGTAAAGCGCTGGATGCCACACAGCCTGACTTTAAGCCTATAGTTGTTGACACCACTAATCCGAATATTTCTGCGGCTGATAAAGCAACGGCTTTGGCAGCCCAGAATTGGATGGCTCAACAGTTAAGTCAGGCATACGTTGATGTTTATAACGCTGAAGGGCAACGGATTGTTAACGCCTATACCGCTGGTCAGAACACTTCTACACAGCTCGCTGCGACGAATCAATGGGCTGCCATTAATCCAAGTGATACAACGAATCTGAATAAGTTGTCAGTAGGTGCTGATGGTAAAACAGCGACAAGCACAACCACGCCTGTGTACTCAACATCAGCTGATACTACTGCGAACATTCAATCGATGGTCGGTGCTACAAAAGGGCAATATCCAACTGCGTTCTCAACAGGTACCATCTTTAAAGATGGGTATACAAGCAACACAATCCCTGTTACTGTGACTTACAAGATTGCCAGTGGTTCTACCAAGAAGCTAAAGGTTTCAGACTTCATGGGGACAGATGTTACAGCCGACACTACTAATAAGACCGTCACCAAGACAATTACGAACAAAGATGGCTCAACTATTGTTTGGAACGGCACAGGGTACGATGCAACAGCAGGAACGGTCACCCAGTTAACGAAGATCTATTATTCCGCCATTGGGACCACTCTTTCTGAAACGGCTGTGGAGACCACTAATGGGTTAGTTGCCGGGGATGTCCAGCCTGAACAAGTCGAAACGTCGATGACACCAATTACGTTCAGCTATAGTGACTCTTTACAGATTAATCAGACAAATCCAGGTACCCTGAAAGTGGATTCCGGCACTGTTGACTATAAGGATGGCGAGAGTGCCACACAACATCTCGCTGACGATTCGCAGACTGTGACAGTCCACTTGGATTTTGTCGATCAGAATGGGAACCACATGTACAAAGATGTCGTCATTCCCAAGTACCAGACCACTGTTAATCCTGATGGCACCTTAACAGTTGTTGATAACGGTAATGGCCCAGTGCCTGGTGGATACTTGCAAACGCCAAATGACGATCAAAAGGTTGGTACCTATTCGATTACATTGACAGATGCAGGTAAGCAATATGTAAATGACTACATTCAGTACGTGGCGAACATGTCCACAACCAACCTGTTGACGGCGCTAAATAGCACTGCTTTGACTGGGACGTTAACAATTAACCCAACGGTTGCTGGGTTGCCGACAGTTACCGCTATCAATAAGACAATAGCTGTTGGTACGGAGACCAGCATTTACTCTCAAAAAGATTTCTTTACTGTCACCAATTCTCGTAATGAACCAGTGGATGTCAATAACGATCTTCAGCATGCTTCCGTTGATTTTTCTGCCATCGACTCTAGTAAGCCAGGCGTTTACCCAGTGACGATGGTCTACACAGACCCATATAGTGGTCAAGTTGTCCGCAAGATTGCAGTTGTCACGGTTCTTGATGGTCAAGACTCGTTGGTTAACTCCCTGGCCACCTCTGAGGCCAACTCGACGCAGTCCATGATTCAAAGCCAGGCAGATTCCACTGCGGCATCGTTGAGTGTGGCATTATCACAAGCAAATTCGACTACTAGTGTGGCCAATTCTGAGACGAGTGCTGCCAACTCTGCACATAGCGTGGCCAACAGTCAGACCTCTCAAGCACTTTCGACGGCTTCCGAGATTGCGTCCGCTGATAGCGCAAAGCAATCACAACTGATTGCTGATTCTGAAGCTCTTTCTCAGAACATTCAGAACTCTATTGACGCTTCATTAGAGATTTCAGAGTTCATCAGCTATTACGGGTCTACAACTGCAAGTACCGCAGTTAGCCAAGGGATTGCTAGTGGACTTGACTCGACTCAAACCTCCATCAACGCAAGTATTGCGGGGTCTGAAGGGGCTAGTTGGGTAACAAGCTATGCTGACTCTTTGACTGAACAATTAAGCGAGTCAAACGCAGGTAGTCAGGCTGAAAGCGCTGCGGTTTCCGAAGGTGTTACAGATCCAGGTTCACTTCAATCCGCTTACAATAGTGGTGTAAGTATGGCCCAGTCTCAATATGCTTCGATTTCGCAATCGAATTCGGCTAAGCAATCTGTAGCAACTTCTGTTTCACAGAGCAACAGTCAAATTGTCAGCCTACAAAATTCTCAAGCTTCTGAAGGCAGCGCCGCAATTAGTCAGTTGAGTAACCTTGGAAGCCAAAGTACTTCAACCTCAATTGCGAATAGTTTGGAACAATCAACCGCCAGTGAGAATTCTGTTGTAAGTAGTGAAGCAAATTCACGGGCTAGCGAAAATTCAAATGCTCATTCCAATCTGACAAGTGATTCAACGGCGGCAAGCCAAGCACAATCAACTGCAAGTGAAGATTCAGAAACTGCCAGTGATTTGATTTCAGAAGCAAGTAACAGCAACGTGGATGAAAACAGCCGTAACTCAGCGGCTTCTCAAGCATCCGAAGTAAACTCTGCAGCCAGCCAAGCGTTGTCAGAAGCAAGTCAACATTCTGCGGGAGCAAGTGCGGCTGAAAGCCAAGTTAACTCAATCGCGAGTGCGGCATCAGAGGCCAACAGTGTTAAACAGAGTGAATTGAACTCAGCGATTAGCGATGCTTCCCGTGCTGCTAGTCAACAACTGTCAACTGCTAGTCAATATTCCGAACTGCAAAGTCAAGCTCAATCGAAGGCCGATTCAGACGCCGGTAGTCAGAAGGCTTCCGATCTTTCTGAAGTACAATCAGCAGCGTCAGCTGCAAGTGAGGCACAATCAGCTGCTAGTGAAATCAACTCAGGCGCAAGCCAAGTACAATCAGCTGCAAGTCAAAACTCAGCTGTTCAAAGCCAGAGTCAGTCAACGGTTGAAAGTTTGAACTCAGTTGCTAGTGCGTCACAATCTGCAGTTCAAAGTGTTGTCGATTCAATTACAAGCGAGAACTCGCAGAGCCTTGCATCAACAGCAAGTGAGAACTCACAAAGCATCGCATC
>NZ_AYZQ01000004.1 GCF_001436115.1 Lacticaseibacillus brantae DSM 23927
CGCGGGTTCGAATCCCGTCTTCCGCTTTTTTGTTTTATACCGGGAAATAGCTCAGCTTGGTAGAGCACTACGTTCGGGACGTAGGGGTCGCAAGTTCAAATCTTGTTTTCCCGATCGTACTGGAAGATCATTTGTCAGCGGACAGATGGTCTTTTTTGTTGCCATTAAGGCAATTAAACCTGCGGGTAGCAATTCTTGGTAAAAGTTAGTATAATGAATGTCAGAATTGGTCAGAAAAGGAGGCGAGCACATTGCAACATCATAGTATGGCCGATATCATCGAGTTATATATTGAAGAATTATTGGCAGATTCGCCCCAGGTCAAGATTCGCCGGGCAGAAATTGCCCAGCAATTCAACTGTGCGCCGTCACAGATTAACTATGTTATCCAAACTCGGTTTAAACCAGAGCGGGGGTACATTGTTGAAAGTAAACGTGGTGGCGGGGGCTACATTCAAATTGAGAAAATGAAGCTTCAAGATGAACAAATGCGTCTCGCGATGATTCGAGACAACTTGCCCAGCGCTTTGAGCCAACAAGATGCACAAAGCCTCGTGCAAGATTTGTTCAATAGTGGTATTGTAGACCAACAATCTGGAAATCTGATGCTCAGTGCGTTGAGCCATCAAACATTGAACTTTGTCGATCTCAAGGTTGAAAACCAGTTAAGGGCCCAGTTAATGCTCGCATTTCTGGACACCTTACGTTATGAACGCTAACCAACAAGGAGGCACCTATGGATAACTTATTTACGCCGAGTGCTAAAAACGTACTCCTCATTGCGCAGGAACAAGCCAAGTATTTCCACCATCATGCAGTCGGCACAGAACACTTGCTCATGGCCTTGGTCATTGAACAAGATGGCGTCGCAGGTAAAACCCTGCGCCAGTTAGGTGTCAGCGAAATTGATGTCCACGACGAAATTGAACATTTTACCGGGTATGGCACAACAGATACGCGTTTAAAGGCTGATAGTTATTTACCATATTCACCAAAGGGCAAAGAAGTTCTTGGTTTCGCCAGTGACGAAGCCAAGCGGCTAGGAGCTTTGCGGGTCGGCACAGAACACATCTTACTCGCTCTCTTGCGGGAAGATGATATTCTGGCCGCTCGAATTCTTCAAAATCTTGGCCTGTCACTCTCTAAGACTCGCCAGGTCTTGCTTAAGAAGATGGGTATTTCAGAAGCTGCATCCAAGCGGCGCCCAGCTAACCGCAATGCGGCCAAGCAAGAAGGCACACCAACACTTGATGGGTTAGCTCGTGACCTGACCCAAATGGCGCGGGAAAACAAGATGGATCCCGTCATCGGCCGTGACAAAGAAGTCCGCCGGCTGATTCAAATTCTTGCCCGCCGCACCAAGAACAACCCTGTTTTGATTGGGGAACCTGGTGTCGGTAAAACGGCCATTGCTGAAGGCTTCGCCGAGAAGATTATTGCGGGTGAAGTTCCAGAGGATATGCAAAACAAACGCCTGATGATGCTCGACATGGGGTCATTAGTTGCTGGGACAAAGTATCGTGGTGAATTCGAAGACCGGTTAAAAAAGGTCATCGAAGAAATCTATAAGGATGGCAATGTCATTCTCTTCATTGATGAATTGCATACCTTAATTGGTGCTGGTGGTGCAGAAGGTGCGATTGACGCGTCCAACATCTTAAAGCCTGCCTTGGCTCGGGGTGAACTCCAACTGATTGGGGCGACTACCTTGGATGAATACCAAAAGTACATCGAAAAAGATGCCGCTTTGGAACGTCGGTTTGCGACCATTCAAGTGGATGCACCAAGTCCTGAAGAAGCCTTTCAAATTCTGCAGGGGTTGCGCCCACGTTACGAAGCTCATCACGGAGTGGCTATTAGTGACGAAGCCTTGCAAGCTGCCGTTACCTTATCTGATCGTTACATCACCAATCGGTTCTTGCCTGACAAGGCCATTGACCTGATTGATGAAAGTGCCGCTAAGGTTCGCTTAGATCAAGCGCGGATTAAGACTAAGAGCGACAAACTCGAAGATAAGTTAGCTGAAACCATTGCCGAGAAGGAATCAGCCATTGCGGATCAAGATTTTGAAACCGCCGCTAAAATTCGCAAGCGCGAACAACAATTGAAAGCCAAGCTCGACAAAGAACCTGATCAAGTTAATGAAACAGGTGTCCGGACCGACGTTGTTGTCGGGGCCTCTGACGTGGCTCAGGTTGTGGCCCAGTGGACAGGTGTTCCTGTCACCCAACTTGAGAAGAAGGAAAGCGACCGCTTAGTCAACCTCGAACAAGTTTTACATGAACGGGTTATTGGCCAGGATGAAGCCGTTTCAGCAGTTGCACGCGCAATTCGCCGGGCGCGGAGTGGTTTAAAGGACCCTAACCGTCCCATTGGATCCTTCATGTTCCTCGGGCCTACCGGTGTTGGTAAGACCGAATTGGCCAAAGCATTAGCGGAAGCAATGTTTGGTGATGAGAACTCAATGATTCGGGTCGACATGTCTGAGTATATGGAGAAGTTCAGTACGAGTCGACTGATTGGGGCCGCTCCTGGTTATGTGGGCTATGATGAAGGTGGCCAACTGACCGAAAAAGTCCGCAACCATCCATACTCTGTGGTCTTGTTAGACGAAGTTGAAAAGGCGCATCCAGACGTCTTCAACTTATTACTGCAAGTCTTAGATGATGGCTACTTGACTGACTCGAAGGGTCGGCGGGTTGATTTCCGGAACACAATTTTGATTATGACATCTAACTTAGGGGCGACTGCCTTACGCGATGATAAGAGTGTTGGGTTTGCTGCTAAGGATGTCAGTGCTGACTTCAAGGCCATGCAAAGTCGGATTATGGAAGAACTGAAGCGGTCATTCCGGCCAGAATTCTTGAACCGGATTGATGAAGTCGTGGTCTTCCACAGTCTGAACAAGGAACAGTTACACACCATCGTTAAGCTGATGGCCAAGACTGTGGTCAAGCGGCTGGAAGATCAAGACATTCATGTGAAGTTGACACCTGCGGCTATTGATGTCGTGGCTAAAGCCGGATTCGATCCTGAATATGGTGCCCGTCCAATTCGGCGAGCACTGCAAAAGGATGTCGAGGATCAGCTGAGCGAAATCTTGCTCACAGGCCAAGCTAAGACTGGCGATCAAATCAATATTGGGGCCCAGAAGGGGAAACTAACCTTTACTGTGAAGAACCAAAATGATGAGTCGACCAAGGTCAAAGTCACTGCCAAGTAATCTTTTGAATCAAAAACCGTGGCCAACGAGTGTGGTCACGGTTTTTTTATGCACTTATATGAGAAGGTGCTCATTTTTCTTTCATCAGATTTGACAAAAACGCAGTCTCCCTATTTCAAAATCAGATGGACCAATGAGGGGGATGAGCTTGCCCGTTTGCACAAATGATTGATTGGTGGGAAGTTTTATTCTGCGAAAGTCGTAGATGAGAGAATGGACCACTTCAGACAATATCTTTTGCAATGTCATTTCAGGGGCGTAACATAGATTGCAACGTTTCATTTATCGAATTAATGAATCGATCAGACAGAGGAGGAATGTCGATGACAACCAAAGTCGAAGTCAAGAACCTAACGAAAATCTTCGGGAAGCGGGTCGGTAAAGCTAAGGCCTTACTGGATGCCGGCAAAAGTAAAGCAGAAATTCTTGCAGCAACAGATTCTACCATTGGGGTGAACCAAGCTAATTTCAGTATTAATGAAGGCGAGATCTTCGTCATCATGGGGCTGTCAGGGTCTGGTAAGTCTACAATGATTCGGATGCTGAATCGCCTGATTCAACCAACGAGCGGGCAGGTACTGATTGACGGTAAAGACGTCATGACTATGGACAAGCAAGAACTGCGCGAATTACGGCGCAAGACTATGAGCATGGTCTTCCAAAGCTTTGCGCTTCTGCCCAACCGGACCATTTTGCAAAATGCGGAGTTTGGTCTGGAAATCCAAGGCGTTGACAAGGCTACCCGGCAAAAGGCAGCGAATGATGCCCTTGAATTAGTTGGCTTGCACGGTTATGCGGAACAGTATCCTGACCAACTTTCTGGGGGGATGCAGCAGCGGGTCGGTTTGGCTCGAGCGCTGGCCAATAACCCAGAGATCCTGTTGATGGACGAAGCCTTCTCGGCTCTTGATCCATTGAATCGTAAGGATATGCAAGACGAATTGCTCGACTTGCAGGCTAACATGCAAAAGACCATTATTTTCATTTCGCATGACTTGAATGAAGCGCTGCGGATTGGTGATCGCATCATGATTATGAAGGACGGGGAAATTGTCCAGTTAGGCACTCCAGAAGAAATTCTGAGTCAACCAGCTGATGATTATGTTGAACGCTTCATTGAAGACGTTGACCGGAGTAAAGTTTACACGGCTGGTAATGTCATGGAACGTGCGACGACCATCAACATTGAGAAAGATGGTCCTCGGGTTGCGGCTCGGCGGATGCGCGAAAACGAAATTTCTTCCTTATATGTGGTCGATAACCAACGCCACTTAATCGGTATTGTCGACGCCAAGAATGTCCGGCATGCCATTGAAAACAAGCAAACTGATTTAGCCCCACTGGTCAATCACGATGTGCCAACCACACATACGGATACGCCATTGGCTGAGTTAATGGATGAGGTGTCTAGCACACCAATCCCATTTGCCGTCGTTGATGATAATAATCGCCTGTTAGGGATTATCATCCGTGGCGCCGTGCTCGGTGCTTTGTCAGGGAACGAGGTGAATACGAATGTCTAACATCCCACAATTACCATTAGCACAATGGATTGACTCATTGGTGAACTGGTTGGCCCATTTTGAAGGTTTCTTCAATGCTGTGACTGCCTTCCTAGGCGGCATCGTGGCCGGCTTCCAATTTATCTTCGATCATATTCCGATCCCTCTCTTCATTATTCTGGTTATTGGCCTTACTTGGTATTTGACCCGACACACTAAGAAGTACGGCTTGCTGATTTTCGAATTAGCTGGACTACTGCTTATCTGGAATCTGGATTTCTGGCGAGATATGACGCAGACGTTAACTTTGGTTCTGACTTCCAGCTTAATCACATTTGTCATCGGGGTCCCATTAGGGATTTGGATGGCACGGAATGAGACCGTTAATGCCATCGTCAAGCCAATCTTGGACTTCATGCAGACCATGCCGGCCTTTGTCTATCTGATTCCGGCCGTTGCCTTCTTCGGCATCGGGATGGTCCCAGGGGTAGTCGCTTCTGTGATTTTCGCAATGCCACCAACAGTTCGCATGACGAACTTGGGGATTCGAGAAGTTGATCCAGCATTGATTGAAGCAAGCAATTCCTTTGGGGCAACAAGCTGGCAGAAACTGGTCAAGGTGCAATTGCCACTGGCTAAGAACACCATCATGGCTGGGATTAACCAGAGCATGATGCTCGCCTTATCAATGGTTGTTATTGCTTCGATGATTGGGGCCATGGGCTTAGGGACGAAAGTTTACTTTGCCGTTGGTCGTAATGATGCTGGTGGTGGTTTTGCCGCTGGTTTAGCCATCGTGATTTTGGCGATTATCTTGGACCGCATTACCCAAGCCTTCAATCAACAACAAAGTCATTAGCCTAAAGGAGGAATACTGTGCGTAAACAGACAAAAATTCTCACCCTTGGCTTTATCGGATTGCTGATGCTGCTGGCTGGTTGTGCCCCACAAAATCAAGCCTACAACCCTAAACAACCACTTGGGGAGCAGGTCAACTACACGATTACAGGGATTGACGCTGGTGCTGGTATCATGGGTGCGGCCTCAACTGCATTAACAGACTATGGTTTGGCCAAAGATAATTGGCAATTACAAACCAGTTCGACCGCAGCGATGACCAGTGCGATAGATAAAGCCATCAAGCATAAAGAACCAATCGTCATCACTGGTTGGCAACCTCACTGGATGTTCACAAAGTATCCCCTGAAGTTCTTAAAGGATCCTAAACATGTGTTCGGACAAGCTGAGAATATCCACACCATTGTCCGTAAAGGGCTTAAGCAGGATATGCCGACAGCCTATAAGTTCTTGGATAACTTCTACTGGACGCCAAAGGATATGTCAGCCGTCATGATTCAAGTTAATGACGGTGTAGACCCAGCCAAAGCGGCTAAAGCTTGGATTAAGGCTAACCCTGATAAAGTGAACACTTGGATTAAAGGGCTGACCCCGATCAAGAATCATCAGAAGATTAAGTTGACGTACGTTGCTTGGGATTCTGAAATTGCCTCGACTAACGTGGTCGCCCAAGTGCTCAAGCAATTGGGGTATGACGTCACCATCCAGGCGATGGAAGTGCAGCCAGTCTGGGCTTCAGTCTCAACCAAAGCGGCAGACGCGCAAGTCTCAGCTTGGTTACCGAAGACTTCTGGGAAGTTCTATTCCGATTACAAAGGACAGTTCGTTGACTTAGGCGTGAACCTCAAGGGGGCCAAAGTCGGGCTAGCTGTTCCGAAGTACATGACGAATATCAATTCAATTGAAGATTTAAAAAAGAAGTAACGCAAAAAGGCGCTGACAAGATGACTGTCAGCGCCTTTTTTGATGGTGTTTGGAAGGGGCTAGATAATCGTGGCATTCAAGACATTCTTGAAGTGGGCTAAGGCAAACTCGGCACCAGCAGGGTTAAAGGTGGCTACGGCGTCTTGATGAATCGTTAAATGATAATTCAAGTTATAGGCATCAACTGCTGTGTGTAAGACGCAGATGTCCGTATCAACGCCGACCAAATGTAAGTCAGTAATTCTGCGCTCGCGTAACCAAATGTCTAATGGCGTGCCCGCGAAACTGGAATAGCGGGTCTTGTCAAAGAAGATGACGTTTTGCGCGTCTTGGTGAGCCGCGTACCAAGGCTGCAATTGGCCATACAGTTCGCGACCCCAACTGCCGCGAACATTATGGGGCGGGAACAGCTTAGTTTCAGGGTGGTATGGATCACCCGGGGTATGAACATCAGTGGGGAGGAAGACGAAATCACCTCGCTGATAGAAAGTTTCCGCCAGTTGCACGATTGCATTCTCTATGGCCTGGGCTGGCTCGCCCGCGGTCAAGGCACCATCTGGCGCGACAAAGTCATTCGTGTAATCAATAATAATCAACGCTTCTGCCATCTGTCTTGACACCTCTCTTTTCTAAAGTGACTTTACCATACCCGCTTGCTCTGACAGCGTCAAGCAAAAGGGAAGCCGGGCGAATGAAAGTTAGTTTGAAAACGTGAATTGCCTCGAAGCACTTTTCATGGTAAGCTAATCAAGTTGTTTTCTAGCACCGACAACAAAAACGCCGGAAAAGTAAGAAAAAGCTTGTTTTCACGGGATTTTTTTTGTATACTTTTACAAGTGCTTGTTCCCAAGGGAGCAGTATGCACTGCAGGATGCTAAGTGCATCGGGTAGCGTGGATGTGAGAGGTTGCGACACGCCCGGCCGCTTTGCCACGGCGAGCGAGTTGGTAATTTTCACGGAGCTAGTCTACTAACTGATAATAGACGAAGGAGGTCACACAATGGCAAAACAAAAGATTCGGATCCGGCTTAAGGCTTACGAACACCGGATTCTCGATCAATCAGCAGACAAGATTGTTGATACTGCAAAGCGCACTGGCGCAACAATTTCAGGTCCAATCCCTCTGCCAACCGAACGGACATTATATACGGTTTTACGTTCCCCACATAAGTACAAGGATTCACGGGAACAATTTGAAATGCGTACGCATAAGCGTCTGATCGACATCGTTAACCCAACACCTAAGACAGTTGATGCTTTGATGAAGCTCGACTTGCCAAGCGGCGTTGATATCGAAATTAAATTATAATCTACTATAGAAATTGGAGGTGTACCCATGACACGAAAAGGAATCTTAGGTAAGAAGGTTGGCATGACTCAAGTCTTCACCGACAACGGCGAACTTGTTCCTGTTACCGTTATCGACGTGACTCCTAACATTGTAATGCAAGTCAAGACTGTTGAATCTGACGGTTACGAAGCAGTGCAATTAGGTTACGGCGACATGCGTGAAGTTTTGACAAACAAGCCATCCCAAGGTCACGCTAAAAAGGCGAACACAACTCCTAAGCGCTTCGTTAAAGAAATTCGCGATGTTGCGCTTAGTGATTATGAAGTAGGCGCAGAAGTTAAGGCTGATGAATTCACGGCAGGCGACATCGTGGACGTCACCGGTACTTCCAAAGGTCACGGTTACCAAGGTAACATCAAGAAGGATGGCCAATCACGCGGTCCTATGGCCCACGGTTCACGTTACCACCGTCGTCCTGGTTCTCTTGGGGCTATCATTAACAAAGTCTTCAAGGGTAAGAAATTACCAGGTCGGATGGGTAACAATACCCGGACAATGCAAAACCTGCAAGTGATCTCTGTTGACCTCGACCACAATGTTCTTTTAATTAAGGGTAATGTGCCAGGTGCCAACAAGTCATTCGTTACTGTTCGTTCCGCTGTTAAAGCGGCTAAATAATTTAGAAGGGAGGACATTTACGTATGGCAAACGTTACTTTATATAAGCAAGATGGTTCCCAAAACGGCACCGTTGAATTAAACGATGCAGTTTGGGCAATCGAACCAAACGAAAACGTCGTGTTTGACGCAGTTGTGATGCAACGCGCTTCCCTTCGTCAAGGTACACACGCCGTAAAGAACCGTTCAGCCGTTTCTGGTGGTGGCCGTAAGCCATGGCGCCAAAAGGGTACTGGACGTGCTCGTCAAGGTTCAATCCGTTCCCCACAATGGCGTGGCGGTGGTATCGTCTTCGGACCTACACCTCGCAGCTACAGCTACAAGTTACCTAAGAAGGTTCGTCGCTTGGCAATCAAGTCCGTGCTTTCACAAAAGGTTCTCGACAGTGACCTTGTTGTTGTCGATGGTTTATCCTTTGATGCACCTAAGACCAAAGCATTTGCTCAAGTCCTTGCTGGCTTGAATGTGGATACTAAGGCATTAGTTGTGCTTGAAGAAGGCAACGAATTTGCAGCTCTTGCAGCACGCAACTTACCAAACGTTAAAGTTGTGCCAGCAGAAGGTATCAACGTATTAGATGTTGTGAACTACAACAAGCTGATCTTGACCCAAGCTGCGCTCCAAAAGATTGAGGAGGTGCTTGCATAATGGAAGCACGCGACATCATTTTACGCCCAATCATTACGGAACAAACCATGGCTCTCATGGATGACCGTAAGTACACATTCGAAGTTGACCGTCGTGCTGATAAAACAGCCGTTCGTCGTGCCATCGAAGAAATCTTCGAAGTTACGGTTAAGAACGTCAACATCGCAAACGTACGTGGGAAGAAAAAGCGCCAAGGTAACTACGCCGGTTACACCCGGAAGCGCCGTAAGGCAATCGTTACTTTGACTGCTGACTCTAAGCAAATCACGATTTTTGAAGACTAGTAACAAAATTTTGTAAGTAGGAGGGAAAAAACGTGGCGATTATTAAGTACAAACCAACCACAAACGGCCGTCGGAACATGTCTGGCTCAGATTTCGCTGAAATCACCAAGACAAAGCCTGAAAAGACTTTACTTGAAAGCCAAAGTCATACTGCTGGTCGTAATGCTCACGGGCACATTACCGTGCGTCATCGTGGCGGTGGTCACAAGCAATTCTACCGGATCATCGACTTCAAGCGTCAAAAAGACAACGTAACTGCAACGGTTGCAGCGATTGAATACGATCCAAACCGTACAGCTAACATCGCATTATTACATTATGAAGATGGGGTTAAGGCCTACATCTTAGCACCTAAGGGTCTTAATGTTGGTGACAAGGTTGTTTCTGGTGAAGATGTTGATATCAAGGTTGGTAATGCAATGCCATTATCAAACATTCCTGATGGAACAACCATCCATAACATCGAATTGAAGCCTGGTAAGGGCGGCCAATTGGCTCGTTCAGCTGGTGTTTCTGCTCAATTGTTAGGTAAGGAAGACAAGTACGTTACTGTTCGTTTGGCTTCTGGTGAAGTTCGGATGATCTTAGCTCGTAACCGTGCAACTATCGGTGAAGTTGGTAACGAACAACATGAATTGATCAACATTGGTAAAGCTGGTCGTAAGCGCTGGTTAGGCTTCCGTCCAACGGTCCGTGGGTCAGTTATGAACCCTAACGATCACCCTCATGGTGGTGGTGAAGGTAAAGCACCTATCGGTCGTCCATCTCCTCTTTCTCCATGGGGTAAGAAGACTCTCGGTAAGAAGACTCGTGACCATAAGGCTAAGTCTGAGAAGTTCATCGTCCGTCACCGTAAGCACAAGTAATCAGTAATCTGAATTACAGCGTATAAAGGAGGTCACACAATGGGTCGCAGTCTTAAAAAAGGACCTTTCGCCGACGCTCATCTTCTGAAGAAGATTGAAGCACAGGCTGACAGCGAAAAGAAACAAGTCATTCGGACTTGGTCTCGTCGCTCAACCATTTTCCCTAGTTTCATCGGTTACACCATCGCCGTTTATGATGGTCGCAAGCACGTCCCAGTTTTCGTTTCTGAAGACATGGTTGGTCACAAGTTAGGCGAATTTGTTCCTACTCGTACTTTCCGTGGACATGCAAATGATGACAAGAAGTCCAAAGGGCGCTAGAAAGGAGCATATAATTCATGGCTGATCAAATTACGTCTGCAACTGCAACGGCAAAGACAGTTCGGATTGCTGCTCGCAAAGCGCGTTTGGTAATCGACTTAATTCGCAACCGCGACGTTGCTGAAGCTTTAGCAATTCTTGACTTCACCCCAAACGGTGCAGCAACAGATATTTCTAAAGTGCTCAAGTCGGCAATCGCCAATGCAGAACATAACTACGACTTAGATGCACAAAACTTATATGTGAGCGAAGCTTATGTCAACGAAGGCCCAACCCTCAAACGGTTCCGTCCTCGTGCCAAAGGTAGCGCATCACCAATTAACAAACGGACGAGCCACATCACCGTGGTTGTTTCCGAAAAAGAAGCATAAGGAGGGATAACGCGTGGGTCAAAAAATTAATCCAGTAGGTTTCCGTGTTGGTGTCATTCGTGACTGGGAAGCAAAGTGGTATGCTGACAAAGATTTCGCTACTTTCTTACACGAAGATATTAAGATCCGGGACTTCATCAACAACAAGTTGCAAGATGCTTCCGTTTCAACCATCGAAATCGAACGCGCGGCTAACCGCGTTAACATTTCCATCCACACCGCAAAGCCAGGTATGGTAATCGGTAAGGGTGGTGCGGAAGTTGAAAACTTACGCAAGCAATTGAACGGCTTAACTGGTCGTCAAGTGCACATCAATATTGTTGAAATCAAGAAGCCTGACTTAGATGCTAAGCTTGTCGGCGAAAACATTGCACGTCAGCTCGAACAACGTGTTGCTTTCCGTCGTGCGATGCGTCAAGCAATGCAACGGACAATGCGTTCAGGTGCTAAGGGGATCAAAACCCAAGCTGCTGGCCGTTTGAACGGTGCAGATATTGCTCGTCGTGAACACTATGCTGATGGGACCGTGCCTTTGCACACATTGCGTGCAGATATCGACTACTCATGGCAAGAAGCTATCACAACTTACGGTAAGATCGGGAT
The DNA here is from genome assembly GCF_001436115.1 of Lacticaseibacillus brantae DSM 23927. GTDB lineage: Bacteria > Bacillota > Bacilli > Lactobacillales > Lactobacillaceae > Lacticaseibacillus > Lacticaseibacillus brantae. The sequence continues at coordinate 11,569 of NZ_AYZQ01000004.1, forward strand.
CAAGACTTGGATCTACCGGGGTGAAATTTTACCTGATAAGCCAAATCGTAACAATGCGAAAGGAGGACACTAATCGATGTTAGTACCTAAGCGTGTTAAGCACCGTCGCGAATTCCGTGGGAAAATGCGTGGTGCTGCTAAAGGCGGCAAAGAATTAAACTTCGGTGAATTCGGACTGCAAGCTTTGGATTCACATTGGATTTCCAACCGGCAGATTGAAGCTGCTCGTATTGCCATGACTCGTTATATGAAGCGTGGTGGGAAAGTATGGATTCGTATCTTCCCTCAAAAATCCTACACCACTAAAGGTGTCGGTGTTCGTATGGGTAATGGTAAAGGGGCACCAACTGGTTGGGTCGCTGTTGTTAAGCGCGAAAAGATTATGTTTGAAGTCGCTGGCGTGCCAGAAGCTGTTGCTCGCGAAGCATTGCGGCTCGCTTCAAACAAACTCCCAGTGCGCACTAAGATCGTTCAACGCGAGGAAGTAGGTGAGCAATCAAATGAAGGCTAAGGAAATTACTGCATTAACCACTGCTGAGATGCTCGACAAGGAAAAGCAATACAAAGAAGAGCTGTTCAACCTGCGCTTCCAACAAGCAACCGGTCAACTTGAAAACACCGCTCGCTTAAAGCAAGTGCGTAAAAACATTGCTCGGATCAAGACGGTCCTTCGGCAGCAAGAACTAAGTAAATAATCGGAAAGGAGACATTTACCTTGGAAGAACGTAATCATCGTAAAGTTTATCAAGGCCGCGTGGTCTCAGACAAAATGGATAAGACCATCACAGTAGAAGTCAGCACAACAAAGACTCATCCTGTTTATGGCAAGCGTGTGAAGTACTCTAAGAAGTATTATGCTCACGATGAAGATAATACCGCTAAGGTTGGCGATATTGTTCGGATCATGGAAACTCGTCCTTTATCACGCAATAAGCGCTTCCGTTTATTGAACGTTGTCGAAAAGGCAGTTATCATTTAATTTTTGAAGTGATGAAAGGAGGACCTACCCGTGATTCAACAAGAAAGTCGTCTTAAAGTAGCCGATAATTCTGGCGCACGTGAAATCCTTGTTATTAAAGTACTTGGCGGTTCATACCGTAAGACTGGTAACATCGGTGACGTCGTCGTGGCAACTGTAAAACAAGCTACACCAGGTGGCGTTGTCAAGAAGTCTGATGTTGTTAAGGCTGTTATCGTCCGGACTAAGTCTGGCGCTCGTCGTTCTGATGGTTCATACATCAAGTTTGACGAAAATGCAGCTGTCATCATCAACGCTGACAAGAGCCCACGCGGGACTCGGATTTTTGGACCTGTGGCACGTGAATTGCGTGACGGCGATTTCATGAAGATCGTTTCCTTAGCACCCGAAGTCCTTTAATCATTCTGACCATATAGGAGGTGCGATATGTTCTTAAAAAAAGGTGACAAAGTCCGTGTTATGCGTGGGAAAGACGCTGGCAAGGAAGGCACCGTGACTAAGGTTTTGCAAAAGACCGATAAGGTCATCGTTGAAGGTGTCAACATGATTAAGAAGCACGAAAAGCCATCAACCCTTAACCCTCAAGGTGGGATTGTGGATAAGGAAGCAGCCATTCACGTTTCTAACGTAATGTTGCTTGACCCAGAATCCAACAAGCCTACTCGTATCGGTAAGGACGTTAAAGACGGTAACAAGGTTCGGATCGCCAAGAAGTCTGGCGCCGCAATCGACAAGTAATTAGAAAGGAGGACAAATTCTTTATGGCTAATCGTTTACAAGAACGCTATACAAAAGAAATTGCACCTGCTTTAATTAGCAAGTTCAATTACAAGAGTTCCATGCAAGCACCTAAGATCGAAAAGATCGTTTTAAACATGGGTGTTGGTGATGCCACCACAAACGCAAAGAACCTGGACGAAGCAGTTGCAGAACTTGCTTTGATCTCTGGTCAACAACCTTTAATCACAAAGGCTAAGAAGTCAATTGCTGGCTTCCGCTTACGTGAAGGTATGCCGATTGGTGCAAAAGTAACCTTACGTGGCGAACGCATGTATGATTTCTTAGATAAGTTAATCAACGTGTCCTTGCCTCGTGTGCGTGACTTCCATGGTATTTCCGCTAAGTCCTTCGATGGTCGCGGTAACTATACTTTAGGGGTACGTGAACAATTGATCTTCCCTGAAATTGATTACGATCAAGTTAATCGGGTTCGTGGGTTAGACGTTGTTATTGTTACTACTGCTAACACTGATGAAGAAGGCCTCGAATTGCTGACGCAAATCGGGATGCCATTCGCTAAATAAGGGAGGTCCACTGCTTGGCTAAGAAGTCACTCATCGTCAAGAATCAGCGGCCTGCTAAGTTCGCAGTGCAAGAATACACACGTTGCGAACGTTGTGGTCGCCCACATTCTGTTTATCGTAAGTTCAAACTTTGCCGGATTTGCCTTCGTGAATTAGCTCATGCCGGCCAAATTCCTGGTATGCGTAAAGCTAGCTGGTAAAGCACTACCAAGTAAAAGGAGGTTAAATCAATGGTCCTGACCGATCCAATCGCAGACTACTTGACTCGGATTCGTAATGCAAACATGGTTCGCCACGAATCTTTAGTCGTACCTGCTTCCAAGATGAAGAAAGACATTTCTGAAATTTTAAAGCGTGAAGGCTTCATCCGCGACTTCGAAGTAATCGAAGACGACAAGCAAGGCATGATCCGGATTTTCTTAAAGTACGGTAAGGATAACGAACGCGTTATCTCCGGCTTGAAGCGGATTTCTAAGCCTGGTTTACGTTCATACGTGAAGAGTAATGATGTGCCTAAGGTCTTAAACGGCTTAGGGATTGCTATCATCTCAACTTCTGAAGGTGTTATCACCGACAAAGAAGCACGCGCTAAGAACGTCGGCGGCGAAGTGCTCGCCTACATTTGGTAATCAATTAATCTAAAAGGAGGTGCCCACAAGTGAGTCGTATCGGTTATAAAGTTATTAATATCCCTGCTGGTGTTACCGTAACCAAGAATGGTGACGATATTACAGTTAAGGGGCCAAAGGGTGAATTAACCCGTACTTTTGTTCCTGAAATCGAGATGCATCAAGAAGGCAGCGAAATCAATTTCACTCGCCCTAATGATTCATACAAAGCAATTCACGGCACAATGCGGGCCAACTTAAACAACATGGTTGTAGGGGTAACTGATGGTTACCAGAAGTCCTTGACCCTGGTTGGTGTTGGTTACCGTGCCCAATTGCAAGGTAAGAAGTTAGTACTGAATGTTGGTTACTCTCATCCAGTTGAAATGGAAGCCCCAGAAGGCATTACCATTGAAGTTCCAAGTAACACTAACATTCTTATCAGCGGGATCAGTAAGCAAGTTGTTGGTCAATTTGCTGCCGAAATCCGTGCAGTCCGTTCCCCAGAACCTTATAAAGGTAAGGGTATTCGTTACACAGACGAAAACGTCCGTCGTAAGGAAGGTAAGACTGGTAAGTAGTCGTTTCATATTAATCTAAACAAGAGGTGAACATTGTGATTTCAAAGCCAGATAAAAACAAAACTCGGCAACGTCGTCACTCACGCGTCCGGGGTAAGATTTCTGGTACGAGCGAGCGCCCACGCTTGAACATTTTCCGTTCTAACAAAAACATCTACGCGCAATTAATTGATGACGTAGCGGGTGTGACGCTAGCAAGTGCCTCCACTCTTGATAAAGAAATTTCAGCTGATTTAAACAAGACTGACTCAGCTGCTGCTGTTGGTGAATTAATCGCCAAGCGCGGCGTTGCTGCTGGTCATAAAGTTGTGGTCTTTGACCGTGGTGGGTATCTCTATCATGGTCGCGTTGCTGCTTTAGCTGAAGCTGCTCGCGAAAACGGCCTCGAATTCTAATACAAAGGAGGATAACCGACACATGGCATCATCATCATTTATTGATCCAGCTCAGTTGGACTTAGAAGATCGTGTTGTATCGATCAACCGGGTCACCAAAGTTGTCAAAGGTGGTCGTCGTCTGCGTTTTGCTGCTATTGCAATCGTTGGTGATAAGCACGGTCACGTTGGCTTTGGTACCGGTAAAGCGCAAGAAGTGCCAGAAGCAATTCGTAAGGCGATTGAAGACGCTAAGAAGAACCTTATCGAAGTCCCAATCGTTGGCACAACTATTCCTCATGAAGTTATTGGTCACTTCGGTGCAGGTGAAGTTCTCTTGAAGCCTGCCGTTGAAGGGTCCGGGGTTGCTGCTGGTGGCGCGGTTCGTGCCGTCATGGAACTTGCAGGTATCAACGATGTTACCAGTAAGTCACTTGGCCGTAACACGCCAATCAACATGATCCGTGCAACCATTGACGGTCTTAGCCAATTAAAGACTGTTCAACAAGTTGCCGACCTTCGTGGCATCTCTGTTTCTCAATTACAAGACTAGGAGGATTTACCATGGCTCAATTAAAAATCACTTTGACCCGTAGTGCTGTCCACCGTCTCCCTAAGCAACGCAAAATTGTTAAGGAATTAGGTCTTGGTCGGGTAAACAGTTCCGTTGTGAAGCCTGATAATGCAGCTACTCGTGGTGCTATTTTCCAAATTGCACACTTGGTTTCTGTTGAAGAAATTAAGGACTAATACGCAAATCAATTAACAAGGAGGTGCCTCAGAGCATGAAGTTACATGAATTAAAGCCTAGTGAAGGTTCACGTCACTCACGCAAGCGGCTTGGCCGTGGTACTTCTAGTGGTCAAGGTAAGACTGCTGGTCGTGGCCAAAAGGGTCAATTAGCTCGCCAAGGTGGTAAAACTCGTCTCGGGTTTGAAGGTGGCCAGATGCCATTATTCCGCCGGATGCCAAAACGTGGATTTAACAACATCAACCGTAAAGTCTTTGCCGTGGTCAACATTGCTGACTTAAACCGGTTTGAAGACGGTACAGAAGTAACACCAGCCCTCTTAGTTGAAGCTGGTCTTGTTAAGAACGAACGTGATGGAATCAAGTTACTTGCTAACGGTTCACTTGAGAAGAAGCTTTCTATCAAGGTCAATCACGCATCAAACGCAGCTAAAGAAGCCGTTGTTGCTGCAGGCGGTTCAATTGAGGTGATCTAATGTTATCGACCCTCAGAAACGCGCTCAAGGTTAAGGAGATTCGTAACAAGATTCTCTTTACCTTAGGCGTTTTACTGGTCTATCGATTAGGGGCACAAATTTCCGTACCTGGTGTAAATGCCAGAGCTCTAACAGAAATTGGCCAAACAGGTTTGATTCCATTATTGGATACTGTTAGTGGTGGGGGTTTATCGAATTACTCGATTTTTTCCATGGGGGTTTCCCCGTACATCACGGCTCAAATTGTGGTTCAGCTTTTGCAAATGGACATTTTACCCAAGTTCGTTGAATGGAGTAAGCAAGGGGAAACTGGTCGGCGTAAGCTGAATCAGGCGACCCGTTACCTCACGATTGTACTAGGGTTCGTTCAAGCATTAGGGATTACAGCCGGGTTCCAACAGTTGAGTAGTCTCGGGTTGGTTCGCAACCCAAGTGTCTCAACCTATGTCACTATCGGGATCATCCTGACTGGTGGGACCATGTTGCTGACCTGGATGGGTGAGCAGATTACAGATAAGGGATTAGGGAACGGGATTTCCCTCATCATCTTCGCTGGGATTATCGCTCGCCTGCCAAACGGCGTTTACGAATTGGTCCGTGATAACGTGATCAACGTCGATGCTGGTTCTCGCTGGCAAGGCATTTTGTTCCTCGTTGGCTTGGCAATCATCATTATGTTGGTGGTTGCGTTTGTCACCTGGGTTCAACAAGCCAATCGTAAGATTCCGATTCAATACACGCGTCGGGTGACCAACGCGGGTTCAAACAGCTACTTACCTTTGAAGGTTAATGTCGCTGGGGTGATTCCGGTTATCTTCGCCAGCTCGTTCATTGTGACACCACAAACCATCCTGATGGCTTTCCAAAGCAGTCACGGTAATGATGGCTGGTACATCACTTTGACCAACATTTTCAACATGCAAAAGCCAATTGGGACTGCATTGTATACGTTACTGATTGTCTTATTCACTTTCTTCTATGCGTTCGTGCAAGTGAACCCAGAGAAGGTGGCCGAGAACTTAACCAAGCAAGGCAGTTACATTCCTGGTGTTTGGCCAGGGAAGGGGACTGAGAAGTTCCTTTCAGGCTTACTAATGCGGCTATCAACCGTAGGGGCTTTGTTCCTCGGTGTGGTTGCACTATTACCACAGCTTGCCGCTAATATTTGGGGCCTGCCACAATCAATCGGATTGGGTGGGACAAGTTTATTGATTGTTGTGATGACAGCCATTGAACTGGTCCGTCAATTGGATGGGTTATTGATGAAACGCGAATATGTCGGTTTCATTCAAGGCGATCTCGTCAAAGACTAACGCAAGCAAACAATGAGGAGGATGCAACGTGAATCTCATCTTAATGGGACTTCCCGGTGCAGGTAAAGGGACTCAGGCAGAACGCATTGTCGATGCTTACCAAATCGCCCATATCAGTACGGGTGATATGTTCCGTGCAGCCATGGCTGCCGGCACAGACCTCGGTCTGGAAGCAAAACGTTACATTGATCAGGGACAACTTGTTCCCGACTCAGTAACCGATGGCATTGTTAAGGATCGGTTGGGTGAACCTGATACTGATTCAGGCTACATGCTCGACGGTTTCCCTCGGACCATCCAACAAGCTGAAGCACTTGAACAAATCACTGCTGATTTGAACAAGCCTTTGGACGCGGTTATCAACATTGATGTTGATCCGCAAATCTTGGTTGATCGCCTGTCTGGGCGGTTTATCTGTAAAACCTGTGGGGCAACGTATCATAAGTTATACAATCCCCCTAAGGTTGCCGGCACTTGCGACCGTTGTGGCGGTCATGAGTTCTTCCAACGTGAAGACGACAAGCCAGAAACAGTGAAGAATCGTTTGAAAGTGAACATCGAAATGAACACCCCATTGCTTGACTTCTATAAGGAACGCAATGTGTTGTATACAGTTGATGGTGATCAAGCCATCGATAAAGTGTTTGCCGAGATTCAGAAAATTCTGACTACCGTTGCAAAGTAGATGACTCGTCTTTTGCACCGTCCTCACGGCAGTTTTCAAAGCCGAATATTTATGGTACAATATCGCGGTATACGCGGTGAGTGCTATTTGGCCTCACCCTTTTCGCGCGTACTGCGTGGACCCAAAATTTAGGAGGAATATTTTACGTGGCAAAAGACGATGTAATTGAAATTCAAGGCACCGTGGTGGATACCTTACCCAACGCGATGTTTAAAGTCGAACTTGAAAATGGTGCAACAATTCTGGCCCATGTTTCAGGTAAAATTCGGATGCACTACATTCGGATCCTGCCTGGTGATCGTGTAACGGTGGAATTATCTCCGTATGACTTAACCAAGGGCCGAATCACGTATCGTTTCAAGTAGTTGCCAACCTGAGGAGGCTATATAAACATGAAAGTACGTCCATCTGTTAAAAAGATGTGTGAGCACTGCAAGGTCGTTCGTCGTAAAGGACGCGTCATGATCATTTGCTCTGCAAACCCAAAGCATAAGCAACGCCAAGGATAATCATTTAAATCAATAGGAGGTGTCAGTTACATGGCTCGTATCGCAGGTGTGGACTTACCCCGTGGTAAGCAAATCGTCATTGCGTTAACGTACATCTTCGGGATTGGTAAGACGACTGCTCAAAAGATTCTTAAAGAAGCAGGCGTTCCAGAAACCACTCGTCAAGATGACTTAACACCAGATCAAGAAGATAAGATTCGTGCAGTTGTCGACAACTACCGTGTTGAAGGTGACTTACGTCGTGAAGTTAGCTTGAACATCAAGCGTCTGCAAGAAATCGGTTCTTATCGTGGTATCCGTCATCGTCGCGGATTGCCTGTTCGTGGTCAAAATACCAAGAACAACGCTCGTACTCGTAAGGGTAAGAAAGTTACCATTGCTGGTAAGAAGAAATAATTAAAGGAGGTATGATCGATGGCAACACGTAAGACAAGCCGTAAGCGCCGTGTTCGTAAACATATCGAATCCGGTGTGGCACATATTCACTCAACGTTTAACAATACGTTGGTTATGATTACCGACCCTCGTGGGAACGCGATTTCTTGGTCATCAGCTGGTGCTCTTGGTTTCAAGGGTAGCCGTAAGTCAACACCATTTGCTGCACAAATGGCTGCTGAAGCTGCTGGTAAAGAAGCAATGGAACACGGGATGAAGTCTGTTGAAGTTGCAGTTAAGGGTCCTGGTTCTGGTCGTGAAGCAGCTATCCGTTCACTTCAAGCAACTGGTCTTGAAGTCACTGCAATCCGCGATGTGACTCCTGTGCCACATAACGGTTCTCGTCCTCCAAAGCGTCGTCGTGTATAATTGTTACCCTGCGACCGCGAATTGGTCGGGTATGCAAAACTTCACTTCTCGTTTTGAAAGGGGTACAGACTAGATGATCGAATTTGAAAAGCCAAACATCACTAAGGTTGATGAAGGGACCAATTATGGTAAGTTTGTCGTTGAACCACTTGAACGTGGCTATGGGACAACTTTAGGGAACTCGTTACGGCGGATCTTATTGTCTTCTCTGCCAGGGGCTGCTGTTAGCAGCATCCAAATCGATGGCGTCGTGCATGAATTCTCGACAATCGATGGCGTGCTTGAAGATGTGACGCAAATCATCTTGAATGTTAAGGAATTAGCATTGAAGATTGAAGGCGACGAAGATAAGACTGTTGAAATCGACGTTCAAGGTCCTGCAACCGTCACGGCTGCAGACATTGTCGCTGACAGTGATGTTGAGGTGCTAAATCCTGAGCAGTACATTTGTACAGTTGCAGAAGGTGGTCACTTCCACGTCCGCATGACAATTAAAAAAGGTCGCGGGTATGTGGCAGCTGATCAAAATAAAGTTGATGACATGCCAATTGGGGTCTTGCCAATCGACTCGATTTTCACCCCGATCAGTCGGGTTAACTACCAGGTTGAAAGCACCCGGGTTGGTCGGCGTAATGACTTTGATAAGTTAACGCTGGACGTTTGGACCAATGGTTCCATCAGTCCCCGTGAAGCTATCAGCTTGGCCGCGAAGATTCTGACTGAACATTTAGATATCTTTGTTAACTTGACCGATGAAGCTAAGAACGCTGAAATTATGGTTGAGAAGGAAGAAACACACAAGGAAAAGATGCTTGAGATGACCATCGAAGAGCTTGACTTGTCTGTTCGTTCTTACAACTGCTTGAAGCGTGCTGGAATCAACACCGTTCAAGAGTTAACCAACAAAACAGAAGCCGATATGATGAAGGTTCGTAACTTAGGTCGTAAATCACTTGAAGAAGTGAAGAACAAGTTATCTGACTTGGGCTTAGGCTTACGTAACGAAGACTAAAACAGCAAAGGAGGCCAACTCATGAGTTACCGTAAATTAGGGCGGACAAGCTCTCAACGTAAAGCAATGCTTCGTGATTTAACGACTGACTTGTTAATCAACGAACGCATTGTGACCACTGAAGCACGTGCCAAGGAAATCCGTTCAACTACTGAAAAGATGATTACCCTTGGTAAGCACGGCGACTTGCATTCACGTCGTCAAGCAGCTGCATTCGTTCGTAATGAAGTTGCTGACATCCGTGAAGATGGCGACACTGTTGTCGTTCAATCTGCATTGCAAAAGTTGTTCAGTGACATCGCTCCTCGTTACGCAGATCGTAAAGGCGGTTACACCCGCATTATGAAGACTGCGCCTCGTCGTGGTGATGGTGCCCCTATGGTCATCATTGAACTTGTCTAATTAAATATCCGAGTTCACCCTTGTGGTGATCTCACTTTGATCATTTGATCGATGGAGCGTTACGATGTTGGCTACCTTTCGGTACGGATTTTATCCGAGGCAGAGGTTTCTGCTGGCCTAGTCTAGCTTGCGAGTGCTGGGGCAACCCAGTTTCTCCATCATTAAATGATTTTTTTACATATTAGAGTTGTTCGATGAGGACAACCCAGCGTGTGAACACGTTTAGCCGCCTCAATTCTGTTGGGGCGGCTTTTTGTGTGCATTGGCGGTGGTCAATCAGTTATGCTTAATATAAGCCATTCATAAGGAGGAATTATTATGTTACATTTCATCTGGCTTTTGATTATCGGCGCCATTATCGGTGCCATTGGTAGTATGATTGTTGGCCGTGATATGCCTGGTGGTTGGGTTGGTAATATCCTGGGCGGACTTGTCGGGGCCTGGCTAGGGACGATGCTGTTGGGCAGCTGGGGGCCTCATGCTGCTGGCCTGGCAATCTTTCCGGCGATTATCGGTGCGATTATTGTCGTTCTGATTGTTTCAGCCATTATTGGGACCCGTAAACGACGGTAATTAAATGCAAAGTGGCGCGCAGGCGTCACTTTTTTTGTGTTTCCGGATACTGGCAGGTATAGTGCTGGTAGAAGGATGTGAATTGCGATGAAGAAATTACTAGGGTGGCAATTTGGGTTAATTTTTGCGATCGGTTGGACTGCTGTGGAAGTGTTGAGTGTTTATCTTCGCCTATTAATCTCCCAAAAGGATAGCTCATCTGGTGGTTTGATTATTCCCAACATGTATGTCAGTCCGACTGGGGCTGCGGCTGTGGATTGGATCAGCGGAATTCTGGGATTTGTCATTGTCTCCGTATATTTTATCAACAGGTTTACGTGGAAGACGGCCTCTAAGGGGTATTTATTCACAGATGTGATCGGTTCAACTGTCATGGCGTCTGGTTTATACACAGTGCTTGTGACAATCGCCGCACAATTTTATCCGGAAGTTCACCTGCAGTGGACAAGTAATTGGCTCGGAGGCAGCATGCTATTCTTGCTGTTCTGGCTATTGACCGAAACCATTCTATTGCTGGCCAGTGCGGTGGTGTTGGGCCAACACGCTCAGCGCCTGCGGGCAGTCGAGTTTCAACGCGCAAATGCGCCTGCAATTATTTTCGTGCTAGTGGTGGTCTTGCTAAGTGCCGCACAGTACCGGAGCACCCGACTCGCCATTCCTGGTGGCTATTATCAAGTCGGCTGGTCATTTAGTACGGCAGCCACCTCAACTTGGTTAGTGGTGGCTGGCCTGATTGTGTTATTCGCGTTGGGACTGTGGCTAACGCAACGCTTGGCCCAAGCACTGGATGGTGATCAATCCACAGCTGGGGATAACTAACGCGCAGATGTGCGTATAATGATGGTAACGAGGTGTAATGATGAAAAAGATATTGGGTTGGCAACTAGGGGCAATATTGGCTATTGGTTGGGCGCTTATCGAAGTGCTGACGGTCTACTTACGAGCCGCAGTGGTTCAACCAGGGGCAATGGGACCAGGGTTCCTGTTATTACCGACGATGTGGGTCCATCAAGGCGGTGGCATCAGCGTTGACTGGCTTTCTGGCGTGTTTGGCTTCGTGTTCATCACCGTGTACTTCATCAGCCGCGCGACCTGGAGCACGGCATCTAAAGGCTATTTACTCACAGATGTCATTGGATCAAGCGTGGTCACCGCGACGTTATACACAGCTGTGATTATTGGCGCCGCCCAACTTTACCCGGAGGCAAATCTTGTGTGGACCAGCAACTGGCTGGGGGCGATGAGCACGGTGATGCTGAGTTGGTTGATGATTGAAGCCATGTTGCTGATGGCGATGGCGGTGGTTATTGGCGGTCACGGTCTACAGATTCATGCCATTGATCAGGCACTGGCTGTTGCACCGGCTTGGACTTTGCTTTTCATTTTGCCGTTTGTTGGGTTTCTAGGGGTCCAACAGCTGCAAGTGATTATTCCTGGTGGACAATATCAGTTCGGGCCCGCCTATGCTGGTCCAGCTCATTCAGGCTGGTTGGTCAGTTTTGCGCTCATGATGATTACTGCTTTAGCCGCCGCTTTTATCTGGCGATTTGCCCAAGACTTAGACCACAAATAAAAGGAGGTGTGACAAAACTTGGTTTTGTCGCACCTCCTTTTTGGTTGTCATCACTATGCCATGGGCAAGAGTGCGTGGTGATGCTGCGTTAAATGTAGCGGATGCCGCCATCGACGACGTACGTTTGACCGGTAATGTAATCAGCCTTATCACTGGCTAAGAAGCTGACCAGGTTGGCAATATCTTGGGGATGTTCGCCACGGCCCAGAGCGATGCTTTGGATATAATCGTGCAATGATTGGCCGATTGGCACATTGTGGATTTCTGACATCCGCTTATCAATCAGATCCCACATTGGGGTCAGGACAATTCCGGGGGCATAACCATTGACAGTAATATGGTCTTTGGCTAATTCTTGTGCGGCTGATTGGGTCAAGCCACGGATGGCAAACTTGGTTGCAGAATAAGGGCCGAGGAGTTCCATCCCTTCATGGCCGGCAATAGAGCTGGCGTTGATAATCTTACCCTTGCCTTGTGCGCGCATGATTGGGGCGACGGCCTTGATGCCGTAGAAGACGCTATTAACGTTAATCTTGAAAATTTTGTCGAAATCAGCAGCACTAGTTTCTTCAATCGTTCCCACTTGGGCGATGCCGGCGTTATTAACTAATACGTCAATGGTGTCAAAAGCGTTCTTGGCTGCGACAACCATGGCGTTGACACTGGTTTCGTCTGAAACATCTGTTTGGACGGCGAGGCCTTTAACACCTAGGGCCTCAACTTGGGTCACTGTGTCTGCGGCTGTGGTTGGATTTAAATCCGCAATCACGATATTGAAGCCGTCTTGTGCCAGTTGCAATGCGATTCCTTGGCCAATCCCTTGGCCGCCACCAGTTACAATTGCTGTCTTTGTCATTTTGAACACCCTTTCATGGTGAAATATACGTGAAGTATATCACTAGGTTTGATGTTCGACACTTAATTTGTCCCGCACAGGTTTCTGACAAGACATTTAGCATGAAACCGCCATTTTGCGCATGAATATGGTAAGATAGTCTCGTTGTAAAACGGATAAAAGGGGTGGCCTTGTGGACAACGCGATTTCGGTATCACATCTAAATTATCACTATGCGGACTCAGACCGCTTAGCACTCAATGATATTAATTTTGACGTCGCGGCTGGCGAATGGGTCGCTATCATTGGCCACAACGGGAGCGGGAAAAGTACCCTGGCCAAGAACCTCAATGGCTTGCTGGCACCTGACTCAGGCACCGTTGAAGTTGCCGGCATGACCCTGTCGGAAGACACCGTTTGGGATATCCGTTCTAAAATCGGGATTGTCTTTCAGAATCCAGATAACCAGTTTGTTGGCGCAACGGTGGCAGATGATATTGCTTTTGGTTTGGAGAATCGGGGCGTGCCCCGACCAGAAATGGTTGAGCGCGTCAAAGATGCCCTCGCGCGCGTGAAAATGACGGATTTCGCCGATCGCGAACCGGCGCGTCTGTCTGGAGGCCAGAAACAACGCGTCGCCATCGCTGGGATTATTGCCCAACAACCGGAAATTATTATTCTTGATGAATCAACGTCCATGCTGGACCCGGCTGGTCGCCAAGAAGTATTGGCGACGATTAATCAGTTGCGGGATGAGCTGGGCTTAACCGTATTATCAATTACTCACGATATTGAAGAGGCTGCCGGTGCCCATCGAATTATTCTGCTCAACGATGGTCAGATTAAAGAAGTGGGCACGCCAGAAGAAATCTTCGCCCACGGTTCTGAACTCCTGGAATTGGGCTTAGACGTACCGTATGCGGCTAAATTAAAAGAAGCCTTGAGTGAGCGGGGCGTGAAGCTCCCAGATGGCTATTTGAATGAAGAAAGGCTGGTGGATTACCTGTGGACATTACATTCGACCATGTAGATTTTACCTATCAAGCAGGGACACCATTTGCCGGCGACGGGATTAAAGACGTCTCCGTCACCATTCATGATGGGAGCTATACTGCCATCATCGGCCACACCGGGAGCGGGAAGTCGACGCTGTTGCAACATTTGAACGCGTTGCTCAAGCCCACCGCCGGCTCTGTCACGATTGGCGATTTCACCATCACCAAGGAGACAAGCAATAAGAATCTCAAACCCCTGCGGCAAAAAGTGGGGATGGTCTTCCAATTTGCCGAGAACCAATTGTTTGAACAAACCGTTGCCCGCGACATTGCTTTCGGCCCGAAAAACTTCGGTGTCAGTGATGCCGATGCCCAAGACTTAGCCAAGCGGATGGTCAAACTTGTTGGCTTACCAGAGGATGTCTTGGACAAATCGCCTTTTGATTTATCTGGTGGGCAAATGCGCCGAGTGGCGATTGCTGGCGTTTTGGCCATGCAGCCAGAAGTTCTGGTTCTCGATGAACCCACAGCCGGCCTGGACCCTGCCGGTCGTCATGAAATGATGGCCATGTTTGAACGCTTGCATCGCGAACAAGGGCTGACCATTGTGCTGGTCACGCATCAAATGGATGACGTGGCCGACTATGCTGATCATGTTTTAGTGATGGAGCAGGGCCATTTGATCAAAACTGGCAGCCCGCGGGAGATTTTCGCCGACCCAGCGTGGCTCCAAGAGAAGCAATTAGGGTTACCGACTACAACCCAAATGGCACAGGACTTAGTGAATAAAGGTTTCAGCTTCAACCCAATGCCACTGACCGAACAAGAATTGGCCGACCAGCTCGTCCCACAACTGGGAGGTGCTAGCCATGAATAAATTACTTTTAGGCCGGTATGTGCCTGGTGACTCGTGGGTGCATCATTTGGATCCCCGCACGAAGCTGCTCGCCAGCTTTTACTACATTGGGATTATCTTCTTAGCCAATAATTGGCAGACGTACTTGTTGATGTTTATCGTGACCTTATTTATTATCTATCTTTCAAAAATTAACATCAGCTTCTTCCTGCGCGGCGTGCGCCCCTTGATATGGTTGATTCTGTTCACTGTCACGCTGCAAATTCTATTCTCGCGTGGCGGAACGGTTTACTTCCACTGGGGATGGTTCTGGCTGACGGAGTACGGGCTGATTAATGGGGCATATATCTTTATGCGATTTGTCCTCATTATCTTCATGTCCACATTGCTGACGTTAACGACCCAACCATTGTCATTGGCCGACGCTGTGGAATCGCTCCTCAAACCATTGAAGCTGCTGCATTTCCCAGTGGTAGAATTGGCCCTTGTGCTCCAGATTGCCTTGCGCTTTGTGCCAACCTTGATGGATCAGACCACCAAGATTATGAATGCCCAGCGCGCGCGTGGGGTGGACTTCGGGACCGGGAATATTTTCCAACAGATGAAGGCCGTTGTGCCACTGTTGATTCCACTCTTTGTCAGCAGCTTTACGACTGCAGAGGACTTGGCGACAGCCATGGAATCTCGCGGTTACCAAGGCGGTGACAATCGGACCAAGTTCCGGGTTCTCAAGTACCACAATAGTGATATCATCGCTGGCGTCTTCATGGTCGCATTGACCGTCGCACTGGTGCTACTGAAAAACTAACAGTAAAGGCTGCAGCCTATCGCCGCAGCCTTTTTTGTATGAGGGGCATTACTATTAGCCGAAAATTCGATATACTGATAGCTATAGAAATTTCGGACAAACCGGATAGATTTTATAATTTGGAGGGCGTATGGGTTTATTAGACCGTTACTTGGAAATGAACAGCGCGACTCGTTATAGTGTGGCCAAAGCTAATGGCGTTACACCATCAAAATTACAACGTGCGGCGGGCTATACGACAGCTGGTGGCATTACTACCCATGTTATTATCTATGTTGCGAGAGCACTCGATAAGACACCGGGCACAGTGCTTGATGAGCTTATTGCTTTGGAGAAGACTGGCGATGCATTTGATAAAAATCTGGACTAATCAATTAAGGTAGCAGCTTTTTTGAATGAAGGAGACACAATGACGCATTACAAACTAACCCTGGCTTATGATGGCACCAATTTTGCCGGGTATCAGGTTCAGCCAAAGCAGCGGACCGTTCAGGGCGTTTTGGAGAAGGCCCTGGCCAAGATGACGAAAGGTATCCCAGTCCATGTAGACGGCTCAGGAAGGACCGATTCAGGCGTCCACGCGCTGGGTCAAGTGATTTCATTTGAGTATCCCGGCGACATTCCTGCGCCCAGTATGTTACGGGCCATGAATAGCCTCATGCCGTTGGATATTGAAATTTTACAAGCTGAGATTGTGCCTGAGGATTTCCACGCGCGTTTTTCCGCCAAGGGCAAACGCTACTTGTACCGCGTGGCACGCGGACGCTACACCGACCCGTTTAATCGGCTGTATACCGGCCACTATCCGTATCCGCTGGATGTCAGTCGGATCGAGTTGGCCTTGCAAGACTTGATTGGTACCCACGATTTCACCAGTTTTGCCGCCAGCGGTGGGGTGATTGTGGATAAGGTGCGCACGATTTATGAGGCCACCGTGGTGGAAAAGCCAGAGCAGAATGACTTGGTATTTGAGTTTTACGGGAACGGTTTCTTGTACAATATGGTCCGGATTCTGGTCGCCACTTCGCTTGAAATTGGCAACGGTCGCCGCGATGTGCATGATTTTATCCGCCTGTTTGAGGTCAAGGATCGCCAGCAAGCGCGTGGTACGGCACCGGCATCCGGGCTGTACTTGAAGGAAGTTTACTATTGAATATTAAAAACATTGACATTTTCCTTCGATAACTCTAATCTTTCTTTAATCATTGGAAAACTTTGGAGGAGGTGCGCAATGGGAGAACAAGTCCGGACAATTCTCGCGAATCTTGCCTGGCTGCGGCGACAGCCTGGTAGTGGTCGCATACGCAGACAGACATTTGCGGGGCTCGGCCTCAATTTGATAATTGTGATTGGTGGCGCATCAATACCCGCAGTTGTCATCAATCTGCTGACTCAGCCGCAGGTATTACCGTTAGTGGGGATTATGGCACTTGTGGCAGGTTTGGCCTTGGCCAGCTGGTTTTATGATCAAAATACTACCGCCACGCTTTGGGGCACTATTGCTCTACGAATGCAATTAAGCCTTAAGGATGCTAAGACATTTCTGAATCTTCCATATCTGGTGCAGACTAATCCGACCATTCAAGCACAGCGGGCTGAAAGTGCCAAGAGAGGTTTTGAAGATGATGAGCGTGGCGTTGGGCCCTTTGTGACGGCAGGCACTCAACTTTTAGAATCGTGCCTTATCGCGGTCATTATCATAGTGATTAGCCTAACCCTAGCCTGGTGGATCCCCGGGGTATTAGTCGGCACCATTGCCCTGACTCTCGTTGCCTTATACCAGCTGAATCAGTTCCGCACGCAGGCGTCAGCAAAGCTGAATCAGCTCTATTTTCGCCAGAATTATTTCTTTGAAACTGCGTTTTCGAGTCAGGCCAGTGAAGATATGCGATTGTTTCATTTCGATGGGTTGATGATTCAGAATATTGATAAGTTGCAGGCTGAAATTCTCGGGCTGGAACGGGTCGTCAATCGGCACCAGCAGTTGATTGAATTACTGATTAGTGGCATTTCGGCGTTACGAATGTTGACTGTATATGGCTGGCTGCTCTGGTTAACAATCAATGGTCATCAAAGCGTCGGCCAATTTACGTTTTATTTTGTCTTATTGAGCACCATCGAAGGCCTCGTTAGAGCGAGCAGTTTGGCTTTAAGTGAGTTTTTGCGAGCAAATACCGATTTAACGATTGGTCGCCAGTTCATCGAGACCTACGAAGGGGCGGAAGATTCGGTGCTATCTCCGGCAATCACAAGGCAAGGGTTAAAGGTCATCTTCAATCATGTCTCCTTTAGTTATGGGGACCAGGTGATTATCGATGATTTGAGCTTCACGATTAGGTCGGGGGAATCGATTGCCCTGGTAGGCAGTAATGGCGCGGGTAAGACGACCCTCACCATGTTGCTAATGGGGATGATTCGACCAACTAGCGGGGAGATATTTTTCAACGACCAATCAATCAACAATCTGACTACTGCTGAAATTCTGGCCTATTTTTCGACGATGTTTCAAGATAATGTGATTTTTGCCGCCGATGTCCAACAAAATGTGAGCGTTAGTCGCGACCCCTCAGTCGAAAGCGTCCGTCAGGCCCTTAGTCAGGCCGGACTCTATGACCGCATCGCAGCATTGCCAGATCAAGAAGCGACTGAGATGACCCAGTATTTGAGTTCAGATGGCGTGTCGTTATCAGGTGGCGAGACCGAAAAGTTGATGTTAGCGCGGATGGTTTACCATGCTGCCCCCATGGTCATTTTAGATGAGCCCACGGCGGCGCTCGATGCCCTAGCTGAGAGTCAGCTTTACCAACAAATTCAACACTTAGTCAAAGGTAGAACAAGCCTATTCATCTCGCACCGGTTGGCCTCAACTGGTTTCGCCGATCGCATTTTCTTCATGCGAGCCGGTCGCATCATTGCCGAAGGCACACACGCGCAATTACTGCAGACAAGTTCAGATTACCGAGCGCTGTTTAACGCTCAGCGGCAATATTATGCTGAAGGCGGTGATCAGCATGCTTAGTCGACAGAATGCTTTTCACTCGTTGCGCCATGTTCGTCGAAACTTACAGGCGGCGAATCAACTTTATCCTCATATTGTGTTACTCCAACTGCTTAGTGCAGTCGTTGCCAGCCTGACAAGTTTTGTGAGTCTCAGCTTTTTAGGGGTCTTTATTAATCAGTTGGTTGGCGGCCAGGCCAAGCAGACTGGGTTCTTCTTACTAGGTGCATTTGTGATGGTCGTTTTCTTATTGAACGCAATCGGCCAGTGGTTGGCCGTGAATGCCAGGTTGCAAAGCCAGGCGCTCAATATGCGCGCACGGTCTAATATGGCTAAGCATCTTGTCGAGGTCGATTACACGACGTTCATCGATGGCGAATTTCGAAATCGATATAGTGCGACCAAAACAGGTCTGCAATTCACTGGGGGATTTGAGATTTATATCAATTCGTTCTTAAATCAATTGGTTACGTTAGTCACAACCAGTGTGTTAGCCGCTGGGCTGGTTGTGACCTTGCTGGTGAGCCGGAGCCCTCAGCAAACGGTTTTGGCGGGTTTCGTTAATTCGCCTTTTTTCATAGTTGTGTTAGTGATTCTCGTTGTTTTGCCGCTACTTGCGGCGGTATTCTTCTCGAAGCGTGGAAGTGCAGTACTGGACGCGTTCTTTGCAGCCAATATCAAACTGAATCAGGTCCTCTCATATTATTTCGAAATTGCCTTCAAGAGCGTCTCTGTGGCGAAAACACTACGTTTGTTTGATCCCAAAGATAGTTTTCTTGATGAGGCCAATAAGCAGGTTATAGCAGGTGTGAGCACTGATACCGAGTTGCAATTGAAGTACAATCAGCTTGCTGGGATGCCGGGCTTGATTACAGGTGCCTGTGTGGGTGCGTTGTATATTTTAGTAGCCAGCAAAGCATTGACAGGGGCAATTTCAGTCGGCTTTGTGGTAGCTAGCGTCGGATATCTGCAAGTATTGATTCTGGCGTTGTCTGGGCTGTTTAATGCGTGGGGGAATCGGCGGGCTGCCATGCGGACAATCGACGATTACACCGAATTTATGGCTATGGGTGAAGTCGGCGCCCAACCCGGATTGCCATTGAAGGAAACTGCTAAATTCCGGATTCAGTTTGAACATGTTAGTTACCGTTATCGTGGGCAAACGGGGTTGGCTTTAGATGACATTAATCTTCGAATTGACGAAGGGGAACGAATCGCCGTTGTCGGGCCCAATGGTAGTGGTAAATCTACTTTTGTGAAACTACTCATTGGGCTCATTAAACCAACGAGTGGCCGGATTCTCTTTAATGGTGAGGACGTTCAACAATTAGATCACATCGCCTATCAGCGATTATTTGGCGTCGTGGCCCAGGATTTCTTTGTGTTCGCGACCTCGATAGCGGAGAATATTGTTGCTGGCACATCGCCACGGCGTCAGGAGCTTGACGATAGCTTGCGCCTCAGCGGACTGGCTGATCGGGTTGCTGATTTACCCGCTGGCAGTCGGACACCTGCCACACGGGAGCTGGATGCACAGGGCGTCAGCTTGTCTGGCGGCGAGGCGCAGAAGCTAGCAATTGCTCGGGCCATTTATCAGCAGCCAGAGTTTCTGGTTTTAGATGAGCCGACTGCTGCTTTAGACCCACTGGCTGAGGTGGCTGTGTACCAGAACTTTGATCAGATGATTCAAGGTAAAACAGGGTTGTACGTTTCTCACCGGATGAGTTCCACTCGATTCAGTCAGAAAATTTATGTTTTCAATCAGGCTAAACTTGTTGCTCAGGGAACGCATGAGAGCCTTATGGCCGAAAACGGGCTCTACGCTGAGCTTTTTAATGCGCAGGCACAGTACTATCAGGATAACGCCTGACTTTTTTTAGATTGACTTGAGGCTGAATTCTTGTTACATTAGTAGCTGGTATTGTTTGCCCCACGATAGGCCCCGGAAACTTATTGAGTGTCAAACAAACACAGATTATTGGAGGAAACAAATCGTGCGTACAACTTTCATGGCTAAGCCAAACGAAATCGAACGTAAATGGTATGTTATCGACGCAACAGATATCGCCTTAGGTCGTTTATCTTCTGTCGTGGCTTCTATTTTACGTGGTAAAAACAAGCCTACCTTTACCCCAAACGTTGATACTGGTGATAACGTCATCGTCATCAACGCTTCCAAGTTGAAGTTAACAGGCAAAAAGGCCTCTGACAAGATTTACTACCGTCACAGTCAACATCCAGGTGGTTTGAAGCAAGAAGTTGCTGGCGATCTCTTACGGGACAACCCAGCTCGCTTAGTTGAATACTCAGTTAAGAAAATGTTGCCAACCAAGAACACTCTTGGTCACCAACAATTCTTGAAGCTTCATGTGTACGCTGGTGAAGATCACCCACATGCTGCTCAAAGCCCTGAAGTATTGGACATCACAAACCTAATTTAAGGAGGAAACTACTGTGGCACAAGTCTCATACAGCGGCACTGGTCGTCGCAAAAACTCTGTTGCTCGGGTACGTTTAGTTCCTGGTAACGGTAAGATCACTATGAACGGTAAAGACGTTCGTGACTATCTTCCATATGAAAACCTGATTACTGATATGGTGCAACCATTTGGTATCACAGAAACTACCGGCAGCTATGACGTTCTCGTTAACGTTATCGGCGGTGGCTTCTCTGGTCAATCTGGTGCTACCCGTCATGGTATCGCTCGTGCACTCTTAACTGTTGACCCTGATTTCCGCGGTCCTCTTAAGCGCGCCGGCATGCTTACACGTGACCCTCGTATGAAGGAACGTAAGAAGCCAGGTCTCAAGAAGGCCCGTAAAGCTTCACAATTCTCAAAGCGTTAATCTTTCGATTATCTCTTTGGAGAACGCAGAAAACCCCTGTGGACATTTGTCCGCAGGGGTTTTTGTGTGGCAGCTATTATGTTTCTTGGCACGAAAAAAGGGAACCAATAACGGGTCCCTTTTGATTTAAGCAATGAAGTCTGACGTCAGCTGGCCAACCTGGGCTGGCTGATCAAGCCAAGGCATGTGCCCGGCATTTTGAATCAGTTGAAATTGACAATTGGGAAATGCAGCCGCAATCTCTTTGCCTTTATCGACGGTCGCAAAGGTATCATTGACGCCCCAAATCATTTCAACAGGAAAGTTTAGATTTGCTAACTCATTCGCTTCGATTTCATTGGTAGAATTGGCATTGAATGTCCGTAGCAAGGACAGGGTGGATTCTTGATAGTATGGCAAATTCTGGAATCGATAATAACATTCACGAAAGGCTTTCGGGAGACCATTCATCGCTTGTTCGCTCGTGCCCATCATTTTCAAACCGTTCAAGGCATGATCATAGTCTTTCGGCACCATCTTTTTGACGGCAAACTCACCGACAACTGGCATCACCATTAGCTTGAGTGGCAGTGGCGTTTTACCTAACATGACCCGACCGGGATTCCCAATCAAGACTAATTTCTCGATCCGTTCTGGGCGAGCCATGGCGTACCATAAAGTCCAGTGACAGCCCATGGAGTGTGCCATAATTGTGACCTTGTCGAGATGTAATTCATCTAAAAGGTGATCAAATAAGTCGATAATAAAGGGACGGATGTCAACTTTTTGATGATTCATACCATCACTCAGCCCGCCACCAGGGCGATTGAAGAGGAAGAATTTGTTTTCTTTCATCTGGGCAATCAGTGGAATGAAGGGGAACATGTCGCCGGTATTGCCAGGCACGACTAAAACGGGCGCGCCAGTGCCAATCTCGGACACACGGAGACGCAGATTTTCTTTCTCATAGGTAAACCAATGTTCTGTTTCTTCTAAATCATAAGCCCTTAAAAGTTCCTGCTCGGCTTGAGCTGCCGCTTTAAAGGCGGCACTGTCGTGATCTAAACGTGGTTGTTGATATGCCATTATTTTTCTCCTAAAATTTACTTTGAGCACGCGCTAGCGAGTTCTAAATAGTTGCGGCATGCTTCATTTTGTTGTTTCGTTGCAGACTTAGAAGCACATTGGAATTCTTTTATATTGCTATTGTAAGTCAACCTCATGCCAGAAGGGAGGTACAGAATTACAGATTCTGTTTCACTTATGGAAAAACTATCAATCAGTAAACAAAAATTATTAACCGCTCTGGCCTATCTTTTAGCGACTGAACCAGTCGAAAACATTAAAGTATCAGAACTCATTTCAAAAGCTGACGTGAGTCGTTCAACCTTTTATCGGGTTTTTGAGACGAAAGAAAGTTTCTTCCAATGGGTATTGGATCATTATATGGAGGGACTCTCGGGAGCGGCCAAGTACAGTGCCAGCTCACCCCGGAAATTCTATCAGCATTATTTTGGCTACATCTACGACAACGCCATTTATTTCAAAACCTTCAACAATAGTTACGTGTGGCCACGATTCCACTATGAGCTGAGCCAGATTGGGATTGATGACTATCAGAAGTTTATCTATCGTCAAACTAATGATTCAACCTTAAGCAATGTTCTCAGCCATTATGTTGTCAACGCGCATATCGGGGTCGTGATGGCATGGCTTGGTGAAACGCCAATCCAGAGCCCTGACAAAATCGCCGAATTAGTCACAGCCATGACGAGTAGTGTATTTGCCAGCCAAGGCCTAGATTTGGCGGATGTGTTTCCGTATCGGAATTAGAGGCAGTAAGGTAGATGCGTGTGGTGAAGTCTGGAAGCGGGCCGGTAGGACTTCGAGTTCACAGGTTAGTAGCTGCTCAGTAGATCTGGCCGGGAGAAATAGAAACCCCCTGTGGACATTTGTCCGCAGGGGGTTTTGTTCTATATAGTGTTGGATGATATCATTAGAACTGTTAGGCTGCGATTAAGCTTCCGCCTAGTACGTAGTAATAATGACTTCACCAATCTTTCCGCGTCCGGTGGCTTTACTATTGATGGCTCTATTGGCCTTTACATGGTGTATCTTAAAGGCTTTGTCTTGATAAAGTTCTTTCGTCAATGGCACGTCCGCGTTGGACAACATCACAGAAACACCATCGCTGGCAAGTTCAAGGGCGAGGTCTCGTAACTCCTCTTGTTGAACCAAGCCAAATCCGCCTGCTGTATAGCTGGTGAAGGTGGAGGTCAGATTAACCGGGATATATGGGGGATCAAAGTACACAAAATCGTTTTGCTTGGCTGAATCCATAATGTCTTGATAATCGAGGTTGAAGATTTGAACATCATTGCGACTCAAATATTTTGAGACATAAGGGAGTGAAGGTGGGACGATTTGCGGGTTGGTGTAAGTTCCAAAAGGAACATTATTTTGACCCTTTGAATTGACTCGCCACAACCCATTAAAGCCGGTTTTGTTCATATAAATAAAACGGGCGGCTCGTTCAGTATCGGACAGCCTTACAATTCTTCCGTCACGATCCATGGAGCGGATATCCAAGTAATATTCTTTACTATTCTTGTTTTGATGAACCGCCAATAATTCCGTGAGGTGGTGTAGATCTTCCTTCACGGCGCTCCAGGCAAAGTAAAGGTCAGGATTGAAATCATTGATCACAGCTCTTTCTGGCTGTAGGGCGAGTAACAGTGCCCCGCCTCCGACGAAGGGCTCGAAATAAGTTTCAAAATTGTTCGGAATATATTTTTTTAGTTGAGGAAGCAATTGGCGTTTTCCGCCAACCCATTTAATAAACGGCGTGGGGGCTTGAATCTTCGCACTTGCGATAATATCCTCCCCAAGCGCAGAGGAGACTTTAACCTGGTTTTGCGTCTTCCAAGTATCGACGGGCTTCTGAACCATGGACATCAATGTTGTGTAAGTAATACCCGACTTTTTAGCCAGATCTTTCATAGTCATGCCCTGGGACAGGGCTATCTCCTTGACAGTCGTCATGGCAATCTCCTTTTCGTATTCGCTAACAAGATTTTAACAGTAATTACGATCCTTGTATATAATTTCTTTTGAAGGGTGGCATCATAGTGGAACTTAAGAAACTTTCTTCTGACCTCGCACGAGATCGAAAGGTTGACAAAGCGTGGGATATTCTGTTCGAGGAATTACATATTGCCGATACGATTGCGAGATCGGGAGAATTTGTCATTACAGCCAACACAATTAATAGGGTAGTTAGAGAACATTACGCAGAAAGATTCCATGAAAATGCACCTGACGCCCGGAATTTACTGAAATTTGATTTTTCAGTTGACCAGCCGAATGTCTTTCGCGCAAATGATCTGTCTATTATGCCGATCGGTCACGATCACTATAAAATTTCAGATTTTAAGATGTACCAAGAACTTAAATACGAATCTGGCGAAATCTATAAGCGATATTTTCCTGATTGGATCGTCGGGATTGATCCGACCAAGTTGACTAGTGAGCCCACTGCCCAGGCCGTTGCAGACGTCACGGGCATGCTTAAAATTGTTATGGGTGTTGATGACCCACCGATTTCGACATTGAGCGGCAAGAAGGGGACGGGCACGCTGGATTTTGACATCGAAACCTTTGGGGGACCTTTTAAATCGGTGGAAATTGATGGCTGGCAATCTGAAATTGATGGTCTGTATGAAACTGAGGACACAGCTCTCATTTTAGAGTCTAAGATGAAGGCACCGAAAGATTTCAATGTCCGGCAAATCTACATCCCAACGCTGATCTATCAGCAGATGTTGAAAGAACGGAATGTACACAAGCGGATATTGGCTGCGTATTTCATCTATTCAAATGATACATTCATCTTTAATTTATATGAATTTAAAGACTTAACGATGTACAACTCATTGGAATTGAAACACCAATTTCGCTTTAGATTGAGTGAGGGAGAGGTCTTCTCAATGCCTGAATTGTCTGATTTAACCGCAAAGACCCAGCCAATTGGCGAACCTGCCAACGATGCAGATCCGATTCCATTTCCACAGGCCAATAACGTATACGTTATGTCAGATTTGATTGAGAGCTTGCAAGCTCCGAAAGTCGTTTTGAATGTTGATGGGCAAGAGGAGACTTTCACTTCAGGAACCACTGAAGCGTTTGTTGCACAAAACAAGTATTCTCCACGCCAAGCAGGCTACTATTACAATGTTTTACGCTATTTTGGATTCGCCGATAAGGATGCTACAGGAATTTTCAAAACCACCTCGCTGGGCACGGAATATGCTAAGGCAACTGGTTCAAAACGGACAGAACTCATGGCTGCTGGACTGCTAAGAAGTGCAGTTTTTAATAGCCTCATCGAGTTGCAGTTAAAACAAACCGAGCCATTGACGGATGAAGATATTATTCAAGTGATGAAGGATCAAAGGCTTCAAATTAGTGAAAGCACTATGAAACGCCGCTCAAGTACTGTCCGAGCATTAATTGGCTATCTTTTTGATAATTTAGACTAGGCACGAGACTATTAGCGTGTAGTTTATTTTTCAAACAGATTGATGTTTTCTGGCTGTAAACTTTTGAAACGAAAAAAACTACCCCTAAATTGTTAGATGGTAAATCTAACAATTTAGGGGTAGTTTGAGTTATTATCGTGAACCCGGTCATCTTTGCGGAACTAGGCGTGCTATCGGGATGGATTAGTCTCCGACTGCCACTGTTCCACGGTTATAAACTGGACGATTATTCATAAGATCTTCCAGATCACCGATGCGATCACCCTTGGAGTAAAAACCATCAAGCAAGCCCAATTTTTGGAAGATGGCTTGTTTGTACGCAATCTCAGCGTTCCATTCGGTTGTATCTACAATAGCCAATGCCTGATGAATTGCTGACAATCCGTCCATGACTTTGTCTTTCTGACCAACTGTAATCAGAACTCCGTGACTATTCAAAAGATACATGTGCATGAGTGCAGCATCGCCAATCTCTGCCACATGAGAGGCCACCAGTTCTGCTAAAGGTTCAGAGCAGTTTGGCTCAAAGTCAAGAGTCTCAATTGGCCCGAGCTTTTGTGTTGCTTCAGTGACATTAGGTTCGTTCAGTCCGCTGGTAGCCCAAAACATCGAATTTTTGGCGTGTGAGTGTAGAACGGCCCGGATATCTGGGTTAGCATCGTAAACTGCTTCGTGCATGTTAATTTCACGAGTGAGTTCGCCTTCGCCGGCAATTATCTTTCTTGTGTGAGGTTCTACAACGAGAATTTGTGACGGACTGAGTTCACCAAGATAAGCTTGCGACATCATAGTAGGTGTCATGATGATGTAGTCTTTGCCGTCATCTCCAGTTACTTTAAAGGAGAAGTTCCCACCAGCAATATTTGTATCATCCCGTTCCATGATAACTTTAACGATCTTAGCCAAATCTTCACGTTCATGTTCAAAAATAATACGGCCTTCAGGTGCACTAATCATAATTAATTACCTTCCTTTTTTGGTGACCCCTTGAATACTCCTGCTTTGACTAAATCTTCCTTTAAAAATTCCCTTTTTTTACGATTCTTAGCAAACAACGCAGCATCGCCTCTGTATTTCACGAGCAAGCCTAACGGAATCACAAAAGCGTTTAGCCAGTAAATTCTTGATGTCATCGCTGTAAAAAAGATTGCAAAGGCCAGGAAAGCGATGGCAGTCCATAAGATTTTTTCTCTCTTACTTTCCTTAGACATTCGGTTGCCTCCAATCAAGCTTTGGCCTGAGCTGTTGTATCTTCAGTTGCAGTCGCTTCTTTACTAGCCGCTTTCTTGTAACGCTGAGCTGGGATAGGATTCTTCTTGAAACTCCGGTAAACCAACCAGAACAGCGCGATCAACATGATGAGAAGAACAATTTGAATCCAGTGCCCCTGAAAGGCAGTTGCCATCAGGTAGCGAAGATCAGGGGCTTCAATTGAGCTCCAAGAGACCTGTGACCCAGCTGGAACCTGGATTGCTTTTGTTGACTTTGCCAAGTCGGTGAAGACATTTGAGAAATAACTAGCACCGTAGAGGAATAATGGTTCGTAGATTACGCCTAGAACTACCATCCGGAGCAAGTTACCACCAGTCAGTAACAATCCGCCAACACCTAAGCTGTAATTGATAACACCGGCGAATGGGAGAATTGTATTACCTGGCAGAATTGCTGCATAGATAATGCTGACAGGAATAAGAATCACCATTGTTACCCACAGTTCAGTACTCTGACCGAGAATTGGCCAATCGAGTCCAATGACAAAATCACGGTTTTTGAAGCGCTTCTTCATAAAATTGCTCATGGTTGTACCGAAAGGTGTTAATGAGTCCATAAAGAACTTGGCCATTACCGGGAAGATTGCCATGATAGCACCGGTGGTAACTGCTAGATTGAGGGCGTTACCGACGGAATACCGACCGGCCAAAGCCAAAATCAAACCAATAATGAAGCCCATGACAACTGGTTCCGAAAGAATCCCAATCTTCTTTTTAAGTGCCTTAGCATCCCATTGAGTGTTGAAGACGGGGATGAAGTCCATCAACCTGTTTATCGGCCACATAATGATAGCGGTGAAAGCTTCAATGTGGGTTGTTGTAACCCCTGGGTAACCCAGCATATCGTGAATTTCATCGCGCCACATATCGCCTAATTTAAGCATGATAGCCACTTGGATGGCGCCAGCCACGAATGCCCAAACATAGTTTCCAGTGAATGAGTAAACCATATAGGCTGTCAATGCAATACCCCAAACGTTCCACATATCGGCGTTAATTGTATCTGTCGTCTTGGTGAGTAACATGATAACGTTTACACCAATCTCAACGGCAAAGAACACGAAGGCCAGTGGCCAAGCCCACGTAATGGCAGCAGCGCCCGTCCAGCCAAAATCGACAGTGGGAAGATTGATACCAGTGTTTGTAGCTAATGCTTTAGCAGCTGGGCTGACTGCAGCAACTAACGCATTAATTGCCATGGTCATCCCGACAAAACCAACCCCAAGATAAAGACCTGATAGTATTGCCCGTGAGGCTTTCATCCCAAAGATAAAACCTAAGATCATGATTAAAGCCGATACAACAACTTGTGGTCCTGGTGACAAAATCGCTTGAACTATTCCATTCCAATCCATCATATTACCCCCCTTCGACGAAGAATTAATCTACACTGTGGCTCTTGGCAACATCTTCAACAGCCTTCAGCACCTTAGCGTCGGCTTCTTCTTCACCGATACCAGTGAGCCATGGAACACCGATGATTTCTGTCACATTGTGTTCATCGATTGTTTCTTTCAAATCATCGTCAGCAGGGGCGATCCCCACATAGACGATGATGTCAGGGTTGCTGTCAATCTTTGCTTTTGCAGTCTCAACAGGCGCAGGATCTGCGTGAGCAAAACGATCCAAGTCATGATCTTCAAGAAATTCATTAATCTTACTTGCGACTTGAGGACTTGTTGCGACACCGGAACCACAGCATACTAAGATTGTTTTCATTTTTAAGATCTCCTTTTTAGGCCTTCACATGGCTAAATTTATTGACTAAAAGTTGTGACATTTTATCTGTTGTTTCCGAAGCAAGGAATTGCTCAACAAAGGTTTCATCTTTAAAAGCAGCAATGATATCAGCGAGCAGTCCTACCTGTGCAGAGGGTTCCTTAATGCCTAAGAACAAGAAGTTTTCAGTCTGCATGTTTTGTGAGTCACCCATTTGTAACCAATCAAGTAGCTGGGTAGTTCGTGCCACGTAGATGAAAGGTTTCTCTACAAATTCAGGATCGACGTGAGGTAGAGCTAAACTAATATTTGGAAAGACAAGTCCGGTAGGGTAAGCCTTTTCCCGTTTGATCAGCCCTTCGATGTAACCTTTGCCAGCAAACCCTTTTTCCTGAGCATCTCGACCTATCAAATCAAATAATGAAGTTGAATCAGTAGCTTGCGCATTGAGGTTGATCAAATCTTTGTTAAATAGTGAATCGTACATTTTTCCTCCTCCTTTTTATGTTCACCTTTTTAAATAATGTTCATCTTTGTTTCACCACGTATAGTAAACGCTTTCTTTGGAAGAGTCAAGACTTTTTTATTTTATATTTTTAGCGCACATTCAGGAGGAGTTCACCTAAGGGATCAACTAGGACGATCATCAATTGAGATGAACACACTTGAACATTTTTTTGCAGAGATATATAATACGGGTATTCAGATGGAGGTGAAGAGATGTTCAAACAAGATAGGCAGAATGCCATTGTTGCACTGCTGAATAAATCAAAATCTGGCACTCTTTCTACTGTTGACATTGCCTCAAAACTTGAAGTGGCACCGATGACAATTCGACGGGATTTAACAGAGATGGAACGCAATAAGCAGGTAACTCGCATCTACGGTGGCGCTAGTGTCTATATAGAAAAGTCGACGGACGAGAAGAAGATTCTCCAGAAGGAAGCTAAATCTGAAATTGGCAGAGAGGTGGCCAAGTTAGTTAGACCACAGATGACGGTTTACTTAGGTGCAGGGACAACTATCTTTGCAAGCTTGGACTTTCTTCCAACTAGTTCTGACATTCAATACGTTACAAACTCGGATATTGCCTTTCATCACTTAGCCCAAAAAGACGCAAACGTTGTTCTAACAGGAGGCACATACCATCGGACCACAAATGAATTTGTCGGCCTCATTGCTCAGCAGGCGTTGAACAATTTTGTTTTTGATTTGGCATTTGTCAGTACAAACGGAATTTGGAAAGACGGGGCTACAACGTCAAATATTGCAGAAGGTACTGTGCAAAAGGTTGCTATTGATAGATCAACTAAGACGTATGTTGTCGCAGACCACACCAAGTTCGATCAAGCCGATCGATTCAGCTTTCTGCAACTTGATAAAACGAATTCGTTAATCACTGATTCAGGAATTTCAAAACGGGACTATCAACATTTTAAGACTAGAACAAACTTGATCGTAGGAAAGAAGGCAGAGTTATGATTTTAACGATTACATTGAATCCTTCGCTAGATGTTGTTTATCAGACCGCAACTTTTAAAATCGGGGCTACTAATCGAGAATTGAATCACCGGACAGTAGTGGGAGGGAAAGGTGTTAACGCCGCGAGGGTGTCATCGATTCTTGCAGGAAAGACTTCTGGGAGAATATCCGCGACCGGTTTTATTGGAAAGAAAAATTCTGATCTGATCCTTGACGAACTGAAAAATTTCAACATTAATAACGAATTCGTACCAATCGATGGAAAGACCCGATATTGTTATACAATCCTCGATGAAGAAGGGACTAAGACGGAACTCAATGAGATTGGAGAACCAATAAGCCAGGGATCTTTGGAGAAATTGCTAACTATCATTGATAAGATGGCCGATCTGACGGCGGTTTCCATAAACGGTTCTGTTCCTGCTGGATTGCCGACCGATACGTACAGACAGATTTTGAAACACGTAAAAGCACACAATCCTGAGGCACAAGTGATCCTTGACAGCTCTGGCGCGGCATTCTCTGCCGCGCTCCAATCTGCAGAACTGCCTGATATTATTAAGCCCAATTCTGATGAATTAGGGCAACTTCTGAACCAAGAGATTCCTGAATCTCCGATTGAAACTCTGCGAGCGTTGCAAGATGATCGGTTGAAGGGTATCCCAGCAGTTGTTGTTTCTCTTGGCCATCAGGGAGCTGCTTTGAAAATAGGGACCGATGTACCACACTTCTATTTCGTAAAGACTCGGCTTCTTCGTGAAGTGAATGCTGAAGGATCGGGCGACGCTGTTGTTGGCGGGATGCTCTACGCAATCGACCAAGGCCTCGATCTGTTGACGGTCATTAAGTACGGAATGGCCGCAGGTATGGCTAATGTGATGGAAGCAAAAACCGGATTTGTTAATCCAGAAAATGTTAGCGCTTACGTTGAGGACGATTCGCAAATCATTTTTCAAGAGGTTAATCGTACTGATCTCTCAATGAATTGATAAAAGGTTGATTATCACGAGGAACCTAGTTGATCAAATGTTCATGTGTGATATCAACAGCGGCGTGGTATCAGGTTCTATATCAAGTCGACAAGTCACCCCATCCCCGGGGGTGGCTTTTTTGCACTTCCTTTGCCTTTTCGCCAGAGAACTCCGATAATGGGCTGTAATAAGACAAGTCAGGAGTGAGCAGGATGGCAAGGGTATTTATTAGTGATAAGATTCCGGCGGTGGCTGCAGATCAGTTGCAGCAAGCGGGGCTTGATGTAGTGGCTTATGCGGGCGATGGGTTGATTGACCACGACGAATTGAAGCGCCAAGTGGCGAGTGCCGACTTCTTGATTTCGACGCTCTCCACGACTGTCGATGCGGACATCATTGAATCCGCGCCTCACCTCAAGCTGATTGCCAATTTTGGCGCGGGCTTTAACAACATTGATATTGCGACGGCCAGTGCCCACAAAATTCCTGTGACCAACACCCCAGCGGTCTCAACGAATTCAGTCGCCGAGGTCACGATGGGTCTGATGCTCGCGGCAAGCCACCGAATTGTTGAAGGTGACCAATTGATGCGCACAGAGGGTTTTGATGGTTGGCAGCCGTTGTTCTTCTTAGGCCATGAACTGCGTGACAAAACGCTTGGCATTGTCGGTCTGGGCAATATCGGGCAGGCAGTGGCCAAGTTGGCTGATGCGTTTGGGATGCACGTGAACTACACCCAGCGGCATCAGCTGACGCCGGATCAAGAACAGGCGCTGAATGTGCATTTTGCAACGCTGGACGAGATTGTGGCCGACAGTGATTTCATCTCACTACACATTCCGCTGACAGCTGATAATAAGCACATGTTTAATGCGACAACGTTCAAACGGATGAAGCGAACGGCTTGGCTGATTAATGCGGCGCGCGGTCCAATCGTGGACGAAGCAGCATTGGTCACCGCCCTACAACAAGGCGATATTGCCGGAGCGGCGCTGGATGTTTATGAACACGAACCGGAAGTTGAAGTCGGCTTAAAGCCGCTGAAAAACGTCATCTTAACGCCGCATATTGGTAATGCTACGGTGGAAGCGCGTGATCAGATGGCTAAAATCGTCGCCGGTAACGTGATTAAAGTCTTGCAGGGTGAAAAGATTGTGGCGGTGAACTAATATGCTTTCACAACAACAAATTAAGCATCTTATCACGGGCAGCATGGTTGCCGATGCGCTAGGGGTGCCGGTCGAATTCCAACCGCGCCAATCGGTGGCTGTCTCGGGGATGACGGGTTATGGTACTTACAATCAACCGCCAGGCACTTGGTCAGACGATTCGTCTCTGACCTTGATTCTGATGGCTAACCTCACTGAAGGCGGCGACCTGGAAGACCTTTTTCGTAAAATGGTCCGCTATGTTGAGAACGGAGACTACACCCCGTTTGGACAAATGTTTGATATCGGCGTCACCACCCAAAAAGCCATCGACAATTTTCGGGCGCGTGTGGCACCGCTTGATTGTGGCGACCCTTCAGAGTTTGCCAATGGCAATGGGGCGATCATGCGCCTGGCGCCACTTGCGATTACGCTGTTGGACCAGGTCGACTTGGTGGCGCGCATTGCAGCGATTCATGACTATACGGTGATTACACATGCCCATCCTCGTTCAGTGGTTGCCAGTGTGATTTACTGTGAACTCCTGCGGGAGTTGTTCTTGGGGCAGAGCCTTGCGAGCGCCTTGGCGATTGCAATGAATCGGGCTGAAGAAGTCAATCAAACTGACGAACTGATGCATTTCTCGCGGTTGCGTGATGGTTCATTTGTTGCCCTGCCAGAATCTGTCATCGCTAGTGACGGCTACGTGGTACATTCATTGGAAGCAGCGCTGTGGGCCAACTTTCAAGCAGAGACGTTTGAGACGGTGGTTTTAAAGGCCGTCAATCTGGGCAATGATGCTGATACGGTGGCTCAACTGGCCGCAATCATCTTCTTATCTGGTCATCCTGAGGCACCAATCCCCAGTGATTGGCTTAAAACGTTAGTGACAACACCGCAAGCAGACCAGATCACTGCGGACTTTGCGCAGGCTTTTGGTCAGCCGAACTGAATGATTTCTCGGGTGATGAAATGAAACGAATAATTGGACTGCTGGGCATGCTGGTGCTGACGTGGCATTGGCGACCAAAAAGGGTACATTAAGCAATAGGCTGCCGTTGGCGGTCTATTTTTTTGCGTCGAAATGAGCGACCAAAGAAATAAAGTTTCTTATTTTATATTTTTTAAAACATTTACTTGAAACTTTACTTCACAGGACGTATACTTTCTTTGTAAGCGATACCAATTGGAGGGATTAGATGGAAGATCACTCAAGTATCACGGGAATTGTGTTAACAATACGTCGGATTTCGATGAATAAGGAGACGAGATTATGAACAGCGAAGAAATGGCCAAAAAAATTCTGGAAAATGTTGGTGGTAAAGATAACATTGCCTCCAACGTGTCCTGCATGACCCGGTTACGTCTCGGGGTGAAGGATAAGGATAAGGTCAATGCTGATGCACTCAAGGATATTGACGGGGTACTGGCAGTGGTGGATGCTGACACGCTGCAGGTTGTTTTGGGCCCAGGGAAAGTGAATAAAGTCGCTGAACCTTTTGCAGAGATGACTGGCGTGCCATTAGGATCTGGCGAAGAAGACGAGAGTGAAGTTGCCCAAGATACCTCGATGAGTCAATCGACTGATGTGAAGTCAATTGCCAAAGAGAACAAGTCGGCCAATAAGGCCAAGCACGACAAGCCACTTCAACGTGGTTTACAGCACATCGCCAATGTCTTCATTCCCTTATTACCAGGGATTATTGCCGCTGGGTTAATTAATGGTTTGACCAACGTGATTGATTTCCAAACCCATCAAGCCTTCATGACGGATTGGTGGTACATGACCATCAAGACGTTAGGCTGGGGACTGTTTACGTTCTTACCAATCTTTGTTGGGATGAACGCCGCCCGGGAATTCAAGGGTAGCGCCATCCTTGGTGGGATTGGGGGCACGCTCTGTTTAGGGGCTATTGTGCCGGGCTTTCCGCTTGCGGCTAAAGGCGTCATGATGCCTTTGACCAATGCGCCTTATGTCGTTGGGGTTGGTGGGTTGATGACCGCCCTATTCATGGGAATTTTCTTCGCCTGGCTGGAACGCAATATTCGCCGGTTCATGCCAAGCATCTTGGATACGTTCTTCACGCCATTATTGACGGTCATTATCGGTGCCTTGATTGCGGTGGTCTTCTTACAACCTGCAGGGGCATGGTTAACCAATGGCATCTATCTAGTTATGGACTTCATTTACACGCAACTAAGTGTCTTTGGTGGCTTCCTCTTGTCATCGACATTCTTGGGATTGGTTTCAGTCGGCTTGCACCAAGCCTTGACGCCAATCCATGTGTTACTCAATGATCCAAATGGCCCAACAAAAGGGATTAACTACTTGTTACCAATCTTAATGATGGCCGGTGGTGGCCAAGTTGGGGCCGGCTTAGCCTTATACTTCAAGTCAGCCAACAAGCGCTTTAAGAAAATGGTCATGAGCTCCATCCCCGTTGCCATTCTTGGGGTCGGTGAACCACTGATGTATGCCGTAACCTTACCGTTAGGCCGCTCATTTATTACCGCATGTATCGGTGCCGGTTTTGGTGGGATCGCCGCTTCCTTATTCCATCTTGGCGCTGTTTCTCAGGGTGTGTCTGGATTATTCGGCCTGCTGATTATGCAACCAGGGCAACAATTCACTTATTTGCTGGCACTCTTAGTGGCTTATATCGGCGGCTTCGTGATGACTTGGTTCTTTGGGGTTGATGAATCACGGATCGATGAAGTTTATCCAGAAAAGTAGGGTGTGCGCATGCTAGGATTTTCAATGTATTTACATGATGAGATTGATGCTTCACAAGAACAGATATTGAAAACGTATGCGACTGCTGGATTCAAAGGGGTGTTCACCTCAGTTAACTTGCCAGAGGATGACCCAAGTCTTCTCTTGGCCCATCTTCAACAACTGGGTCAGCTCTGTGCGCAATATGGCTTAGCGTTAACCGTTGATGTGTCGGCTGCAGCGTTGACACGCCTAGGCTTACAATTGGCCGACTTGTCGGCGTTTCAACAACGGCATGTGACCACATTACGGATGGATGATGGCATCAACATGTCGGACATCGCCGCACTGACACAGACTTTCCATATCGCGTTGAATGCTAGCACGATTACGGTGGCCGACATTCAAGCGCTGACGGCGAATCACGCGAACTTTGACCATCTTGAAGCCTGGCATAACTATTATCCGCGGGAAAATACTGGTTTAGACCGCGATTGGTTTAAGCAAAAGAATCACTGGCTCGTGGATCATGGTTTCACCGTCATGGCGTTTGTGGCCGGGGATGGCGAACGCCGGGGCCCAGTCTTTGTCGGACTGCCGACCTTGGAAGCCCATCGCTATCTCCATCCGTTGGCGGCAATGCTTGATATGCAGCAATTGGATGTGACCCATGTTTTCATTGGGGACCCAACGTTGAGTTCGACAACTATGGAACAGCTCACGCAGTACACGCAAGCGGGCGTCGTCGTCCTGCATGCCCAGATGCAGCATTGGCCGGATTATTTTGACCGGGTGTTGCACCAACGGGCTGATGTGGCCCGGGATGTGATTCGCTTGGCAGAAGGCCGGCGCTTGCTTGAAGGTCATGTCTTACCCGAGGCGACAACGCCACGGCCAATTGGTGCGATTACGCTCGATAATGAACGCGCCGCTCGTTACGAAGGTGAATTAGAAATTGTTAAACGCGAACTACCCGCGGATCCGACGGTGAATGTCATTGGCCAAGTGGTGGCCAGTGATTGTGATTTATTACCATTTTGTTCGGCCAATCAAGCAATTAAAATTATGGCCACGAAAGGAGTTTAACCATGGATATTACGAAATTAACGACAGAAGCTCAAAACGCGGCCACGATGAATTTGGACCAGATGACGCCATTAGAAATTGTGACCACGATGAATGCTGAAGATAAAAAAGTGCCACTTGCCGTCGAACAACAACTCCCACAGATTGCAGAAGCAGTGAGTTTAATTACCGCGGCCTTCAAACAAGGCGGGCGCCTCTTTTATATCGGAGCTGGAACTAGCGGCCGTTTGGGCGTGCTGGATGCTGCCGAATGTGTGCCGACGTTTGGCATTGATCCCGAAATGGTGCAAGGCCTTATTGCCGGCGGGCAACAAGCCATGACCACCGCGGTTGAAGGGGCTGAAGATAGTTTAAGCTTGGCACAATCGGATCTTGAAGCCCGGCATCTCAATGCCAAGGACATTGTCGTCGGGATTGCGGCCAGTGGCCGAACACCCTATGTCATTGGTGGATTGCAATTTGCTCAAAAGAACGGCGTCAAAACGGTGGCACTTTCTTGTAACGCTAACGCTGAAATTAGTGCTTTTGGGGATGTGGCGATTGAAGTGGTTCCAGGACCGGAAATTCTGTCTGGTTCAACCCGTTTAAAGTCTGGGACGGCCCAGAAAATGGTCTTAAACATGTTATCGACAGCGTCCATGGTGGGCATTGGCAAGACGTACGGCAATCTGATGGTGGATGTTCGTCCAACCAATGAGAAGCTCGTTCAACGGGCTAAAAATATCATCATGCAAATTACACACGTCGACGAAGCGACTGCTGGCCAGGCACTGAATGCGGCAGATCAATCGGTTAAACTTGCGATTGTGATGTTGATGACGGATGATGACATTGCACAAGCTGCCCAACGTTTAGAGGCAGCCAGCGGATTCGTTCGCGGCGCAATCGAGAAATAGGATGTGAGTGACCATGGCTAATACAATTTTGCTAACGATTCATGAGAAACTGCCAGAAATGAGCCAGACTGAGCAGCAACTGGGAGACTATATTCTCAATCATGCTGAACAGGTGGTCCGCTTTAGTATTGCTGAATTGGCACAAGAAAGTGGCGTCAGCCAAGCGACCATTGTCCGGTTCGCCAAGCATCTTTCACTTGACGGTTTTAAGACGCTGAAAGTGGAACTGGCTGGTATTAATAACGACGAAACGCCACTTTATGAAGAAGTGGCGCCAACCGACACACTCGACGTGATCAAGCAAAAATTAGCCTTGCGCACGCAGCATAGTATCGAAACCACTAATCAACAATTGGAAGATGAAACGCTCGACCAGGCAGTAAACCTGTTGCAAAAAGCCAAAGTAATTCATGTGTATGGCCTTGGCGCCTCAGACTTAGTTGCGCAAGATGTGACCCAGAAGTTCTCCCGGGTGGGCAAGGTGACCATCAATTCGCAAGACACCCATCAAATGGCCGTGAATTTATTATTACCAGACCGCCCGCAAGTAATGGTATTAATCTCAAACTCTGGTCAAACTGTCGAAACGGTTAAATTAGGCCAACTGGCCGTCCAACAACAGATTCCGGTCATTGCCCTCACGACTAATCCGAAAAGCAGTTTAGGCCAATTAGCCTCACTTGTGTTGCTGACGGATGGCACCGAATCACATTCGAAGGTACGGTCGGCAGCGACAACTTCGCTGTTAAGTCAGTTATATGTCATTGACCTGATTTACTATCGGTATTTACAACAAGACTACACGGCCAACGTTTCAAACTTAACTGCGTCGTCAGAACTAGTTGGTAAGTTCTTTCGCCAGTCGAAATAGGAGGTATTAGCATGTTTAATTTCTTTAAGAAGCACGAAAAAGTCGATTGGACCCCCAAGACATTCTTGGCCCCAGCTGATGGAGAAGTTGTGGCCTTAGCCAATGTTTCAGATCCAGTTTTCTCACAAAAAGCGATGGGCGATGGGTTTGGCCTCACGCCGAGCGCTGATGAAATCTATAGCCCTGTGTCAGGCACAGTCACCATGGTCGCCGACACGAAGCATGGGATTGGCATTACCACCGAGGACGGTGAGGAAGTGTTGGTGCATATGGGGATTGATACGGTTGAACTGAAAGGTGCACCGTTTACGGTTAAAGTAGCCGCTGGCGATCACATCGATGCGGGTGCTGAACTCGCAGTGATGGATCGTCAGGTAGTGAGCGCCGCCGGCAAGGACACCACAATTATTGTGGTCGTCACCAATTCCTTGGATAAAGGCTGGTCAGTTGATTTAACGGCTAGCGGGACTGTCGAGCACAATGCCGTTGTCGCAACATTGAAATAAAATAAAAAAGCTGAGATTGCCCATAACCCTGGCAATCTCAGCTTTTTTGTATAGAAAAAACCCTGCGAATCGATTTCGCAGGGCTTCTCTTAATGGCATCAGCTACTTAGCTGCACGCTCCGTGGCTGATGCCTTAAGATTACTATCGGTAGTCAAAAGGCATCACCCCCTTTCATAATATGTGACTAGAATACCCCCATTCAGACCAAATGTCAAACATGTGTTTGCACCTTGATTTGGCGGGCTTTTCAGGTGTACCACTCACCATTTAGGGCGTATACTGGTGAAAATTTGAGGGGATGAGATGATGGCTGACCGAATTGCAATTTTGGCAGATGTGCATGGTAACATCACGGCGCTTGACGCGGTTTTGCGCGACGCCGCAGTTAACAAAGCGTCGCAATATTGGTTTCTGGGTGATCTGTTTCTGCCCGGACCGGGCCGGAGTGAACTGCTTGCGATGTTGCGGGCCGTGCACCCTACAGTGTGGCTACGGGGCAATTGGGAGCGGACGATTTTTGATTTGGTTGCTGGTCACATCGATGTCACGAATCCAGTTGACATTTATCAGGCTCGATTGAGTGAATACCTCTTGGAAGATCTGACCACTGAAGACTATGCCTGGTTGCAGCAACTGCCGATTAGCACCATGGTTAGCGTGGGCCACTTAACCATCGGCGTGTCTCATAGTCAACCATTTCGGGATGACGGTCGCGATTTATTTCCGCCAGAAGCTCAAGCCAATTTTGAACAGCTCTTCATCACCCCGAGCCAAGATATAGCTGTCTATGCCCACACACATACGCAGCTCGAACGCGTGAGCCAAGCTGGCCAATTGATTTTGAACCCTGGGTCGGTGGGCCAGCCTTTCAGTAACTGGCCGCGCTTCTTCAAGGACCATCGTGCCAATTACTTACTGCTTGATGTGAATGACGCTGATGAAGTCACGGTGAATTTTCGCAAAGTGGCTTATGATGAAGCGGCCGAAATCCAATTGGCCAAAGCAATGGGGGAACCCTATGCCGATTTATATGCGCAAATTCGCAAAACGGGCATTCCCGTCAACCACAGTCCGGAAATTTTGGCGCCGATTAATCAACGTGAAGGGTATACTGAAGACGTGACAAAATTTTTCGATTTGTAGCGAAGGTGACTAACAAGTGAAACAAAAAATTGCCATTCTGGCAGATATTCACGGTAACATGGGCGCCACGGAGGCGGTGTTGGCGGACGCGAAAGCCCAACAGGCGACGGATTATTGGTTTATCGGCGACCTCTTTTTGCCGGGGCCTGGCCGCAGTGACCTGCTGGCCCTGTTACGCAGCGTCAAACCGAGTTTGTGGTTGCGTGGGAACTGGGAACGGGTTATTTATACCGTCGCGGCAGGTCGATTCAATCCGCAGGCCCCTGATCACGTCTATTTTGCGCGGCTGACGCAGTTTTTGCTCGAAGATTTATCCAGTGCGGATTTTGCTTGGATGAAGGCCTTACCGATTGCGGCGACTACGACGGTCAACGGCGTCAAAATCGGCCTATCGCACAATCAGCCATTTCGGGATGAGGGCCGTGATTTGTATCCTGCAGAAGCAGAAGCCAATTTCGACCAGCTGTTTGCCCCTGACCAAGATATTGCCATTTACGGCCATACCCATCAACAGGTGATGCGTGTCAGTGACGCCGGACAGTTAGTGATTAATCCTGGGGCCACGGGTCAGCCGTACAGTCCCTGGCAACACTTCTTTGATGATCAACGGGCCCATTATGCGTTGTTAGAAATTGACGACGCCGGCAGGGTCCAGGTCGACTTCCGCAAGGTTGAGTATGACATCGAAGCTGAAATTGCGCAGGCGAAGGCAATTAAGGTGCCGTATTTTGATCTCTATGCCCACCTGCGCCGGACAGGCAAAACCAGCACGCATGACAATCCCGCCTTGCAAGCGATTAGTGACCGTGAAGGCTATGTCGCCGATGTGCGGAAATTCTTCCAGGTGTAAGCCTAGACAGACACTTTGCGACCATGTTATCCTGAAATCAGTAAATAACTGGACAAAATTTAAGGAGCCCTTTATGAGTGTGGTAGGTATCTAATTCAGTAACTGAAGCGTCGAATGAACCGAGATGGTTTATTTGGCGTCCACTGAGTGATACCCGTCATAAAGCCGTTTCTGGTCAAGCCGATGGGG
Organism: Lacticaseibacillus brantae DSM 23927; assembly: GCF_001436115.1. Classification (GTDB taxonomy): domain Bacteria; phylum Bacillota; class Bacilli; order Lactobacillales; family Lactobacillaceae; genus Lacticaseibacillus; species Lacticaseibacillus brantae. The sequence continues at coordinate 52,214 of NZ_AYZQ01000004.1, forward strand.
AACTGTCGGCTTTTTGTGTACGCCCAGTTATTTACGGGCGGGTATTGCGCTTCGAAAGGAAGAGCAATCATGCAAAACGATACCCTACAAAAACTCCAATTCAACGAAATTAAGGCTCAAGTCAAAGCACGCGCGATTGGCCATTATAGTCAAGACCGTCTCGATGCGCTGCAACCACAAACAGATTTGGCCACGGTCGAAACCTGGCAACAAGAAACGCTGGAAGCCCGGAGGTTACTCGATGCCAACCAGCACGTGCCATTTTTAGGCCTGAACGACATTGATCGCTTGTTGGCCCAATTGCAAAAGGGCCTGATCCTGAGTCCCATTGATCTAATACGCTTCGCTGACTTCTTGCGCAGCAGTCGCCTATTGCGCCAATTCTTTGAGACCAATATGGGCATGGCACCATTGCTGAACCAATATGCGTCAGGTTTGCCTGATTTTTCTGAGATTGAAAATGCGATTTACAGTCAGATTCAGCATCAGCAAGTGGCCGACAGTGCATCGCGTCAACTCCGCAAACTTCGGCGCCAGTTGCAAGACATCGACACAGAGATTCAAGATAAGTTACAACGCTTCATCCGCCATGCCGATAATCAACGCTACTTGCAAGAACCGATTATCGTCAAAAAGTCTGATCATTATACAGTGCCCATTCAAGCAACGTATAAGAATAAGATTGAAGGTAATATTGTCGAATCTTCAAATAAAGGCACAACGGTCTATGTTGAGCCCAATGCGGTAGCCAAGTTAAATGCCAAGTATGCCATGGTCAATGCCGAGGCCGTGGCGGAAGAATATCAGGTCTTGGCTGAACTCACTGGTCGTATTGCCGAGGCAGCCGCCACGATTGACCTGGTCGTCGAGACAATCACAGCACTGGACATAATTATGGCGCGCGCTAAGTATAGCCGCGAAATCGACGGCCAGACACCGCAAGTCAACAAGGCTGAACGAATTATCATTCATCACGGCCGCCATCCCTTGTTACCAAAGGATGCTGTCCCCCTGGATCTGCGCCTCGGCACCGATTATCGCGGCCTGGTGATCACTGGCCCAAATGCTGGTGGCAAGACTGTCACCTTAAAGACGGTGGGCTTATTGACGTTGATGACCATGTTTGGTCTGCAAATTCCTGCCGAAGCCGGCACCGATATCGCGGTCATGGACCATATTTTTGTCGATATGGGTGACCAACAAGATCTCGGTAACGCGCTGAGTACTTTTTCTGGGCATATGCACAATGTGGCTGGCATTCTCAGTCAGGCAGGGCGCAATACACTCGTCCTCTTGGATGAAATCGGCAGCGGCACTGAGCCGAACGAAGGGGCGGCCTTAGCCATTGCGATTATGGAAACACTCTACAGTCAAGGGGCGCTCATCATGGCGACAACCCATTATGGTGAGATTAAACGTTTCGCCGAAGCCCATGCAGACTTCATTCCGGCCGCAATGGCCTTTGATCAAGAGACCTTGATGCCGAAATACCAGCTGAAGTTGGGCGTCACGGGTGACAGCCAAGCGTTATGGATTGCCCGCAAAATGAAGATGTCCACTCAATTATTGCGCCGAGCGGAAAAGTATTTGCACACCAAAGACTATCAAGTCACTAAGCAGGATTTTCCTGGGCCAAAGGCTACACCTGTGCAAAATACGCCGCAGTTTGTCCAAGGTGATCGGGTCTGGTTATCCGGTCTGCAACAAGAAGGCTTGGTCTACCAAGATGATGGTGACGAGCTGGATGTCTTCGTCAATCATCACCATCTAAAGCAACCGCGGCGTCGGGTGCAATTATTGACGCCTGCTAGTGAACTGTATCCAGAAGGTTACGAACTGGCGCGCTTGTTTGTCGATTACGACAGTTACAAACAACAACGCGATTTGAATCGTGGGTCCAAAGCCGCCCAACGGCAATTACGCAAAGCCGCAGCTGCGCGAAAAACTGAATAACGCATAAGGCCGTTCTTACCCAATAAGTAGGAACGGCTTTTCTGCTGGCGTGGCGCGCTTTTGGGGCTTGTTCAATGCGTTATTTTAGTGCATAATGTTTAACAATGTGCTTAGGCACGGTATCAAAATAACGACCGACAGTGAGCGGTCATTTTGGAGGAACAGGATATGGAATTAACTGAATCAAAACACCAAGGTTTGAGCGGGGAGCAGAAGAAGGTCATCGTCTCGACTGGGGCCGGATTCTCCTTACAAAACATGGATATCATGTTCCTCTCATTTTCGTTAACACCAATTATTGCCCAATTACATATTTCTAGCGGTGCGGCCGGCCTGATTAGTTCGATTACCAACTTAGGGATGCTGGTCGGTGGCGTGATTTTTGGGATTCTAGGTGATCGATACGGGCGGGTTAAAACCTTCTCCCATACGGTCATTATTTTCGCGATTGCCACGGCGTTGATGTATTTTGCCAATGACATTACCACAATTTATGTATTGCGGTTCCTGGCCGGGATTGGCGCGGGGGGCGAGTATGGTGTTGGGATTACCTTGATTGCTGAAAGCTTCCGTCAAGATCAAATTGGTAAAATGACATCAATTGCAGCCATCGGAGGGCAGACGGGGGCAATCTTTGCGGCCATCGCGGCAGCGTTGATTATTCCGCATTTTGGCTGGCATGCTTTGTTCTTACTGGGCGTTTTGCCGGTTATTCTCACTTTCTTCATTCGGCGCAATATTAGCGAAACTGATGAATTCCTGGAGGCTAAGCAGCATCAAGACCCAGCGCATAAGGTCTCGATTGCACGGCTGTTTGAAACGCCAGCTATTACTCGCCAAACGCTGGGTCTCCTAGTGATGACCATTGTGCAAATCGCTGGCTATTTCGGGCTAATGAACTGGTTACCAGTCATTGTCCAGCGACAGCAAGGGTTATCAGTCGCCGGCTCATCAATTTGGATGATCGCAACGATTATCGGAATGAGTTTGGGAATGCTGACGTTTGGCAGCATTCTGGACCGCTTCGGGCCTCGGCGGGCGTTTGCGATTTTCTTGGTTATTTCTGCTGTAGTTGTTTTCGCGTTAACGCTGGCGCATAGTACCTGGACGCTCGCGTTGATGGGTGCAGTGGTTGGCTTCTTTTCTAACGGGATGTTCGGTGGCTATGGCGTCGTCATTAGCCGTTTGTATCCAACGGAAATTCGGTCCACAGCTAATAACGTCATCATGAACCTTGGTCAAGCCATTGGCGGCTTCTCATCGGTGATGATTGGCGTGTTGATGGATCGTTTCGGGTTAGCGGTGACAATGGGCAGCTTATCAGCCTTATACATCGTCAGCCTGATCGTTATGCTCAGTTTACCTGGTATTAAGCAGTTGAGCGCTGAACGCTAAGTTTAACGCACAAAAATAGGTCTGTGAGCCCGCCAATTGGCAGGAACACAGACCTATTTATTATCGGTTAATTAGTGGAAATCGGGATGGTTAAACCGGGGACCATCTGGGAAACCGTGATGGCCACGGCCGCCACGAGGGCCGCCAAAGCCGCGAGGGCCACCGAAACCACCAAAGCCACCGCGGGGGCCGCCATGATGATGGCCTTCACCGTTGCCAGGGGCACCGAACAGTTCACGGAATTGATGACGTAAGTCGCGGGCCTTCTCAAAGTGGGCTTGAAGGGCAGCGTTGTCACCAGATTCGATGGCGTCATCATTAATGCTTGCCAGGAGCTTCGTCAACAAGTCGCTGAGTTGGGCTTGTTCTTCTGGAGTCAGTGCTGCAAACATCGTGTCAGATAATTCATTGCGAACGTCCTTAGCCTCGGTGATAAGCTTGCGACCATCATCAGTTAATGAAATAACAGAAGCGCGCTTGTCTTCGGCAGAGTCTTCGCGAGTGATTAATTTAGCATCTTCGAGTTTTTTAACGAGCATTGAGACAGAACTTGGACGAATGTCAAGGGCTTCAGCGATATCGGCGTTGGTCACGCCATCGTTGTCAGCAAGGAACCGCAGTAAGCGGATAGGTCCGCGACCGTGGCGGCCATTGCCGTTATGCCCACTCCGTAAGGCTGCATTCATGAAGTATTCTTGTTGGAACAATTGACCAAAGGTGTTGAGTAAAGCTTGGGTATCATTTGTCATGCAAATGCCTCCGAATATAGTTAGTTTAGTTAGGTTCTACCTAACGAAAATAAGTATACTTCGTTAGTTAGTTTTTGTCAACACTAACTAACTAATAAAAACAGCGAATTTGATTTTCTCTAGAAACGCGACTAGACTGGTATTAGTGACAATTAAAAGGAGGACCTTATATGGCAGTTATCGTTAATGTTGGCGATTCAGTGACCGTTAAGAAGGGTACAGATGTGCCATTGAGTTTTAAAGGCACGATTGAGAAGCTCTATGTTAATTCTGCATTACTGACGATTGATGACTTTGATCAAGCCGACGCCACATTGGTCGACGATCTTAAGAACAAGACAGTTGTGAACTATAAAAGCATGAAAAAAGGCGGCAAGGCCGTTGAACCACCAGCAATTGAAGACCCAAAGCGGTAATCTTTGCTTACAATCCTCCACCTTGTCCATTCTGACGCGGTGGAGGATTTTTTTGTGAGCGTTAAACGTGCAATTGAACCGGTCAACCTCGTATGCTTAGGTTAGTAACAAATACAAACCTATAGGAGGATTCGCTCATGGCAGATTTTGACGCAATGAAGGACAAAGTAGTTGGCAAGGTGAAGGAAACGACTGGTAAGATTACCAACAACGAGGAACTCGAAGCCAAAGGTAAAGCCGAACAGCTGAAGGGTGAAGCCAAAGAGAAGGTCGATCAAGCCAAGAAAAACGTTGAAAAAAGCGGCGAGAATGTCAAAGAAAAAGCCGCTGAAACCTTTAATAATACCGTCGACGACTTAAAGAAATAACCATGAGCTAGCCGCCAAATGCGGCTAGCTTTTTTATTTGCAAGAAATTGGCCAAAAATAGTTTACTTACTTTTTATAAGTGATATACTCGATTCATAGATGTTTAAGGAGGCACTACTCATGACAGTTGTAAATGGATATGAACAAAGCGATAACGAAAAGAAATTAGACATTCTCAATCTTCCTGCATTGGAAGATGAAGCTAAGAAGATCATCCCAACCGGTGGTTACGGCTACATTTTTGGTGGTTCAGAAGATGATTGGACGTTAAAGCAGAACACTTTGGCTTTTGAACACGCCCAAATCGTGCCCAAGGCACTTTCTGATATCGAAAAGCCAGATTTGTCAACGAATGTCTTCGGCATCGATTTGAAGACACCTGTCATGATGGCCCCAACTGCTGCCCAAGGATTGGCTCACGCCCAAGGTGAAGATGATACCGCTCGTGGTGTGGCTGCCGTTGGTGGGTTAATGGCCCAAAGTACTTACAGTTCGACTTCCATTGCTGATACGGCTGCGGCTGGTAACGGCGCACCTCAATTCTTCCAACTTTATATGAGTAAGGATTGGAGCTTCAATGAATCATTGTTAGACGAAGCCAAGAAGGCTGGCGTTAAGGCAATCATTTTGACTGTTGATGCGACTGTCGACGGCTATCGTGAACAAGATATTATTAACAACTTCCAATTCCCAATTCCTATGGCCAACTTGACCAAGTTCTCCGAAGGCGACGGGAAGGGCAAAGGGATTGCTGACATTTACGCTTCCGCTGCCCAAAAGATTGGCCCTGATGACGTTCGCCGGATTGCAGAATATACTGATTTACCAGTCATCGTTAAGGGTGTTCAATCTCCTGAAGATGCCATGCGTGCCATTGGTGCTGGTGCGGCCGGGATTTATGTGTCTAACCACGGTGGCCGGCAATTAAACGGTGGTCCAGCATCATTTGATGTTTTGGAAAGCATCGCTAAGGCGGTCAACCATCAAGTACCAATCATCTTTGACTCAGGCGTTCGCCGTGGGAGCCACGTCTTCAAGGCTTTGGCTGCTGGTGCTGACTTAGTTGCCTTTGGTCGGCCAGTGATTTATGGCTTGGCATTAGGTGGGGCTCAAGGTGTCCAAAGTGTCTTTGAACACATCGATCACGAGCTCGAAATTATTATGCAATTGGCCGGCACAAAGACGATTGAAGACGTTAAGCACGCGCCATTGCTTCACATCCACTACAATGACTAATTAAACGATGAACAATTAATTGTTTTCAAGGTCGGCGCGACGCTATCTTGTCGTGTCGGCCTTTTTTTGTGCTTACAGGCGAAAATATCGGTCCGAAGTCCTGATATTGTGAATATTGTCATTAATATGATTCTGACCTACAATAGAACTTATTCGGAATTTTTGATAACGGAGGTTATGCATGTGGGAAGCTTAGTGTTGAGCTGGTGGGCGGCGTTAATTGGCCTGGCAGTCGCAATTGTGTTGATTTTGAGAAAGCTCAATCCGGTTTATTCCTTGTTACTGGGCGCTGTCATTGGTTGCTTGGTTGGGGGCGCCAACGTGGTCCAGACCATCAACGTGTTGATTACGGGTTCGCAAAGTGTCATGGGGACAGTGTTGCGGGTTCTGGCTGCAGGGATGCTGGCTGGGGTGATGATGGAGTCAGGGTCAGCAGATACGCTGGCTCGGGCCATCGTGTCGCGGCTCGGTGACCGGTTTGCATTGTTCGCGCTAGCGTTGGCGACGATGATTATTACGGCTGTTGGGGTCTTCATTCCGGTTGCGGTCCTGATTGTCGCGCCCATCGCGCTTGAGGTCGGCAAACGGATGAACTTCTCCAAACTCTCGTTGTTAGTGGCATTGTCAGGTGGTGGTAAAGCAGGAAATATTATTTCACCTAACCCCAACACCATTGCCGCGGCGAAGGGATTCAATGTGCAATTGAGCCAAGTGATGATTGCCGATTTCATTCCGGCCCTCGTCGCACTGGCCATGACAGTTCTGCTGGCAACGTTAATTCGCCATCGGGGCTCTGCTGTCATTGACGCTGACTTGGTCAATCTTACTCGGGCAGCTAATACAGATGCACAACAATTGCCAAGTTTAGGGACGTCCCTAGTGACACCGGTGTTAGCCATTATTTTATTATTATTGAATCCTATTGGGTCGATTTTTCATATTACCGCTTTGACACAAATTAATTTGGATGCCATGTATGTTTTGCCAATTGCTGCGATTGTTGGGGCACTGGCAATGGGCCAAGGTGGTAAGCTACGCGAATTTGCCCAGTCTGGGATTTCGCGGATGACTGATGTCGTCTTGATTTTGATTGGGGCGGGTGCGATTGGGGCCACGATTACCTCATCTGACTTACCCAACCAGATCATTAATCTCATCAAAGCTTCCGGCATGTCCGGCACGTTGTTGGCACCAATTTCTGGGATTCTAATGGCGGCGGCTACCGCGTCAACCTCTACAGGGGTTATTTTGGCGACTGGCTCGTTCTCAAAAGCCATTCTTGGCTTCGGGGTGAATCCCATTGCGGCGGCGGCCATGGTCCATACCGGCGGGATTGTGATTGATCATTTACCTCATGGGAATTACTTCCATGTGACGGCCAACGCGATGCACATGGATATTTCTGAACGCGCACATGCTATTGGCTATGAATCATTAGTCGGCTTGAGTGCGACTGTGACCGCCACTGTTCTGTATGGTTTCTTGCACATCTTTTTCTAGTCCACAAGGAGGATTCTGATGAAATTTGTAATTGCGCCTGATTCTTTTAAGGGCAGCTTGACGGCAAAAGAAGCCGCCGAAAACATTCGTGCTGGCTTGGCTCGGGTCTATCCGGACGCCGACTATGAATTAGTCCCAATGGCTGATGGTGGGGAAGGAACAGTCCAATCCTTGGTTGACGCAACAAGTGGTGAGCTTATCACAGAGACTGTGACCGGACCCTTAGGCCAATCGGTGCAAGCCGCCTATGGCATGCTGGGCGATGGCAAAACCGCGGCGATTGAAATGTCAGCGGCAAGCGGCATTGGCTTTGTGACCAAGAAAACGCGTAATCCACTGGTGACAACCACGTATGGAACGGGCGAGTTAATGATTAAAGCTTTGGACCATGGCGCTAAGAAAATTATTCTTGGCATTGGTGGCTCAGCGACTAACGATGGGGGCGCCGGAATGGCCCAAGCGATTGGCGTCTCACTCAAAGATGCTACTGGGCACGAACTTGGTTATGGCGGGGGTGCCTTAGGTGACTTAGCCACGATCGATATTTCCGGGCTGGATCCGCGATTGAACACCACTGAAATCTTGATTGCGTCAGACGTGACGAACCCACTGGTTGGTGATACTGGGGCCTCTGCGGTTTTTGGCCCGCAAAAAGGGGCCACGAGGGCAATGGTTAAACAACTAGATCAGAATTTGACCCACTATGCGGCTGTCATTAAGGCCACGTTGGGCAAAGATTTGGCGAATTTTCCAGGTGCCGGCGCTGCTGGTGGCTTGGGGGCTGGATTATTGGCCTTTACCCAAGCGAAGATGGAGCGCGGCATCGAGATCGTGATTGCCTATACGAATCTGCAAGAACGGGCGCTGAATGCAGACTATGTATTCACAGGTGAGGGTGGCATTGATTATCAAACCCAATATGGCAAGACCCCATTTGGCGTGGCTAAGGCCACCAAGCAAGTTGCACCCAAGGCCCCAGTGATTGTCGTCGCCGGTAATATTGGTAAAGGCGTCGATAGTTTGTATCAAGAAGATGCCATTGATGCAATTTTCGCCACCCCTGATGGCGCCAAAACCCTGGACCGCGCGATTGCTGATTCGAATCACGACATTAGTGAATTAGCCGAAAACATTGCACGATTGATTAAAGCGAGCCATTAAGCAAAAAGAAAGCTGTGACAAAAGCCGCTTTGAGAATGAGGCTTAACAAGGATTGATGATAAAGCCCGAACTTAGGCTTTTGAATCAATCCCATCACGTGTTAATCGGAATTCTCAGTCTTTTGGAACGCGATTAGTCTAGTTTGTTCAGAAATTCAAAAAGGGGTTGTGACAAAACTTAGTTTTGTCACAACCCCTTTATTCGGTTTAGAGGCCGATTTGGCCCATGGTGTAGATAGCATCGCGGAATTCATCGCGCCGATTTTGCTTTTTGACTTCCTCACTTGGTAGTTCAGTCATGTCAATTCGCACGACCGCGCTGCGGACAATGCTGACCAAGGTGGCATCGTTCATTCGAATAAACAAGTGGTCAGCGTCAAATTTCTCAACGGCGTCTTCCCACACCCGTTCGTTGTTGTGTTCACTCTGAACGTTGCGCTTCACCAAGGACTTGCCGTCGACTGTATGGAAGGTTACATCATAAGTATTCATCATCATTCTCCTTTTGTTATTAGTATACGCCTAGCGGTTCGGATGCAAAACGAATTGCCACAGATACAAATTATTAGCGACCAGGTAGGCGATTAGGCCCAGCAAGAATAGCAGAGGCATCGTGACAGTCGTTAACCCGTAGACAATAAAGAGGCCGTATGAGAAGAGCAGATAGAACAGCCGCTTATGACCGACGTCGATACCAGGCTTGCGATAGGTCGCCAGATAGGCAGAAAGACTAATCACGTACAAGAAGAAGCTGATACCAAAGGCTGGTAGGAACCAAAAGGCATTAAGTTCGCCCTCGAGCCAGAGGCGAATGAAAGTGAAACTGAGTAGATTACCCACTAACATTGGGTAATGCAATTGGATCGCAGCCATCCCGGACGTGCGGCGGTGCCGATCGATGCCACTTTCATAGACTTGAATATAACTGATGAACATTAAGACGATGACGACAAAATAGCCCACGTAATTGACAGTCAGCCCGTGGTGCAGCACATCGGCCACCGCAATCACAGCCTCACCGAAGATTAATAAGGTGAAAAGTGAATAGCGCTCCGTTAAATGGTCAAAATGCGTTGGCACTTGGCGCTGCAATGGGATTAAGAAGATGGGACCAAACGAAGCCGCCAAGGTGGCCACCAGAAAAATGCCAAAGGAGATACGATAATCATCAGGAATGATTGATAGTGCTGAGACAATCCCAGTAGCGAACAAGACAAGCATAAATGGCTTGTTCATTGGCGTGGGATGAGTCCGGTTTGCAATCAGATATTGTAGGCCCACGCTAATCAGTAGAATGCCAGTACTCAGTTGAAAGGCAACTTTGGTGGCGGCAAAATCAATATTGAGGGCTGTCGACAGATAGATGACCAGGAACATATCAATAAATAGAAAGAGGTTATCAACCAGTTTGCCGGTATAGAAGCGATTGGCAAAAACGGTTTGGTAGCTCCAGAGGTTCCAGAAGACCAGGAACATCATTAAGAATTCGAGAAGGTTGAGCCAAGGAATTTGGCCATAGGTTGGCGTCGCGACTGCTTGGGTCATGCGCCCAATGGCATAGGCATAAATTAAATCATAGAAGAGCTCAGGCATGCTGACTGCTTTTTCGGCTTGTTCGGGCATTGACTCAGATCCTTTCGACGTAATTGCTCTAACCATTTTACGGTCAGATTCTTGAAAATGTAAAGCGGTGAGCATGTGGGATTTCAGAAAGTGATATACTTGTTTGTAACTTACAAAGATTGGGATGGAATGTTTTGAAAAGAACGATTGGCTATATCGCCATATCAACCTTTTTATTTAGTTCGATGGAAATTGCTTTGAAGATTGCGGGACCGGTCTTCTCGGCGTTACAAATGAATTTCTTGCGGTTTCTGATTGGGGGCATCGTGCTGCTGCCTATGGCGCTGAAGTTCTTGCGGACCAACAAATTGACAGCTCGGGCTCACTGGTCGCTATTTGCTTTAACCGGCTTCATCTGTGTGGTGGTCAGTATGACGTTCTACCAGATAGCTGTCGAGAACGCCCCCGCAGCCCCCGTTGCGGTGCTGTTCTCCTGTAATCCAGTCTTTGCCTTAATTTTCTCTTACATAATTTTGCACGAATCATTAAGCCGCAGCAGTATCATTTCAGTGGTGGTTTCAGTGATTGGCTTACTCGTCATCGTGAACCCGGCGCACCTGTCTAATCCCTTTGGGTTGATGATGGCGCTGATGTCAGCTGTGCTCTTCGGTCTGTATAGTATTGTGTCTCGGTATGGCTCACAGAAATACGGTTATAACGGGATCACCATGACTACATTTACTTTCTTCGCGGGCGCGATTGAATTGCTGGCCGTGATTGGCCTCAGTCATCTGCCGCTGATTGAGAACTGGTTGGGCAAGGGCGTCTTCGTCGATATCCCAGTTTTCCAAGGGATTAGCTGGAGTACATTACCACTGCTATTGTTCATTGGGATTGGGATTACCGGTGGTGGTTTTGCCTTGTACTTCATGGCGATGGAACGTTCAGATGTTTCAACTGCTTCTCTGGTCTTCTTCATCAAGCCGGGTTTGGCGCCGATTTTAGCTGCGATTATCCTCGGTGAAAATATCCCAGTGACAACAATTATCGGGATTGTCATCATTCTGATTGGCTCCGTGATTACCTTCATGGGTGAGAACTTCATGGAACGAGTCGATGCCATGAATCCTTGGCATCACGAACAATAAAAAAATAGGGTTGAGACAAAACGGCGGTTTTGTCCCAACCCTATTTCTATGTTCAAACGCGTGATCATCGCTGGACGCACCACTTGCTCGGGTGACGGGGATGTCTGTTGAATTGCAACTAACGGTTACAGCGCAGTTTGCCCTGCAGCAGTTAATTGCAATCGTGGGTGGGTCCTTGAGGTCAATCAGCGTTTAGTCAGCTTTATATGTTGTGACTTCTTGATAACTGCTTTGTTGGTTGCCAAGTTGTAAGTAGTGGGTGACTAAGAGATAACTCATGCCAATAATCCCAACCAGTCCAGCAAGGATTGCGCCGGCAACTCGTTTTGTTGATAATCCCATCAGTATCGCCTCTTTCTCTAAGCCAATTTGATTTGATGACCTAAGTTTATGTCAGGCGATCGCCAGCAGCCATAGAACTATCGAACAAAAAAGCGGCCTATGTGACACTTTTGTAAGTTTCAGGCATGGTATACTAAAGACTGATAAGGGAGGACGATTCTTGTGGTACAACTAGTGTTAATTCGACATGGCGAAAGTGAAGCCAACTTTGCCAATACGTATACGGGCTGGTCCGATGTGCCATTGACGGCCAAGGGAGAGCAGCAAGCGCAAGCAGCAGGCGAAGCTGTGGCACAAGCTGGCATTCGTTTCAATCATGTGCACACGTCCGTCCTCAAACGGGCAATCAAAACTGCCTACATCGTGCAGTCAGCTATCGGGCAAGATGATGTGGCGATTACCAAAAGTTGGCGGTTGAATGAACGTCACTATGGGGCCTTGCGCGGGTTGAACAAGGATTTGACCCGTGAGGCTTTTGGAAAGGAACAAGTGGCGCAATGGCGGCGGAGTTTTACCCAAACGCCACCACTACTGCAACGGCCATCCCGTTCAAGACGTTATCACCGTTTCCCAGCCAGCATTATTCCTCGTGGCGAGAGCTTGGCCACAGCGACCAATCGTTTGTTGCCATATTGGACCGATCAGATTGCGCCGGGACTTTTGGCGGGCGAGAATCAGCTGGTTGTGGCCCACGGTTCGACCTTACGAGCCATGGTTAAATTCCTTGAGGCCATCCCAGATACTGAAATTGATCGTGTGGAAATTGGCAACGCGCAACCTTTGTGTTATACCTTGGATATGCAGTTAAATGTTCAAAACAAAGCTTGGTTAACAAAAGAATAAAAACACCACTCTTAGCCGTGACTTCTTGAAGAAGCACGGCATTTTTAGAAGGGTGCGAATGACTAATCGGATAGGTGAGGGTAAGACATGGGAAATCAGACAATCACAACCGACAGTGCCGCTTCGATGACATTAGCCGATTTGGATCAGCAGTTAGACACAAGTGCACAAGGGTTAAGCGCGACAACCGCGTCCACGCGGCTGGAAACAGTCGGTCCAAACACCATTCAGCATGGCCAGAAACAATCGCAATTGTTGAAGTTTTTGAAGAATTTCACTTCATTGATGGCGTTGCTATTATGGGTGAGCGGGTTTGTGGCCCTTTTTGCCGGCATGCCAGAATTAGGCATTGCCATTTGGGCCGTGAATATTATCAACGGGTGTTTCTCATTTTGGCAGGAACATGCCGCGCAAAAGGCGACTGATTCACTCCGCAAAATGTTACCAACTTACGTGAACGTTGTGCGTGACGGCAAGGTAACCCAGATTGATGCCGAAGACTTAGTGCCAGGGGACGTGTTCCAACTGCAAGCTGGTAATGCAATCCCGGCTGATGCCCGGCTGACGGAAGTTTCTTCGTTGCAGGTGGACGAATCGGCACTGACCGGTGAATCGTTGCCAGTGTTTAAACAGGCCACGTATGCCAAAGGTGACGGTAAATTCGCGCTGCAAAACGTTGTCTTTGCCGGGACTATTGTGACTAGCGGGACCGCGACGGCGACGGCAATTGCCACAGGGATGAACACGGAGTTTGGGAAAATTGCTCAACTCACTCAAAACCAGAAGCAGACCACGTCACCATTACAACGGGAACTGAATCGTCTGACTCAACAATTATCGTTAATCGCGATTGGTATTGGGATTGCGTTCTTCGTCTTGGCCATCTTCTTCGTTCATTACCCCGTGGCTAAGTCATTCATTTTTGCGCTCGGGATGATTGTCGCTTTTATTCCAGAAGGTTTGCTGCCAACAGTCACCTTGTCATTAGCACAAGGAACGACTCGCATGGCCAAAAAGCACGCGTTACTCAAGGATTTGAATAGTGTTGAAACCCTTGGTGAAACCACCGTGATTTGTTCTGATAAGACCGGGACCCTGACGCAAAATCAGATGACTGTGAACCATATTTGGTTGCCAAGTCAGGAATATACCGTGACCGGCACGGGGTACGTGAACAATGGCCATATTCAATTACATAATCAGGATTTTCCTGCTACTCAGGATCCTGACCTGGCGCGGTTGTTGGACATCGCGCTACTGAATAACGATACGCAAGTTGTGCCAGCCAGCGATTCGCAATCCACCATTAAAATTCTCGGAACTCCAACCGAAGCCGGCTTGGTCATTGTGACTGATAAGGCCGGGTTGAATAAAACTGATCAGTTGAAAGCCACACCGCGGTTGGCAGAGCTGCCCTTTGATTCTGACCGTAAGCGGATGACTACCGTACAACAAGCCGTTGACGATAGTCGCGTGCTGTACACCAAAGGCGCGCTGGATGGCGTGATTCAAATCTGTGACCAAATTCTGGATGGTGGGCAAGTGCGGCCAATCACCGATGCCGACCGCACGGCGATTGACAGTGCCAACAAGAAGTACGCTGCTGAAGGCTTACGCTCGTTGGCGTTTGCTTACCGGACCGAGGCTAAGACGGTGACTCCTGATCCAGCGGCTTACACCATCGCTAACGCCGAGCAACACATGACGTTCGTCGGGCTGGCAGCAATGTCTGACCCACCACGGCCAGAAATCTATGACGCGGTTAAGCAATGCCACCGTGCCAACATCCGCATTATCATGGTCACTGGCGATAGTGCTTTAACCGCCAAGAGTATTGCCGTCAAGATTGGCCTGACCTCGGATCAAGCCCAAGTCATCACTGGTGATCAACTCGACAAAATGAGTGACGAAGAGCTTCAACAAGCTGTTAAAGGCGAAGTTATTTTTGCTCGGGTCGCACCTGAACATAAATTCCGGATCGTGACCATGTGTCAGAAAAATGGTGAAGTTGTGGCTTCCACTGGTGATGGGGTGAATGATGCCCCAGCATTGAAGAAGGCCGACATCGGGATTGCCATGGGTGTAACCGGGACGGACGTCGCCAAGGATGCTGCCGATATGATTTTGACTGATGATAACTTTGCGTCAATTGTGGCCGCGATTGAAGAAGGCCGCACCGTGTACAGCAACATTCAAAAGTTCCTGCTTTATATTTTGAATTCAAACGTGCCCGAAGCCATTCCTTCCGTGTTGTTCCTGCTGACACGGGGCTTAGTGCCATTGCCACTAACCGTCATGCAGATTCTGACTGTGGACTTGGGGACTGACATGTTGCCAGCGCTTGGCCTAGGCGCTGAAAAGAGCGAACCCGGGATTATGGATCAACCACCACGCCCGCGCAAAGCACATTTGCTGAATCGCTCCATTATCTGGAAGGCTTTTGGCTTGTATGGTCTAGGTGCGTCCGTGATTTCGTCACTGGCATATTTCTTCGTGAATAGTACCTATGGCTGGCCTAGCATTGCGCTGGCCGCCAGTGGTCCCGTTTACCGTGAGGCCACAACTATGACCTTAGCCGCGATTGTCTTCTGTCAGATTGCAGCGGCCATTAATTGTCGGACCCAAGTCTCTTCGGTCTTTAAAATTGGCATCTTTAGCAATCACCACATCATTTTTGGGATTGTCTTTGAAGTGTTCTTGCTGGCTTGCTTAATGTATGTGCCGTTCTTACAAGGGCTTTTCAACACCGCGCCACTGGGCGGCGTTGAATGGTTGATTCTCATCTGCATTCCAATTCCATTGATTTTATTGGAAGAGGGCCGGAAGTATCTTGTGCGCCGGTTCATGCATAAGCCACAAGCAACAATGGCATAAAAAAATAGACTGTGACCGCCCAGCTGGGTTTGATCACAGTCTATTTTTGATTGCTATTAGATCGAATGATTTAAGCTAACGCGCCCATTGGATCCCAAGGGGCTAAGACAGTTGGCTTGTCATATTCGTCAGTAATGACATTTTGGAGTTCAAGTGGCAGATACTTCTTGCTGATGACAACTTGATAAACGAATTCATCGAACCAAGCATCGCTGGCAACAAAGTAACCCTTGTTCCCAACCTTGTCACCCCAAGAATTTTCCACCTTCCACTTGGTTGGTTTGCCATCAACGATATCGACACCAGTCAAGACCATGGCGTGCGTCATAAGGCTTTCGCCGTAATCCAAGCGTTGAGCCTTGGTCATGTGTAGGTCAGTGGAGAAGAGGCTGTCCTTATCGTAGATTTGAGTATCCAAAATCCCAATTTGACGGTCGGAACTTTGACCAACATCACTACCAAACCAAACGGATTCGCCAGCTTCAAGTTGTTTGATGGCTAATTGCTTGAAGGTATCAATGTCCAAGTTCAAGTGCCGGACTTCACGGCCACCAACAACATTCCCTAACATTTCAACAGTGTACAAGTGGTTGTATGGCTTGTCATCGGTTGGGGAGTTGATGATACTTTGATAATCTTTTAAGTTCCAGCCAACGTACTTGTTGAAGAAGGTCTTTGGGGTTAAGTCGCGATCGATGTGATAGACCTTGTCATCATCACGGTATTCCCAGTCAAATCTGGTTGGAGGGGTTCCTAAGGTATAAGCCAAAATCCGGTAGACTTCGGATAACATCTTGGACTTAGCCGTTTGGACATCATCGCTGCTAGCGCCACCATTGACGAGGTCACGCAAGGTGACAGCGTCTTTGCGGAGCTTCAAGTTCAGGACACTGTTTAACTCAGAACTCTTGCTGGAGTTGTAAGTTTCAGGCATCACAGACTTAGGGACAATCCCATATTTATCAATGATGGCTGTCAACATGTCCCATTGACCACCATCTTGTTGAGGCGTTGCGACCAAAAAGGCCACCTTGCGGCTGTCCAGAGATTCGCCGGCAGTCGCAATGATATTTTCATAGAAGTAGTTAGACTTTTCGAATTTGTCCCAGAAGTTGGTGTAGTTTTGGGATAGTTCGAAATCTTTAATCTTAAATTGGGCTTGAATGCCATGCCGCATGGTGTTCAGAGCGGCAAACATCCAGCAACGGCCAGATTGTTTCTGGTTGGCCACGTCGCCCGTATCTAATTCAATTGAGAAAGTCGGGGTCATGTTGACCTTACTGTCGGTGTTTTCGCTGCTAGCCAAGACACCGTTGTTCATGACTGCCTTTTGAATCACGCTGCTGGCAGGGGTCGCTGACAAGTCGCCGGCGTATTGTTTGATTTGATCTGTGGAAATTTCGCCACTCATATAAACACTCCCTAATATTAAGAATTGATGATAAAACATTGAACAAGAAATATGGTACCATACTTTTAAGGCTTTTAAAACAATGGTTTTTGCCACGTCAATACCGGAGTGCTAAATGGCGGTTCGTTAAAATTTTGATGAAAGCATTGGTTACTAGCCTTGGGAGACAAAAAGTTAGAGGGCGCTTGGGATTTTCTGTGAGATAAAAGCCGTTAAGGATACCGGTTTGCAGGAATCCGTTTTCAGTTTGGTGAGATCGGCAAAGAATCCGATGAGGATGGGCGCTAGAATTTCTCAAGTGCGTGAGCAAAGTGTAGAATAAAAGGTATTGAGGAACAAGGAGGGCTACGAATGCTAAAAGGTTTTGTTTTTGATCTCGATGGTGTGATTACCGATACCGCACAATATCACTATGAAGCTTGGAAACGTGTTGCGGAAGAGGAAACAGGAATTGTGATTGATGAATCTGTTAATGAGCAGTTAAAAGGGCTCTCCCGGATGGACTCATTGAATACGATTTTAAAATTTGGTCATAAAGAAGAGGCTTACACTGATACTGAAAAAGCGGTGATGGCCTCAGAAAAAAATGACTACTACTTAAAACTGATTCAAAATATGACCCCTGCTGATATCTTGCCTGGGATGAAAGAATTCCTAGAAGCAGTCAAAGCGGCCGGTTATCAGACCGCGATTGCTTCCGCGTCTAAGAATGCGCCAGCAATTATTGAACGCTTAGGATTAATTCGAGATTTTGACGGAATCGTGGATCCAACATTATTGCGGCATGGCAAGCCCGATCCCGAAATTTTTGAACGGGCGGCTGCCTTGATTAATCTTGATAATAGTGAAGTGGTGGGGATGGAAGATGCCGCTGCCGGAATTGCTGGCATTAATGCCGCCGGGCAATTCTCAGTTGGGATTGGTGATCCTCGGATTCTTGAGGACGCGGATTTGATTTTCCGGTCAACGAATGAGGTTGACCTCGGTGCGATTGAAGCGGTGTTCAACACGAAGGATAACTAAAAAAACTCCGTGCGGCTTAGCCGGCGGAGTTTTTTGCGGAATCTATTGTAGGGTTAGGCCCGTTTTGCCTCAAGCACTTTCACGCCCTCTTGAGTGCCAACAACGACTGTGTTAACAATGTCCAAGAACAGGCCGTGTTCGAGCAGACCAACTTGACTGATGAGCCAGTTGGCTAGTAAGTGCGGATGATCAATCTTGCCGACGTGTAGATCAATGACGTAATTGTCAGAGTGAGTCTTAACGCGATCGCCGTTGTCGTCGAGGCGGAATACTGGCTTTAGGCCTTCATTGTTAAGCCGGTCGAATACTTTTGTACTCCCGTAAGGAATAACTTCGAGGGGTAGAGGGAATTGACCGAGGGTATCAACCATTTTGGACTCATCAACAATCCAAATGTTTTTGGTTGAACTGGTGGCCACAATCTTCTCAAACGCATGGGCTGCGCCGCCGCCTTTGATACCTTGGAAGTTCTTATCCACTTCGTCGGCGCCATCAATGGTCAAGTCGACGTGAGGCACTTCATCAATGCCTTTCATCGGAATACCTAAAGCCTTGGCTTGTTTGCCGGTTCGCTTGCTGGTGGCGACGCCAGTGATGTGTAACCCTTCAGCTTGCACCCGTTTTGCGATAGCTTCAACTAAGTAGGTTACCGTTGAACCAGTTCCTAAACCAACAATCATGCCATCTTCAACAAAATCGGCAGCTCTGACTGCCGCGATCCGTTTGAGCTCATTTTGATCCATCGTCACGCATCCTTTTCTGATAATAAATTCATTATAACGAATTGCTGGCTCGAAAACCGAATTATGGCGAAACTTTTAATCTCAGACTTGATGTTTTCAGAAAATTATTCAGCTGCACCGCGCCGCCAAATATCGCCATACTCGGGCTTCGTTTCGAATTCGTGGACGGCAAAGGTGCACAATGGTTGGATTGTTTTGCCTTCCGTCCGAGCCAAATCAACCACACTTTTGACTAGTTGACTTGCAATCCCTTGGCCCCGAAGACTTGGGTCAACAAAAGTGTGGTCAATCGCATAGGCCGTGTTGTTGGCAATTGACTGGTAAGTCACCTCAGCCAGGAGTTGGCCGTTGGCATCCAACTTGAAGAACCGGCCTGATTCGTGTTCAAAATCCATGGAAACGCCTCCTTTTGGCTAAGCGTAACAATTTATAAAGCCGATTTCAAGATGGGGGTAGACGATAGCGACTGGGCAGTGTGCATGGTATGATTAAGACTAGATAACCCGAGGAGGATATTATGGCAACGCGCGGATTTGAAATTGTTTCAACCTATGCAGATCAAGACTTACACCTTCCAGTGCGCCAAACAAAACAGGCAGCTGGGTACGATTTTTTTGCTCGGGAGGATTTTGTCCTCCGCAGTATTTGGCGCTATGACTTTATTCGGTTGTTTCGCTTGATTCGCAATGAGCATCCACTAACTGATCAAGATTTTAAGCGAGCGAGCAAGATTCTCAAGCCGCTGTTAGTTCCAACGGGGATTAAGGCCTATATGCAACCTGATGAAGTCTTAATTCTTGCGAATCGCTCGAGCAATCCGCTTAAACGTGGGCTTATCCTGCCCAATGGTGTCGGTGTGATTGATGCCGATTACTATAATAATTCAGATAACGAAGGCGAAATTTTCTTTCAACTGGTCAACTATGGACCAAAAGACGTCATCATCAAGAAAGGTGATCGTATCGGCCAAGGCATCTTCATGCCATTCCTTAAAGCCGATAATGATCAACCCGTTGATCAAGTGCGCCAAAGCGGTTTCGGTTCGACCGGCCATTAATAGTTAAGGAGAACCAATGGCAAAAAATAAAACACGATATATCTGCCAAGAATGCGGCTATGTTTCAGCGAGCTATCTTGGCCGGTGTCCAAATTGTGGGGCATGGAATTCATTTATTGAAGAGACCACAACCCCAACGCAGGCGGCAGCTCAGCCACGGGTCACCACCACAGGGAGTAAGATTCAACCACAGAAGTTAACCGATGTGACCATCGAAAAAGAAAATCGTATCAAAACTCAGTTGGGTGAACTCAACCGTGTGCTTGGTGGTGGGGTGGTCCCAGGCTCTTTGATTCTAATCGGTGGCGATCCTGGGATTGGGAAGTCGACCTTGCTATTGCAAGTGTCTGGGCAACTGGCCCAGACAGGCGGCAAGGTGCTCTATGTGTCTGGTGAAGAAAGTGCCAGCCAAATCAAAATGCGGGCTGGTCGATTAACAGTGGCGGATTCAGGGATGTATCTGTATCCCGAAACTGACATGCCAAGTATTCAGGCCGCCATTGATGACCTACAACCTGATTATGTGGTCATTGATTCCGTTCAGACGATGAACGTGCCAGATATGAATTCGGCAGTGGGGTCAGTTTCACAGATTCGCGAGGTCACGGCCGAATTGATGCGGATTGCCAAAGCTAACCAAATTACAATCTTCATTGTGGGGCATGTGACTAAAGACGGAAGCATTGCCGGACCTAAGACCCTGGAACACATGGTTGACACTGTCTTATACTTTGAAGGTGACATGCACCACACTTACCGGATTCTGCGGTCCGTAAAGAATCGTTTTGGGTCGACGAATGAAATTGGCATTTTCGAAATGCACCAGAATGGGTTAGAAGAAGTCGCCAATCCATCAGAAATTTTCCTGGAAGAACGATTGGCCGGGGCCACTGGGTCCGCGGTGGTGGTTTCGATGGAAGGGACGCGTCCAATCTTAGTCGAGATTCAAGCACTAATTTCGCCAACGATGTATGGGAACGCCAAACGTACCAGCAGTGGTTTGGATCACAATCGTGTCAGCTTAATCATGGCTGTCCTCGAGAAACGGGCCAACTTAATGTTGCAGAACCAAGATGCCTATCTCAAGGCCACAGGCGGGGTCAAACTTGACGAGCCCGCCATCGACTTAGCCATGGCGGTTGCGATTGCTTCTTCCTATCGGGACCAAGAGATTCTGCCAACGGATGCGTTTGTCGGTGAAATTGGGCTGACTGGTGAAGTTCGCCGGGTCAATCGGATTGAAGATCGGATCAAAGAAGCAGCTAAATTAGGGTTTAAGCGTATCTTTGTCCCCAAGAATAATCTCAATGGCTTCAATCCGCCAGATAAAATCGAAGTGATTGGCGTCACCAGCGTTGGCGAAGCGCTACACAAGGTGTTTAACTAAAAGTGAAGGAGGGATTCGATGAATAAACGAATTGTCGTACTAATTTTCGGGTTATTGGGAATTGGGGTCGGCTTAGCAGTATTGCCCGGGTTATGGACCGTCATTGGGCAAATGCCACTATGGTTGACACATCCAGTGACCAACGCACTAATTGGCGCAGTCGTATTCGGACTGATTGGCGAAATGTTATCAGGCTGGATTCTGCGTCAAATGAAGCGAGCGGAAGCATTTTTGAGTTCACAGTCACCAAGTTACTTGCTGTTTGGGAGCCTTTCAACAATCGTCGGCCTCGTGCTGGCTGCTATTATTTCACTGCCATTATACAATCTCCCATGGGCAGGTCTTAACTTGGTGTTACCGATTATCTTGATGGTGATTTTGGGCTATCTAGGTTTTCGGGTGGGCACAACGCGACGTGAAGAATGGCGGAAATTGATTTCGCGTAACAAGCGAACGCCAGATGAGAACGCCGATCAAGTGCTTGAACGTAAAGCGGATGATAACTTCCGGAAATACAAAATTCTTGATACTAGTGTCATCATTGATGGCCGCATCCAGGCCATTGCTAAGACCGGTTTTATTGAAGGGACCTTGATGGTGCCAACGTTTGTGCTTCACGAGTTACAGTTAATCTCTGACTCTGCGGATTCACTCAAGCGTGGTCGTGGTCGACGCGGGTTGGATATCCTCAATGCCATGCAAGAAGATCCAGAAATCAATATCGAAATGTATGACGGCGACTTTGAGGATATGACGGAAGTTGATAGCAAGCTTATTAAGCTGGCTAAATTGCTTGATGGGATTGTGGTGACCAACGATTACAACTTGAACAAAGTCAGTCAGTTCCAGAATGTTCCTGTGTTTAACATCAACGCTTTAGCCAATGCGCTGAAGCCAGAAGTGATTCCAGGTGAAAGTATGAAGGTCACAGTCATTAAGTCTGGGACCGAACGGCAACAAGGTGTGGCGTACTTGGATGATGGTACCATGATTGTCGTTGAAGATGGCCAGTATTACATGAACCAACCGCTGGAGGTCATTGTGACCAGCGCACTGCAAACAGCGGCCGGCCGCATGATTTTTGCTAAGCCTGCCCATCAAGAAAAGAAACTAAAAGACAAGTAGCAATTTTGGCTAACCGTTACAGCGGTTGGCTTTTTTATTGGGATAATGCGGACTTACATTTCACAAGTGAATATTCAAGGTGTAGAATGTAAGCGTAAGCAACAGAACAGGATCAGGAAACGAGGGGAAATTATATGACTAATGTCTTAATTTTAGGTGCTCACGGAAAGATTGCTCAACTGGCGACAGCACAGTTACTCCAAGACACCGACGCCCATTTGAATTTGTTTCTGCGGGATGCTTCTCGACTCAGTATGACTGATGCTAATCGTGAGCAAGTGACTGATGGTGATGCAGCGAGTCAGGCTGATTTGGAGAAAGCCATGCAAGGACAAGACGTCGTGTATGCTAATCTCGGCGGTGGTAACATTAAAGCCCAGGCTCAGGCGGTTGTCGCCGCAATGGATGTTGTGGGCGTCAAGCGGTTGATTTGGATTTCAACTTTAGGCATCTATGATGAAGTACCTGGTGCTTTTGGCCGTTGGAATCATGAACAACTCGATCCTTCTCATTACATTGAGACCTATCGGGCCGCTGCTGATGTTATTGAAGCTTCTGATTTGGACTACACTATTATTCGGCCGGCATGGTTGTCGAATAAATCCTTGGTCAGTTATGAGTTAACGCAAAAGGGTGAAGCATTTAAGGGGACGGAAGTATCCCGGGCCAGCATTGCTGATTTCGTGGTCAAGCTCATCCAGAACCCAAGTGAACACATCCATGAATCGCTCGGCGTCAATCAACCGAATACTGATGGCGATAAGCCTTCATTCTATTAAGCATCAATCCTCGCAAAAGCGGGGATTTTTTTGATGACGTTGCTGTCGGTCGCGTGTACACTCTGGGCAAAAGGAGTGTGAGAATGATGTTAAAAAGTCGAGGTGCTCAGGCAATGGCCATCGGCGTCACTGCAGGGATTACGGCGGTCGTGTTAAACCATACGTCTTTGTCCGTTTGGTGGCAGGCGGCGATTATGGCCATCGTCGTGGGACTGGTGGTTTCAGCCGCCCAGTGGCTTGGCCGCCGATAATTTAGGCGGCGAAGCAATGAAAGTGAATTGAGCACTGTCAGGTTAAGCCAGGTATGGTACACTAACAATGCATTGTTATCTAAAAATGGAGGCGTAATGACTTGGCAGATCGACCAATTCGGGTGCGCTATGCACCAAGTCCAACCGGGCATTTACACATTGGGAATGCGCGGACGGCATTATTTAACTATCTGTTTGCACGGCACAACAACGGCACAATGGTATTACGGATTGAAGATACCGATACCAAACGTAACATTCAAGATGGCGAAAAGAGCCAGATTGATAACTTACACTGGTTAGGAATTGACTGGGATGAAGGCCCTGATAAACCTGGCGACTTTGGCCCATATCGTCAATCTGAACGGAAAGACATCTATATGCCTTTGATTCAACAATTAATTGATGAAGGCAAAGCATATGAATCTTACAAGACCGAAGCCGAACTCGAAGCCGATCGCGAAGCGCAACAAGCGCGGGGCGAAATGCCACATTATGAATATGAATATGAAGGCATGTCCGATGCTGAAAAAGCGGCCGCTATTGAAGCAGCCAAGGCAAAGGGATTAACCCCTGTGATTCGTTTCCACGTCCCAACGGATAAGACCTATGAATGGGACGACATTGTTAAGGGCGAAATCAGTATCGAAGCCAATACTTTAGGTGGCGACTTTGTCATCTTGAAGCGCGATGGCATGCCAACGTATAACTTTGCTGTTGTGGTTGATGATCACATGATGCAAATTAGTCACGTTTTGCGTGGGGATGACCATATTGCCAACACACCTAAGCAATTGGCAATTTATGATGCCTTTGGCTGGGAAGCGCCAACTTTTGGCCACATGACACTGATTATCAATGGTGAAACCGGCAAGAAGTTATCCAAGCGTGACGAATCAGTGCTCCAATTCATCGAACAATATCGTGAATTAGGGTACTTACCAGAAGCAATGTTCAACTTCATCACGTTGTTGGGCTGGTCACCTGTTGGTGAAAGTGAAATCTTCTCGAAAAAGGACTTCATTCAACAATTTGATCCGAAACGGTTGAGCAAGAGCCCAGCGCGTTTTGATAACAAGAAGTTGGAATGGGTTAACAACCAATACGTGAAAAAAGCTGATCCTAATGAATTGATGAGTCTGTCGTTGAACAACTTGATTGAAGACGGCATGTTGCCAGCGGACCCTGATGCCAAAACGGTTGAATGGGCGCGGCAATTAATCAGTTTGTATACAGATCACATGAGTTACACCGCTCAAATTACCAAATTAGCTGATATCTTCTTTGTTGAACCTGGTGATTTAACCGATGATGAAATGAAAGAATTAGCTGATGAAACTGCTCCTGCTGTCTTGGCTGCTTTTGAAGCTAAGATTAAGGCGCTGGACACATTCACAGCTTATTCAATCAATCAAATCATCAACGAAGTTAAGGTTGAAACGGGCGCTAAGGGCCGTAAGTTGTACATGCCAATTCGGATTGCGGCAACGCGCCAAATGCATGGGCCACAACTGGCTGAAACTATCGAATTGATGGGTCGCCAAAAGACGCTCGACAACATTAACTTTGTGGCAAGCAAATTAAAGTAAGCCATCGTGAAACGCTCAGCATCTGCGGATGTTGGGCGCTTTTTGGATGCAGCGCTGCGGAGGCTGATTTTCTGCGCCATCATCTCAATGATTTGTCGAAATCTTACTCGTACTCGATTGTTAAACGGGATTGTTCACGCTCTGTACTTTATATCTTCTTCAAACTCGGGTAAGATTACGCTAAAGGACATTAACGAAGGGATAGAAGTTCTATGCTGCAAATTTACAACACATTGACCCGGCAAAAAGAACCATTCAAGCCAATTGTACCTGGCGAGATTCATATGTATGTCTGTGGCCCGACGGTGTATAACTATATTCACATTGGGAACGCGCGTAGTGCCATTGCGTTTGACACTATTCGCCGGTATTTCGAATACCGCGGCTATAAGGTGAACTACGTCTCCAATTTTACTGATGTTGATGACAAGATTATCAAAGCAGCCCATGAGAGCAATGAGACACCAAGTGAATTATCGCAGCGGTTTATTGACGCCTTTATGGAAGATACAAAGGCGGTCGGGATTGAGCCAGGCACGACAAATCCCCGCGCTAGTCAGATGATTCCGGAGATTGTCGATTTCATTCAAGACCTGATTGATAAGGGTTATGCTTATGAATCGGATGGTGACGTTTATTATCGGGCTCGCAAGTTTGCCAAATATGGCGAATTATCCCATCAGAATATTGACGAACTTGAACAAGGCGCCAGTCAACACGTCAGCGATGAAGAAACCGATCGTAAGGAAGATCCGATTGACTTTGCGCTATGGAAGGCGGCTAAGCCCGGAGAAGTGTCCTGGGACACGCCTTGGGGGGCTGGCCGGCCTGGCTGGCACATTGAGTGCTCAGTGATGAGTACGACGCTCCTAGGCAACACCATCGACATTCATGGCGGTGGCCAAGATCTAGAATTTCCGCATCACGAGAATGAAATTGCGCAATCGGAAGCCAAAACCGGCCAAACTTTTGCCAATTATTGGATGCACAACGGGTTTGTGACCATTGGTGATGATGATCAGAAAATGAGTAAGTCACTCGGCAACTTTATTACCGTGCATGACATCATTAAGACGGTTGATCCAATGGTCCTACGTTTCTTCATGGCCTCTACGCAATATCGGCGGCCAATTCGCTATTCTGAAGCAAATCTGCAGGATGCGGAGAACAATTTGAATCGGTTGAAGATTGCACAAACTAATCTCCAGTATCGCCAAGCCAACGCTGCAGATGGCGCTGATGAAGATGTGCAAGATCAGTTAACGGCTCTGCAAGAGCGGTTCATTGCCGAGATGGACGACGACATTAACGTCCAAAATGGCCTGACGGTCGTTTACGACCTCGCTAAGTTAATGAATGAGTATGCTAATCGTGATGTGGTCTATGCGGTCACGATTACCGATCTATTGGATACCTTTAATGCCTGGCTGCAGATTTTTGGCGTGACTTTCCAGAAACCGCAACTGCTTGACCAAGATGTTGAAGATTTGATTCACCAACGGGATTTAGCCCGTGAAAACAAAGATTTTGCTCGCAGTGATGCCATCCGTGATGAACTGGCGGAACAAGGCATTCTACTCGAAGATACTCCCCAAGGAACGAGGTGGCGTCGCGCTTGACACCCAAACAATTAAACGGCATTACATTAGCTTATATGGGGGATGCAGTCTATGAAGTCTACATTCGCCAGCACTTATTAGAACGCGGCCTGGTTCGGCCCAATCAATTGCAAAAAGCTGCCACAGCTTTTGTTTCAGCCAAGGCCCAAGCTGCCTTGATTGAAGCGATGCTTGCCGCGAATTTACTGACTGAAGAAGAACAAGATATTTATACGCGTGGCCGTAATGCTAAGAGTTACACCCATGCTAAAAATACTAGCGTGGTCACATACCGGATTTCAACCGGGTTTGAAGCGTTGTTCGGCTACTTACATCTGAGCGGGGCCACAGAACGCGTGGCTGAATTAGCGCATTGGTGTATTGATTATGTAGAGAAAGGGGGGACCGGTCATGGTCAAAGCCAACCAAAATCGGCGCCAGCCAAGTAATAACCGTTCCAAGCCTAAATTTGATCGGCGCAATGCTAAACCGCGTGACATTCAGCCTCAAGTTCCTGTTGAGACCGGAGATGAAGCGGAACAAAGTGAATTCGTGTTTGGACGCCATGCTGTGGCTGAGACCTTGAAGACTGGCAGTGTCCAAACCATTAACAAACTGTTTGTTCAGGCCGATCTATCCAGTGACGCGGTCCACCAAATCGTGCAACAGGCGCAACAAAAGAAAATTGTGGTGAGTCAAGTTCCTAAGTCTAAGTTGGACTTACTCAGCGATGGTGGCAATCACCAAGGTGTCATGGTGACGATTGCACCATACGCCTACGCCTCAATTGATGATTTATTCGCGGTTGCGGCCGAAAAGGATGAAGCCCCGTTTTTCTTGATTCTGGACAATCTTGAAGACCCGCATAACTTAGGGTCAATCATGCGCACGGCTGATGCTGTTGGTGTTCACGGGATTATTATCCCTAAACATCGAGCAGTTGGCCTTACCAGCACTGTGGCTAAGACCAGTACTGGGGCGATTGAACATGTCAAAGTGGCTCGGGTCACGAACCTGGCTCAGACTATCAACATCTTGAAAGAACGCGGCATGTGGATTTTTGGCACAGCCATGGACGGTCAAGATTTCCGTCAATGGGATGCCAGTGGCGCGACTGCCTTGGTGATTGGTAACGAAGGCAAGGGGATTTCGCCCGGTGTGGCCAAGTTGATGGATGCAACCCTTACCATTCCAATGGTTGGTCATGTTCAAAGTCTGAACGCCAGTGTTGCTGCTGGTGTCTTGATGTATCAAGCCTTCTCGAGTCGGCAGGTGTCATCATGAAGAACCAGATTATGATTGTCGATGGCTATAATGTCATCGGGAATTGGCCAGAGCTCGCTAAACTGAAGGCTGAGGATCACTTTGATGCCGCCCGGGATCGACTTCTAGATGTGTTGGCCGAGTATCGCAGTTACGAAGATCGACAAATTATTGTGGTCTTCGATGCGATGTATGTACCGGGGATTGGTAAGAATTATTCCAAATGGGATTTAACTGTTGTCTTTACCAAAGAAGATGAAACGGCTGATAGTTACATTGAAAAATTGGCCCAGCAACTCAATACCCATTTAAATCAGCTGACTGTGGTCACAAGTGACCAGGCTGAACAGTGGACAGTCTTTTCGCGGGGAGCCTTGCGGATTTCGTCACGGGAATTTCTCACCGAAGTTTTGCGAGCAAGACGCGAATTTGAAGATGCCACCCAAACCTTTGCCCAAGCATTGACGCGCCGTAATGTGCCGTGGGATGCCAGTCAATTGCTCATGCTTGAGAAGATGCGACGGACCCTAGAGCATCGGCCCAAGGTTGATCGTTAGTCTCAGCCGTTGCGGCTTGGAATGCTTGAGAGTGACGCTTTTAACACAAAATATTTCGTAAGCCATTGGCGTTGGAATTATCACTTCCAAGCTGATGGCTTTTTTGTGTCGTATCGCGGCTCGATACATTAGTACAGGCGTTCGCTAGTTAAATCGTTGGCTGACTTTTACACTGAGCTCATTCCTATCGCTTTGCCAGGAGGAAGAAATGGAACAATTGCTGCATGATTTAATCCGCCAGGCCGCGAATGATTCAACCGCTTTTGACAACCTCTTCACCAAGTATCTACCTCTCGTTCGGACCGTCATCCGGACCTATCATCTGCGTGAATTTGACCGGGATGATTGGTTGCAAGAATCCAGAATTGCCATGCTCAAGGCTGCCCAGCATTTCGATGGCAGCAGCGGCTCGCAATTTGGCGCCTATTATCGGATGGTACTGCTCTCACACATTCGTTCATTATTACGCCGCCACTACGCGCAAAAGCGAGCAGCCGATGCTCAGAGCTTCCTGATTGAGCAAATCGCCCTCGAACGTCTTTTGCCCGGTGGTCGGCTTGATGTGGCCGAAGAACAATTCTTAATGCGCGTGGAATTGCCCCAGTTCTACCAGCAATTATCGACGATTGAGCAAACCATTTTGTTGCGGTTGATGCAAGAATCGAGTGGGACTTTCACGGCCAAAGAACAACGCCTGATTCGCCAAATTCGCCAAAAGCTGATTCGCTTCACTTCGCAGTGAGTCGGAGGGCTATGCTATACTAGGTCGGAAATGAGGTGGGCGCTATGCGGTATCGCCAATTTAAAGCACCATTGGCAAGTCTCTTGGCTGTAGCCGGATTTGGTGCACTGGGTGGCAGTCTCCGTTATGCCATTGGCTTATTGATTAACGGGCCTGCAGCCACTTTGGTTGTGAACTTGGTCGGCAGCTTTTGCTTGGCTTTAATCACTTATTGGCTGGGGCCAATGAGTGATCTGCCCGATTGGGCAATCACCGGCTTAGGTACCGGATTGATTGGGGCTTTCACGACTTTTTCGACGTTTAGCTTGGATAGTCTTCACTTACTTACACGGTCCATGTGGTTGGGTTTGGCTTATATGATGGTCAGTTTGGCTGGTGGGTTCTTGTTGGCTGGATTAGGGTATTTGACAGCTCAACATATGAAAGGCGGCCATCATTATGATTGAATTTGGAATGGTCGCTGGCGGGGCAGCAGTTGGGGCTGTGGCCCGGTATGTACTGACGCAAGTGGGACGAATGTATCAGAACCGATTGCCTTGGGCGACCTTTGGCATTAATATTAGTGGCTCGTTTGTGATTGGCTTGCTAGCTGGTCTACAGTTGCCCCAGTTATTGGGGCTGCTGCTAATGACAGGCTTTTGTGGTGGCTATACCACCTTCTCAACTTACAATACTGAATTAGTCATTTTGCTACGTGATCGTCAGATCGTGGCGGCTTTGACGTATTTCTTTGGCAGTGTGGTCAGTGGACTGATTGCAGTCAGCCTGGGCTTATGTTTGGGAAATTACCTGTAAGCGTGTACACTAGAATTATTCAATGAGGGAGGTTCATTAATATGCAATATGAATTACAGGGCAGCAGTACATTTCCGATTGCGGTTTTGAAACTTGGGACCAGCCAACAAGTCCAAATCGAATCTGGCGCGATGATTTATCACAACGGTAATATCAAATTGGAAGGCAAGATGAATAGCAATGGCAAAGGCGGCCTTGGCGGGTTAATGAGCGCGATTGGCCGTAGTGTTACTTCTGGCGAGTCATTCTTCATCACGACAGCCTCTGGGACCGCTGATGATGGTGAGCTGGCCATTGCCCCCGGCAATCCTGGTCGCATTGAGGAATTAACCATTGATGCAGATCATCAGTGGCGTTTAAATACTGGTGCGTTTCTCGCCGCTGACAGCACGGCTAGTTACAACATGATCCGGCAAAAAACTAGCGGCGCCCTGTTTGGTGGTACCGGCGGATTCTTCATTATGGAGAGCCAGGGCACTGGCACAATGTTAGTCAGTGCTTTTGGGGATTTGATCCCGCTTGACTTAGATGGCAGTCATGATTTCGTCATTGATAATAATCATGTCGTTGCTTGGAGTTCAGCACTTGATTATGACATCGAACCTGCAAGTGGCATGCTGGGCTTTACGACCGGCGAAGGCTTGGTCACCCGTTTTCACGGCGTTGGTCGGGTGTATATCCAGACTCGAAATATCGAAGCCTTGGCTAACATGGTTAAGCCATTCATGCCAACAAGTAATAACTAATCCTCTCGATTGCAAAAAAACAGAGCGGTCATGTTCCTTCCTACGGGGAGGGTCATGGTCGCTCTGTTTTTACATTGTGCGTTGTAATAACTGTTTGGTTAATTGAATCAGTGTCGCGCGCGCTGGCTTATCAGGTAGCTTTTGCAGAGCCTTCAAGGCTTTGTCTGTGTAGGCCTGTGCCAAGTCATGAGCACGCGCCACACCATTGACTGCCGACACGCGGGCCACAACAGTCGCTACGTCCTCATCAGTCATAGCGGTTTGTTTGCCTAAGAGTGACTTGATAGCGGGGTCTGCATGCATGGCCAGAATCAACGGGGCTGAATAAACGCCTTGTTTCATGTCTTCATGCACCGGCTTGCCAAAATCAGCTTCTGAACTCGTATAGTCCAGAATGTCATCCATCAATTGAAAGGCAATACCGATGTTTAAGCCAATGTCTTCAGCCTTTTTCGCAAAAAACGTACTGGCGTTACTTTCATACGCGCCGATGAAACAACTGAGGGCAAACAACTGCCCAGTTTTCCCTGAGACTTGATGCAAATATTGATCCATGGTCATGTCCAAATCATAACGGCGGGCCATTTGAGCGAGTTCGCCGTTCAAAATACGTTCCATGCTCTGCCCATCTTGTTGGACGCTGCGCAAAGAACTGGCGTAATTGGACAATAACTTAAAGCAAACGACAAACAAGTAATCACCAGCATACACTGCTGTGGCCCGATCAAATTCGGCTTGGATCGATGGTAGCCCGCGTCTGACGGGGGAGTCATCGATAATGTCGTCATGGATGAGTGTAGCGGTATGTAAGGTTTCGACCGCGGCGGCTAGAGCAATCATTTTCTGGCGATCAGTCTCTTGAAATTCTGAGAACAGCAGGCAGTACGCCGGTCGCAGTAGTTTGCCGCCAGCATTAATCATTTTAATGATGGCGTTTTTGACGGGAACGTTGTCAGTCTGAATGGTGGACTCAATCAGTGACAACGTGGCTTCTAGTTCATTTTGGATGTCTGGATAAGTCCGCCACATGGGGTGAATTGCCATAGTGACCTCCTTTGTGTTTATCGGCGTAGCGCAACCGGCTGAGGGTATCAACGTGTTCAAAAAGAAAGTTTGCTGCTATCCCAACGGCAATCCCTGACAGAATACCCATGAAGGCCAAGACGGGGAGATACAACATCACCGTCCAACTCTGGGCAATCAAGCTGGCCACAATTAATTGGCCTACATTATGGAGAATCCCACCAGCAGCGGAAATACCAATCATGCTGACACGTTTTTCGCCAAGTTGCATGATGAGGAGCATCCCCAACCAACTGAGGCTCGCGCCGGCTGAGCTGTACAGAAAAGTGGAAAGCGTCCCACCCAATAAAGTGGTAATCAGTAAACGTAAAACCATCAGAAAGAAACTGTCAGAAACAGACATCGTAAACAAGGAGACAATGGTGATGAGATTAGCCAGGCCGAGTTTGGCACCAGGCGCGAAAGCAAACGGGAACGGGATCATCCGTTCCAACAGACCAATAATGACACCTTGAGCGCAAAGCAGCGCAATATAAATATATTGGCGAGTCCGACTTTGTTGGGCGTTCATTCTGTCACTAGCCCCCCATCATCTGGTTTGTTGGTTGAAGATTTAATTTCAACCAAAAGTTTATGCGGCAGGCAAACAATTGTTTCGCCAGCCTTACTAATCTGACCGCGCCGAACACAGACTTGGTCAGGACAGTTGGCTTCAGAGATTGCAATTTTGTTATCCGTGACTTCAATCACATTCCAGTCGTCACCATCGTTATAGCGATAGGTAGTTTTACCTTCGTGATTGGTGAGCTGGACCTTGTAGACTTGCTTACCATCATGGGTGACGTATGCGGTCAGAATGTTTTGTGGTTGGACGTTTTGCTGGTGCTCATGGTAGGCGAAAATCCCATAGGGAATAAAGGCGCCAATCAGCAATAGGCCCACGATAATCCAGTCAAACGGCCGAATCATTTTTAAATAGCGTTTAAATTCTGAATTTTTCAAAGGTATCGACTCCTGTGACCTAAAAAGAGTTCTGGAGCAATTCTCCAGAACTCCATTGCGACAATGAGTCTATTTTACCACATCGCTACCGTACAGCGACTTCGGTGTGCCATAGCGCCACTTGCCGAAAGTCTTTTGCAGATAAGGGACAACCCACTTATCTAACCCAAAGGCGCGGCCAGAACCGTTCATGCAGGCAATTGCCATTGGAATCATCCAAATGTTAACCCAGTAGAACATCCCAGACAGGCAGAACGTTGCAATCAGCGCAACAGTTGCGGCAGAGGATAACCAAGTGAACAAACCAGCGATGAGGGCGAGACCAACGAGAATTTCGATAATGGTCATCGTCTTTTGCATGAATAAAGCAACATCTTGGTTAGGAATCAAAGTCTTGGTAATGTCGTACATCCATTTTGGCATCTGTGAGAAGACTGGCATCGGATCGTTCCCGTATTCATACGACAGGGAGAAGACAGCCTTGGTGGCAGTCTTCGTGGCTTCAGCACCACTGGCTGCGGTTGTGGCATCGGCCCCAGCAGCACTGGCACCACTAGTGGCAGCCGTTTGTAACCAAGCAAATGGTAAGCGTAATTTGTCGGTGAACCAAGAGCCGGAGCCTTGAATCTTTCCCCAACAATCAACGAGCCACATGGCCCCTAAGAAAAGCCGGGCAGGGATGGTCCACAGTACGTTCCCTTGCCGAGAAATATGACCGCGCATCAAGTTGCGATCGTTCTTGGTCCGGAAGAATTCATGCATGAAGTATTGGAATAGGTAGTAACCAGAATAAATCTGACAGAAGTAGAGCATGTTGACTAAGTGCTTCATCAACATTGCAAAGAATCCAGATAGATGCATCCAGCCCATCAGATTGGCAACACCATAGCGCGAGCCTAAGCTGACCATGAAGCCAGAATAGTTTGGCTTGAATTCAACAGATGGCTTGTTTTCAATCTTGGCTTCAATATTGGACAGGGCTGCTTGG
Organism: Lacticaseibacillus brantae DSM 23927; assembly: GCF_001436115.1. Lineage (GTDB taxonomy): Bacteria > Bacillota > Bacilli > Lactobacillales > Lactobacillaceae > Lacticaseibacillus > Lacticaseibacillus brantae. The sequence goes on from NZ_AYZQ01000004.1 coordinate 85,840, forward strand.
GCTGTCGCTTCAGCACCTTGAACAATTTGTGGTTGGCCTTTACCGGTACCGTCTTCATCAACTAAGGAAACATCCCCAACAACGTAAATGTCAGGATCGTCTTGCGATTCCATTTGCTTGTTGACCAGAATCCGGCCGGCCCGTCCTTGCTGGAGACCAAACTGGGCAGCTTGATCAGTTGCTTTAACCCCAGCAGTCCAAATCAAGGTGGCCGTTGGGAAGGTGGAACCGTCCTTTAAGTCGACATAAGTGTCATGAACGCCGACAACGCCGGTACTCTTCATGATGTTGATGCCGCGCTTTTGCATGTAGCGTTCGGCTTTGTCGGCATCTTTACGATCAAGCATGTTCATGATGGTTGGTGCCATTTCAATCAGATTAAAGGTGATTTCTTCAGGATCAATCTTATTTTCCTTGGCTAATTCATCACGCCAATCACGCAATTCCCCGATGGTTTCAGTCCCGGTAAAGCCAGAACCAACTACAGCAATGGATAAGAGCGCTTTGCGTAATTCAGGATCATGTTCAGTCGCCCCGCGGCGAATGACGTCTTTGACGTGTTCCTTCAAACGGATGGCACTTTCCCAGTTGCCCAAGGTGAATCCGTGTTCCTTAACACCAGGGGTGCCAAAGTCGTTGGGTTCAGAACCAATCCCCAGCATGACATAATCATAAGGATAAGACCCATGAGCGGTGACAACCTGTTTGTTGACCCGATCAATTGTGGTGACTGTATCCGTGACTAATTTCACGTTCTTCCGCCGGCCGAAAAGTCGTTGGAGGTCATATTGAATGGCATCTTCTTCAACTCGGTTAGCTGCAATTTCGTGCAGTTCGGTCAAATATGTAAAGTATGAGTGCCGATCAATTAAAGTGATTTGCACATCAGCATTTCGTTTGAAATGCTTGGCTAAGCGCTTCGTGGCGTAGACACCGGCAAAGCCAGCACCGACGACAACGATGTTTTTTGTTGCCATGAATAACACTCCTTATTATGAAAAAGTCAAAATAAATGCATGATATTTCCTACCTGATTATACGCTGAAGAAAACGGTTTTGTCCATCTTTTCACGAATTCGGTTGAAGGTGCGTAAAATCACACAATTCAGTGATATAAGGCGTGTATTCGGTTTCTCAAAATGAGAAAGTGTTAACAAACTGTGAATAAATTGTTGATTTTTGCACATGGCTTCGTTAAACTCTAATTGTGTGAAAGATGACACAAACACCAAATTTTATATAACAAAGGGGTTTTTCTGATGAAGCTCAGCAAAACAATTACTAGTATTTCATTGATCGCAATGTCAGCACTTGTATTAGCGGCTTGCGGTAACAGTTCAAGCAGCAGTGATTCAAGCAGCAGCAAGACAACCAGTTCCAAGGTTGAAAAGTCTTCTTCTAGCAAGGCAGCTGAAAGCTCACAAAAGCAAGTTGCTGGTGGCGCATTGAAAGATGGTACATACAAGCTTGAGGAATTAGACTACTCCCACGATTACCGTGTTCAAATGTCAATGACCGTCAAAGACGGCAAGATTAGCGACACGACTTACGACTATGTCAATAAAGATGGCAAGAGCAAGACTAAGGATGCCAGCTATGAAAAGACGATGAAGGCAAAGTCTGGCGTTGGCCCAGCTGAATACATTCCTAAGTTGAATGATTCATTCAAGAAGAATGGTACGAACGTCAACAGCATTGATGTTGTGACTGGTGCAACCGAATCATCTCAGACATTCAAAAACTATGCCCAACAATTAGTCCAAGCTGCTCAAGCTGGCAACACTAAGACAATTGAAATTCACAACACCGATAAGATGAAAGATGGCACTTATACCTTAGATGAAAAGAATGCTTCTCACGGTTATAAGGTGCAATTCTCAATCACTGTCAAAGACGGCAAGATTACTAAGTCAAACTATGACTATGTCGATAAAGACGGCAAACTGAAGTCTAATGACGCCGCTTATGAAAAGGCAATGAAGGCCAAGAATGGCATTGGCCCTAAGGAATATATCGCTGATTTGAATAAAGAATTAGTGAAGGGTCAACAACCAAACGTTGCTGCCGTTTCAGGTGCAACCGAAAGCTCAAGTAGCTTTGCCCTCTACGCTGCACAATTAATTAATGCAGCCCAAGCTGGCAATACCGCTAAAATTGAAGTTGACAACATCGTTTACGGTGAATAGTCACCCGCAGTGATGTCAATCTTGATTTAATCCACTGATCCCCGACATCCATCTGGATGAGCGGGGATTTTCTTTGGATAGCGTCAGCCGCGTGTCGAAAAATTTGCTATATTTAAGCTATTAAGACATTAGGAGATAAGATAAATGAAGAAAGTCTTCAAAACTTTATTGTTGCTGGTTGCTGCTGTTCTACTCTTAGTGGGCTGTAAACAGCAAGCAACCCCCAAGCCGGCCACGTTACTGGATCAACCTTATTCGAATACAGAATACCTGATGGGTACAGTGGTCACAATTCGGGTCTACGACAAAGGCAAAGAGTCAGCCTTGGATGATGCTTTTAAACGCATCAGTCAACTGGCCGATGAAATCACGGTCAACGAGAAGGGCTCTGAAATTGATGCAGTCAATGCCCAAGCCGGCGTGAAACCGGTGAAGGTGACACCAAGTATCTACAAGCTGATTGAATATGCCAAATATTTCAGTGATAACTCAGATGGCGCCTTTGATTTAGCCATTGGACCAATTACCAGCCTCTGGCACATTGGGTTCCCTGACGCACGCAAACCTAGTCAATCAGAAATTGATGCACGCCTGCCGCTCGTGAATTACAAGAATGTAGAATTAAATCAGGCTGACCAAACCGTTTACTTGAAACAAAAAGGGATGCAACTTGATTTAGGCGGGATTGCCAAGGGCTTCATTACAGACGAAGTCGTGAAGGTGCTCAAGAAGGATCAGGTTAGCACAGCCATTATCGATTTAGGTGGTAATCTCTATGTCTTGGGGCACAGTCCAAAGCATACGAATGCCAATTGGACCGTGGGCATTCAAGATCCCAAAGAATCTCGCGGTGTCGCGCTGGGAACGGTGCCAGCTGCCAATAAAACCATTGTGACGTCTGGAATTTATGAACGATACTTGAAAGTCGGTAATAAGACTTACATGCATTTAATGAATCCTAAGACCGGTTACCCATTTGATAATAATCTGATGGGCGTGTCCATTATCACGGATAAGTCGGTGGATGGGGATGCGTTGTCAACGGCGACCTTTGATAAGGGCTTGAAAGATGGGCTTGCCTACATTGAAAAACGGCCTCATACGGAAGCCATTTTCATTACGAAGGACTATAAGGTATACACTACCAGCGGATTAAAAGACACGTTTAAGTTGGTTAAGGGGACTAAGTACAAACTCGCAACACTGCAATAGACAGGAGGTAAGTATGGGGGTCAAGGTCTTTCTTGAGGTCGTTGAAGCACGAACTAAACTGGCCAGTATTTTGCCATTTGTGGTGGGGACACTCTTTGCGGCTGTTTATTTTGGCCAGGTTAATTGGGTGAACACTGGGATATTCTTTATCGCGATGCTGTTTTTTGACATGGCAACGACGGCTTTGAACAATTTGATGGATTTTCAAAAGGCTAAAGATAACGCTTATCGGCACACCACGAATATTATTGGCCGAGCGCAAGTGAGCCCGGCTTTGGTTGCAATTATGGTTGTCACCATGGTTGCTATCGCCACGGTGTTAGGACTGGTGTTAGTTTGGCGCACAAATTGGCTGTTACTCCTTATTGGGATGGTCTGCTTCGCCATTGGGATCTTCTATACTTTTGGCCCTTTACCGCTATCACGCTTGCCCCTGGGAGAAGTGCTCTCTGGTGGGGTGATGGGCTTGGGAATTCCTTTTATTGCCGTTTATATCAACGTGCCCGAGAATACGCTGTTGGCGTTGCAATTGGCATGGCCGCAATTCGGGCTAACGGGCAATTTCGTCGCCTTGATTGCACTGGGGTTGACTTGTATCCCAGCGATGGCCACTATCGCTAATGTGATGCTGGCCAACAATATTTCGGATTGTGACGAAGATCTTCGGAATCATCGGACTACTTTACCGATGTATCTGGGCAAAAAATACAGCCTTTGGTTGTATATTGGCCTGGCTTATGTTGGCTACATCGGCATTTTGGCGGCAGTCATTATGCAACTTTTACCTTGGCCGGCGCTGCTGATTGTTGTCAGCTTACCGTGGGTTATGGCCAACACGCGCCGCTTTGCTGCCAAGCAGGTGAAACATGAAACCTTTGGCACAAGCGTCGCCAATCTTGTCTTGGAAAATGGCAGCTTAATTCTCGGGCTGTTGCTCGCGTGGGGGGTGAAGGGATGACCGCGACCTATAAACCATTGACCTGGCCGTTGTTCCTAGAGCTGATTCGGCTTCCCGCCAAAACGGCCAGCCTCTTGCCATTTCTGTTTGGGGTTGCTTATGCGCAATATGCTTTTGGTCAGATTGACTGGATTAATACCGGCCTGTATTTCGTGGGCCAGATGAGCATTGCCCTGTTTGTGACTGGCTTTAACAATGTCCAAGATTTCTATAAAGCCAAGGATGAACACTACCGACAGACGCAAAACATCATCGGTCGTGAGCAGCTTTCGCCTCGGCGGACGCTCGCACTGATGGGGGGATTCCTGACCTTGGCCTGTGTGATGGGGCTCATCTTGGTTTTTCGGACAAATTTGAGTTTGCTCTTTATTGGTGGCGCAGCCATCTTCGTCGCCATCTTCTATACAGCCGGCCCAGTACCCTTATCTCGGATGCCGCTGGGCGAAATCCTAGCCGGACTGTGCGAGGGGTTTGGGACAATATTCATCGCCGTGTTTGTGAACATTGTCCCGCAACCAATTGATTTGGTGCTCCAAGGCCAACAATTCGCTTTGACCGGTAATTTAGCTGTGATTTTGGAATTATTCTTTGTGGCTTTGCCGATTGTGATTTTGGATGGAACGGTAATGTTTGCCGACAACATTTGTGATCTTGATCAAGATGTCATCAATCAGCGGTTCACGCTCCCGTATTACCTGGGCAAGCCCTTAGCGTTGAAACTGTATCCTTGGTCAGCAATTGCAGCCTTTGCTTGTATTGCCTTGGCAATTGTTTTTGGTTTTGAACCTTGGCTGATGCTGGTGGTTTTTGCGTTGGTCCCGTTTGTTCGACGCAACGTCAAAATTTTTCTGGCAAAGCAGAGCAAAGCCGAAACCTTTGGGACAGCCATCGCTAATTTACTCAGTGTGGCAGCTGTTCAAGTCGTCGTTTTGACCATCAGCGGCTTGTGGCAATAGTTGCAGTTTGTCAGGTTATCTGGTAAATTAGCAGATAACTGGAGGATTGACATGTCCGTAAAAAAAGTGGCTTTAGCCTGTTCTGTCTGTGGGCAACGGAATTACTTTATTCCTGAGAACCCTCGTCGGACGGAACGTTTAACCTTAAATAAGTTCTGTAAGTATTGCGGTAAGGTGACTGAACACCGCGAAACGAAGTAATCGTCGGAGGATTTGCACATGAAGTTCATCAAAAGTGTTTTTGCTGAAATGAAATTAGTGACCTGGCCTACTGCTAAAGAAGCCCGGCGCGATACATTCACCGTCATCATGACGTCCATCCTATTTGCGGTTTACTTTGCCGTTGTCGATTGGGCACTCTTGCTGATTCTGAACAAATTTATCTTCTAGATTTTCATAGAAGGCAAGCGGCGCTGGCAACCATCTGTTGTCAGCGCCGCTTTTTATGGTATACTGGTGTTAGCGAAAACCGCGCAGAGACTGCCGGTTTTTTTATTTTGACTAAAATTTAAGGAGATTAATCATGGTTGAATCATCTGAAAAGCAATGGTATGTCTTACATACCTACTCTGGTTACGAAAATAAGGTCCGGACCAACTTGGAATCTCGGGCGAACTCAATGGGCATGGACGATTTCATTTTCCGTGTTGTTGTTCCTGAAGAAGAAGAACATGAAATCAAAAACGGTAAGGACAAAGTTGAAACCAAGAAGACTTTCCCTGGTTATGTGCTCGTTGAAATGGTGATGACCGATGAATCATGGTTCGTGGTTCGGAATACACCTGGCGTAACTGGTTTCGTTGGTTCCCATGGTGCCGGCAGTAAGCCAGCCCCATTGTTGCCTGAAGAAGCTGCTAGCATCTTGCGTGATTTAGGGATGAGCAAGCGCCATACGAATATCGAATTTGAAATCGGCGAAACTGTTACGATTGTTGATGGCCCATTTGCTGGCATGTCCGGTCAAATTACAGCTGACGACAAAGATAAGATGAAACTCAAGGTCAACATCATGATGTTTGACCGGGAGACTTCTGCTGAACTCGACTACGATCAAGTCGATAAAATCTAATTATGTTCTGGTGGTTGAGCTGCCTCATTGTCCTTGGCCTGCTGGGGCTTTTATGGGATTTTAAGCTGATTGCCAAACCGCAAATGACAGTGTCGACTAAAGCCTCTGTGCTGGTGCCGACGCTTTTTATTCCTGGCTATTATGGGAATCGGTATTCGTTTGGGCATATGTTGTGGCGCATGCATAAGCGTGGCCAATTGGATAAGCAGGTTGTGGCCATCGTCAAACGCGATGGGCATGTGAAGCTATTGGGACAATTGCAACCACAAACAAGGGCGGCCGTTCAGGTGTTATATCAACGCAAAAGCAGTCGCCCCAACCTGCAGCAATCAGGACTTGAAGCGGTAATCACTGCCTTGCAGCAACAGGCCGATTTTGATCAGGTTAACTTGGTGGCCCACTCGATGGGTGGGGTCACGGCTGTCTTATATATGCTGAGTCAGCCTCGCGTGCCTGTTGGCAAAATGGTAACAATTGCGGCGCCATTGAACGACTTGGAGGTTGCCGAGAACGGACCCATTAGCAATTGGCGAATCACTGCCCACGGGCCTGAACATATCGAACCCATTTTTGCTCAGTTCCAAGCGACCATCCAGAACTTGCCACCTGAACTGCGGTGGTTAAATATTGCCGGTGACATTCTCATTGGCGGGCGCAATGATGGGGTTGTTTCTGTTAATAGTAGTTTTGCGATCCGGTTTTTGGTTAAAGGTAAAATCGATCGTTATATTGAAGTCATCATCCGTGGTCCCCGAGCGACGCATAGCTTATTACATGAGAACCCGCTTGTGGACCGCGATATCAGCCAGTTTCTCTGGCCTCGGAGGTAATGAGATGAAAGTTTATCTTGCTGGCCCATTCTTCAGTCAAGTCCAACTTGATTTGTTAGCTCAGGTGCATCAAGCCTTACAGCAAAATGCCACGATTGAGCGGATTTTCTCACCTAAAGACGAAACCAATCAAGCCGGGCTCGTCGAGAATAGTCCTGAGTGGCAGACATTAGTTTTTAAAGAAGATATTGGCTTTATTGATCAAGCAGACGTTGTGGTGGCCATTCTTGATTACGATCACAGCCAAACCGATCCTGGTACCGCCATGGAAATCGGCTATGCGTTTGGCAAACAGATGCCGGTCGTTGCAGTAGCAGTCAATGGCCCTCAGATTAACCTGATGTTGGCTGGTGCCACTAAGTTTTTTACCACCACTGTCAACGATCTGGCAAAGCTTGATTTTAATGCGATTCCTGACCAACCGTATGTGGGGGACGTCTTCTAAGTCGCGCTTGTTTCTAGTAAGGTTTCATGATAATCTATACAAGTATGTTTGGACATACACGTGGGAGGTCAAAATAACGCTGGCCATCTTAACCACATCACGGACTTAAGGAGGTTATGTCTCGTGGCTAAAAAAGTAGCAAATATCGTTAAACTCCAAATCCCTGCAGGGAAAGCAACTCCAGCACCACCAGTTGGTCCTGCATTAGGGCAAGCCGGGATTAACATCATGGGCTTCACAAAGGATTTCAATGCGCGTACCGCTGATCAAGCTGGTATGATCATTCCTGTTGTGATTACCGTGTATGAAGATCGTTCATTCGACTTCATCACCAAGACTCCTCCGGCTGCTATCTTGCTTAAGAAAGCCGCTGGTGTAGAATCTGGTTCAGGTGAACCTAATACCAAGAAGGTTGCTACGGTAACCAAGGATCAAGTTCGCCAAATCGCCGAAACAAAGATGCAAGACCTAAACGCAGCAGACGTTGAAGCTGCTATGCGCATGGTTGAAGGGACAGCTCGTTCAATGGGCTTCGTCGTCGAAGGCTAAAACAGCATCCGGATTATCAGTGAAAGCTGAATGAATCAAGTGGAAGGGACAAACCCGTTGACCACATTTGCAAGGAGGAAAACCCAGAATGGCAAAAAAAGGTAAGAAGTATATTGAAGCCGCAAAGCAAGTCGATGCTGACAAGCTTTACGCCCCAGAAGAAGCAGTTGCATTAGTTAAGTCAATTAACTTTGCAAAGTTCGATGCAACCGTTGAAGTTGCTTATCGTTTAGCTTTGGATCCTAAGAAGGCTGACCAACAAATTCGTGGTGCCGTTGTTTTACCAAACGGTACAGGTAAGACCGCTCGTGTGATTGTTTTCGCACAAGGCGATCAAGCTAAGCAAGCTGAAGAAGCTGGCGCAGATGTTGTTGGTGCTGAAGACTTAGTTCAACGGATCCAAGACGGTTGGATGGACTTTGATGTTGCGGTTGCAACACCACCTATGATGGCCCAAGTTGGTCGTTTAGGTCGGGTCCTTGGTCCTAAGGGCTTGATGCCAAACCCTAAGACCGGTACCGTAACCATGGACGTTGCTAAGGCCGTTAACGACATCAAGGCAGGTCAAGTGGCCTACCGTGTTGACAAGGCTGGTATCGTGCATGCACCTATCGGTAAGGTATCATTTGATACTGACAAGTTACTCGAAAACTTCAAGACAATGCAAGACACAATGGTTAAAGCAAAGCCTGCTTCAGCTAAGGGTCAATACATCAAGAGTTTGACAGTAACTTCAACCTTTGGCCCTGGTGTCAAGGTTGACGCTGCTTCATTCTAAATCGATTACGATTCAAAAAGCCCATCTCGTAATGAGATGGGCTTTTTTGTGTGCTTTAGTCGAAAAGGTAACTCAACATGACTTGGTCAACTGCGCGATTATGGCTATGCAGCAAACTATGTTGCGCATGTGGTCCGCTGACTAATTGTGTTTGATAGTGGGTTGGACTGTGCCGTAATACATAGCCCAGTGCCAAAGCAGAATTGGTGGTTACCACTGTATCAGAGCTTGAGCCATCGGCCACATCACCGTAAACGTTCAGAACGCGACTGGCTTTGAAACGGTGAGCGTGACTTAGCAGCCACTGATACTCCGGCCGGATAAGTGATGGCTTGCCATTGGCATCAAGCGTGGTTTCGTGGACGGCATCGTTCCAATGCAAGATGCCATTATATGGACCGGCGATGGCAAGGATCTTATTGATTTGGATGGGCTGGGTCAGCATAGCCGCGCCAATGACAGCATAGGCGCCCATGGAGTGACCGACAGCATTTATTTGGCTGTAGCCATAAGTTTGATAGAGTTTGCGATAGATGTTGCGCAGCCAGATGGTGTCTTGACGTTCGCCAGCATGATTATTCTCAAAAATCACCTGAATCATGGCTGGCAGATCACTTGTGGTTTCGTCGCTGAGCACAATGCCGCCGTTAGGTCTGACGGTGACTGTGAGCGTTTTTGTTGCGCGGCCGGCTTCAGTTGCTGTGCGTATTAAATCGGCCATTGAAGTCGCGTTACCATGAAGCCCATGGACAAAAATAGTTGGCGGTGTCCGTGAAGCGTGAAGATTTTGGGAAGCCGGAATGCCACAAAGCAATCCGATAAAGACAACGATGGCCAGCCATTGCCAATGCTTAACTATCATACGTCAGCCTCAATAGTTGGCGGCGACTCAGTGTGACTAGCCCGACTAATAAGAGTGGGACTAGAATCCCAGCGCTGACCCAAATAACAAGATTTTCTGGCATGAAATTATCCAAGGTATAGCCGACCGCCTTATGTAAATACATGATTGGGAGACTATGTTGTCCAAGCTTTGCAAGCCAGTAGGCAAACGTCGTGCCCTCTAAACCGTGGGATAGACTGAGTATGCCCACGACAATCATTGGCGGAATCATCAAACTTAAAAGGGGATGTGTGACGTGGTGGGATTTCATGAAGAGATAAAAATTCAAATCGGTCACTTGCTGCATCACAATCATGAATCCTAAAACGGCAAAGGTCAGTCCAATGATGACGGGGGAATTAAGCCAGTATTTTTGGAGTCGGTAAATGCACCAGCCGATGAACATGTATGGTGCAGCTAACAAGACTAAATCTAAGTTGCCTGGGATGGATTGACCCAGCACGGCTTCGGCGTTGGTGTAATGGGTGCCGATCCAAAAGCTCGTCAACATCAGACTCGCTTGGCCAAGTAGGGGTAGATAAGCACGCGCTAAACTGAAGATGAACAGACTGGCTAGATAAACGGTGGTGAACCAAAAGACAGAGAGATATCCGTTCAATAATGTCCCACCATACAGTAAGCGTAAGAAATAGGTCAGGGTAAACTGAATGTCGTGTTGCTCAACAACAAAGCTAATCAGAATTAATAAGGTGCCGAACCCAAAATATTGTTTCAGTAAGGGCAGCGCCTTTTTCCGCCAAAATTCTGGCAGTTCGTCCAAATAAAGGGGTTTGACAAAGAAGCCACCAATCATGAAAAACAGTGGCATCGTCCACCAGTAAAGACTCTCGTATAAGGTTGTGCCTTTGGGTGCAAAGTGGCCAATGACCACCGCTATGATTCCAAAGGCCTTGGCAATATCTATCCATTGAATTCGTCGCACGGTTCAGGCCTCCTTTGTGATGCTTTTAGTTTAATTGAGGAATATCAACTTTTTATGAAGATTTTCAGCAAAAATCACAAATATCCGGATTGGAATTGCCATTAGTGTCGCTGAACGATGCAATCAGTGTCAATAAAAAAAGCCTTGCTCCTAACGGAGACAAGGCTTGAAACGATGGTGATTAGCGAAGCGAGCGCCGGTAACCCGCGGCCCGTGCCGCCGCTTCAGAACTGAAGCGTACTAAGTGGTCGTTGCGAATCTGATAGTTCTTTTGTGTTGGTAAGTGGTAGATCTTGGTTTGGCTGTCTCCAAGAATTGAGCTGGACCCGGCAGTGTTGGTCACGCCATATTGGTTTTGATTGTTTGAAGGCGTACTTGGCTTAGCAGCGGGCTTGCCGGTGTATGTGCCATCGACCCACTGATTTGTCCCGACCTTATACCAGGTTTTGCCAGCAGCTTGGCTGACCGCAAAATACTTCCAAGAAGTGCCATGCTTCAGTGTCCGAGTGGGTTTGACAAAGTTGCCATTCGGGCTTGTCCGCAAAGCGACGCCATAGCCTGGAACATAATTGATGGTGATGACCCCAGTTTTAGCGGTCTCGGCCGGTTGACTGGTTAAAGCTGTAGTCAGATATTTGCCATCAGCCCACTGATTCGTCCCCAGTTGATACCACGTTTGGCCATTGACCTGTTTGACGTCAGAATAGCGCCACTTGGAACCATCCAACAACTTCTGCGTGTAAGCAGCGTGACCAGATTCTGGTGAATTCCACAACGCGATCCCGTACCCAGGGACATACTTCACTTGGACAACGCCGCTGGCGGCGCTAACGGTTGTTTGATGTTGCGCAGTGCCGAGAAACAACCCAAATCCAAGGCCAACGGCAAGCAATGTGTGACGCACTAATCCATTGATTTTCATTTTAACTCCTCCTTTTGCATTGATTCTATCATAGGGAATGAAATTGTCGAGTTGAAAAATAGTTTGACGCGCCTGCATGCAAATGGTATTCTAACTCTTGTGTTAATTCACTCTGCCTAAGACTCAGGTGGCGCAAGCCTTAATATCCTGCCGAGGTGGTATCAGAACGTGTAGATACCTCCCTGTCTGGTAGACGGGAGTTTTTTTATGCAAAAAACTTCAACCAATTTACAGGAGGTGAAACAAATGAGTGAAACAATTATTGCAGAAAAGGCTAAGATCGTGTCAGAAGTTTCTGACCGTTTCAAGGCTGCTGCTAGTGTTGTTGTTGTTAACTACCGTGGTTTAACTGTTGCCGAAGTGACTGACTTACGTAAGGAACTTCGCGATAACGGTGTAAAGATGGAAGTTATCAAGAATACCTACTTACGTCGTGCCGCTGACGCAAATGGTTACGAAGCTTTGGATGAAGTATTCACCGGCCCTACCGCCGTTGCTTTCTCTGACGAAGATGTCGTAGCACCTGCTCGGATCATGGCTAAGTACGCTAAGCAATTCGACGCTCTTGAAATCAAGGGTGGTATTATCGAAGGCGAAGTTGCAAGTCTTGACCAAATCAACGCTTTGGCTACATTGCCAGATCGCGATGGTTTACTTTCAATGCTGCTCTCTGTCCTTCAAGCTCCTGTTCGCAATGTCGCATACGCTGTCAAAGCTGTTGCCGACAGCAAGGACGAAGAACCAGCCGCATAATCTATTACTACCCACTTAAAAATATTGGAGGAAACAAACATGGCATTAGATACAAATGCAATCGTTGAACAACTCAAAGATGCTTCAATCCTTGAATTGAACGACTTAGTTAAGGCTATCGAAGAAGAATTTGGTGTATCCGCAGCAGCTCCTGTTGCTGCAGCTGCAGGTGCTGGCGAAGCCGGTGCTGCTGCTAAGGATTCATTTGACGTTGAATTGAGCGAAGTAGGCCAAGAAAAGGTTAAGGTTATCAAGGCTGTTCGTGAAATCACCGGCTTAGGCTTAAAGGATGCTAAGGGTCTTGTTGATGGCGCTCCTTCTGTTGTTAAGGAAGGCGCTACTGAAGACGAAGCTAACAAGATCAAGGAAGACCTTGAAGCAGTTGGCGCAACAGTTACTCTTAAGTAATTTCAGCTCTAATCAAAAACGACAATCACTGCCATCCGGCGGCGATTGTCGTTTTTTAGTACTGACGGAAACAAGTTGGCTTTACTCGATATTTAAGCCTTGAAATGCAGCAATAATTTTGTCCGCATAATTATAAATATCAATCGTGTGAGTGAAATCAAGAACTTCTTTATCGGCATTGTTGAGTTGAATCCAATTTTTGGCTCTGCTGAAATAGACCCGGACGACCCACCGGCGAATGTTGTCGTCAATGAGTACGTTAAAATATGATTTATTGTCGCGATAGAAGACCCTGGATTCATCAATGAGATCTTTCAGGACTAATTTGACCACTGTATAAGCCTCAATCTCTGCCGGGGTGGTGATAATCGCTGTTTGCGCTTCGTTGCCAGGATCCTCTTCATTGGTGGATTCGGGCACCGACGATGTAGTCACCGACGTATTTAGGGCGGAACTTAATTTGTCGCTGACTTGTTCTTGAATAACCTGCAGAAAACCATTTTTGATGATGGGAGTAAATAGTTCGATATTTGATTGTGTTGCCCGTTGGTTAAAGACAGTTTGCAGGACGAACCGAACGAAACCTTCATCAACATTCTGCATTTCTTGATTGAGATAGTCTTTGAATTGGTTGGTGAATTTTAATTGAGACGCTGAGGAAGAAATGCTTTCCTCATCAAAATTATCTTTAGCGAACCGAAATAACTCGGTGATTTGGCTATCGCGAATTGCATTCAACCGAATCGTCAGAAATGGCTCTGCATCCATTTTGTTTTGATTGTCCAAGTCAGTGTAAAAACGGTATTCATTACCATTGGTGAGGATGCCAAACTTTGCATCTGTCGTGCCGAAATAGCGAAATAGTTGAGAATCGTGATTATTTAGATCCTCATTAATTGCTTTTGTTTCAACTAAAAGTTGAAGTTTCCCACTGATGACGATTGCGTAATCGACGCGCTCACCTTTTTTGATGCCCATATCTGCGGTATATTCGGGAATGAATTCTAGCGGATTGAATATATCGTATCCAAGCGCTTGAAAAAATGGCATGATTAGCGAGTTCTTTGTGGCTTCTTCTGTTTTCAAACTATCGCGGAGTGTTTCCACGCGTTTAGACAGTGACCTAATCTTTTGAGTGAAATCATCCTTTTCCATAACTCGACCTCCAAAGTAAGCAACCGCTTACATTAATAGCTTGATTATAGTTCAAAAAAAGCTATAAGTATACGCGCCAGGATTCTATGCTTTTACTGGAGCTAACACTTTTGTCACCCGCCGCAAAATGCCTGCGTTTTGGTGCTGAACCCGATATAATAGACAAGAACGGAGGATTTCTCATGAAACTATGGCAACGTCTAACCAATTTTATTAAACAACATTTGACTGTCTTGAAAATACTCTTTGTCTTGTCAGTGCTCATCTTTGTCATCATCGAAGTGGGGCGTATCACGAAAGACCTGAACGGAGAGGCTGTCAAAGCTAGTTTGGCCTCACAAAGCCCGCTGGCTTTATTGGCGTTGACAGGGCTAGGACTCCTGGCAGTCACACCGATGCTCAATTATGATTTCGTGATCACGGAATTATTGCCCGGGAAATATAAGAAGGGCTACGTGGTGAAATCAGGTTGGATTGTCAATACCTTCACCAACATCGCCGGTTTTGGTGGCTTTCTCGGTGCCAGTTTGCGCGCAAACTTCTATCACAAAGAGGCCTCGCAGAAACAAATTCTGTTGGCCATTTCCAAAATTGCTTTGTTCTTATTGGCAGGGCTGTCATTGTGGTCATTGATCGCTTTGATTTTGATGTATGGCTTTGGACTTGGCTTGGCTTATAGTCAGTATTGGTTCTGGCTGGTTGGTGGTGCAGCCTATTTCCCATTGCTCATGATTATCAGTCATATTCGCGATACCGAGTTTTTCTCAGACATGCCGTTAACCCGTGAGATTCGCCTGACAGTTGGCTCGTTCTTTGAATGGGGCTTTGCTGGTTTGTTCTTCCTGGTTATCGGGGCATTCCTGGGTGTTCACGAGAATCTATTGAACTTGTTGCCTGCCTTCATGGTAGCTAATGTGCTTGGGGTCATTTCAATGGTGCCCGGTGGTTTGGGCTCATTCGATGTCTTTATGATTTTGGCTTTAGGACAAGTTGGGATTAATAGTAACTTGGCCGTGGTCTGGTTACTTTTCTACCGCCTGTTTTATTACATCATTCCTTTCTTGATTGGGGCGGTGCTCTTCGCGCAAGACGCCGGCAAACGAGTCAACGATTTCTTGGAAGGCTTACCGTTACAAATGATTCGCCGGGTGGCTCACGCCTTTCTGGTGGTTTTCTTGTACTTCTCAGGGATCATGATGCTCTTGCGAGGGATTGCGCCAGATCTGGCCTTCCGCAATGAGGTATATGTGCGGCTGTATCCGTACACCTTCTTCTTCCTCGATCGGGTGACGAATATTCTGTTGGCCTTCTTAATTCTCGGCTTTGGGCGGGGAATTGCCAACAAGGTCAAACGCGCATACTGGCCGACTGTCATTCTAATGGTGATTGCCATTGTGGCCTCCATTCGTGAAGACAGTAGTGTACGCTTTATTATCTTCTTGGGGATCGTCGTCATCGCCACAGTCTTAACACGCAAGGAGCTCACCCGTACTCAGATGAGTTTTGCTTGGGGCGGCCGAATCGTCGATTGGGTGATTTTCGGACTAACCTTCTTGTTTTACGCGATTTCAGGATTTTATAACGCTCCGGCCATTCATCATCGGCGAGTTCCGGAAGTGTTTCTTTTCCCATCAGAGCGCATTTGGTTGACCACTTTAGTCGCGGTGCTTGTGGCAGCTGCCACGCTGTATCTTATTTATTGGTATCTCGGGTTACCAGGACGCAACTTGAATGATGGATTCGATGCCAAACGGATCCGAGCAGTAATCGATGAATTCGGCGGGAATGAGGTCAGCCATTTAGCCTTCACGCGCGATAAGCAAATTCATTATTACCAGGTAGACGACCACGATCAGGTCTTCTTCTTGTATCGTCGCAAGAGTGACAAGATCATTATTATGGGTGAGCCAGTCGGCAATCCTGAACAGATTGAACCGGCCATAGTGGACTTCATGCAATTGGCTGATGAGCAAGACATGAAGTTAGTCTTCTATGAAATTTCTGAGCAATTAACTATGACGCTCCATGAGTATGGGTTCGATTTCTTGAAATTTGGTGAAGAAGGGCATGTTGGCCTCGCCGACTTTACCTTAGCCGGCACCAAGCGCAAAGGCGAACGGGCGTTGATTCATAAGTTTGAGCGCGAGGGATATACGTTCGAATGGTTGCAGCCCCCCTTTGACGATGACCTGTTAAGTGAGTTGAAAGCTGTGTCTGATTCCTGGCTCAAAGGTCGGCCTGAAAAAGGGTTTAGTCTCGGATTCTTCGATGACTTCTATTTGCAGCAAGCTCCGATTGCCGTAATTCGCGATAGTTCGCAGAAGATTGTTGCTTTTGCCAACGATATGCCTACTGGAGATCAAACAATTACCAGTATCGACTTAATGCGCTCGAGTGCTGATGCGCCTTCTGGTATTATGGATGAAGTGTTTGTGAACTTGTTCTTACAGTCGCAAGCCGAGAACTACCAATACTTCAATATGGGCATGGCACCTTTAGCAAATGTGGGGACTTCAAATTATGCCTTCGCTGAAGAACGCTTATTCCACCTGATTTATGAATATGGCTATCGTTTCTATGGATTCCAGGGATTGCGGTCATACAAGAATAAGTATGTCACGCGTTGGGTTCCTAAATATGTGGCTTACCGCAAGCGCAGTTCCTTGCTCTTCACAATGATTCAAATCTTGCTGGTGGTAAACCAAAAGGTCGATGCTAAACCTATGGGCTTCTGGCAGAAACGATTAGCGCGCTGGAGTATTGGTGGCTTCAATTTATTCGAAGACAAGGAGTAAACAGCATGCAACACTACTATACAAATGATCCAGATTTAGCTCACGATGAATCACAATTTGATTTTGATCTCGCTGGTCGCACGCTGCATTTTACGACGGATAACGGCGTTTTCTCTAAACGAACCATCGATTATGGGAGTCGCGTCCTGATTGATGCTGTGATTGGCGAAAGTCTGCCAGCCGGTAATATTCTGGATGTTGGGACTGGGTACGGCCCCATTGGCTTGGCTTTGGCAAGTCATTATCCCGATCGCACCGTGGTAATGAGTGATGTCAATGAACGGGCCCTGGCCCTGGCTAAGCGGAATGCGGAGGCTAATCAGATTTCTAACGTTGAGATTCTCGAATCAGCGGCCTACGAGGCCATCACGGGCCAATATGGCGTTGTGGTGACCAATCCGCCAATCCGTGCCGGGAAGGATGTTGTGTCTGCCATTATTGCCGGGGCAGCGGATTTCTTGACTCCTGGTGGGCAGCTATACGTCGTGATTCAAAAGAAACAGGGCGCACCTTCAGCGCTTAAATTAATGCAAGCAACTTATGCCGATGCTGAAATTTTGAAGAAGGATCGCGGTTACTATATTTTGAAGGCTGAACAAGCCCAATAAGCAACAAGCCCTCCCGACAAGTGTTTGTCAGGAGGGCTTGTTTAGTTGGCAACTAACAAATAGCACAAGACAAGGTCATCCATATTTTTAAGGGCGAAGCCAGTTTGCTCTTGGAATTTATCAAGTCGATATTGGAGTGTATTGCGGTGGAGATACAGCGCTTTAGCAGCAGACGAGATATTGCCTTGATGGTGATAGAGCGCGCCAATCACTGGTACCATATCAGGATAGTCATGCTGAATCTGCGTTTGGAGGCTGCTGAGGATTGGACTCTGTTCGCGCTTGGGGGTAGTGTAGTACCGCAGTGCGGTTTGGGGCAAATTGGTGACTGTTTGGCTGGTGCTGGTCGCCAGCGCCAGCTCTTCTTGAAAGATTGCCGGCAGCGCTTGGTTGACAGGCCAGAAACTGCCGACAAAAAGATGAGTCTCAGTTTCAAAATCAGTATCCAAGGTGCTGACCACGCCGTCGAAGTCTGTCATTGATAATGAGGCAGCGGTTTTAGGCTCGATGACAACCCCTTGTTGCTTATTGAGGAAAAAGCCGGTTTCTACCTGGGGCAACAGGCTAATGAGGGCTTCAAGCCAAGCGTGGCGGTTGCCTTGCGCCTGAGAGAAGTCCACAGCAAAAATCAGCAGGCGAACGCTGCCGTCAACTGCCGGCTGCTGCCCACCTTCAGCGAGAAACTGTGCCCAGGGATCATGTTGGCGCGTCTGCAGTGGTGCGAGCAAGGCTTGCTCACGCGCAGTGAGATCGGCAGCTGGGAGCGCCACGAGTTGATGATCAATCGTGAGCACCAAGCTGTCTGGTGGAAATGGCTGTTCAAGTATCACATGAGGAAATAATTGTTTAAAGTTTGTTAAGTCCAAGGCCAATCCTCCTTGCAATCAATCGTGTTTATTGTAACATGAATGCGAAAGGCGGTGGCCCACGTGGCATTATCTGACACAGACATAGCATTTTACATGCGCCTGGCCCTAGATGAGGCTCGCGATGCCATGGCAATTGGCGAAGTGCCAATTGGCGCGGTGATTGTCAAAGACGGCCAAGTAGTCGGTCGCGGGCACAACCTGCGCGAACACAGTCAAAATAGTTTGCTCCATGCCGAAGTGCTGGCGATTGAAGAAGCCTGTGCGACGCTTGGCTCGTGGCGATTGGAAGATGCGGATCTCTTTGTTACGCTTGAGCCATGTCCAATGTGTGCAGGCGCAATGATTAATAGTCGCCTTCGGACTTGTTATTATGGTGCGCCAGACCCAAAGGCTGGTGTCGCAGGGAGCTTAGGAAACTTGCTGACTGACACTCGGTTTAACCACCAAGTGGATGTGGTCGCGGGCGTCAGCGAAGCCGAATCAGCAGCCTTATTGCAAAGTTTCTTCAAGGCTATTCGGGCTCGGCGAAAGGCAAACAAAAAACGCAAACAGGCCTAGGCAAATGAATCAAAAAAAGGTATACTATGAATTGCCGAAAGGCCTTGAGGCAATGGCGGCTTTCTGAATCGTGTCAGGTCTGGAAGGAAGCAGCACTAAGGTTGGTTCTCCATGTGCCTTAAGTTTTATAGCTAATTAACGGGTCACCTCATTGAGGTGGCTTTTTTCTTGCCGCAATCGCCCTCGAATTTCAGCAGAACTATGATAAACTTATTTTATTGAAGAAAGGATGCTGACAGTGAGCTATCAAGCGTTATATCGGGTTTGGCGACCACAAACTTTTGCCGATGTGATTGGTCAAACCGCGATTACTCAAACATTAAAAAATGCGCTCATCACCGGTCAAACTAGTCACGCTTATCTGTTTACAGGCCCGCGTGGCACAGGGAAGACCAGTGTCGCCAAGATTCTCGCTAAGGCTTTAAACTGTGAGCATCTTGTCGACGGTGAACCTGATAATACCTGTGAAATTTGCCAAGCGATCAACAATGGCAGCTTAACTGACGTCATTGAAATTGATGCGGCTTCAAATAATGGGGTCGACGAAATTCGGGATATCCGCGATAAGGCTAAATATGCCCCAACGGTGGCGCGTGTCAAAGTTTACATCATTGATGAAGTGCATATGTTATCCACGGGAGCGTTTAACGCCTTACTCAAGACATTAGAAGAACCACCAGCTCATGTCGTCTTCATTCTGGCAACGACGGAACCACATAAAATCCCAGCGACCATTATTTCCCGGACTCAGCGCTTTGATTTTCGCCGGATTACCGCTCAGGATATTGTAACCCGGCTCCAACAAGTTCTGGATGCCAATGGGGCAACGTTTGAGCCTCAGGCCTTACCAATCATCGCCAAGGCCGCTGAAGGCGGGATGCGCGACGCTTTATCGATTCTGGATCAGGTCTTGTCATTTAGTGACAACCATGTGACCGCAGCGGCGGCGTTAGACGTGACTGGTGGTGTAACGACGAGCCAGTTAGGGAGCTATTTGACGAACGTATCGAGTCGCGATATAGCGCCTGCGTTAGAGACCGTGACGTCCTTATTGGATCAAGGTAAGGATGCTAACCGCCTGATTGAAGACTTAATTGACTACTTACGAGATTTGCTGGTCTATCAACAAGCACCAGATTTGCTTGATGAATTGGAACTGGGCTTAATGGACGATCATTTCAAAACCTTGAGCACGGATCTGGACCCTGAGCAAATCTATCGAATGATTGGTATTTTGAATCAAACGCAACAACAGCTGAAATTGACCAGTCACCCCGAGATTTACCTTGAGGTCGCCACGGTCCAAATGGGGCAACCAGCCCCAGCACCGGTGGCCGCAAGCGAGCCCTCGGAGACTGTGGACCAACTGACTAAGCAAGTACAGCAGTTGCAACAACAGTTACAGCAACTTCAGCAACCTACTGCACCTGCTCCTAAAGCACGGCCCGCCGCTAAGCCTCAAAGGAAACGTCATCTCAACAAAGCCAAGATATATCCAATTCTGGGTGCGGCCACGAAACACGACTTGAATGACCTGAAAGGAATTTGGCCAGACTTACTCAACATCTTGAGTGTGACTAAACGGGCCATGATGAATATCAGTGAGCCAGTGGCAGCGAGTGCTGACGGTGTGATTGTCAGCTTTGACTATGATATTTTGGTAGAGCGGGCAATGAACGATGACGACTTAATGGTCGAGCTCAAAAAAGGCCTGCAACAGTTGACTGGTAAGCAACCTGAGATTGTGTTGGTGCAGACGGATGAATGGCCTGTGGTCAGAAAACAGTACCTGGAAGAAAATGGGGCGCCCCAGACAGCCAGCGAGAAACCGGCTGAAGCCCCAGTTGTCAAAACAATTACTGACATGTTTGGGTCAGATGACCCCAATGTCACCATCAAAAATGATTAGTGAGGATGATTAATATGCGTGGAATGGGCAATATGCAAGGTATGATGAAACAAATGAAGAAGATGCAACAGGAGATGGAAGCCAGCCAAGCAGAATTGAACGCGACTGACTTCAGCGCCAGTGTGGCTAATGATTTGGTGACAGTGACTTTCACCGGCGACAAGAAGTTGAAAGATATTCAAATTAAGCCTGAAGCAATGGATCCAGACGATCCTGATATGTTGCAAGATTTGATTATCGAAGCTGTTAACGAAGCCATGACTAAAGTTGACGCGGCCACTCAAAGTAAGATGGGTAAGTACGCGAAGGGCTTAATGTAGAATCGAGGGGCAAGATGCAATACCCAGAACCGATTGCAAAACTGATTGATAGTTATATGCGCCTTCCAGGTGTGGGCAATAAAACAGCAACACGGTTAGCCTTTTTTACCATTGATATGGATCAAGAATCTGTCGATGGCTTTGCTGATGCATTGATTGCGGCCAAGAAAGATCTTCATTACTGCAGTATTTGTGGCAATATCACCGATGTTGACCCCTGTGAAATCGACCGCGACCCTACCCGGGATCAAAGTACAGTGTTGGTCGTTGAACAGGTGAAAGACGTGATGAGCATTGATCGGATGAATGAATATCACGGTCTGTATCATGTGTTGCATGGGGTTCTTTCGCCAAGTGAGGGTAAAGGCCCAGAGGATTTGAACATCGAAAGTTTGATTAAGCGGCTGCAAACAAATGATGCTATTAAAGAAGTCATTATCGCGACCAACGCAACGCCTGAGGGTGAAGGTACTGCGATGTACCTGGCTCGTTTGATTAAGCCCGCAGGTATCAAAGTGACACGCCTGGCTTACGGTTTGGCGGTGGGTAGTGATATTGAGTATGCTGACGAGATGACCTTGCTCAAGGCAGTTGAAGGTCGGACTGAAATTTAGGAGTGAGTGTGATGTTCGGACGTTCCAAAGTGCGACTTAAAGCTAGTGCTGATAATGACTTACTTGAACTAATCGAGCATGTGCGCGATCGAATCACCCGTTTGAAAGAGATGCGCTCAGACTTTCCTGAACAGGATGCCCAACTTAAGCGCCAGTTGGCTAAGGAGCAAGCGTTATTCAACTTCTTGTATCACCAAGCCCGCGTGCGGCGCGTTTCTAGCCAACAAGTGGCGACAATGGCTGCTCAGCGGTTGAATCAATTAAATGACTAGCGGCTCATCCAAACTAATGGGTTAGCAGGTAATTAAAAAGGGAGTTAGAACAAAAGCTTATTTGTTCTAGCTCCCTTTTTAACCTGTCTGGGTCGGCCAATCAGCCGGCGATTATGACAAGTTTAAACAATTTGAGTTTAAATGCGACCGTTTTTCCAGTAAGATAGAGATAATGAAATAGAAAGTAGGCACAGTTGTGGCAGGTATGTTTATTACGTTTGAAGGACCCGATGGCGCTGGTAAAACCAGTGTGTTAAACCAGCTCATCCCAGAACTTAAAGCCCACCTCAAGCGTCCCGTCACGCTCACTCGAGAACCTGGTGGTGCAGTGATTTCTGAAGCCATTCGTGAGATTATTCTCAACCCTGACTATACCGCGATGGATGCGCGGACCGAGGCACTTCTGTACGCGGCATCTCGGCGCCAACATCTGGTGGAGGTCATTTTGCCCGCGCTGACTCGCGATGAGGTGGTCATTTGTGATCGCTTTGTTGACAGTTCTGTCGCCTATCAAGGCGGCGGCCGACAGATTGGGGAAGCAGCCGTTCTGGCGATGAATCAATTTGCAACAGACGGGATTGAACCTACCTTGACGATCTACTTAGATGTCCCAGTGGCCGTTGGATTAGCACGCATCGAGGCTCATCGCAAAGCGACCCAATATGATCGCTTGGATCAAGAATCGATTGCGTTCCACGAAAGGGTGTCTGCTGCCTACCAACGTTTGGTCGCAGATAATCCTGAGCGGATTACTGCCATTGATGCCACCCAATCACTTGATGCGGTTGTGGCGGATTGCTTACAGCTTTTTAAAACAAAACTAGCCGATATTTGGGAGGACTAACCATGAAACTAATTTTAGCCATTGTCCAAGACAAAGATAGCAACCTTTTGAGTAATGAATTTATTGACGCAAATGTTCGCGCGACCAAGCTTTCCTCCACTGGTGGCTTCTTAAAATCTGGGAATACAACCTTTATTATTGGGATTGAGGATGAACGGGTTGATGAAGTCTTGAATATTATCAAAGAATCCGCGCAAGCCCGAGATCAATTCATGACCCCACCAGTTAACCTGGATGCGACCTCAGACAGCTCAATTGCTTATCCGATTGAGGTCCAAGTGGGTGGTGCAACCGTCTTCGTGCTGCCGATTGAACAGTTCCATCAATTCTGATGACACTGGCAATCGAAACACTGCAGCCCCAAATTGTGGCGCAGTTTAAACGCTTAATTGCCCAGTCTCAGTTAAGTCAGTCGTATATTTTTAATGGACCGCAGGGCGCCGGCAAACATGACATGGCTGTTTGGATTGCTCTGCGGTTGTTTTGTTTAAATGTGACGGATGGTTCACCTTGTGGCGTGTGTGAAGAATGCCAACGCATCTTGGCCCACAACCACCCTGATGTGATTGAACTGGATTCGCAGGCAAAGTCAATCAAGGTTGATGAAATTCGCGAGCTGAAACAAGAAATGAGCAAGTCAGGGATGGAAACCGATCAAAGGGTGTTCATTATTGATGACGCAGATAAAATGACCGCTGGCGCCAGCAACAGTTTACTTAAGTTCTATGAAGAACCGATTGCGGGAATGATTGTGATTCTGACCACTACTGCTAAGCAGCGATTGCTCGACACAATTATCAGCCGTGCGCAATTGTTGAATTTTCTCCCACCAGGCGCGACAAACATCGCGACGGACTTAACCAGTCAAGCAGTGCCGGCGTTGACGGCTGCGGTCATTAGTCAGTTAACGACTAGCTTGGCAACGGCTGAGGCATTGAGTGGCGATGAAGGCTTCAAGAGTCGGTTTGAGCGCGTGCAACAATTAACCAAACGTCTGGCAGCCAACGATTTAGAGGCCTTTGTCCAGATTCAAACGCAAATCATGCCTGTGGCCAAAGAATTATCTGATCAACAACAGATCCTTTCGATGCTCGCACTCGCTTATGAGGCCGCTTTGCGCCAGCATTTTGGGCTGGCCACTGACTTAGCCAGTTGGCCGGGTGTTGAGAATTTGAGTCAACTATCAAGTGACCGACTGACCCAGGCCTTGTCAGCGTTAATGACAGCAACGCAACAACTAGATCAAAATGTCAGCTTTCAAGCTGATATGGAACAATTGGTATTACGGTTAGTGCAAGGGGGATAAACGTGGACAAGAAACAACTGTATGACGGTTTAAGCCAACTGCAACATGAGTTGAAGGCAGCCGCCGAGCAAGTGGCACACTTACAACAAGAAATTGCCAGTGTGATCGAACATGACGCTGAAGTCGAAATTGAGAATCAGCATCTGCGTGAACATCTCCAAGAATTGCAAAAGGCAGCCCCTGACCGCTCTAATGGTGCCATTGAACTGTCAAAATCAAAACTCAATCTAGAGAATCTTTATGAAGAGGGGTTCCATGTGTGCCCGACCTACTATGGTCAACGCCGGGTCAATGATGAACCGTGTCTCTTCTGCCAAGATATCATTTACGGGGAACGCTAATGCAACAACAAGCAAGCTTTGGACAACACGATAGTGGCACGCTTTACTTGGTGCCCACACCAATTGGTAACCTCGCAGATATGACCTTCCGCGCAGTGGACACCCTCAAGCAAGTCGATTTAATTGCTGCTGAAGACACGCGCAATACCCAGAAATTATTGAACCATTTTGAAATTGAGACCAAACAAATCAGTTTCCATGAACACAATACTCAACAGCGAATCCCGGAATTGATTCATCAACTTAAAGCCGGCGTCAATATCGCTCAAGTTAGTGATGCGGGGATGCCATCGATTTCAGATCCTGGCCATGAGTTGGTCAATGCGGCAATTGCGGCCAACATTCCAGTGGTCCCCTTACCAGGCGCAAATGCTGCCACGACTGCGTTGATTGCCTCAGGGTTAGCCCCACAACCATTTATGTTTTATGGATTCTTGCCCCGGAAAAGTGGCGCTCAGACCCGAGAGCTGGAACAATTAGCCAGCCAGACGCAGACAATGATTTTCTATGAATCGCCGCATCGGGTAGCCAAAACGCTTGCCGTCATGCAAAGTGTCTTTGGCGACCGCCAAGCTGTGTTAGCCCGCGAAGTGACCAAACGATATGAAGAATTCATTCGTGGTAGTCTGAGTGAACTCGCGACCTACGCTGAAGAATCCGCTCGTGGTGAATTTGTCGTCATGGTGGCTGGGCGGGATGAACAAGCCGCGCCAACAAGCGACTTGCCATTAAAGGATCAAGTTCAAGCAGGCATTGACCAAGGCCAATCGCCCAACGACAGTATCAAAGCCGTGGCCAAGGCCAATCAACTGAAAAAACAAATTGTTTATAACGCTTATCACGAAATTGGAGATTAATCATGATTTATCACGAGAACTATCAGGTACCATTTTTCTTTGGCACGCAAAATACGACCATCAGCTTAAGCACCTTAGTCAACATCATGCTGTTGGTCTCAGAGCACCAGCTTGACGCGCATGATGCTGGGGTGGAAGCCCTGGCAAAGCGCGGTGCTGGCTGGGTGATTACCCAATACCATCTGAGCGTGAACCAATGGCCAACAGTTGAGCAACGGGTCAAAGTGGGCACCGAGGCCCTTAGTTATAACAAGTTTCTGACGTATCGTAATTACTGGATTGATGACGAATCTGGTAACCGAATGGCCACCTTAGAAAGTACTTGGGTGATGATGGATCTTACCACCCGAAAAATCATCAATGTTATTCCTGAAATTGTTGAGAGCGTTGGTGCAACTGAAGCGACTAAGGTCAAACATTTTCCACGGATTGCCAAGATTCAAACCATTAATGAAAGCCTGCCGTACCGGGTGCGCTATTTCGATATTGACGCCAATGGGCACGTGAACAACGCGCATTATTTTGACTGGATGCAAGATAGTCTGGGTGCTGAATGGCTCAAGACCCATCAACTGGTTGAACTGGATATTCGTTATGAACGTGAAGTCGCATATGGTCAAACGCCACAATCAGAATATGAGATTGATGCCGCCGATGAACTATTAACCAAGCATCGGATAGTGACGGACGGTGTTGTCAATGCTGAAGCCCAAATGCGTTGGGCCACGTTGTAGCAAAAGTTTCACCATATTTTCAAACTAAAAAGGCTGTGCCCCCAAAGTGGGAAGCACAGCCTTTTTGTTGCCATTAGCTAATGGCATTATCCATATAATGGGCGAGTTCTTCTTTGCTCTTGCCGTTAGAGAGACCGACAATCAGTTTGATGCGTGCCTTTTGTCCATTCAGGCCTTGGCAGAAAATAACCCCCATTTTCTTGAGCTGAACACCGCCGCCTTCATAATCGTAGACTGGTTCAGCCACACCGTTGAAACAACGAGAGACCAGAACGACTGGAATATCGCGATTGATGAGACGTTGCACCCCATCAAGCGTTGCAGGGGGTAAATTCCCCGCGCCTAAGGCTTCAATGACCAAGCCATTGGTATTGTCAGGGAGCATATCAAACATGGTGCTATCCATGCCGGCAAAGGCCTTAAGCATGAAGACATTATCCACCACGTGATCAATGTTTGAGGTTTCTTGATTAATCAGTTCTTGGAAGAAGCGGACGCTGTCATGTGTGACCAGTCCGACCGGGCCAAAAGTTGGGGTGCGGAAGGTGGCCACGTTGGTTGTATGGGTTTTGGTTACGTAGCGCGCGGTATGAATCTCGTCATTCATCACGACCAGGACGCCTTTGCCCTTGGCACCTTCACTTGCAGCGGTCTGGATGGCCGTTTGAAAATTGTAGAGACCATCTGATCCAATTTCATTGGAAGAGCGCATGGCGCCAGTGACCACAATCGGAATGGTGCTGCCAAGCGTGAGATCCAAGAAGTAGGCCGTTTCTTCAAGCGTGTCGGTCCCGTGAGTGATCACCACGCCATCAATACCCTCAGCTTCGGCGCGTTCAATCCGCTTTGTCAATTGCAACATGAGCTTTGGGGTCATGTGCGGAGAAGGCACGTTGAAGATATCTTCAGTCGTGAGACTAACCCGCGCACCAAGGGCTGGATTGGCGTCGAGCAGTGGATTGGTGGCACTGGGCGACATTGCCCCAGAATCGTCGGCGGTCATTGAAATCGTGCCGCCAGTATGGAGCGCAAGAATTTGTTTCATAAGTAAGATCCTTTCACTTTGGGTTTAACACTAGCATAGCAAACACCCGGCGTTTGACAACCCCTTTTGAGCCGGCAGGCCAGGCGGCTTTATTTTTGTCAGCGCGCGGTGTACACTGAATAGGTTACAAAATTTAGGAGTAGGAACCAACGCGTTAAGTGCCGCCGGAACGGAATGTGAACGGTGGACGAAGACTCAGTCGCGGTGTTGGTTCCGCATTCGCCTAGTTTTTTTGGGCGTCTCCAACAAAGGAGATTGTCATTATGGAAAGTTTATCGTTTTCTAGTTCCAAATTGTCGGTGAAAAACACCGTCATCATGGGCCTGCTTGTGGCCATGAATATTGTTCTTGGTCGCTTCTCAGTCGGGCCAAGTTTTGCAAAAATCAGTTTGGTGTTCTTCGCCACCATCCTGATGGGTTATCTGTTGGGACCGTGGTGGGCCGCTGTAGGGGCGGCCATCGCTGATCAATTAGGAATCTTATTGACTGGGGGCCAGAACTTCCCGGGCTTTACGATATCGGCTGCCATTGCGGCCATGATTTACGGGATGTTCTTCTACCGCCAGAAAATCACCTGGTGGCGTGCGATTGTCGCTGTCTTCTTGGTGATGCTGATTAGCAACGTCATCTTAACGACGTGGTGGCTCGATATTATGGGCACGCCATGGCAAGGGATTATCGTTGTGCGAGCGGTCAAGAACCTGGTGGTCTTCCCATTCCAAGCGGTCTTAACCTACTTCACGTTAAAAGAAGTTGAACGTCTAAAACCACAATTGCATCTTGATGACTAAACAAGCAACCGGCCGCGTGCCGGTTTTTTAATTTCCTTGGCTTGTGGTAAACTAAATCCATTATTGAACAGAACGGAGATTGATCATGAATATTTTGGCGCTTGAGACGTCTAATCAGGCAATGAGTGTCGCCGTGATGGCAGATTTAGAAGTCTTGGCCGAAATGACTTTGAATCGGAAACGCACCCACAGTGAGCAGCTGATGCCCACAATTGATACCTTATTGCAGCAAAGTGGTCTGACTGTTGAAGACTTGAACCGCATCGTGGTTGCTGATGGACCAGGCTCATATACTGGCGTTCGGATTGCGGTGACCACGGGCAAAACGTTGGCTTACACCTTGGGTATTGACCTAGTTGGCGTTTCTAGTTTAGCGGTGTTGGCGGCAAACATTCGAGATACGTCTGCAGTTATCGTCCCGGTCATGGATGCCAGGCGGCAAAATGTTTTCGCCGGTGGTTACCAGTGGCAAGCTGGTCAATTAATCAATGTCTTAGCGGACCAACATACGAGTTTAACGCAATTGTTGACCGCACTTAAGTTGTTGCAACAACCTGTGATATTTGTCGGGCCGGATGCGCCTAAATTTCAGCAGGATATTTTTGCCACGCTGGGCAATCTGGCACACATCGCAGATCCCATCAGTCAATTACCCCAAGCTAGCCGTGCTGGCGAACTGGGCATGACCGTCCAGCCGGTTTCTGTATTTGACTTCGTGCCGCGCTATTTACGATTGACAGAGGCAGAGACTAACTGGCTGAAAACTCATGATGAACGAGGACACCGACCATATGTGGAGAAAGTTTAAAGCAATTTTCACCCAAGAATCAGCGGAAAGTTTAGCTCCAGATCCAGTGACGATTGAGTTGCTAGGGACAACTTATCGGCTCCGGCCAATGACTGAACAGGATATTGACGCCGCCTTGGTGATTGAGCGGGAGATTTATCATGATTTGCCTTGGGATCGCTTAGCTTTCATGTCTGAACTCCGCCGCGTCAGTCGCAATGTTTACTTGGTCTTAACCACACCTGAAGATGGGGTGGTGGCGTTTATTGGGAGTTGGTTCACCCAAAAAGAAGCCCATATTACAAATATCGCCGTAGCGCCAAGCTTTCAGCACCGCGGGATTGGTCGCTTCTTAATGCAATTGATGCTCGATCGGGCCAAGGCTTATGGTAGCGAGAAGATGACACTGGAAGTACGGACCGATAATGAGGTCGCTAAACATTTATATACTCAGCTGGGTTTTCTGCCTGGCAAAATTAAGAAGGGCTATTATGTCAGCACCCATGGGGATGCACTCGACATGTGGCAGACGCTTGAAACGGAAGGAGACCAACAATGAGTGAACGAGAACTAATTTTGGCGTTTGAGAGTAGTTGCGATGAAACCAGTGTGGCCGTGGTTGAAAATGGCGATACCATTCTAAGCAACATCATTGCCACCCAAATTAATAGTCATCAACGGTTTGGTGGCGTTGTCCCAGAAGTCGCCAGTCGCCACCATGTGGAACAAATTACGTTAGTGATTGATGCAGCCCTCAAAGAAGCGGATGTGACATACGATGATTTGACCGCTGTTGCAGTCACATATGGTCCTGGGTTAGTCGGTTCCTTACTCATTGGGGTGTCTGCGGCTAAGGCAATTGCATTTGCCCATCATTTACCACTTATTCCTGTCAATCATATGGCTGGGCACATCTATGCAGCGCGCTTTGTCAAGCCATTAGTGTATCCTTTATTGGCATTACTCGTCTCGGGTGGCCACACCGAATTAGTCTATATGCCAAGCGCAGGCCACTTTGAAATTGTGGGAGATACGCGAGACGATGCCGCTGGGGAGGCATACGACAAGGTTGGCCGAGTCCTTGGTGTCCCTTATCCTGCCGGCAAGGAAATTGATCGCCTAGCCCATTTGGGTCAAGATACCTTTAATTTCCCCCGGGCCATGGATAAGGAAGATAACCTCGACTTCAGTTTCAGTGGGTTAAAGTCGGCCTTTATCAATACCGTGCACCATGCTGATCAAATTGGCGAAAGCTTGAGCCGCGAAGATTTGGCCGCCAGCTTTCAGGCCGCCGTCGTTGATGTTCTAGTGCATAAGACAACGAAGGCGCTGGACGAATTCCCAGTTAAGCAGTTAGTTTTGGCTGGCGGAGTTGCGGCCAATCAGGGCCTACGGGAAGCGCTCCAAAATACGCTTGCTGACGCATTTCCTGACATTGAACTGGTTGTGCCACCTGTTCGTTTGACGGGTGACAATGGCGCAATGGTAGGGGCTGCGGCGCATATTGAGTTAGAAAAACAGCATTTTGCCGATGAAAGCCTTAATGCTGTTCCCGGACTCAGTTTTGCGCATGCCTAGGTGGTTAAAATTTTGAAGAGAATAAAAAAACATCCGTTCTGAATGGAAACGGATGTTTTTTTGCATTTAAAAGGATTTGGCGATGTTTTCAATAACCCTGATTGACTTCACATCTTGAGCACGTTATCATAAATTTATAGATGAAACCGTTTACGGTTTTGATAATTTTGAAGGAGATTAGAGATTATGGCTGATAAAACGATTATGTTAGTGTGCGCGGCAGGGATGTCGACCAGCATGCTCGTTCAACGGATGCAAAAAGCAGCAGAGGCTGATGGCATCACGGCGAATATCTTCGCCACTGGCGCCTCAGATGCCGATACCAAGTTGGCTGAGAACGATGTCGATGTCCTTTTACTCGGCCCGCAAGTACGTTTCATGGAAAGCCAGTTCAAAAGTAAGTTAGAACCGCAAAACATTCCTGTTGAAGTAATTGATATGCGTGCCTATGGCATGATGGATGGGGAAAAGGTGTTACAACAAGCCATGGCCCTGACTAAGTAAAAAAGCTCTGACTAACCCAAAGGTTGGTCAGAGCTTTTTGCGTTATTGCATGGCTTCAAGTGCTAAACTTTTTTCTTCCCACTGGTGCTCCGTCTCGGCCATTTGGGCGTTGACGGCATCTAGGTCATCTTGCAAACGCTGCATTTTTTGATAGTCAGTGAGGACATCGTCGGCGGTCATTTGAGTTTGGATGACATCGGCCTTTGACTCCAAATCGTTCAGTTGGGCTTCAAGTTGGTCGACTTCTCGCTGTAGTTTCCGCTGTTGGCGCTGATCTTCTTTAGACTGTTGGTAAGCAACGGCTGCTTGGGCGGGTGCGGCCGTTGTTTCGGTGGTATCAGCCTCAGCGACGGCTTGTTGTTCAGCCAGCTTCTCTTGGTAGTAGTCCCAATCACCAAGATAGGTCTGACTGCCATCAGGGCTAATAGCAATAATCTGGGTCGCCAGCTGATTGATAAAGTACCGGTCATGCGAAACAAATAAGACAGTGCCATCAAAATCAGCCAAGGCCGATTCTAGCACTTCCTTACTATTGATATCTAAATGATTGGTCGGTTCATCAAGAATCAAGAAGTTATCGTGGTTCATGGCCAACTTAGTCAGTTCGAGACGGGCTTTTTGACCACCAGACAGGGAAGCAACCGATTTTTGAACATCGTTTTCGTCGAATAAGAAGGCGGCTAAAATGCCACGGATGTCTTTTTCAGGTGTGGTCACATGGTCATCCCAAATTTCTGATAAAACCGTCTTGTTGAGATGCAGTTGGGTCTGATCCTGATCATAGTACCCGGTGAGCACATTAGCGCCAAACTTGGCCGAACCGGCTAGGAAAGGAATTTGACCAAGAATGCTTTTGAGTAAGGTCGATTTGCCGACCCCATTAGGCCCGATGATGGCGATACGGTCGAATTTCTTCACTTTAAAGTTAATAGGACCGGCCATCGGTGCGTCTGCTTCATAGCCCACGGTGGCATCATCGACGCTGAGGACCTCATTGCCGCTTGGCTTATCCGGGGTGAAGCGGAAGTGGACGCGTTGGTTATCATTGATTGGGCGATCGAGGACATCCATTTTTTCGAGCTGCTTACGACGACTTTGTGCCTGTTTGGTGGTGCTGGCGCGAACGATATTTTTGTCGACAAAAGTTTGAAGCTTATCAATTTCGGCTTGTTGTTTTTCGTAAGCTTTCCAGGCCAAAGCTTGACGATCAGCCTTTTGCTTGAGATAGCCTGAATAGTTGGTATTGTAATGTTCCGCGTGGTGCTGGGTAATTTCATAGATTTCCGTGACAACATGATCAAGGAAATACTGGTCATGACTCACTGTGAGGACGGCACCCGCATAATTCTTGAGATAGTTTTCCAGCCACCCTAACGTATCAATATCAAGATGGTTTGTTGGTTCGTCTAGAATAATCAGGTCCGGCCGTTCGAGCAGTAGCTTCGCTAAAGCGAGTCGACTCCGTTCACCACCTGAAAGATTGTGAATTGGCATGTCGTAAGTTTCCTCGTCGAACTTAAAGCCATGGAGGACATTGCGAATTTCAGCTTGGTAGCCGTAGCCGTTCTGCTCAGCAAAATCGTGTTGCAATTGATCATATTGTTTCATGACGCCATCAAGATCTGCCGTGGTGGGATCGGCAATGGCGGCTTCTAGCTCGTGCATCCGAGTCTCCATCGCCATTAAGGGCTCGAATACTGTCAGCATTTCATCAAAAATAGAGCGACTAGAATCCAGCCCCGAATCCTGGGCTAAATAGCCGAGTGTCGCTGATTTGCTCATGGTGACTTGGCCACTGTCTGGCGGATTCACACCGGCAAGAATCTCAAGTAAACTGGTTTTACCAACCCCATTAGGGCCGACGAGACCAATGCGAGAGTGGTCTTGGACCTCAAGATTAACCCGGCTGAATAGCTCATGCCCGTCGAAGCTGCGACCAACCTGTTGCGCTTGGAGAATAATCACTGTTCACCCTTCTTCCGAAATCGTTATTACGTTTCAATATATCATATTTCTGGCTAAGAATATGTGAAAAAAACTGAACAATCTAAGCGAGTTTGCTTGCGCTTGGGCTTGCGACCCGCTATTCTTATTCTATGAGTAAGCCAACGACTTCACAAGTTCGGCGGCAAAAAAGATGAGGAGGAACGTGTATGGCTGAAGCAATCATTCCAAAAGCAACAGCAAAGCGGCTCCCACTGTATTATCGGTATCTGAACTTCTTAGCGAATTCAGGCACAACCAAGGTCTCTTCGACAGAATTGTCTGAAGCAGTTAAGGTTGATTCAGCGACGATACGGCGGGACTTTTCGTACTTCGGTGCCCTCGGTAAACGGGGTTACGGGTACGATGTCGTTGATTTACTGAAATTCTTTAAGAAGATTTTGAATCAAGACCGCTTAACCAGTGTTGGGTTAGTTGGTGTAGGTAATTTGGGGCATGCCTTACTGAACTACAATTTCCGGCAAGCGAATAACATTCGCATTAGTGCGGCTTTTGATTTGAATCCAGACTTAGCGGGGACCATCCAAAGTGGGGTGCCGGTTTATCCGATGACCGATATGGTCAAGCAGTTGAAGGAACAACAAATTGAGATTGTGATTTTAACTGTGCCAACCGATGCGGCCCAGGGGATTACGGATGATTTGGTCGCAGCGGGCATCAAGGGAATTATGAACTTCACACCATTGCGCATTTCGGTGCCCGATTATGTGCGGGTGCAAAATGTCGACTTGGCGACAGAATTACAAACGTTAATCTATTTCCTTGAACACTATGGGCCAACGTTGAAAGACACCGAAAACACCACTGATACACCGGTTAACGATTAGTCGGTTCAGTAAACAAAACAAGAGGCTGTGACAATCCTTACGGGATATGTCACAGCCTCTTGTTTTGTTTAGCAGTTATCATACCAATGACTAATTTTCGGGCACGTAGATGGTATAGACCTGATCTTGATTGCCATCAAATTTGAAATCGATGTTAGCTTTGTTTTCGCGCGTATTTTGGTTGTAAATGGTTTCTGTTTGCAAGCCTAAAGCTGTGCGAAGCTTGTTGGAAACCCGCTGTAATTCAGCAGTAGAAGCAATCTGATA
The DNA here is from genome assembly GCF_001436115.1 of Lacticaseibacillus brantae DSM 23927. Classification (GTDB taxonomy): domain Bacteria; phylum Bacillota; class Bacilli; order Lactobacillales; family Lactobacillaceae; genus Lacticaseibacillus; species Lacticaseibacillus brantae. The sequence continues at coordinate 119,717 of NZ_AYZQ01000004.1, forward strand.
AGACGAGGGGCCCGGATAGACCCAAGCACCTTGACCAGCGAGGTGATCCGATTTGATGGTCGAGGCGGCATCACGATAGTTCTGGAAGACGCCCAACATATCATTGAAGCTCAAGTTAGTGGCGATGTTCTTGGACAAGGTGCTTAACAGCTCCGAGAAGTTCCCCAGAGTATCCATCGAAACTGCCTTTTTGAGGATGGCCTTAATCACTTGTTGCTGCCGCTCCTGACGACCGTAATCACCCTTAGGATCTTCATAGCGCATCCGGGCGTAAACCAAGGCCATCCGGCCATTGAGATGCATTGGTCCTTTCGTAAAGTGTTCATTATTGGTGTGATGACTGGTGAAGCTAAACGGCACATCGACATCAATCCCACCAACGGCGTTCACAACTTTTTCTAAGGCACCCATGTTAATAGTGAGAAAGTATTTGATGGGAACATTGACCAGTTTGGAAACCGTATTAATGGCCATGTCTGAACCGCCAACGTTATAGGCGGCGTTGATCTTTTGCATATTGAAGGTTTTCGTGCCAATCAGTTGGGCGGCGGTATCACGCGGCACGCTGACTAAAGTAGTCTGCTTCTTCTGCGGATTAACGACCGCGATGATCATCGTATCAGAATTTCCTTTGTCAATCCGTCCGTCAGCCCCTGTATCAACACCCAAGAGGAGGGCCGCAAACGGCTTCTTGTCTTGGATTTCCGTGGCTACCTTCCCATTGGCAAGGCGGTAGGTATCGCCGAGGGCATATTTTGTTTGGCTATACAAGCGAAGCGCATAAGTGCCAGCTGTGAAAAAGCCCAGCACTAAGACCAATAACCAGATTCGTCCCCAAGGCCGCTTTTGCGGTTGCTGGCGACGCGACATGCGACTTTCCATAACGTGCTCCTTTGAAGAAATAGAATAGTTAGAGCATACCGCGAAAAAGTCTCTTTTCGCAACGCTTTACGAATAAGTTAAGAAATGTTTTGGCTGAGGGTTGCTTTTGCTGCCTAAACTGAGTATTATAAAAGTCGTGGTTAGCACTTAAAGAGTCAGAGTGCTAAATTCAATTTTTCTATCTGGAGGGATTGCCGTGTTAAAGCCATTAGGAGATCGTGTCATTGTTCAAGTTGTTGAGGATCAAGAAGAAACCGTTGGTGGGATTGTTCTTGCAAGCAACGCCAAGGAAAAGCCACAATCTGGCAAGGTTGTCGCTGTCGGTGAAGGGGCGTTAAGTCCTGAAGGCAAGCGGTTGCCAATGTCAGTTAAAGTGGGCGACACGGTTTTATATGACAAGTATGCCGGATCTGAAGTGAAATACGAGGGTGAAGATTACCTGGTATTGCACGATAAAGATTTAATGGCAATTGCCGACTAACAAATACTAAATTTTGAGGTGATAATCGATGGCAAAAGAAATTAAGTTCTCTGAAGATGCACGCGCTGCAATGTTGCGCGGGGTTGATAAGTTAGCTGATACTGTTAAGACGACAATTGGGCCTAAGGGTCGTAACGTTGTCCTCGAACAATCCTATGGTTCACCTGAAATTACTAATGATGGTGTCACCATTGCAAAGAGCATTGAATTAGAAGATCATTTTGAAAATATGGGCGCTAAGCTCGTTGCCGAAGTTGCCAGCAAGACGAATGACATTGCTGGTGATGGGACAACCACTGCGACTGTTCTGGCTCAAGCGATTATTCGTGAAGGCATGAAGAACGTCACTGCCGGTGCCAATCCTGTTGGGATTCGTCGTGGGATTGAATTAGCAACCAATGCGGCTGTTGATGAATTGCACAAGATTTCCCACAAGGTTTCAAAGAAGGACGAAATTGCGCAAGTGGCTTCTGTTTCTTCTGCGAATACCGAAGTTGGTTCTTTGATTGCGGACGCCATGGAAAAAGTCGGCAACGACGGCGTCATTACGATTGAAGAAAGTAAAGGGATTGACACAGAATTATCCGTTGTTGAAGGGATGCAGTTTGATCGTGGTTACTTGTCACAATACATGGTGACCGATAATGATAAGATGGAAGCTGACCTCGACAACCCATACATTCTGATTACAGATAAGAAGATTTCAAACATCCAAGACATTTTGCCAATGTTGCAAGAAATCGTGCAACAAGGGAAGGCACTCTTAGTCATTGCCGATGACGTTGATGGTGAAGCTTTGCCTACCTTGGTTCTGAACAAGATTCGTGGGACCTTCAATGTGGTTGCTGTTAAGGCACCTGGTTTCGGTGATCGGCGTAAGGAACAATTGCAAGATATCGCGACCTTGACCGGTGGGACTGTCATCACTTCAGACTTAGGCCTTGAATTGAAGGACACAACCTTAGACCAATTAGGTCAAGCAGGTAAGGTTACAGTGACCAAGGATAACACCACCATTGTTGAAGGTGCTGGTGCCAAGGAAGCTATCGACGAACGGGTCAATACCATTAAGAGCCAAATTGAAGAAACAACAAGTGACTTTGATCGCGAGAAGTTACAAGAACGTCTGGCTAAGTTAGCCGGCGGTGTGGCAGTGATCAAAGTTGGTGCCGCAACTGAAACAGAATTAAAGGAACGTAAATATCGGATTGAAGATGCCTTGAACGCCACTCGTGCCGCTGTTGAAGAAGGCTACGTTGCTGGTGGTGGTGTTGCTTTGATTAACACGATTAAGGCTGTGGCTGCGCTTAAGGAAACTGGCGACGTCCAAACTGGGATCAACATTGTCTTACGTGCCCTTGAAGAACCAATTCGCCAAATTGCCATCAATGCTGGGCTTGAAGGCTCTGTCATTGTTGAACACATGAAGGGCGAAAAGGTTGGCGTTGGCTACAACGCTGCAACTGACGAATGGGTTGATATGGCAAAGGCCGGAATCATTGACCCAACAAAGGTTACCCGTTCTGCTTTGCAAAACGCTGCCTCCGTTGCTGCTTTGATGTTGACAACTGAAGCAGTCGTGGCTGACAAGCCAGAACCAAATGCACCTGCAGCACCAGCTGGTGGGATGGATCCATCAGCCATGGGCGGTATGATGTAATCCGCATCAATTTAATAACAATGGGAGCTTGTGATGATGCGTCAACTGTCACAGGCTCTTTTTGTCGAATAGAGCGGCTGCTGTTTCCCTAAATGTGGGTCAAGTTGGTACAATATAGGTACGCCGACGCGAAGATTGCGTCGCCATCCAAAGGAGGATGACTATCTTGAAATTAATTGAAAACCCGATTCGTTTAAATGCTAGTTTGCACAAAATGATTCCGTACACGGTGCGCCATTTGTATGGTAAGCAACCCATTAAGCTGTATCGCAATTACACGCTGGGAGCGACGCATGTTTATTACATCGATGCGTTCAATCGGATTGATGTGGTCATGACCAATACCCACCGCAATATTAAGCAGGATCAAGTGGATTTCGTTGTTGAACGACTATTCCCAGATGTTGCCGTAGATGAATTAACCATTGACCAATTAGCCAAGGCTGAAATTGAGAGCGAAGTTCATCACAAGCTGAAGGTAAAAGACCTCGTTATTATCAGTCAATCGAAGGCTCAAACCGCCTAGAAATCAAGCTTTACGGCGACTTCAAAGAATTTTGCCGGTTGGCATAGTATTTCACACGCGGTTGGAGTAGAATTGCTTTCATTGGGTTACAATTCCTGATAGGAGTAGAAATATTATGTCACAATTAAAACGCGTCCTTGTTGGCCGGCCATTGAAGTCGTCTGAAGAGGGCGGGCAAAAATTAAGTAAGTTTAAAGCGCTGGCAATGCTTTCGTCAGATGCCTTGTCATCAGTGGCGTATGGGACTGAACAAATTGTTCTGGTCTTAACGACTTTGTCAGCCGCAGCTATTTGGTATTCATTACCAATTGCTGCTTTTGTTTTGATTTTGCTGGTGTCTTTGACGTTGTCCTACCGGCAAATTATTCACGCGTACCCCAGTGGGGGTGGCGCGTATGTCGTCTCCAGTGAGAACCTCGGCAAGAACTCTGGTTTAGTGGCCGGGGGTTCATTACTGATTGACTACATGTTAACCGTGTCAGTCTCGGTGTCAGCGGGGGCCGAAGCCATTACTTCGGCGATTCCCGCTTTGTACGGCCATCAGGTCGCCATTTCGCTGATTATCATCTTGGTCTTGACGGCCATGAACTTACGAGGCATGAGCGAGTCCGCTTCATTCCTTATGGTCCCAGTGTACCTGTTCGTGATTGTCATGACGGCTATGATTATCTGGGGGTTATGGCAGGTGGCCACTGGTGCGATTCCATTTAAGGCGACCTCGCTTGTTGGCGCGGCAGTGCCAGGGATTTCGATGGCCTTGATTTTCCGGGCGTTCTCTAGTGGCTCCAGCTCCTTAACCGGGGTGGAAGCGATTAGTAACGCGGTCCCATTCTTCAAAAAGCCCCGTGAAAAGAATGCAGCTGGCACGTTAGCCATTATGGCCGCAATCCTGGGCTTCTTCTTTGCTGGGATTACTTTCCTGAACTACTGGTATGGGATTGTGCCACAAGCCAAAGTCACTGTGCTGTCACAAGTGGCCAAAGCGACCTTTGGTGGTGGCGGTGTGATGTATTACGTCGTGCAAATTGCGACCGCGTTAATCTTGGCAGTCGCTGCTAATACTGGGTTCTCAGCGTTCCCTGTCTTGGCTTTTAACCTTGCTAAAGACAAGTTCATGCCCCATATGTATATGGACCGTGGTGATCGCCTAGGTTATTCCAATGGGATTTTAACTTTAGCGATTGGCTCAGCCATTCTGATTACTATTTTCCAAGGGAGCACTGAACGGTTGATTCCGTTGTATGCGGTCGGCGTGTTCATTCCGTTCACATTATCGCAAACCGGGATGATTGTTCATTGGTGGCGCCATCGTGATAAGGGTTGGATTGGTAAGAGCATTGCCAATTTCACCGGTGCTTTCATCTCCTTTGTCATTTTGCTCATTTTGTTTGTTTATCGGTTGCCTGACATCTGGCCTTTCTTCCTATTGATGCCAGCGCTGATTTACCTGTTCTATAAAATCCACAAGCATTATCAAAATGTGGCTGAGCAATTGCGCTTACCAGATACGGACGTCGCGATGCACGAATATGACGGCAGTACGGTGATTGTCTTAGTCGGCAATGTCACTCGGGTGACGCGAGGGGCGCTCAATTACGCGCAGTCTATCGGGGATTATGTCATTGCCATGCACGTTTCCATGGATGAAAATCCTGGTAAGGAACAAGAGACGCAAAATGAATTTAAAGAGGATTTCCCAAATGTCCGGTTTGTCGATGTGCATTCATCGTATCGGTCAATTGAAGGGCCTGTCATTCGTTTCGTCGATATCATTGCGCGCAACGCTGAAAAACGTAATTTCACCACAACGGTGTTGATTCCGCAATTTACGCCGCGCAAACCTTGGCAGAACATCCTGCATAACCAAACCAGTTTGAGACTGCGGGCGGCCTTTGCAAATCGTGAAAACATTATTCTATCTACGTATAGTTACCATCTTAAGAAGTAATTCAAAAAGGCTTACCAGCTGCCCATCAGGGTGGTGGCAGGCCTTTTTGCGTGGGCCGGTCACGGCTTTGCATAAGTGCGGCTCGGTTGGTAAAATGGTCAGAGAAAGTCAAACGAAAATGGGTGAAATGGATGCCGCAAAAAACCAGTGAAACACCAATGATGCAACAATATAATGCCATTAAGGCGCAATATCCAGATGCCTTCTTGTTTTATCGGATCGGCGACTTTTATGAGTTGTTCTACGATGATGCGATTAAAGGCTCGCAATTACTAGAACTGACGCTGACGGCACGGAATAAGAGTGCTGACGACCCAATTCCGATGGCAGGGGTGCCACACCATGCTGCAGCCAGTTACATTGATATTTTGGTTGAACAAGGCTATAAAGTCGCCATTTGTGAACAAGTAGAAGATCCCAAATTGGCTCAGGGAATGGTTAAGCGCGAGGTGATTCAGTTAGTGACACCTGGGACAACGACTGATATCAAAGCCGGAGCAGCCAAGTCAAACAATTATTTGACTGCGGTTGTCGCCACAGACCAAGGATTTGGTTTGGCTTACACCGACTTGTCGACTGGGGAGTTGAATGTCACTTCCTTGGCACAATTGTCTGCTGTCCAGAATGAACTCTCGGCGCTCAGCACTAAAGAAGTCGTGGTGCGGCCTGACTTAGCTGACGATGCTACTGAAGTCTTGGCCCAACAAGATCGCCTGATTTCAAAGCAAACTGATACGGGCGCCCACGCTGAAGTCAGTTATGTCATCCAAGATTTGACAGATGCCGCTCAAATTGCGGCCGTTACTTTGTTAATGCAGTACGTGTTGGATACGCAAAAGCGAAGCCTTGCCCACATGCAAAAGGCTGTTGTGTATGCACCATCTGCGTATTTAGAAATGGACCAGGATGCTCGTACCAATCTAGATATTCTGGTGAATAGTCGGTCAGGTAAGAAGGCTGATACCCTTTTGTGGCTTTTGGATGCCACCAAGACAGCCATGGGCGGTCGACTGCTCAAACGCTGGCTGGAACGGCCATTGCTGGATTTAACCGCGATTAAACAGCGGCAGCAACGGGTGCAAGCTCTGATCGATCAGTTCTTTGAACGCAGTGAATTGCAAGATCATTTGACGAAGGTTTATGACCTCGAGCGTCTCGCTGGCCGGGTGGCTTTTGGCACGGTTAACGGCCGTGACTTGATTCAATTACAGACTTCCTTGGCTCAAATCCCAGAGATTGTTGGTATTTTGCAACGTTTCGATTCAGATGCCTTTGCTGATTTTCAAGTCCAATTGGACCCCGTTTCGGACGTGGCGGACTTGATTAGCCGTGCCATTAATCCTGATGCTCCGATTTCTGTCACGGATGGCGACGTCATCAAAACCGGTTATAATGCACGACTCGACGGCTATCGCGATGTCATGCAAAACAGTAAACAGTGGCTGGCAGAGCTTGAAGCCACGGAGCGCGAAACGACTGGCATTCATAACCTGAAGATCCGCTACAATAAAGTTTTTGGCTATTACATTGAAATCACTAAGTCAAACCTAGACCGAGTCCCCGAACGCTATGAACGTAAGCAGACCCTAACCAATGCGGAGCGGTTTATTACGCCGGCACTGAAAGACAAAGAAACTCAGATTCTGGAGGCTGAAAGTTCAGCGACAAATCTCGAGTATGCGCTGTTTCAAGATATCCGTGAACAGGTCAAACAACAGATTGAACGGTTACAAACCCTTGCCAGTCAAATCGCGGCCCTGGATGTTTTACAAAGTTTTGCGGTTGTGGCTGAAAATCAACATTACGTCCGGCCCAATATGATCCCAAACTCTCACGATTTAGCCATTCGCGGTGGCCGGCATCCAGTGGTTGAAAAGGTGATTGGCTCGCAGCAATATATCCCTAATGATGTGGTCATGAACGATGAGACCGATATGTTACTGATTACTGGCCCTAATATGTCAGGGAAGAGTACCTATATGCGTCAACTGGCGCTGATTGTCATCATGGCTCAAGCTGGCTCATTTGTGCCGGCCGACAGTGCCGACTTACCCATTTTTGATCACATCTTTACCCGCATTGGGGCGGCGGATGACTTGGCTAGTGGCCAAAGTACGTTCATGGTTGAAATGCTAGAAGCAAATGCAGCTTTGAGTCATGCGACAGCTTCCAGCCTGATTCTTTTTGACGAAATTGGTCGGGGGACTGCGACCTACGATGGAATGGCTTTAGCCCAAGCTATCATTGAATATTTGCACGACCATGTCCATGCCAAAACGTTGTTCTCAACCCATTATCACGAGTTGACGGCGTTGGCTGATTCTCTGGCCCACCTGGAAAATGTCCATGTCGGGGCAGTGGAAGAGAAGGGCAATCTTGTCTTCTTGCACAAGATGCTTGCAGGTCCGGCTGATAAGTCCTATGGGATTCACGTAGCCAAGTTAGCTGGGTTACCAGACACTTTGCTGGACCGAGCCAATGTTATTTTGGATCACTTGGAAGCCGAACCCAAGCCTGATGTGGAGACGGTTGCCGAAGATAGTGGCCAACTTGATTTATTTGTGCCCGAACCAGTGGTAGAATCAGTGCCTAGTCCAGTCTTAAAGGCGCTCAATAATTTCGACTTACTCGATTCAACGCCAATGGACGCTATGAACCTGATTTATAACCTCCAAAAACAACTAAAAAAGAAGTGATTTGATGTCAAAAATTCATCAATTATCTGAAACACTCAGCAATCAGATCGCAGCCGGCGAAGTGGTCGAACGGCCCGCTTCCGTGGTCAAGGAGTTAGTTGAAAACAGTATCGACGCTGGCGCGACCCAGGTAGACGTTAGCGTCAAAGATGCTGGGCTCGCGCAAATCCAAGTGGTGGATAATGGCGCAGGCATCGAACCTGACGATGTGCCAGTCGCTTTCTTGCGGCATGCCACCTCCAAAATTCTCACCACGCGGGATTTATTTAATGTGCATTCACTCGGCTTTCGAGGTGAGGCGTTGGCTAGCATCGCCGCAGTCGCCAAAGTCAATTTAGAAACAGCGACCACAGCTGGCGTGGGGACCAAGATTCAAGTCAACGGCGGCGAAATTGGGACGCCAGAAACTGCTGCTTTGCGCCCAGGGACGCAAGTGCAGGTAGATGACTTGTTCTATAATACGCCGGCGCGGTTGAAGTACGTGAAGTCCCAGCAGACCGAACTAGCCAAAATCGTCGATATTATCAATCGACTTGCCTTAGCCAATCCACAAGTGGCCTTCACGCTCCGGCATAATGATAATCTGATGCTGAAAACGGCGGGTCATGGTGATCTGCAGCAAACCTTAGCCGGTATTTACGGGGTCACAACTGCTAAGTCGATGTTGGACTTTGAAAGTCAGGATTTAGATTTCAAGGTGCATGGATTTACCAGTTTACCTGATACAACTCGGGCTAGTCGGAATTACTTATCCTTTATGATTAATGGCCGGTATATTAAGAACTTGGCGCTGACTAAGGCGCTTATTGCTGGTTATGGCTCTAAATTGATGGTCGGCCGCTATCCCATTGCAGTCATTGCCATTGAAATGGATCCGCTACTCGTCGATGTGAACGTCCACCCCACGAAGCAAGAAGTGCGGCTAAGCAAGGAAGACAATCTTGCTCAGCTACTTACCCAAGCGGTTCAGGAGCGATTGGCGAGTGAGAATTTGATTCCAGAAGCACTGCATAATTTGCGCGGCAGTAAGCTGGACATGGATCAATTGACCTTTGACTTGAACGCGGCGTCCAATCACGCGCCTGAGCGGCCCGTGTCGCCAGCCCCAATTGCGACCCCGCAACCCACACAGGTCGCAGAACCAGTTGTTTCGCTAGAGACGCCTAGTCAGGGGCTAGCCATCGATGATTTGCCATCGACCCCGATTTTTAAAGATCCGGATCGCTTAGCGGCGTGGGATGCCAAGTATTTACATCCTGCCCAACCAGCGTTCACCGCGGTGGCAGAGCCTGACCCGGCGCCAGTGGAACGCTTTCCGCAATTGCGCTTCTTGGCTCAGCTGCATGGGACATTCTTGTTAGCCGAGAGTGACGAAGGCTTCTATATTCTTGACCAGCATGCTGCCCAAGAGCGGGTTAATTATGAATTCTATCGGGAAGAAATTGGCAAAGTCAGCTCGGCCGGCCAACACTTGTTGGTCCCAATCACCTTGGATTATCCAGCCGACGACGCCGTTACGATTAGGCAACATCGCGATGTGTTAGCAGAAGTGGGCCTCAATCTCGAAGATTTCGGTCAGAATACTTTTGTCGTTCGAGAACATCCCACTTGGTTTAAGGCTGGACAAGAAGAGGACACCATTAGGGAAATGGTCGACTGGGTCTTGCGAGACGGGACAATCAGTGTCGCCAAGTTCCGCGAACAAACGGCGATTATGATGAGCTGTAAGCGGGCAATTAAAGCCAATCATCATCTGGATTCTAAACAAGCCCAGGCCCTTTTGAGTAAGTTAGCCGCGGCTGAGAATCCATTCAATTGTCCTCATGGTCGCCCTGTGCTGGTGCATTTCTCCAATAACGATCTCAATAAGATGTTCAAACGTATTCAAGATGGCCACGAAAGCGGGGAGTTAGACGCATGATTATCTTAGGTAGTCGTTCCCCTCGCCGCCAAGAACTACTGCGCTTAATTGTGCCAGATTTTGAGGTTCAACCGGCCCAAATTGATGAACGCGCATTACCAATTCTGCCGGCGCCAGAGTATGTGGCTTCTCTCGCGGCAGAAAAGGGTGCTGACCTGGCTAAGCGGTATCCGATGGCCACCATTATTACCGCGGATACCATGGTCAGTTATCAGCACCAGCTATTAGGTAAGCCAGCTAATCGCCAAGCCGCTTTTGACACCTTGCACATGCTCAGTGGCCAAGTCCATGAAGTCTATACCGGCGTCCAAGTTTTGCAGCCTAAGCAACCGGCTACCCGAGCAGTCGTCGAGACTAAGGTCTGGTTCTGGCCCTTGACAGCCGCTGAGATTGAAGCTTATCTCGACACGAATGAGTATCGCGATAAAGCCGGTAGTTATGGCATTCAGGGTTACGGTGCCCGTCTGGTCGAACGGATTGACGGGGACTTCTATAATGTGGTTGGTTTACCTGTCAGCACACTTGCTCGCATGCTGAGGGCCAACTAAAAAGCGTGGGTCTAACCTTTTTGAGGCTAGACCCACGCTTGTTTTTTAGAAGAGATTTGTTAACCATTGGACGCCATAAACCAGGGCAAAGCTGTAAGCCGCGATTGTGATGGGTTTGCCCAAGATAATGATCCAGAAGTACTTCACCCAACTCATTTGAGTGAGCCCGGCTAGCAGACAGAGAACGTCGTCTGGGGCCACGGGCATCACGATGGCGATGGCGAAGAACCAATCGAATTTTTGCTGATTTTTGGTGTAGCCGATGTACTTGTCATACGTGGCTTCAGAAATAATGTGCAAGATAAAGGGCTTGCCATAACGCCGTGCTAGCCAGAAGTTGATGAATGATCCAATGCTGATGCCGACGTAGTTATACAAGAATCCCCACCAGGGCCCAAAGAGCAACACGCCCACAGCGGTACTAATCCCTCCAGGAATAATGGGAATCACGACTTGAATAATCTGGACCAGAATAAAGAGGAGGGGCCCAATGAGGCCGGCAGCTAGCAGATAGGTCTGAAAGCTTTCGAGATCATTAAACACGCCTAGCTGCCACCAATAAATACTTAAGCATACAGCAAAGATGAGGCTGACAATAGCGGTTGAATTGATAAGACGACGCGAGGTAGTGGCTGACATCTGAGTCCCTCCTAACTGTCCAGCAGTGGTTAACGTATTATACCAAAGGACGCTAGGAAGGCGCACGAATTCTGTGCTACAATAAACCAAACATATGTACTGAAAAGCGAGGCAAATTATGTACGAGTATTTCAAAGGCACAGTGGCCGCGATTACGCCGGCTTATGTCGTTTTAGACGTGAGTGGGATCGGCTATCGTTTGCTGGTGGCCAATCCTTACCATTATTCAGAAGGCCAGACCACAACGATTTATGTCCAACAAATCATTCGCGACAATGACCAAAGTCTTTACGGTTTCATTGATGCCGAACAAAAAGGCCTCTTTAATCAGTTGCTCTCTGTGACTGGGATTGGGCCTAAGTCGGCCTTGGCAATTCTGGCTAACGGCGACAAGACTACCTTGACTGAAGCCATTGCCAGCGAGAATGTCACTTTTTTGACCAAGTTTCCTGGGATTGGCAAGAAGACTGCCGCTCAGATTGTGCTTGATTTAAAAGGTAAATTACAAGCCGCCCCAATTGAAACGCCGACATCTTCAGCCTCACCAGCTCTGGATGATGCGCTAGCAGCGTTGTTGGCCTTGGGTTACTCAGAAAAAGAAATTGCTCGGGTCCAAAAAGCACTAGCCCAGGAACCTGCTATGGCGACGGATGCTTATTTGCGTACTGGATTAAAAATGTTAACGATTGGGAGGTAATGACGTGGCGGAAGACGATCGGTTGACTTCAAGTCAGGTCAATCCCGACGAAGAACCTATTGAACTATCGTTGCGGCCACAAACTCTGAGCCAGTATATTGGCCAGGAGGCAGTGAAGTCGCAGCTAGAAGTGTATATTCAGGCCGCTAAACAACGGGAAGAATCCCTTGACCATGTGCTACTCTATGGGCCGCCAGGTTTGGGTAAAACCACCCTGGCCTTAGTGATTGCCAATGAGCTGGGGGTCAATATTAAGACAACCAGTGGGCCGGCCATTGAGCGGCCCGGCGATTTGGTCGCCTTACTAAATGAATTACAAGCTGGCGATGTTTTATTCATTGACGAAATTCACCGCCTGCCAAAGATTGTCGAAGAAATGCTCTATTCGGCGATGGAAGACTTTTACATTGATATTGTGGTCGGCCAAGGCCCCACAGCTCATCCGGTACATTTCCCATTGCCACCGTTCACGCTCATCGGCGCCACCACCCGGGCCGGCGTGCTATCGGCACCACTGCGCGATCGGTTTGGGATTGCGGCGCATATGGCGTACTATACGGAGGCGGATCTGACTGCCATTGTGTATCGCTCGGCGACAGTCTTTAATCTGCAACTGGACGATCAAGGGGCGCATGAAATTGCCCGCCGCTCACGGGGGACCCCGCGGATTGCCAATCGGCTGCTCAAGCGGATTCGCGATTTTGCTGATGTTGCTGGGGCCGAAACAGTCTCACTAGCCATCGTTGATCACGCGCTTGACCAGTTACAGGTTGATCAGTTGGGCTTAGATCAGGTGGACCGGAAATTACTGCAGTTCATGATTCGCGATTATAACGGTGGCCCAGTGGGACTGAACACAATTGCCGCTAATATTGGTGAAGAAAGTACCACTATTGAAGAAATGTATGAACCGTATCTCTTACAAATTGGTTTGCTTAAGCGCACACCGCGGGGTCGCCAAGTGACACCCGCTGGTTTCGCGCATCTTGGCTTGCCATACTCTGAATGATTGGAAGGAATTATTGTGCTCACAACTGAAGATTTCGACTATAACTTACCTGAAGAACTGATTGCCCAAACGCCGCTAAAAGAGCGGGATGCAAGTCGCTTACTGACCCTTAATCACACTACTGGTGCGATGGAAGACAAGCACTTCTATGACATTATTGACTATCTGAATCCTGGGGATGCCGTCGTAATGAACGATACCCGGGTGATGCCGGCCCGCTTATATGGCGTGAAAGCAGACACTGGCGCTCACATGGAAGTATTATTGTTGACCAATATTGAAGGCGACAAGTGGGAAACCTTAATGAAACCAGCTCGTAAGGCTCCAGTTGGCACGAAGGTTACGTTTGGCGATGGTTTATTAGTGGCCACAGTTTTGGAAGAACTCGATCATGGTGGTCGGATTGTTGAATTCAGTTATTCCGGAATTTTCATGGAAGTTCTCGAACAACTGGGTGAAACCCCACTACCACCTTACATTAAAGAAAAACTCGATGATCCTGAGATGTATCAAACAGTTTATGCCCGAGAAGTGGGTTCTGCAGCTGCCCCAACAGCGGGGTTGCATTGGACCAAAGAATTGCTGGACAAAGCGCAAGCCAAAGGGGTCAAACTTGTTTATTTAACCCTCCACGTGGGCTTGGGAACGTTCCGGCCTGTGTCTGAAGACAATATTGAAGATCATAAGATGCATAGCGAATTTTACCGTCTGACAGAAGAAGCAGCGGCCGAGTTAACAGCTGTCAAGGCTAACGGGGGCCGCATTATTGCCACCGGGACGACGTCAATCAGGACACTTGAAACCATCGGGACTAAGTTCAATGGCGAAATCAAGGCCGATTCGGGCTGGACTGACATTTTCATTAAGCCTGGGTACAAATGGCAAGTGGTGGATGCCTTTATCACGAACTTCCACTTACCAAAGTCTACATTAGTGATGCTCGTGGCAGCTTTCACTGGGCGCGAGAATATTTTGAATGCCTACCAACATGCCATTGATGAACGCTATCGGTTCTTTAGCTTTGGCGATGCAATGTATATCTATTAAAATAAGCCAGTACCAGACTTTTGGATAAAGGGGTTTTCGCGAATGACAACACTATTAGTCATGCAACTAGCAGATGCAGATGTTCAAACTGTTAAACAAACACTCAGCCAGACACCTAACCTCGAGGTCCTAGTGGCAAGCCAGCCACTCACCGACGCGCAATTAGCGAAGGTAGAGGTGACCCTCGGCTGGGAGCCAACGTTGGGCCAACGCTTGTTAGGCTTACCTCAGTCCCAGCTGAAATGGGTCCAGGCTTTCTCGGCTGGTGTCGATTATTTGCCCCTAGAAGCTTTTGCTAAAGCAGGGGTGATGGTGTCGAATGTCAGCGGGATTCACGCCACACCAATTTCGGAATTCGTCATGGGTGGCTTGTTATACCATACCCGGGGAATTGACTTTGCCGCCGCGAACCAGCAAAAAGCAACCTGGCAGCGGCCCGCTATGCTCGGCGTTTTAGCCGGTCAGCAGATGCTGGTCTATGGGACGGGACATATCGGGCAAGCCATCGCCAAATTGGCCCAAGCATTCGGGATGAAGACTGTCGGGGTCAATCATGATGGCCATCCGGTTGACTTTTTCGACAAAACCGTTGACGACACAAGTAGCTTGGCAGTCGCCGTTGATAGTGACGTGATTGTCAATGTGTTGCCTTTGACGGCCAAGACACACCATTTCTTTAACGCCGAATTCTTTGGGCACTTGAGCAAAAAGCCTGTTTTCGTCAACGTTGGGCGGGGGCCATCTGTCGATACTTCAGCCTTAATTGAAGCGTTGAAGACAACTTTGGCATACGCGGTGATTGATGTCGTTGAACCTGAACCGTTGCCGGCAAATAGCCCCTTGTGGCAGGCTGACAATGTTTTACTGGCCCCACATATGTCAGGGTTGTATACCGACTATGCGAAAGACGCGCTCGCCATTTTTGGCCGCAACTTAGCACAATTTCAAGCTGATGGTACCCTAGTTCAGAATCAAGTCGAACTTGATCGCGGCTATTAACAAGCACACAAAAACAGCGCCGTGAATAACGGCGCTGTTTTTGGAGTAGCAGGGACAAATCAGTTACCAACATCGGTGAAAGATATTCTTCTAACGCATCCCTGCGGCGTACATTAATTGATTAACGATCACATGGTTAGTTTCTAAGTGGTTTATTCTTACAAATAAAACACGTCCCTGCTACCGACTTCATTATACAACGGCCAGAGACGGGATACCATTGCTCAGGCTTCAATCTCTGTTATACTATATCTATTGTTATTTATTCCGCCCGAATCGTGAGACAATCACGTTAAAACTTAAGGAGTTATGTTATGGAACCAGCAGTTAAGTACCGTCTGATTCATCAAGATAAACACTCAGGCGCCCGGTTGGGTGAGATTATTACGCCCCACGGCACTTTTCCGACGCCCATGTTCATGCCAGTCGGCACCTTGGCTAGTGTGAAAACAATGGCGCCAGAAGAACTCGATGAAATGGGAGCCAACATTATTTTGGCGAACACTTATCATCTTTGGTTACGTCCCGGTGAAGAATTGATCGAAGAGGCCGGTGGGCTTCACAAGTTTATGAACTGGGACAAGGGAATTCTGACCGATTCTGGTGGGTTCCAGGTCTTCTCGCTCGCAGAGATGCGCAATATTAGCGAAGAGGGCGTGCGCTTCAAGAATCATTTGAATGGTGCCAAGATGTTCTTAAGCCCTGAAAAGGCCATCGCCATCGAGAATGCTTTAGGGCCAGATATTATGATGAGCTTCGATGAATGTCCACCGTTTTTTGAAAGCTATGATTACGTTAAAAAGAGTGTTGAACGGACCAGTCGCTGGGCCGAACGTGGCCTTAAAGCCCATCAAAACCCTGATTGGCAAGCATTATTTGGTATTGTCCAAGGGGCTGGCTTTAAGGATTTGCGCCAACAGAGTGCTCGGGATTTAGTCAGCATGGATTTCCCAGGCTATTCAATTGGCGGCCTGTCAGTGGGCGAATCCAAAGAAGAGATGAATCACGTCTTGGACTTCACAACGCCACTGCTCCCTGAAAACAAACCCCGGTATTTAATGGGCGTTGGTTCTGCGGATGCGTTGATCGATGGGGCCTTGCGCGGGATTGATATGTTTGACTGTGTGCTTCCAACGCGGATTGCGCGCAACGGGACTGTGATGACGAGTCATGGCCGCCTGGTAGTCAAGAATGCCAAGTATGCGCATGATTTTGGCCCCTTAGATGATAATTGTAATTGCTACACGTGTCGCAATTACAGTCGGGCGTACGTGCGGCATCTGATTCATTCGGATGAGGCCTTTGGGATGCGTTTGGCGACATACCACAATCTCTATTTCTTACTGAACCTCATGAAGAATGTGCGCGAAGCTATTGCCAATGATCAATTGCTTGAATTCCGAGAAGCTTTCTTTGAGGAATATGGATATAACGCGGCTAACGCGAAAAACTTCTAGTACTGGAGAAACAGTGGTCAATCTGTTACAGTGGAAGTTGAAATTAAAAAGATGAGGTGTCTTAATGAACAGTTCAATTAGTATGATTGTGATGTTAGTTTTGTTATTTGGATTCATGTACTTTGCAATGATCCGGCCACAACGTAAGCAACAGCAACAACGCCAAGCCATGCTTAGTAGCATGAAGAAGGGTGATAATGTTGTCACTATCGGGGGCCTACATGGCGTAATCGATTCAATCGACAACGCTAAGCAAACGGTTGTGTTGAATGCTGGCGATGTGTACTTATTATTCAATCTCAGCGCCATTCGTTTGGTTGAAGGCGATCCAGCTACGCAACCAGCAACGCCTGCTGCGACAACAACACCGGAAGCACCAGCAACCCCAGAAACACCAGCTGCATCCGATGCTGACAAGTCTGATGACAAGCCAGCAAACGAAGCCTAATTGTACAATTAACGACACCAGCCTGACGGGCTGGTGTTTTTTTTGGTGTTCAAGCTCAAAAGATAACATGAGTTCTGTAATCGAAATCCTTTGTAATCAACGATTTAAACGGATATGGAAATTTTTCGTGGATTTATTGTTTACTTTTTCACATATTGGGTGTATCTTAGTTCTTGTGAAATGATTAACAAATTTTGGAGGGACAACCATGTTGAAACCAGTGACCGAAACTGAAGTAAAATCTGTCGACGTAGACCAAATGATTGATGAACTTGTCACCAATGCCCACCGGGCGTTAGATGAAATGCGGCATTTTGACCAAGCGAAGATTGACCACATTGTCCATCAGATGGCGATTGCTGGTTTGGATCAGCACATGGAGCTGGCAAAACTGGCCGTTGAAGAAACAGGCCGTGGCGTCTATGAAGATAAAGCAATCAAGAATATGTTTGCCACCGAAGAAATTTGGCATTCAATCAAGGACAATAAGACGGTAGGAATTATCAGTGAAGATAAAGAACGGCAAATCGTCCAAATTGCAGAACCAATCGGGGTCATTGCCGGCGTTACCCCGGTGACGAATCCCACAAGTACGACAATGTTTAAAGCAGAAATCTCAATCAAAACTCGCAACCCAATCATCTTTGCTTTTCACCCAAGCGCCCAAAAGAGTTCCGCCAAGGCACTTGAAGTCATCCGGACTGCCGCTGAAGCAGCTGGATTACCAAAAGGGGCACTGCAATATATCGAAGTGCCAAGCATGGATGCCACCAAAGCGCTAATGACTCATCCTGGGATTGCAACAATTCTGGCTACCGGTGGCCCTGGCATGGTGAAGTCAGCCTATTCATCTGGTAAGCCTGCCTTAGGCGTTGGTGCGGGGAACGCACCGGCCTACATTGAAGCAACCGCTAATATTAAACAAGCCGTGAATGATCTCATCTTGAGTAAGAGTTTTGATAACGGGATGATCTGTGCTTCAGAACAAGCTGTAATTGTGGATGATAGCATCTATAAAGAAGTGCGGGCTGAATTTGCCGCTCAAGGCGCTTACCTAGTTAAGCCAAAGGAAATTAAACAACTTGAATCCACTGTGATTAACCTTGAAAAAGGCGCTGTGAATCCAAAAGTCGTTGGTCAAAGTGCCAACACCATCGCTGAATGGGCGGGCTTAGCGGTGCCTGCGGACACACCAATTTTGGTTGCTGAAATCAAAGATGTGGGTGCCGATTATCCGTTGTCCCGTGAAAAACTGAGTCCCGTGCTGGCGATGATTAAAGCCAGCGGTCACGATGATGCCTTCAAGAAAGCTGAAGCGATGCTCGACTTAGGTGGGCTCGGCCATACCGCAGTCATCCACACCAAGGATGACGAGTTAGCCTTGAAGTATGCTGATACCATGCAAGCCGGCCGGATTCTGGTTAATACGCCGTCAGCCTTGGGTGGGATTGGCGACTTATATAACGAAATGATTCCTAGTTTAACCTTGGGTTGCGGCTCTTACGGAGGTAACTCAATCTCCCATAATGTTGGGACGGTTGATTTGCTGAATATCAAAACCGTGGCCAAGCGCCGTAACAATATGCAGTGGATGAAATTGCCACCAAAGATTTATTTTGAAAAAAACTCCGTGCGATACCTGGAGAAAATGGAAGGTCTGAAGCGGGTTTTTATCGTCGGGGACCGCGGCATGGAGAAACTTGGCTACATCAAGACTGTTGAAGATGTTTTAGCTAACCGCAGCGAACCAGTGCAAGTCCAAACCTTTGTGGATGTCGAACCTGACCCAAGTACCGATACTGTGTACAAGGGGGCCCAAATGATGGAAGACTTCCAGCCAGATACGATTATCGCCATTGGTGGGGGCTCAGTGATGGACGCAGCCAAAGGGATGTGGCTCTTCTACGATGCCAAAGATGCTGATTTCTTCGGCGCCAAGCAAAAGTTCTTAGACATCCGGAAGCGGACCTACAAGTTCCCTAAGTTGACCAATTCACAATTGGTCTGCATTCCAACCACCAGTGGGACTGGCTCTGAAGTGACGCCATTTGCGGTCATCACGGACTCAAAGACCCATATTAAATATCCG
Source organism: Lacticaseibacillus brantae DSM 23927 (assembly GCF_001436115.1). Lineage (GTDB taxonomy): Bacteria > Bacillota > Bacilli > Lactobacillales > Lactobacillaceae > Lacticaseibacillus > Lacticaseibacillus brantae. The sequence continues at coordinate 138,764 of NZ_AYZQ01000004.1, forward strand.
TTGGCTGACTATGCCTTAACCCCAGACGTGGCGTTAGTGGACAGCCAATTTATCGAAAGTGTGCCACCGGTTGTCGTAGCCGATACCGGCCTTGACGTGCTGGCGCATGCAACAGAAAGTTATGTCTCTGTGATGGCGACCGACTACACCCGGGGATTGAGTCTACAAGCCATCAAGTTAGTCTTTGATAACCTGGAAGCTAGCTACAAGGGAGATCTTGAAGCCAAAGCACGGATGCACGACGCATCCACAATTGCGGGGATGGCTTTTGCCAACGCCTTGCTCGGGATTAACCACAGTATTGCTCACAAGTTGGGTCAAGAATTCCACCTACCTCATGGGCGTTGCATTGCGATTACAATGCCCCACGTTATTCGTTTCAATGCGAGTCAACCAAAGAAGCGGGCCATCTGGGCGAAGTACAACTACTTCCGTGCCGATGAAGACTACGCCACAATTGCGCGGTATCTCGGCCTCAAGGGGAACACCACCGCGGAACTGGTTGAAGCATATGTCCAGGCGATTATCGATTTGGCCCAACGCGTTGGGATCAAGATGTCCTTGAAAGAGCAGGGCATCTCTAAGAGCCAATGTGATCAAACTGTGGACCAACTCGCAGAATTAGCTTATACCGATAATTGTACGGTCACGAACCCGCAGGAACCATTGATTCGCGATTTAAAGAACATCATTTTAGCTGAATATAACGGCCCGGAAGTCGCCGACTACTAAATCCGGCCTAAAGTAAACAGCCTCACGACTAATGCTGATTGTCGTGAGGCTGTTTTGCTGTTCTTCCTTAAGTTATTAAAATAATTATCAGTTTTTAGGGCCAGTGAAGAGGCAGGAGGGCTGTTTTTTTATAGCGAATCGTGCATAATAAGAACAGTAAATGTTGTTGAAAAGTAAGGAAGGCTTATGACTCCAAATAAAGAAGATTATTTAAAACTCATCCTAGAATTGGGTGGGGACACTGATTTAATTTCGAATAAACAAATTGTTGATGGCCTCCATGTTTCTGCAGCGTCTGTGAGCGAAATGATTAGCAAACTCGTTGAGCAAGCATACGTGACGCATACACCATACCAGGGGATTCATTTAACGGAGACCGGCCGACTCGCTGCAGCGTTGTTGGTTCGTAACCATCGCTTGTGGGAAGTTTTTCTGGTGGCAGAACTCAAGTATCCTATCGACGCGATTCACAGTGAAGCCGAATCATTGGAACATGCGACCACGGCAGAAATGGCCAATCGGTTGGCCGCACGGCTGAATTACCCGCAGTTCTGTCCCCATGGCGGTGTTATCCCGGATGCGAATGGCCAGTTCCAACCGCAGAGTCGTTTGCGATTAGCTGACCTAGAAGTCGGTGATACTGTGATTTTAGATCGATTTTTGGACGAAGCAGCCCTGATTGATTATATTGCGCGGCTGCATATGAAAATCGGCGATCAATTTACTGTGACCGCAAAGAGTGACACAGCGTTCACATTAGCGTTAGAATCTAACCGGACGGTCCAGTTTGACCGCAACCAAAGTGCACACGTTTTTGTTCAACGATAAGACGCAAAAGGTGGATTAATATGACTGAGAAAAAAGCAGTAATTATTCTTTTCGGTGGTTCAGGTGACTTGGCAAAGCGCAAGCTCTATCCCGCATTGTTTCAATTGTTTGTGCGCGGTGATTTACAAGAGCACTTTGCTGTCATTGGGACAGCTCGCCGGCCATGGAGCGACGAGTACTATCAAGAAATCGTGACGGCCGCAGTGACAAATCTGCCTCAAGCAACGACCAAGCAAGTCAAAGCATTTGCTTCACATTTCTACTATCAATCACACGACGTCACAGACTCCGCTCATTATGTGACACTCAAAACGTTAGCCGAAAAGCTGGATAAGCAGTACGACATTGGTGGCAACCGGATTTATTACATGGCGATGGCGCCCGAATTCTTTGGGGTCATTGCTGGGCACATTAAATCTGAGAATCTGTTAACTCCCGATGGGTTTAATCGGCTCGTCATTGAAAAACCATTTGGTCACGATCATGCCAGTGCCAAAGAACTGAATGATTCAATTAGTGCTACTTTTGACGAGAATCAAATCTACCGGATTGACCACTATCTTGGTAAAGAAATGGTCCAAGGCATTTTAGCACTACGTTTTGGGAACCAGATTTTGGAACCTTTGTGGTCAAAGGATTACATCGATAATATCCAAATTACCTTAGCTGAAGCAGTGGGGGTTGAAGAGCGGGCCGGATATTATGAAAGTTCAGGTGCCTTGCGCGATATGGTCCAAAACCATATCATGCAACTGATGGCTTACCTGACCATGGAGAAACCAGACACGTTCAGTCCTGAAGTGGTCCATAAGGTGAAGGACGCCCTGTTCTCATCTTTACACCGTTACACCCCTGAAGAAGCGGCTCAAAACTTCATTCGAGCGCAATACGTCAGTGCCGATGTCAATGGCCAAACAGTTAATGGCTATCGTCAAGAAGACGGTGTGGCAGAAGACTCAATGACCGAAACGTTTGTGGCTGGGAAGTTGCTGCTTGATACGCCTCGTTGGGAAGGCACACCAATTTACCTGCGGACGGGCAAACGCTTGACTCGTAAGTCAACTCAGGTGACAGTCACTTTTAAACCGGTCGCCAATAATATTTTTGCGACTGACGGTGAACCTGCTGCACCCAATCGCCTCACGATTTACGTTGAGCCCACTCAAGGCTATCGTTTAGAAATTAATGGTAAGACCTTGGGACAGACGTTTGCCCTAAGCCAGGAGTCTCTTGACTTCCGGCATGACGATGCATCGGTTGCCAAGGCGCCTGAAGCGTACGAACGGTTATTATTGGACGTTTTACGTGGGGATCAGACCAACTTCACTCGTTGGGCAGAACTTGATCAGTCTTGGCAGTATGTTGATGTGATTCGCCAGGCTTGGGATGCGACTAAAGCAATGCCAACATATGCGGCAGGGACGATGGGCCCGCAGGCTTCAATGGATTTGCTGACTGATAGTGGCCGGGATTGGGCCTTTAAACCAACCCATATTAAATTAGCTGATTAATCAGAAAGGTCGGGCCTGATGCGAATCAGGTCCCGGCCTTTTTTGCGGTTAGAAAGGAGGCGGGCCATGTCCCTATTTGATTTACCTTTGCAGAATAACACCAGTCGCAAAATCATTCATGTGGACATGGATGCGTTCTATGCCTCGATTGAAGAGCGGGACAATCCTGCCTATAAAACCAAAGCATTGGTGATTGCTCATGATCCAAGACAAACAGGCGGAAAGGGCGTTATTACAACGGCAAATTATGTCGCCAGGCAATACGGGGTGCATTCCGCCATGCCCTCCCGGGAGGCCATCCGTCTCATTCCTAAGCGCCAGCTGGTTTTCAAGACGCCCGATTTCACCAAATACCGGGCTGTTTCTAGCCAAATTCATGAGCTTTTCCATCAGGTGACGGACCTGGTTGAACCGGTTGCCTTTGACGAAGCCTATCTCGATGTGACAGCGAATCCGGATTTCAAGAATACAATTAGCTTGGCATTGTGGTTACAGCAGCAGATTTATGCGGCCACACAATTGACGAGTTCCGTTGGGATTTCTTACAACAAGTTTATTGCCAAGCAAGCCAGTGATTACAACAAACCCGCTGGCCGCACAGTGGTAATGCCGGAACAGGCTTTGGCTTTTCTTGATCGGCTGCCGATTGGTCAATTTCGGGGTGTTGGCAAGAAGACTTTGCCGAAATTAACCGATTTAGGCGTCACCGATGGCGCTGGCCTTCGGCAATTATCGCAAGACCAATTAATGCAACTTTTTGGCAAAATGGGGTTTGTACTTTATCAACATGCTCGCGGCATTGATAACCGGCCAGTCCAGGTGCGGACGGCCAAGTCGATTGGCAAAGAGCGCACATATGGCGCTGTTCTGACGACTGAGGCTCAGGTCCAGGACCAACTGGAATATTTGGCTGGCCTCGTTGCGCAAGCTTTGCAGAAGCAACAAAAGCATGGCAAAACCGTCGTCTTAAAAGTACGCGATCGGGATTTTAATACCTTGACGAAACGGTTGACCGAGGACATTTACGTCCGTGATCAGCGTGCAATCTTGGCAGCAGCCCGGAGTCTATGGACCCAGGTGAAACCCGATGAACTCGCGATTCGTTTGCTGGGCATAACCATTACCAATTTGGATCCCATGGCCTTTGAAAATCTTGATTTGGACCTCTAGTTATCCACAGGCTATGTTATACTCAAAGGAGTATGGAGGCGGACGTATGGCAACGAAGCATGAACAAATTTTAAACTACATCGTTAAACTGGCGGTGGGCGACAAAATTTCTGTGCGCTCAATTGCACGCGCGCTCAATGTCAGTGAAGGCACCGCTTATCGGGCAATTAAAGAAGCTGAGAATTCTGGCATTGTCTCGACGATTGCCCGAGTGGGGACCATTCGGATTGAACAGCGGCCAACCAATGCAACTGAGCAGTTGACTTTTGCTGGGTTGGTTGAGATTTTGGATGCCACGGTCCTTGGCGGACAAGCCGGCCTGCCGAAGGGCTTAAATAAGTTTGTTATCGGGGCAATGACGGAACCTGCAATGTTGCCATACATCTCGCCCAACTCGTTAATGATTGTCGGTAATCGTGAAGATGTACAGCGATTAGCGCTCAATAATGGCGCCGCGGTCCTGATTACTGGGGGCTTTAATACGAGTCAGCGCATCATTGATCTGGCCGAACAAAAGGCGCTACCTTTGCTCAAGACCAGCGATGACACCTTTACCGTCGCAACCATGATTAATCGGGCCTTGTCTGACCAAGCGATTAAACAAGACATTCTGACGGTTGCGGCCGTTTATACACCCAAAACCAGTATCCAGACCTTGTTCCCCACAGATACGGTTGCTGACTACTGGCAGCGCGCGCAAGCTGTCCCTGGGACGTTGCCGGTGATAACGGCAGATAATCGATTGGTTGGTTTAGTGAATCCGCGGTTGTTGGCTGATAAGAAGCCTCAGGTCCAAATCGAGCGCGTGATGCAAAAGAATCCGCCAACCGTTAAGCCGTATCTCAGTGTGGCTGCGGTTGGCCATAGCCTGCAAGATCGAGGTTTAGACCAATTGCCAGTCGTCGATGACAACTGGCAATTGCTCGGCGTGGTCACTCGAGAAGATGTGTATGCAGGGTTAGCCACGCGTGACCACTCAGATAGTGGGGCCGTTACATTTGCTGATCAGGTAGCGGCGTTATTGGAACCGGATGCGACTCGGCAAACCTTCAGTTTCCATCCAACCCCCGTCCTGACACACTTGGGAACGCTGAGTTTTGGCGTGCTTGGGGAAGTGATCAATGCTGCGGCAACTGAGTTCTTGCAGTTTAGTGGCCATAGTAACGTTTTAATCCAGCAATATACCGTTCAGGCTTTTCGACCGATTCAACTGGAATCGAACGTTTTGATTCAACTGCGGCCATTGGATGTCAATCTCACCACGGCAACATTAGACTTAGATATTTTTAGCGACGGCCATCAAGCGGCAAAGGCTATTTTGACGTGTCAGTTACTCGAAAGGAATTAATGATGATTCAAGATGAAATTTTAGCGGCTATTGTCGCAAACGATAAGATTATTATTCACCGCCACGAGCGACCAGATCCCGATGCCCTGGGCTCGCAAGTTGGCTTGGCCGAGACCATTCGCGCTAGTTTTCCAGACAAAACGGTTTACGTCGTCGGTGGGGGTGTCGATCATTTGAGCTGGTTAGCCCAGATGGATGATATCAGTGACGACACTTATCAAGACGCACTGGTCATCGTGACAGATACGGCCGATACACCGCGAGTTGACGATTCACGCTTTACATTGGGCAAACAATTGATTAAAATTGACCATCACCCTAACGATGATCCATATGGTGATTTAACTTGGGTGGACACCAGTGTCAGCTCGACTTCTGAATTGTTGATGACGTTTATCAATGGCTCAGCTGGCCGCTTGGTGCTCAGTGATGCTGCCGCTCGGTTGTTTTATGCGGGGATTGTCGGCGATACAGGGCGGTTTATGTTTAACAACACCACCCCGCAAACACTCACAATTGCAGCTCAGTTGATTAGCAAAGATTTTGATCCAGCTGCCGTGAATCAGAAGATGAACGAAGTCACGTTAGGCCAAGCCCGGCTACAAGGCCAGGTATTTGAAGCCTTGAAGATTTCAGCGGTTGGCGGCGCGCACGCCATTGTAACGCGCGATCAGATTGAACGCCTTGGTTTGGCTGATGATCAAGTCCAAGCAGCCGTCGGCACAGCCGGCCGCTTAGGTGAAGTCGTTGCTTGGATGCTGTTTGTGGAACAGCCTGATGGCAGTTACCGAGTTAATTTGCGTTCAAAAGGGCCTATCATTAACGGACTAGCGAAAGCACATAATGGCGGCGGTCATCCACTTGCTAGTGGCGCCAAGGCTAAGGATTTAGCCGAAATTGACCAAATGGTCGCGCAGCTTGATGCGATTATTGAAGCCAATTAAGAAAGAGGACTTTATGGACAACCAATTTAAGCAATACAATCTGCCTGCATTTTTGATTAGTGGGCTCACCAAAATGGACATCACCACTCCGACGCCCATTCAGCAACAAGTGATTCCGGCCGTGTTACGCGGTGAGAACGTCATTGGTCAAAGCCAGACTGGGAGCGGGAAGACTCACGCTTTCCTAGTACCGATTCTCAGCCGGATTGATGCCAGCAAGGACCAGGTTCAAGCTGTCATTACCGCCCCAAGTCGGGAACTGGCTAATCAAATCTACAAAGTTGCGTCTGAGTTGATTGCCAATCAACCTGAGATTCGGATCAACCGCTACGTTGGTGGTACTGACAAAGCACGCCAAATCGACAAACTGAAGCATCAACAACCGCACGTGGTCATTGGGACCCCAGGGCGAGTTTGGGATTTGATGGATAGCAAAGCCTTGCAGGCTTTCACTGCGACAACATTTGTGGTGGACGAAGCCGATATGACCCTTGATATGGGCTTCTTGAACGAAGTTGACAAGATTGCGTCATCATTCCCTGAAGATCTCCAAATGTTGGTCTTTTCGGCAACAATTCCTCAGAAGTTACAGCCATTCCTGAAGAAATATATGGCTAATCCCACAATGATTGAAATCAAGCCTAAAAGCGTGATTGCTGACAATGTGGAGAACTGGTTAATTGCCGCCAAAGGCCGCGACAAGAACCAACTCATCTATCAATTGCTGACCATTGGCCAACCGTTCTTAGTATTGATTTTTGCCAATACTAAGACCAGTGTTGATAAGATTCATGCGTATTTGGTGGCCCAAGGTCTCACAGTGGCCAAAATCCACGGGGGCGTGGCGCCTCGGGAACGGAATCGCATTATGAAGGAAGTTGCCGATTTGAAATATCAATACGTTGTGGCCACTGACTTGGCAGCACGGGGAATTGATATTAAGGGCGTTTCCCATGTCATTAATGCAGAAATTCCAACTGACAATGAATTCTTCGTCCACCGGGTCGGCCGGACCGGTCGCAACGGGATGGATGGTATTGCAATTACCTTATATGCCCCTGGTCAAGAAGCTCAGATTGCTGAATTGGAACATTTGGGCATTAAGTTCCAGCCAAAGGCGATTAAAAATGGCGAGATTGTGGATAGTTATGATCGCAATCGTCGGGAAAATCGCAAGCCTAAGCAAGACGAAATGAGCTTGGCCATCCGCGGCTTAGTCAAAAAAGAACAAAAGAAACGGATGCCTGGTTACAAGAAAAAGATTCAAGCAGCAGTCAAAGACGAACGCCGGCGCAATTCTCGCATTGCCAAGCGTGAAGAATTGAAGGCCAATAAGGCTAAAAACCGCAGTAAGAATAAATAGACTTTCATGGTTCAGGCACATTGGCCGGATCACTTCCACTGGTCGGAGACCGAGTATTTCAACAGAATCATCAACATGTGCCGATTCAGCGGCTAATGTTGACAGTGATTTTGTAGCATTTTATAATAACAAAGACGTTAGGCCATACAGATTGCCGCCTTATTCTACAGAGAGATCCGGGGTTGAGAAGGATTGAATGAGCGCAATGTGGGCTTCCTGACGAGATAATTGAATGACAATCAAGAGTGGTAAACGATGACATCGTTGCAAACAAGGTGGTACCGCGCGAAAGCGTCCTTGGCTTGCAGGGGTGTCTTTTTAATTGAGGAGGAACAGCATGAAACAACTGTCTAGTGCACAAATTCGCCAAATGTTTTTGGATTTCTTCAAGTCAAAGGGACATGATGTTGAGCCCAGCGCATCATTGATTCCAGTTGATGATCCCACTTTATTGTGGATTAACTCTGGGGTCGCCACCCTCAAGAAATACTTTGATGGGACGGTTATTCCAAAGAATCCTCGGATTACCAATGCCCAGAAGTCAATTCGGACAAACGATATCGAAAATGTCGGTAAAACTGCTCGACATTTGACCTTCTTTGAAATGCTCGGGAATTTCTCGGTCGGCGACTACTTTAAGGAATCAGCTATTCCTTGGGCGTGGGAATTCTTAACCAGTCCTGACTGGTTAGCACTAGATCCCGAGAAATTATCTGTGACTGTCTATCCCAAAGATACCGAAGCCAAGCGAATCTGGCATGAGGTTGTTGGTTTGCCAGAATCACACATTATCGAAGTTGAAGATAACTTCTGGGATATTGGCGAAGGCCCAAGTGGCCCTGATTCAGAAATCTTTTATGACCGCGGCCAAGCCTTCAATAATCTGCCCGAAGACGACCCCGAAAGCTATCCGGGTGGCGAAAATGAACGTTATCTGGAAGTTTGGAATATTGTTTTCTCAGAATTCAATCACTTACCAGACGGGCGGTATGTTGAACAGCCTCATAAAAACATTGATACCGGGATGGGCCTAGAACGCCTTGTCTCTGTTATCCAGAACACAAAGACGAACTTTGAAACTGACTTGTTCATGCCAATTATCGAAGCTACACAGAAGCTGAGTGCTGGCAAAGCGTATGGCCAAAATGATAAAGATGATGTCTCATTTAAAATCATTGCCGACCATGCCCGCACAGTGACCTTTGCGATTGGTGATGGGGCGCTCCCAAGTAATGAAGGTCGCGGCTACGTCTTGCGGCGCTTGATTCGGCGCGCTGTGCTTAACGGGAAGAAATTGGGGATTGAACAAGATTTCTTGTATGAACTCGTCCCTGTCGTGGGCGAAATCATGCAGAGTTACTATCCAGAAATTTTGGATAACCAAGCCTTCATTCAAAAGGTCATCCGCTCCGAAGAAGCACGGTTCCGCGAAACATTGGATGCTGGGGTCAACTTGTTGAACCAAAGTATAGCCGATTTAAAGGCCGAACAACAGACTGTCATTCCTGGGGACCAAGCGTTCAAGTTGTTTGATACTTTTGGCTTCCCAGTTGAAATGACGGCAGAATACGCTGAAGACGAAGGCATGACTGTCGATATGGATGGTTTCCATGCTCAGATGGAAGCCCAACGGAATCGCGCTCGGTCTGCTCGGTCGAACGAACAATCGATGGGCAGTCAGAATGAACTGCTCATGGATATTAAGAGTGAAAGTCAATTTACTGGCTACACCCAACTCGATGACAAAGAAGCAGTTTTGGATGATATTATCCAGAATGGGGCCTTGGTGGAAACCGCTGAACCGGGTCAAGCGCAAGTGATTTTCAGTCGGACACCGTTTTACGCAGAAATGGGGGGCCAAGTGGCCGATCATGGGGATATCAAACAGCTTGATGGCACAGTGGTTGCACACGTGACTGATGTTCAACACGCACCAAACGGCCAAAATATCCACACGGTTGAAGTGCTTTCGCCACTGCATGTGAACGAAACGTACTGGTTGTCCGTTGAACCAAGCCGTCGCCAGAAAGTTTCGCGTAATCACACCGCGACGCACTTGCTAGACCAAGCGTTGCGCCAAGTCTTGGGAGAACATACCCATCAGGCGGGTTCACTGGTTGAACCAGATTATTTGCGGTTTGACTTCACCAATTTCGGTCAAGTGACGCCTGAACAGCTGGCTGAGGTTGAACAGATTGTGAACGAACAAATCTGGGCCGCTTTACCAATTTCTGCGATTGAAACGGATATCGAAAGTGCCAAGAAACTCGGCGCAATTGCGATGTTCGGGGACAAATATGGTGATGTCGTACGGGTGGTCTCAATTGGCGATTTCAACAAGGAATTTGATGGTGGAACCCATCCAAGCAATACGAGTGAGTTGGGCTTATTCAAGATTACAAGTGAATCTGGGATTGGTGCCGGCGTGCGACGGGTTGAAGCAGTCACCTCAAAGGAAGCCTTTGAATATCTAAACCACCAACAGGCATTACTGAATGAAACTGCGCAGGCTTTGAAAGTCGATCAGGTTAATAACGTGCCGCAAAAGGCTGAACAGTTACAGGCCGACCTCAAGGCCAGTCAAAAGAAAGTCGAAGGGCTGCAGGCAAAGCTTGCTGCTCAAGCGGCAGCTGGAATCTTTGATGATGCCAAGCAAGTTGGGAATTTAACCTTGATTGCCAAGGCAGTCCAAGTGGCCGGGATGAATGAATTGCGCCAGTTGGGTGATGACTGGAAGCAGAAACAAGCCTCTGATGTCTTAGTATTGGCAACCACAGTTGGTGAGAAAGTTAACCTGCTCGTGGCTGCGAGTGATAATGCCATTCAAGCTGGGATTAAAGCTGGCGACTTGATTAAGCAAATTGCCCCACTCGTTGGTGGTGGCGGTGGTGGTCGGCCAGATATGGCCCAAGCCGGTGGGAAGAAGCCAGAAGGCATTGACGCTGCCTTGAAAGCTGCTGCCGACTTTTTAGCAAAATAACCGAAACTTGAGGGGCCGGTGATTGTACTTTACCGACCCTTCAAGTAAAATAGAACTTAGAACTGGACAGAATAGAGGTGTTAGGAATGAGCACATTAGACGAAACCGTTCATTTTGATTTTCGTGATAACGATCCAAAGAATGTACGTGAAACTTTGGAAGTGGTGTATCAAGCGTTAGAAGAAAAAGGGTATGACCCGATTAACCAGATCGTTGGGTATCTTGTTTCTGGTGACCCGGCGTATATCCCACGGTATAATGATGCCCGTAGCCTGATCCGCAAACATGAGCGTGATGAGATTATTGAAGAGCTTGTTCGGACCTACCTTGATAAGGGGCAACATTAATGCGCTTAATGGGGCTTGACGTTGGTTCACGGACAGTGGGTGTCGCGATGAGCGATCCATTGGGCTGGACTGCGCAAGGTGTGGAAATTATTCGAATTAACGAAGATGAAGGCAAGTTCGGAATAGACCGAGTTGCTGAATTAGCTAAAGAATATGATGTGACAGGCTTTGTGATTGGGTTACCCAAGAACATGAACAATTCACTTGGTCCGCGTGCGCAAAAGGCACAAGAATACGGGGCCATGCTTGAGGATGCCCTCCATCTGCCGATTGATTTTGTCGATGAACGCTTGACGACCGTGGAAGCATCGCGAATGCTTGTCGAAGAGGCTGATGCGAGTCGCAAGAAACAAAAGCAAGTGATTGATAAGCTTGCCGCGCAGATGATTTTGCAAACCTATCTTGATCAAAAAGGACGGTTATTGTCCGAATAAGGAGGCCTACTAATGGCAGACGAACACATTCAACCAGGTGAAGACGAACAACTCATCACGCTTGTCGATGACAAGGGTAATGAAGAATTGTATCAAGTCTTATTCACCTTTGATTCTGAAGACTATGGCAAGAGTTATGTCTTGTTATATCCTCAAAGTGCTGATGACGATGATGAGCTTGAAATTCAAGCCTTTTCGTTTACCCCTGATACCAACGGCGATGCTAGCCAAGGCGATTTATATCCCATCGAGGACGATGCTGAATGGGATATGATTGAAGAGGTCTTGAATACCTTCTTAGCTGACGATGATTCACATTTAGACGATAAGTAATTTTCAGAAACTTCAAGAAAGCTGCTGGCAAAAGTTATCTTTTGTCGGGGCTTTTTTCTATGGCATTTGTCCATTTGTGATGTGCGGCTTAGGCATCGGCTGGTGTAAAGTTTGGTTTCATGGTAGAATAAGCCGTTGATACACCCGAGGAGGTCAGATTTTTGGTAGAGCAGAAACGCCGGTTCAAGGCAGAAATTGCAGGGAAAACCTATACCATTGTTGGGCCAGGTTCATTGGCTCATTTTGAGGCGGTCACCGCAATTTTAAATGAACAACTTGTTCAGATTAATCGTCTTGACCCAAAACTCTCACGCGAAGAAGCCGCTGTGCTCCTCGCCTTCAATGCGCTATCTGATCAAGTAAACCAGCAAGCCCAGAAACAACAATCAGAGGCGGAATAGACGGAGGTTTGGGCAGCAGATGTTATCGATTATCATTATTTTGGTTCTCGCGTATTTCTTCTACGCTGGAGCACGCCGTGGCTTATGGCTTCAGCTTTTGCATGTGTTGGGTTACAGTGTCAGTTTCTTCTTGGCGGCATTGTGGGCCAATCCTTTGAGTACGCGACTGACCTTGCTGGTGCCTTATCCTTCAGCCACTGAACAGAGCAAATTTACCTTTTTTACGAATTCAGTTGGTCTAACGCTTGATCAAGCGTTTTACCGTGGTTTTGCCTTTCTCTTCATCTTTGCGCTGGGGTGGTTACTCACCCGGATTATTCTTCTGTGGTTTCACAACCTGACTTATCGCCGCATTGATCCACAAGTGAATTTGGTGACAGCCGGGGGTCTGAATTTGATTGTCGGGTATGTCCTGTTGTTTATGGGATTATACCTTTTGGCGCTGATTCCGGTTGGCGGCATTCAAGACGTATTGAGCCAATCATGGGTCGCTCGCTTAATGATTAGTCATACGCCAGGATTAACCCAGTTGTTTACACAGTGGTGGATTCTCGGCTAATTGAGATTGAATATAAATGTTAAAGATTGAAGTCGTGACAAGACGGTTTGGTTCTGTTACGGCTTTTTGTTTGATTACCGATGCTTTTTGACTATTGAGGTGATTTAGTTTAATGAATACAAAAATTTTAGAAACACTTGAATATAGTAAGATTCAACAGGCCTTGCTGGGAAGCATTATGACTGCTGCTGGGGCGACGTTAGTGCACGAACTGACGCCAGCCACTGATATCGATGCCGTTCAACAGGCACTTGATGAGACAGCCGATGGGGCCACGATTTTGCGGTTGCGTGGTGGTATTCCCATTCCGCGCCTCGATGATCTTGGGCCAGCGCTTAAGCGGGTCCAAATCGGGGCCGTTTTAAATGGTCAAGAATTGGCATTAGTGAGTCGCGTGCTTACGACGGTCGGGGCGGTGGATGCGTTTTTAACCGACTTAAAAGACAATGTTGATCTTCGGCAAGTCTATGAGTTGCAAGCACAGCTCACGAGTTTGCCAACCTTAGAGAAGCGACTCAAGGTGGCTATCGATGAAGACGGGCGCTTAACCGATGAAGCCAGTCCTAAATTGTATGGTCTGCGCCAACAAATGCGCCAGCTAGAAGGCGACATCCGTAAGCGGATGGAGAATTACACCCATGGTAGCGGCGCCAAGTACCTCAGCGACCCAATTGTGACGATTCGCGATGATCGGTATGTGATTCCGGTCAAAGCTGAATATCGGAATCAATTTGGCGGGGTTGTCCATGACCAAAGTGCCAGTGGGCAAACGCTCTTTATTGAACCGCAAGCCGTCGTTGAGCTAAACAATCGGCTGCGCGAGGCTCAAATCAACGAAAATACTGAAATTGCTCGGATTTTAGCTGAACTCTCAAACGAGATTGCACCTTATGTGCATGAATTGCGAGCAAATACGGATTTACTCGGTCATTTTGATTTTATTAACGCCAAAGCGAAATATGCGGCCTCTTTGAAGGCCAACGAACCTGAGGTCTCAGCGGATAACATCGTGCAATTGAACGAGGCTCGGCATCCGTTGCTTGATCCCCAGAAGGTTGTTCCCAACACGATTACCTTGGGTGAAGACTATCAAGCCATTGTCGTTACCGGCCCAAATACCGGGGGGAAAACTATCACCCTGAAAACTTTGGGTTTGCTACAATTGATGGGCCAATCAGGACTCTTTTTGCCAACTGCAGCCGAAAGCTCGATTGGGATTTTTAATGAAATTTTTGCTGATATTGGGGACGAACAATCCATTGAGCAAAGTCTAAGTACCTTCTCGTCCCATATGAAGAATATTGTGGAAATCTTAGCCAACATCGACGACCGAAGTCTGGTGCTTTTTGATGAGCTTGGGGCTGGGACTGATCCGCAAGAAGGTGCCGCCTTGGCGATTGCTATCTTGGACCAAGTGGGCGCATTAGGGGCCTACGTGGTAGCCAGCACTCACTATCCAGAACTGAAATTATACGGTTATAACACCCCTAAAACGATTAACGCGTCGATGGAATTTGACGTGTCCACGCTACAACCGACTTATCGCTTGCTTATAGGCGTGCCTGGCCGCAGTAATGCCTTTGATATTTCATTACGGCTGGGGTTATCCGCCGATGTGATTGAGCGGGCAAAGTTGTTGATTAATGATGATAGCCATGATCTTAACAACATGATTACGGACTTGGAGAATCAACGTAAAGCCGCTGAAACTGAGTACTTGGATCTGCGGCAGCAAGTTGAAGCCGCAACGAAACTCCACGATGATTTGGCCACCGCTTACAATGAGTTCTTTGAAGAACGTGAGAAGCAAATGGCTAAGGCCAGGAAACAAGCGAATGAATTGGTCAGTTCCGCCGAAACTAAGGCTGATAAAATCATCAAGGATTTGCGCCAGATGCAATTGAATCAGCAGGGCAACGTGAAGGAAAATCAACTGATCGATGCTAAGGCAAATCTCAAGCAACTGCATCAGCAAGAATCACCGCTGAAACAAAATCGGGTGCTGCGGCGTGAGAAGGCTAAACAGACGCTCAAAGTCGGGGACACTGTTCAGGTTGCGAGTTATGGCCAAACAGGGGTTTTACTGGAACAACTTGATGAGGGCCACTGGCAGGTCCAAATGGGCATCATTAAGATGAAAGTGGCGACCAGCGATTTGCAGAAAGTGAATCCAGAACCAGCTGCCAAACCAAAGCGCCGCGTGGCAACTGTCAGCGGTGCCACATCTGGGCCATCGACGACCTTAGATTTACGCGGCGTGCGTTATGATGACGCGATGGCGCAACTGGATAGTTATATCGATGCTGCCTTGCTTGCAGGGTATCCACAAGTGACGATTATCCATGGCCTCGGGACCGGTGCGATTCGTAATGGGGTCACCCAATATTTGAAACGTAATCGCCAAGTGAAGAAATTTGGCTTTGCCCCGCAAAACTCTGGTGGTTCTGGGGCAACCATTGTTCAGTTTAAATAGTAAATCGCGAGTTTGTATTTTTGAGCCGAAGTGTTATACTGGTAGTTACTAAAAGTAAGGAGGCCCTATGATGGTTCAAGCTGTGACAGATCAAGATTTTAAGCAAGAAACTGATTCCGGCGTAGTATTGACAGACTTCTGGGCAACATGGTGTGGTCCTTGTCGGATGCAAAGCCCTGTAATCGAGAAGTTATCTGAAAGCCGTAACGATGTGAAGTTTGTCAAGATGGATGTTGATGCCAACCCTGACACCCCACAATCCTTCGGCATTATGGCAATTCCTACGATGCTGATTAAGAAAGACGGCGAAGTCGTTGAAAAGCTTGTTGGCTATCATTCAAAGGAACAAGTTGAAGAGGCCCTTGCCAAGTACACTGACTAATTGCCTTTCTCTAATCGCTTAGTTTCAAGCTAAGTGTTTAAAATGGGTTGAAAAGTCCCAATCGAAATTCTTCGGTTGGGACTTTTTTTATGGCAAGAGACATCTAACAAAACTGTTAGATTGTTTTCAGGTGTTTCGCTTTAGTCTGTTTACAGAAAAGGCTATAATTTAGAGTAATTACAAGATGGGGGTGGGCTTGCTTGCTAGGGAAATTAAAGCAGCTGTGGCAGAATGCAACGTTCCAATTTGTCTTCTGGACGATTGTGTACTTCCTGATTCTACTTTCACTGGTTTACTTATACAGTTACAGCGGGATTAACAACAGTAAATTCATTTACAACGAATTCTAAAACAAGGAGTCGGGATTATGGTTGAAAATATCATTCATGCAATCGACACTGTGGCCACACAGTCGCCGGATAAAATCGCCTACGTCTATGAAGGACAGGCCTATACTTATGCTCAACTTAAACAAGGCTCTGATCGCTTGGCAAATTTCTTTAGCCAAGTGTTGCCAGCTAAAGCTCCAATTGTGGTCTACGGTGGCCAAACGTTTGAGATGGTTCAAGTTTTCTTAGGTCTCTCAAAATCGGGTCATGCGTACATTCCAATTGATACACACAGTCCTAACGAACGCATCACTCAAGTCCAAGAAGTGGCGCAATCACCGGCCGTGATTGCTGTTGAACCATTGCCAATTGAGGTCCCAGACGTCCAAGTCGTGGACCAAAGTTTACTGACTGAAGCCATCAATGGTGGCAATGACAATTACGACCCTGCCTTACAAGTCAGTGGGGATGATAATTACTACATCATCTTTACGAGCGGCACCACTGGTAAACCAAAAGGGGTACAAATCAGTCATCGTAACTTGCTAAGCTACGTTAACTGGAATGTCGATGATTTTGGTTTAGAAGAAGGCGTCGTGGCAATGTCGCAACCACCGTATTCGTTTGACCTTTCAGTGATGGATCTTTACCCAACACTGGTCCTAGGTGGCACGCTGATGGCGATTCCAAAGCAAATCACAGATAACTTCAAATTATTGTTTGAAACGTTACCAGAACTCGGTTTAAATGAATGGGTTTCAACCCCTTCATTTGCTGAAATCGCCTTGCTCGATCCAAACTTTGATCAAGAGCACTATCCAAAGTTGACCCATTTCTTATTCTGTGGCGAAGAGCTCACCAATAAGACAGCGACAGCCCTGATTGACCGGTTCCCAAATGCGGCCGTCTATAATACCTACGGCCCTACAGAAGCAACAGTTGCTGTGACCGGCATGCAAATTACCGCTGACGTTGTGGCCCAATATCCACGGTTACCGATTGGTTATGCTAAGCCTGATACTGAAGTTTATGTGGTCAACGAAGAGAACCAACGTGTGGCTCCTGATACTGAGGGCGAATTGATGATTGTTGGGCCAAGTGTTTCTAAAGGCTACTTGAATAATCCAGATAAGACGGCCAGTGCTTTCTTTGACGCTGATGGGAAGGCTGGGTACCGGACAGGGGACCTAGTCACGATGGCCGCCGATGGGCTGGTCTTCTATCGTGGCCGGACTGACTTCCAGGTCAAATTACATGGTTACCGGATTGAACTGGAAGATATTGATCACAATTTAGCCAGTGTAAGTCATGTGAAACAAGCGACGACTGTGCCACGGTACGATAAAGATCATAAGGTCACCCAATTAATCGCTTATGTCGTTCCGGCCGGTGGGGACTTTGCTAGCGATATGGATCGTACCAAAGCTATTAAAGCTGAATTAGGCCAAATGATTATGGAATACATGGTGCCCCAACGGATTGTTTATCGGGACGCCTTACCATTAACAGCTAACGGGAAAGTTGATCGCAAAGCCTTGATTGCAGAGGTCAACCCAAATGCTTAATTTACAACCATATGAAAATCCAATGTATTTCGTCTATCTGTTGATTGGTCTAATTCCCGTGATTATTGGGCTGTTCTACGGTAAACGATTCCGTTGGTACGAATCATTGTTCTCGTTATTCTTTATTATTTTGATTTTTGATGCGGATAAGTGGCCCCAAGGACAAGCGTTAATCGTTTATGTCCTGTACAACACCTTACTGGTTTGGGGATACACCAAGTATCGCACGGCAGCAGAATCCAAAAATAAGACCTGGGTGTTTGTCCTGGCAGTCATTTTGGGCATTGCGCCGTTGACGGTGGTTAAGTTTACACCACTGTTTGCGACTCACCCGTCAATTCTCGGATTCTTAGGGATTAGCTATTTGACCTTCAAGGTTGTCGGCATGATTATGGAGACGCGTGATGGGTCAATCAAAGAATTTAACTTGATTAAGTTCTGGCAATTCCTACTGTTTTTCCCAACGATTTCCAGTGGCCCAATTGATCGGTATCGGCGCTTCATCGCTGATTATGATTCGGTCCCTGATCGCCAGAAGTACACGGAATTGTTCAGTAAAGCCATTCATTACTTGATGCTAGGATTCTTATACAAATTCATTCTTGGCTACATTTTTGGGACGCTGCTTTATCCTTACATGCAGCACATGGCTATCGTCGCTGGGCAGCACACCTTCTTGCACCTGTCTTGGGGAGTTGTCGGCGTGATGTACGCGTACTCGGGCTATCTGTTCTTTGACTTTGCTGGTTACTCATTGTTTGCGGTCGCAATTTCATATTTCATGGGAATTGAAACACCGATGAACTTTAATCAACCATTCAAGTCTTACAACATTAAAGATTTCTGGAATCGTTGGCATATGACCTTGAGTTTCTGGTTCCGTGATTATATCTACATGCGCTTTGTGTTCTTCATGATGAAGCATAAACTCGTCAAAAGTCGGGTCGCTACCGCCGCTATCGGCTACTTCCTGCTCTTTGGCATCATGGGTGTCTGGCATGGGGAAACCTGGTACTACATTGTTTATGGGCTGTTCCACGCGGTGCTGATTAATTTAACGGACATGTGGATTCGCTTTAAGAAGAAGCACAAAGGGTTGTTGCCAAGCAACAAGTTCACGTATTATTTCTCGGTGTTCTTAACGTTTAATACAGTCTGCTTCTCGTTCCTGATTTTCTCTGGTTTCTTAGATCAACTCTGGTTCCATTAAAAAAACAAAGTGAGGGCTTATTATGAATCATGAAGATATAAAAAATGGCGTTATCGATATTTTGGTTGACCTGACAGGGTCAGACGATGTCCGCGACAACTTGGATATCAACTTATTTGATACTGGGTTACTGGACTCAATGGGGACCGTGCAGTTGTTACTCGAATTGCAATCACAATTTGGCATTGATGTGCCAGTTTCTGAATTCGAACGTGACGAATGGGCCACACCAAACAAAATTATTGCGAAAGTAGAAAGTATGTAATCATGAAAAAGACCCTATGGCGGGTTTTAGGACCCTTAGCAGTGGCGGTGGTCCTGGTACTAGGTGTATTGCTTTTGCCTTTTACCTTGGGGACGCCTAGTCAAGCGACCCTGACAAAGGCTGCCAGCTCACTTTCAGATAATGTTCTTAAAGGCCAGCGGGTGAAAAATGCCGCCATGGCGGATAACTATGTGCCGTTTATCGGTTCCTCTGAATTATCACGAATGGACAGTTTTCACCCTTCTGTCTTAGCCCAGAAGTATCACCGTAATTACACGCCCTTCCTGATGGGAACCGCTGGGACCCAATCCCTGACGCACTTCTTCTCGATGAATGCGCTCCAGCATATGACCGGGAAGAAAGCCGTTGTGGTGGTGTCACCCCAATGGTTCGTCAAGAAGGGTGTCCGGAAATCGATGTTTGATTACTTCTATTCACCTTCACAGGTGGCATATTTCCTTGATCATGCCAAGAACAACACCGCTGATCGCTATGCTGCAGCACGCCTCCTCGATTTCCCTTCCAGCGAATCTGATGGGACCGTTGAAGATGCTCTGAAGAACGTCGCGTTGGGTAAACCGATGACTGATTTCCAGAAGACCTACGTCCAGAAGATTAAGACCACGTTGCTGGATCACCAAGATGCCTTGTTCTCACAACTCTTTATGCAGAGTAATGAGGGCACTTTGGATAAGGCTGCTGCAGTCTTACCTAAGACGTATGACGTGAAGAATCTAGATGCCCTGGCCACCCAGATTGGTGCCAAGGAAACTAACGGCAATTCGTTTGAAATTAAAAACAGCTTTTACAATGAGCGGGTTAAGCGAATTGAGAAGAACTTGAAGAATTCTCAGGTGAACTTTAACTATGTTGAATCTCCAGAATTCTCCGATTTCCAATTATTGCTCAATACCTTCGCCAAGAAGAAAATGGAAGTCTTGTTTGTCATTCCGCCAATTAATCAGCGTTGGGCTGAGTATACTGGCTTGGATCTGAACATGATTGAGGCTTTTACACGGAAAGTGGAATATCAACTGCGTTCGCAAGGATTCAATCATGTGCTTGATTTGACTCAAGATGGTGGGGAACAATATTTCATGGAAGATACGATTCATATTGGCTGGCGCGGCTGGCTGAAAATGGATCAAAGTGTGCAGCCATTCTTGAAGGACTTGAATGCTGGTCCTGTCGATTATAAGATGAATAACCATTTCTATACCAAGAGCTGGCAGAATGCCAAGGCCCCAGCTGTTGAATAAAAAAACTCGTCGGTTTGCCGGAAGTTATGCTTCCAAAGGCAAGCTGACGAGTTTTTTTAATCGATTAAATCATCAATAATGGGTTGTTTATCCCGGGTATCTAACGAGATGGTAATGAGAACAGCTTGGTCACGGGAGAGAACTTGACTGTTGCCTTCTACAACCACCCCTAGCTGTTGCTGGAGCAACTGAGCCAAGAGCCCAGCTTCTAATTGGAAATCAGGCTTATCGAAATCTTTCAAACGCGCCGCAACGGTGGAACCATCTAATCGGTATTCGCGCTGTTGACGTTTCTGTGATTGATTAGCCAAGGTCCCAAGACCTAGCTGGGCAAACAGACCCGGAATATCAGCTTCTTTAGTGGGAAGCTTCTCTGCTAAGCTGCGTCCCGCCCAGTAAAGAATATCGGATTGTTCATCCCCAAGTAAATCGGGTAATACAAGGTCTCGCAAAGCGATTTGTCCGAAAAGTGGGGTCGTTTCGTCAATCGCCATTAGGGTTTTGTAGGCAGGTTCTGTCATGTCTCTTCCTCCAATTCTGCTTTTAAGTATACGTTAATCATCGGCTTTTTTCAGCATTACCATGCCATGACTTGAAATTTTTCGCCGAAGCTATCAGAATAGAGTTTCAGAGTTGTTTGCGAATAAATACAGGAAAAAGGTCTTATGATGAATACACAACCAATTGGTTTCATTGATTCAGGTGTTGGCGGGCTCACCGTTTTTAAAGAAGCGTTGAAGCAGTTGCCACACGAAAATATGGTTTTTCTTGGCGATCAAGCCCGCTTACCATATGGTCCGCGGCCGGCCGAACAAGTTGTGGCGTTCACCTGGCAAATGGTGAATTTCATGATGGCCCAGAACATCAAGATGTTAGTGATTGCCTGTAACACAGCGACAGCAGCAGCCTTGGATGTGGTTAAAGCCCAACTGCCCATTCCAGTAGTTGGCGTCATTTTGCCCGGGAGCCGAGCTGCATTAAAGGTGAGTCAGAATAACCACATTGGCGTCATCGCCACTGAAGGCACCGTCAAAGCCGGGGCGTATGCGAAGACCATTCATGATAAGAATGCTACGGTCTCGGTGACAAGCCTGGCTGCACCTAAATTCGTGCCAGTGGTTGAAAGTAACGAATATCAATCACCAATTGCCAAACGGATTGTAACAGAGACCCTGGCACCGTTGAAGCATACTGATATTGATACGCTGGTCATGGGATGTACACATTACCCGTTGTTACGGCCAATCATTGAGAATGTTATGGGACCCAAGGTGACGTTGATTGATCCAGGGATTGAAACTGTCAGCGAGGTTTCTACTTTACTTGATTATTTTGATATTGCGAACAACGATGCCGATTTCACACCGACACAACGGTTTTTTACGACCGGCTCGCCCAGTATGTTCGATACCATTGGTAAACAGTGGTTAGGTCTGAATCAATTGCATGCCCAGCATGTGGAAATTGATCAGTTGCCAACGAATTACGAAGCCGCCCCTTTGGATACAATTGTGGTCGCCACCCAAAATGCTGGTAAAGCTCGCGAATTTGCGGCTGTATTTGAAAGTGAAGGAATCAAAGTTAAAACCTTGCGCGATTTTCCAGAATTACCAGACGTAGCGGAGACTGGCAGTACGTTCGAAGAAAATGCCCGAATCAAGGCGGATACATACGCTAGAGCGCTTGAATTGCCAGTCTTGGCCGATGACTCTGGATTAATGGTGGATGCGTTAGGTGGCAAACCAGGGGTATTCTCAGCACGATATGCTGGCGCTGGGCACAACGATGCCGCTAATAATGCTAAATTGATGGCTGAATTAGGGGAAGTTCCGGCTGATGATCGCACGGCGACCTTTCACACAACCTTAGTTTTTGCCAAACCGAACCAACCTGATCAGGACTTGGTGGTTGAAGGCGACTTACCAGGCATGATTGTTGGCGTACCTCGTGGTAACGACGGGTTCGGTTATGATCCGTATTTCTATGTACCGGAGCAAGGTAAAACATTGGCAGAAATGACCACAGATGAGAAGAATGCAATCAGTCACCGTGGCCAAGCAATCAAGGCGTTGGCCAAAGTCTGGCGTGCTTGGTACCAGGAGGATTAAGATGGAAATTTTAGCTGTTAGTGATACGCATGGTGATGCCGCAATTCTCCAAACGTTGTTGGCCCGACATCCAAATTTAGATGGCTATTTTTATGCCGGCGATTCTGAGTTAACTGCAACCAATCCACTGTTTGAGACGTATCGAGCTGTGGCAGGCAATATGGATTTTGATCCGGAGTTTCCAATGACGGTCACTGAAACAATCGATGGTGAGACTGTCTTCATGGCTCACGGGCACCGTTATGGCGTCAACTTCGGCCTTGACGACCTCGTCGCGGCTGGCCAAGACGCGCACGCCAATATCATTCTTTTTGGGCATACTCACCAACTGGGTGTTGAAATGCATGCTGGCATACTTGTGTTGAATCCGGGCAGTATTAGTCAACCACGAGGTGAATTTGCTCACCTTGGTGGGACTTATGCGCTGATTACCGCTACCCCAACAGCATTTGACATTAGTTACCGCACGCGAGACGGCGAAAATGCTGGCTTAGACCGGCATTTTGATCGCAAGTGAAGCAGGTGACTTAAACGTTTTTTAGCCCAAAAAAGAGGTCGGGACAAAACTAAGTTTTGTCCCGACCTCTTTTGATCTATTTACATAAAGAACCCTTTGTAAGTGGCAATGCCAGCAATCCCAGCAAGGATTGGCGCAAGCACTGGGACCCAAGCATAACCCCAATCGGAGCTACCCTTATGCTTCAATGGGAATAACCAGTGCACCAAACGAGGGCCTAAGTCACGCGCTGGATTCAAACCAGGGCCTGTTGGGCCACCCAACGAAGCAACCAGGGTTGCAACCAAGAAGCCTAAGCCCATGTGTGCAGTCCCGAGATTATTTTGGAAGAAAGGCGCCTTAGTAATCCCTAAGGCCGCAATGAATAAAATATAAGAGCCTAAAAATTCGTTGATAAAGCCATTGAGCTTACTCTTGGTCGCGTTGATGGTTGAGAAAGTCCCAAGAATATGTTGGGTATCTTCCGTTAAATCATAGTGAGGCTTGTATGCAGCCACAACTAAAAGCTGACCAACAATCGCGCCGGCCATCTGCACGGCAATGTATGGCAAGACTTCATTCCAAGGGAAAAGGCCTGATACGGCTAAGCCGATTGTGAAAGCGGGATTGATGTGGTTGCCAGAAATTGAACCAAACATCATGGCTGGAATCATAACCCCAGCACCATAACCCACAGCAATCAACATCCAATCCGAACCATTACCTTTTGTTCCTTTTAAGTCGACGTTAGCCACGGAGCCATTCCCCAAGATGACCAACAGCGCTGTCCCGATGAATTCGGCGATTAAGCGCGTTCCTAATGCGTATGTCATAACTCTCCTCCAAAAATTTTAATAGTGAACACATGATTACAATCATACCAACATTTGGCAACAGAGTAAACAGGTTTTCAGAAAGGCGGCAAGCAAAACGTTGGTTACGTGCATTTGTGAACGGTTACAATTGTATTGTACACGATTTAAATGTTTTGTCGACTGCTTTATTCTGACATAAATAATTGCTTAAGCTTCCTGGTATTCTTGTCATTTGGCAGTGGAGCTTGCTATGATGAGTGAGGAACAAAAAGGAAAGGTGTGGCAAGATGATCAGTAAAGCCATCAACGCAATGCTTAAAGAACAAGAGCAACATTTCCTCATTCCGGGCGAAATGGTCGCCAGTGTCAATGAAGATAACGCGCTCGCTCATGCTTTCTTAGTTTTGACCAAGGTCCGATACTCCAAAATTCCTGTTCTTGACAAAGATTCAAAGTTTAAGGGCCTCTTATCGATGCCAATGATTACTGATACAATGTTGGGGTTAGAGCAACTAAGCCTGGCGCCACTAGATGAATTATGTGTTAAAGACGTGATGGAAACCGATGTACAAACCATCGAGAATCCCTATGATGCTGAACTCGTGATGCATTTGCTTGTCGACTTGCCTTTCATCCCCGTAGTTGCCAGCACTGGCGAGTTCACGGGAATTGTCACACGGCGCGAGTTTATGAAGGCCCTCAACCATATCAGCCACAATCTTGATAATGAATATGACATTCAACCAAAAGCGTAACTAAAAAGGTGTGCGGGTTGCCCGGCAGGGCAACTCACACACCTTTTTTAGTTGGCTAGTTTTCAGGACGATCAAGGAAAATCGTTGCCAGAATACCGATGACGGCGCTGGCAATGACCACAAAACTTGTGACTAGGTTTGAGCCATGCCAGTACGGCACTAGCCCGGTTTGAATCAGAATCACGACTGCCGCTAACACAATTCCAATCACGGCGTAGTACACGAGAGCTTCATAATGCTTTAACAGATAGCCCATGAGTTTAGCAACGGCAATTAAACCGATAATCGCCCCAAGCATAAAGGGAACCAGTAACGCTGCTGCTGCCATGGCATGACCAAATGCAGTCATATCACCTTGTAGTAGCGCACGGACGCCAGTACCCAGTTGGGAGACGGCATTGTAGACCGTTCCATATTGATCAAGCACCATCAGCATCACCGAACCAGAAATACCCGGAATCGCCATGAGGGACACCGAGAAGACGCCAGCAAATCCCATGGTCAGCCAATCTCCACCAGAGTTTAACGCGTGCAAAGCAATCATATTCTCTGGTTCGGTGCCGCCGAGTTTGGCCAAGCCATAGATGGCAGCAAAACCAATCAAGCTCAAGAGCAAATACCCCCAGCGAAAAGGGATTGTTTGAATTTTTCGAATGATGAAAGGCCCGATCCCCAAGACCAGCCCAATAAAGAAGCCATAGCTGGGAATTGGGAAACTTGTTGTCAGGGCTAAGACGGCCTTGGTTGAGACCAAGATGCCAATTACCGCGCCCAAAGCGACTGGCCAAAGGAAACGAATGCTAGCCCGCGGCTGTTGGCGAAAATGGTTGACGGCGTCGAGCAGCTTATCGTATAAGCCGACTACGACGGCAAAAATACTCCCGGAAAGACCGGGGATGACAAGAGCGAGTCCGATGATGATGCCTTTAACAAAATTGATCAAAGATAATGCCTCCGTTGTGTGAGTTAGGGGGTCGTTAAGGTTAATCGCGGGGTGGGTAAATCGATCCCGGCCTGATGTAAGGCAGCCAGGTAGGCGGCCAAGAATTCACGTTGTAGCCGCACCTGTTCACCATTTTGCGCAAAAAGCTGCACTTGATAACTGAAACTACCATCTTGGTTCTCGCTCATACCAAGAATCTCTGGCGGCGAGACAATGGTGTCAAATTTCGGCGTCAAATCCGCATTAACTTGGCTGATCACTGTCTTAACCTTGGTTAAATCCGTCGTCGGATAGACGGGTAATTTAATGAGGACCAGCATGTTGTTGCGGGACCGATTGCTGACAATTGCAATATTGCGATTGGGGATGTAATTCTGCGTCCCATCACTGCTTTCGACAATCGTAGTGCGTAAGCCCACTGAACTGATGGTCCCAGTGATTGTGCCAATCTGGACACTATCACCGACGTCGAATTGGCCTTCAAGTAAGATGAAGAACCCGGTGACCACGTCGTTGACGAACCCTTGGGCACCAAGGCCCAGCGCTAAGCCAAGAATCCCGGCACCAGTGAGCAATGTCCCAACTGGGACGCCAAGCACCGATAGGACAGCATACAGATAGAAGAACAAGATGAAATATTTAAAAGCGTTGTCTGACAAAGTCTGGATGGTCTCGACGCGATTACCGGACATTAATCGTTTGCCCTGGTAAGATTTAAAGCCGTGGCGGATAGCCGCTCGGCCCACCTTGTTGATTAACCAAAAAAGCAAAGTGAAGAATAAAATTTCGATGATTTTAGAGACGGTTGTGGCCAGAATGCTGTCCCAATTGATTTGTTGAAAATAGCGTAAAAGTAAGTTTGTTTGCCGATCAATTTGTTTAGCAGTTTGATCGGTCAAGTCTGCGAGCACTAACATGGTTATTCCTCCTCACGCTTGTTTTAGTCTAACAAAGTCCATAGCTAAAGCCTAGTCTTGCAGACGATTTTGCTGGGATTAAAATTGAACCTACCCCTGAATGATGTTATGCTAAAAACAAGATGGACGGTAAGGAGGGAAAGCGATGTCAGCTGGTCAAGTTGCTGGATTAATCGCAGCAATCGCATTTTTAATTATTGCTTTAGGTTTGTTTATCTTTGTACTTCGGGTGGCAGCAGTCACTAAGGAAGTCAAAGCGACAGTGGCCGAAGTCAACCAGACTTTGGGAATTGTTAATAGTGAAGTCGGTGTCTTAACCCATGAAGTGGAGGGCCTGTTGGTTAAATCCAATACCTTACTTGATGATGTTAACGGCAAGGTCGCCGCGATTGATCCGGTCTTTACCGCTATTGGCGAACTGGGCGAGAGTGTGTCGGACTTAAACACGTCAACACGCAATCTGACTAGCCGGGTTTCCAGTGGCATCCAAAATACCGCCAAAGCAACGGTGATTACTCGCGTGGGTCAAAAAGCTTTTTCAATGTTTTCAAAACAGAATAAATCCACTAAATAATTGGAGGGAAAAAGCATGGCAAAAAAAGGACATTTCTTCTTAGGTTTTCTGATTGGTGGCGCTAGCGCCTTAGCAGCAACGTATCTGTTAACACCACAAACCAGTGATGAACTCAAACAACAATTCAAGCGGCGTAAGGACCAGCTTGCTGATCGGGCGGCAGATTATTATGACTTTGCCCGTGAAGTGAGTGCTGACTGGAAAGACGTCGCCAGTGATGCGGTCTCTGGGATTAAAGAAAAGATTGCACCAGATGCAGATGCTGACTTAACCGATTTCGATGCACAGACAGAAGCGCTTCGTGATGAGTTAACGCAGACGCCCGAAGTTGCGACTAATGATGCCTTTGATGACATTGTTTTAGATGGCAAGAGTGCCTTTGCTCAGGCTAAAGATGATGAACCTCCTGTGGCTGATGAAGATAAGCCGGGCGAAGTCGAAGTCCCAAAGGACCAGCCTGAAACCGACGCCCCAAAAGATGCTGAATAGCTAGTAAAAAGCCACCAACCTTCTCTGGTTGGTGGCTTTTTTCGTTTTAGTTAAAAATCGTGAAATCTTTGCTGGTGTGGGTAAATGCTTCGGAGCCAGTGTCAGTGACGTGGACGCAGTCTTCAATCCGCACACCGGCAACACCAGGAATATAAATCCCAGGTTCAATGGAGAAACACATACCTGGTTGAATTTCCATGTCATTGCCTTCCATGATGGATGGGTATTCGTGAGTACTGGTCCCAATGCCGTGGCCGAGACGGTGATTGAAGTATTCACCATAGCCAGCCTTGGTAATCACATCGCGGGCAATCTTATCGAGGGATGCCGCTGTAATCCCAGGTTTGATAGCCGCTTGGGCAGTCAATTGGGCTTCAAGGCAAACTTCATAGATTTCCTTTGACTTGGCATCAACCTGGCCAAAAGCAACAGTCCGGGTTGCGTCAGACATGTAACCCTTGTTGTTAGTCCCCAAGTCAAACAGAATCAATTCACCAGGTTTAAGCGCAGTTTTTTCGGGCCCGCCGTGAGGGTTGGCAGCGTCTTGACCAGCTTGGACGATAGTGTCAAAGCTCATGTGCATGACGCCTTGTTTCATCATGGCATATTCAATCTCGGCGACAACTTCTTGTTCAGTCACGCCTGTTTTAATGGCCGCAAAGCCAGCCGCAAAGGCAGCGTCGGCTTGTTTACCGGCTTCAACCATCAAGGCAATTTCATCGTCAGTCTTAAATAATTTCTGACCTTCAATGAAGCGTGAGGCATCAGCTGGGAAGGTGGCTTGTGGGAATTGGCTCAGCAGTGCTTCATAGCGGACGACGGGCAGGTCGTCTTTTTCAATCCCAAAGCGAATAGGGTTAGCCGTAATGGCTTTAATATGGTCACCAATCAGCTGGAAGGGATTCTCATGATCCAGATAGCCAAAGACATCATAAGTCCAGCCTGCAAGTTTAACCGCTTCAATCGATAAAGCCGGAACGAACAGGAATGGTTCGTGATCGGGGAAAGCCACCAGGGCGGTCACCCGTTCTTCAGGATCACTGTAGAACCCTGTAAAATAGTTAATGTCGACTGGGTTGCTAATGAACCCTAAATCCAGTTGTTGTTCGTTCAACCATTGTTGAAGTGCCTGTAGGTGTTGATTCATAGACAATTCCTCCCATATTCCGCCTCTCATTTACAGAAAATAAACCTTTTCAGGAAACATCCTTGAAAATGAGGAGACAATTAAAATTACATCCCAAAGTATAACACATCTACGTTGGCACGGCTTTCTGAAAACATTGATGAAAATTTCATGGAAAAATTCAGTAAAACGCTTGCATTGCTATTTTCCGTGTGTTATTCTGTTGTGAAAGTCGAAATGCGTCGATTATGAAAAAAGATATAAAGGAGTACAGAATTTTGGATAAGCCAACCATTACCATTTATGATGTTGCCCGTGAAGCCAGTGTTTCTATGGCGACCGTCTCTCGGGTTGTGAACGGGAACCCTAACGTGAAGCCAGCTACCCGTAAGAAGGTTTTAGAGGTGATTGATCGCCTTGACTATCGGCCAAATGCAGTTGCTCGGGGATTAGCCAGCAAGAAGACGACCACTGTCGGGGTGATTATTCCCGATGTGACCAATATGTTCTTCTCGAGTTTGGCCCGAGGGATTGATGATGTTGCCACAATGTACAAGTACAATATTATTCTGGCTAACTCAGACGAAAACAGTCAAAAAGAAGTCCAAGTCCTAAACACGTTACTAGCGAAGCAAGTCGATGGTTTGATTTACATGGGCCATGTGATTACTGACGAAGTCCGGGCTGAATTCTCCCGGAGTAAAACGCCAATTGTTTTGGCTGGCTCAATTGATCCTGATGAGCAGGTCGGCAGCGTCAATATTGACTATGTGGAAGCAGTGAAGGCGGCGACAACCCAGTTGATCCAAGACGGCAACAAGCAAGTTGCGTTGGTCACCGGCTCATTGAAGCAGCCAATCAACGGCGAATTCCGTTTGAAGGGGTATAAGGCAGCTTTGAATGAAGCTGGCTTAGCCTATGATGACTCATTGGTCTTTGAAACAGAGTACAGTTACAATGCTGGTTTAAAGACCTTTAAACAGCTACAAAAGGCTGGTGCAACAGCTGCTGTTGTCGGAGACGATGAATTAGCAGTTGGAATTTTGGACGGTGCGCTTGATGCTGGTGTCTCAGTGCCAGATGAGTTTGAACTCATTACTAGCAACAACACGAAGCTGACGGAGATGACCCGGCCACAAATTACCTCAATTGATCAACCATTGTATGATATCGGGGCGGTGGCAATGCGCCTGTTGACGAAGATGATGAACAAAGAAGATATTGATGCTAAGACCATCATGCTAGGCTTTGATATCACCAAGCGCCATACGACAAAATAACACAAAAAAATCGCATCCAGTTAGTTGCTGGATGCGATTTTTTTATTGTCCTGTGGTCGTATTCGTGATGGCGTCAGCCGCGTTAAAGGTCGGTAACCCATAATTGTTGGCTTCACCACCGAAGTGATCCCAAAAGAGTTTGTAGTTTGCTTTAGTGCCACCAATACCGAAGTCTTGGATGGTACCGCTTGGCTCCCAATTGTTGTACAGGCTGGTGGTCGTTTCACCGTTAACGGTATATGGCTGACCATCAACATTGACCGTGGAGTTCTTCATCCCAGTTGTGGCATTGACGGTGACGGACTTAACTGAGTCAGGTCGCGTCAAGGTTTGCTTAAGCTTGAATTGTTGCGGGATTTCGTCATAGATGCCATTAGCTAACTTCGCCCAATAGGCTTCGTTGAGGTCAGAAGCATTCTCTGGCAATTGATAACTGTGGCCATTACTGTTGTCATAACCCATCCAACTGGCTAGCGTTAAGCCCGGCGTACTGCCGATAAACCAGATATCGCGAAAGTCATTAGTGGTCCCGGTCTTACCAATCAAATTATCTGAATCAAAGT
This sequence comes from Lacticaseibacillus brantae DSM 23927, assembly GCF_001436115.1. Taxonomy (GTDB): domain Bacteria; phylum Bacillota; class Bacilli; order Lactobacillales; family Lactobacillaceae; genus Lacticaseibacillus; species Lacticaseibacillus brantae. The sequence continues at coordinate 169,263 of NZ_AYZQ01000004.1, forward strand.
TCAACTGATAACTTAATTGTGAAGCCGTCCCAGTCTTGATCACGTCACGCAATAGATTGTGCATGATGTAGCTGGTGCTCTTGGAGAAGACACGCGTGCTCTTTGACTTATGTTGGTAAATAACCGTGCCAGCAGGATCGACAATTTGATCGATCACAAAGGCGTCTGTATGGGTACCACCGCGTGCAAAGGTAGAGAAAGCACTCGCTTGTTCCTGCACGGAAACCCCATAGTCGGTCCCCCCTAGGGCAAGTCCGAGTTGACTATAGTCATTAGCTGTTAATGTGTTAATGCCCATTTTGTCCATGTAGGTTTTGACGTTAACCTTCTTTTGTAATTCATTATACAGATTAACAGTCGGGATATTATACGATTGCGACAGGGCTTCAGAGACTGGCATGAAGCGGTTTTGAATTTCACCACCAAAGTCAGTCACACTGTAATTGTTAGGAAAATGAGTTTTGAAATCAGCCAGCATGGTCTTAGTACCGACGAGCTGGTTCTCAACCGCTGGCGCATAAACCAGCATTGGCTTAATGGTCGAACCCGGCGAGCGTAGGGTATAGATATGATTGAGGACGCCAGATACCCCGCCAACAAAGCCAACAATCGCACCGGTGTCATTATCGAGCAGCACTGACCCGTTTTGCACGGGGGCCGCGTTGGTTTGCATCTCGCCAGTTTCAGGATTAATTTCTTGTGTGTATTGGGTTGGGCCAAATGTTGATGCTTGTGATTTGACCACTGTTTGCATGGCGTTATAGACCTGCTTATTGATGGTGCTGTGGACCTGATAGCCCCGTGTCTGCATCAATTCTGTTGCTTGGTCCATAAACTGGGTATTGAGCCCCGAGTCTTTCGCGAGCCTAGACGCGGAATAACCAGCTTCTTTGGCGAGTTGTTGCGCTAAAATAACTTTAGCTTCACTCGTGACCATGTTGTAAACGTATTGATAAGGTTGGCTGGCATCATTTGGTGTGGCTTGTCGTGCAATAAAGTCTTTCTTGAGATCATAATTCTTGGCCGCCGTGTATTGGGCTTTGGTGATTTGATTCGCCCGATACATCCGAAAGAGCACAGTTTGTTGCCGGTTGAGACCAGAAGACAGGTTCTTTTTGAGCGCGCCCGTTTGGGTGTAAGGCGTGTAAACCGAAGGACTCTGTGGGAGGCCAGCGATGAAGGCGGCTTGAGGCAACGTCAATTTGGCAGCGGAAACGCCGAACAGTCCTTGTGCTGCCGTTTCAACGCCAGCAATGTTTTGCCCTTTGTTGTTGCGGCCAAGTGGGGCGGTATTCAGATAAGCTTGTAGAATATCAGCCTTTGAGAAGAAATGTTCAATTCGCATGGCCAACATCATTTCAGTGGCCTTGCGCTTGAAGGTCGTTTCAGAAGACAGGAATTGCATTTTGACCACTTGCTGCGTCAAAGTGGAGCCACCGGTCTGACCACCTAAGCCGGTCAAGTCCGAGAACACGGCCCGGACGACGGCTTTAGGCACAACCCCGTGATGCTGGTAGAATTCTTCGTCTTCAGTTGCCACAATTGCTTTGGTCACCCATGGCGACATGGCGTTGATTTTCACGCCTTCGCGAACTAAGTCTGATTGAACATTACTCAATTTGACATTATCGGCAAAATAAAGGCTGGTTGATTGGTTGACGTTATTGAGCGTCTTACTCAGCGCGGTTTCAGTCGGGATGGGGGCTTGGTCGACAATTGCGGCGAAGTACCCGCCCATAACGCCGATACCTAAACAAAACAACACCCCAGCGACACCAAGGGCGTAATAGAATACGGTCTTGAGACTCTGGAGAATAATATCAGCGTAGAGCCCCCAAGTTTTACGAGAGAAGGGGGGGAGATTTGATTGGTTATTTGGGGATGCTTGGCGTGGTTGGCCGAAGTTGGCTAGGAAACGTTTTAACCAAGCGTTGAAACGCGTCCTCCACGTTTTGAGTGTTTTCAAAATTTATTCCACCTTTGTTGTCGGTCGTTGGTAAAATTATATACCAAACCCCAACAAGTTTCAGGAAATTATGGTCAAGTTGCGCTTATTTGGGTATTCTTAGAAAGCAAAAGGGGGCAGGATAATGTATCGCGATTTACTATTTGACGTGGATGACACACTACTGGACTTTAAAGCTGGTGAAAGCCTAAGCCTGGCTCAGACATTCGCCGCACTAAAGATAGACGATACGCCTGAAATTGAATCGACCTATCTGCGCATCAACGTCGGCTTGTGGGAAGACTACGAAGCCGGACGCATTCGGCGCAATGACATCTTCACTCGGCGTTTCGCCACGACGTTTAAGCAATTGAAGCTAAACGCTGATGGCCAACAGGCCGAAAGAATTTATCGGCAATTACTCAATCAGCAAGCCGTATTGCTCCCTGAAACTGTGAGTGTGCTCAAGCGATTACGTGATTACGACTGTTACATTGTCTCAAATGGCATTGAACCGGTTCAAATCGCCCGGCTCACAGAAAGTGGCATTATTGATTTCTTTAACGAGATCTTTGTCAGTGATACCGTTGGGTCACCCAAGCCGACAATGGCCTTTTTTGATTACGTGGCTAAGAGGATTCCTGGGTTTGATCCCAAGCGGGCCCTTATCATTGGCGATTCGCTCACCTCAGATATTCAGGGCGGGCGCAACGCCCAAATCGATTCTGTCTGGTTTAACCCGCATTTCATCCCCAACCGCAGCCAAATTTTTCCAACATACCAATTGAACCATTTGACTGATTTATTGCCCTTATTAGAGACAAATCGCTAACAAAAACAAGCGCCAAAGTGAGACAACCATCTCGCTTTGGCGCTTGCTTTTTAGTCACAGTGACATCCCCGTCGCTGTAAGTACATTATAAGAGAGCCCTGGACTTTAAGAAACTAATTTGACTTATTTTGCCAGCAAACTGATGGCTTCAGCATAGATAGCGACAGCTTGGATGATGTCGTCAATAGCCATGTATTCATTCGCCTGATGCATCACGTTTTCGCGGTCGGGCATTAAAGCCCCAAAAGCTACCCCACGGTCGATAATCCGACCATAAGTCCCGCCACCGATGACTTGCTCGTGGCCAGGTAGACCAGTTTGACGTTCGAAGACATCCAGCAAGGTTTTGACTAATGGATCGTCACCAGAAACATAGTGTGGGCCTTGGGCGTGGCCATTCACAGCCACGCTCACGACATCGGCACCCAGGGTAGTTTCAATTTGGTCACGAATCTTGCTGTCATCAGTACCTTGTGGATAACGGACATTAATCATGATGGTTTGGGGGCCATCTTGGCTAAAGCTGAACATGTCAGGACTAGCCGTTAGGTCACCCATCAATTTATCAGTGTAGTTAATCCCCAATTTGTGACCGCGTGAATCATCATGCATGAAGTCAGCGATTAACCGCAGATAGGTTTTGCCAGCAGGATCAAAGTCAAAGCCGTTTAAGAAGGTCGCCAGGTAAGTGGCCGCATTAACCCCAACTTTTGGTTCTTGGGCATGGGCGCCTTTACCTTCAAGGCTAACAGTAGCCGTTTGGCCATCCGTTGCCACTTGTGCTTTCACATGATTAGCAGCTGCGAAGGCTTGTAACTGATCTTCAAAATCATTTGGTAATGTGCCAGCAATGGTGGCTTCAGCGTTTTGAGGGACCATATTGACCCGGATACCAGAGGTAAAACCGGTCAAAGTCAAAGCTGCGCTCTTAGCGGCAATTGGCAATAACTTAACGGCAAAAGTCGCAATCCCTTTTTCACCATTGATAATTGGGAATTCTGCATCAGGTGAGAACCCAAAATCTGGGGCTGGCTGCACTTCTAAGTACCGGTTAATGCCAACCCATTCGGATTCTTCGTCAGTCCCGATAATGAAATGGATTTTCTTGTTAATAGGCAGGCCCAAATCCTTAATCATTTTAAGGGCATAATAAGCGGCAATGCTTGGGCCCTTATCGTCTGAAGAACCACGGGCATAGATGCGGCCGTCTTTAATGACAGGATTAAAGGGGTCAGTGTCCCAACCAGGACCAGCTGGGACAACGTCCATGTGACCAAAGAGGCCGAAGATTTCATCTCCGTCACCATATTCAATCCGGCCAGCCACGTTCTCAACGTTTAATGTCTTGAAACCGTCGCGATCAGCCAAGGCAAGCATCTGCTTCAAAGCAGCCGCAGGGCCAGGGCCAAGTGGCGCATCAGCCGTTTTGTGTTCAACGTCACGTTCTGAGTCAATCTTCAATAAGGTGGTCAAATCATCTAATAATGCTTCTTTATATTTCTTTGCTTCAGCTAACCAATCTGTCGTCATAATTAACCCGCTTTCTTTGTTAGGATAATACCAACATACCATATTCAGCCTAGTCTGCATACGGTTCAGCGCTAAAATTATCTGCCCCAAAACAGGCTCTGTTCAGGCTCAGAATGGAAATTCAGGCAGGACCAGTTTCATGCGCAAAGGCTTTGGCATTTGGTTGTATTGATACAGCCAGAGAGCAGAATGGTTTGCCGCTGGCAGTTGAACATCTTGGCCTTGCACCCAACCACCTGGGACTTGCAACCATAAGCGATTGTTATGGATGCGGACGCCAGATACGGGCACGGCCTGGGTATTCGCCAAATGACCACTGACTCGTGTGGGGTTGAGGGGATTATTGTAAAGGTTTGCGGCCATTAATGGTTGCCGAACTTGTACCCTTTGCCGACTAAACAAACTGGCCCAGCCAGCTTGAGGGGCGAGGTTGATTGTTTCGGCTGGAACAAAAGCATTTTGTCCGATGCGGTAGTAGGTTTGGCCTTGCACAATGACTTGCCCAATCACCGTCACCGCTTCGTCAGGCTTAATCTGTTTGGCTTTCAAGGTGGGTTGATAAGGGTTCATGTAGACGGGTAACGTGCTTTGGCTCGTATTGGTCGCCAGGTCATCAAGCGGCGTAATCGTAGCCTTGGCTTTCAAGTGCTTGAAATCAGCGCCAAGGCCCGGGTAGTTGGTGACCACCCCGTCGATATTTAAGTTGACCAGCCAATTCCACAGGGCACGGTTCTCATTCATCTCGTCCCAGATATAGACCTTTTGGCCGATATAGTGGAGGTCATCGACAAGCTTTTGATTAATTAATTCAGAGCTAATATTGACACCTGTCACATAAGGAAAGACGGCAAAGGTAATCCGCTTGAGCGAGCCGACAATGAAAATTCTGGGGATATCCGGTGCCAGCTGTTGCAGGCGTTTAAGACTAGCGAGTGAAAATGAATGGAACATCACGCGCTTGTCCATATGGTACTGGTGAATCAAGGCGACCAATTTAGCTTCTAAATTGGGATGAGGCTCATCACTACTAATCTTGGTCTCGATGAGGAACTTTTGCGAGCCAGTTTGATAATGGCTAAAGATTTCGGCGAGCGAATGAACTGGCTCGCCATTTTTGGTATGATATTGTTGGATTTGTTGGCTTGTGCTTTGGCTAATCAGGCGATTAGCACCGGTCATTCGTTGCAGGCTGTCATCGTGTTGAACGAAAAGCTGACCATCACGACTTTCGTGGATGTCGAATTCAACGTAATCAGCTCCCTGATTGAATGCACTGTCAAAACTTTGAAAAGTTTCTTCGGGATAATTCGTTGGGTCGCCGCGGTGGCCGATCACTGTAAATCCGGTGAGTAACCAAAAGCTCGCCAGGAAAAATATAAGCGTACTGAAACGTGACATGTAGCGGGACTCCTTTGGTTCAGAATACCTAGACCTTATCACGAAGTGGACCGCTAAACAAATATCTGCAAGGGGAGAATAAGTGATGAAAGTCATCATGATTGGTAGCATTAATTTAGATGAAACTTTGCGGGTCGAACACTTACCTGTGAAGGGTGAAACCCAGTTCGTCGATGGTATTGATCAGGCTGTGGGCGGCAAAGGGGCAAACCAAGCCGTGGCGGCTGTTCGCGGTGGTGCGACGGTGCAATTTATTGGCCGGGTGGGCAGTGATGCCATTGGGGCTGACTTAACAGCTAAACTAGCAGCGACGGGGGTTGATACAACTGAGCTACAGCCGACAGCTGGACAAAGTAGCGGTCGGGCTTTGATTATGGTCGATACTTCGGGCGATAACACGATTTCCGTTATTAGTGGGGCTAACCAGGCACTAACACCAGCGGACACCACCAACTTCACCCAGGCAGATGTGGTCATGGCCACTTTTGAAACGCCGATTGCAGCTACGGTAGCCGCCTTCAAACAGGCCAAAGCCATTGGGGCAACCACGATTCTTAACCCCGCACCTGCAAAGACGAACGTCCCTGATGAGTTGTGGTCATTATGTGACTATGTCATTCCAAATGAGACCGAAGCGCAAAGCCTCACAGGCATCATTCCGGATACCGAAGCCCATCAACAGCAGGCTGCCGCTTGGTTCTTTGAACACGGCGTCACACATGTGCTCATCACTTTAGGCGACCAAGGGGTGTTCGTGGCTGATGCTAAGGCGCAGAATTGGGTGCCAGCTTTCAAGGTTGTGGCGATTGATGCCACAGCGGCCGGAGACACTTTCATCGGGCATCTCGTCGCCAAGTTAGATCATCCATTGGCGCAAGCTGTGCGATTTGCTAGCGCAGCGTCAGCGCTAACCGTCCAGACGTTAGGCGCCCAGCCGGCGATTCCGACTGCGGCGGCCGTCGAAAAGTTTATGGAGGCACGTTAATGAGTGAGAAGTATCAGACCTTTGATTTAATTCAAGAAATAGTGCGTAACGACGGGACTCGCTATTACGAACTGGGCAATATTTTTATGAACGGCCAGGCCGAACAGGCAGCACTTAGTGGGCTCATTAAAGAAGTTCGAATCATGCAGCTGAACATTCCCCATTCAAATGCGGTGGGCCGATACGAAACCTATATCAACGATAATTATTCATTTCCAAATGAAAAGCCGACGGAATGGATTGAATGGGCAAAACCCGACGGTCCAATTCGTGCGGCTTACGATGAAATATTGAGTCAAAATCACATTGGGTGAGCTTGGAGCTTCTTCTCTAACTGTGTTGCCTCATCGGCGTGATAGAAATGCAGATGTTGTTTCTGATTGACGACGATGAGCAGTTCGTCTGGCTGAAAGTCAAGCAATTGGGGATGAGCGTGGGCCAAATCCTGATTGATATAAGTGGCCACATCTTCATAAACGGTCACCTGTCGATCTTTTGAGCTAAAGGGTTCTAGACGGTATTTGAGTTTGAGATAAGTATTCATCATGGCCTCCTGAAGTCTTTGCTTTCATTATACGGTTTGACTAGCCAATGCCCAACAATTGAGTGCGCGGGTTTGAATTTTTAGCGGTAGGCCAGTAAGGTATGCCTAGAGAGGAGTCGGTTTGATGATTAAGAAGTATTGGCGCTGGTTACTGATTCTGCTACCGGTAGCCACATTTCTGGCCGCACGGTTTGATGCCCCACTCTATAGCACGCCAGTGGCGCAAGTGACACGAGTGACTGCGAGTGCTTCTCAAACTGAGACTGACAGTAACAGCAATGAAGACCGCCTCATTACTCAACGGGTTCAAGCCCGGTTGTTAAATGGTCCGGGTGGCACAATTGCGTTGACGAATACTTACACGGCGAGTCAAGCCTTAGATTTTCCTTTGCGGGTCGGCAGCCAAATTTTTGTCACAAAAATACACGGTCAGTATCAGTTAAAAGATGACAAGCGCGATGCAATCTTACTGACTGTGGCGATGTGTCTGATTGTGCTGATGATTCTGGTGTTGCGCCGGCACTTCTGGGTCACACTGGCGAGTATCGTGATCAATACCGCAATTTTCTTGTTAGTGGTCCATGTGGATATCAGTAATCAATCGATTAACGCTTGGCTGATTTTTAGTGGCTTGGCAATTGTTTTCACACTGGTCACAGCGGCCTTTATCGTTGGGGTGAATCGCCTGATGCTCATTATCAGTGGGGCCACCGTCGCCGCTACCGTGTTGGCCGTGGCCTTAGGTTATGCAATTTTAAGCCTGACCGGCTATAATGGCGTCCATCTGGAAACCGTCAAGTATGTGACGCAAGCACCGCAGCTTCTATTTTATGTCCAAATTGTTGTGGGTGCCTTAGGGGCCGTGCTGGATGTTGCTGGAGATATCGCTGTTAGCGTTTATCCCCAAGCGATTGGCCGTCGAGATAAATTCCGTAATGGGATGGCCGTTGGCCGCGCTGTGTTGGGACCGCTGATTGGCGTTTTAATGATGATTTTTGTGGCAGGCACTTTTGCCGAGGCGGTGTTGTGGCTAAGAAATGGTAATGCCGTTGGCCAAACAATTGAATGGGTCATGGGCTTAGGCTTAGCCCAATCGTTGATTTCAGCCTTTGGTATTGTCCTGGCAGTTCCGTTGACCAGTGGTGCCATGGCATTTGTAAAGCAGGTGGACGCATGAATGCAATCCTAGCTTTAGGACTGGCCTTATTAACGTTGCTGATCCTGGTTCAAGGGCGTTATGGCCTAGTCACGCTCATTAGTATCTTAATTAATCTGGGTCTCATGATTTTGACGGTGATTCTGATTGCGGGCGGGTTTAATCCGGTCGTTGTCAGTGTCGTGGTGGGTCTAATGATTTTAGCGACGACCATTTTCATGAACCAAGCCAAGCCAGACGTTGCTGGCCCAGCATTTGTGGCCTCCCTGTTGGTCATGGCCGTTTTTGTCGGCTTAGTTATGCTCGTGTTTTATTTCAGTCAAACGGCTGGCTTTGGCAATGAGGATGGCGAAACACTTGAAGGTTTCTCCACCGCCATTGGAGTTAGTTTCCAACAGATTCTGATTGCCACTGGCTTGATGAGTACTCTGGGGGCGATTGCTGAAGCCGCGATTGCAGTCTCGGCTGGGTTGGCAACCAACGAGATTCAACCGGGGGCTGGTCAATCAGCGATGTTAGCCGAAATCATTGGAACTGCAATAAACACTTTGTTCTTTGGTTTCTTTGGGGGCTTTTCGGCCTTGTTTATCTGGTTTGCTCGGTTATCATATTCATTCAGTCAAATTATTAACAATAAAGTCTTTGTGGGTGAACTCCTCGAAGTGCTGCTGGCAGTCATTGCGGTGATCATGACCGTACCGACCACGGCTTGGATAGTTCATTCACGACAACGAAGAGGGTAGTCTCGTGGAATTTTATATTTCAGACACGCATTTTTTTCATACTGATTTATTAGGGGACAATGACTTTGCACCCCGACTATTCGAAAATACTGCGGCCATGGACGCCGCGATGGTCAATGCCTGGAACGCTAGGGTTGACGACAATGATGTCGTTTACCATCTCGGCGACATTGCCATGAATCCAGAGAATGTGCCAACCAATCAACAGATTTTCGATCAGATTAAGCAGTTGAACGGGCGGATTGTGTTCATTAAAGGTAATCATGACTATCGGGCCTTGTTTAAATTCTTGCAGCAAAATGACCCCGGCTGGCATGGCCAGCCTCGTTATCAATTCTTTGACGTCGGGACGATTGTTAAAGACAGTCATACCCAATTGTTTCTGACGCACTATCCGCTGTTGATGGGGATTGTCAACCAAACCCTTAATCTTCATGGCCACATTCATCACAGCAGTGTGCCCGTCGCTGAGAACATTAATGTCGGCGTTGATGCGCCAGAACGCGACTTGTTGTCAGAATCATTACCTTGGGGGAGTCCATTAACAGCCGCCGAAATTTTTGAGATTTATGCTGCCAAAAAGGCTGCGTTGGCCAAGAACCGCTAATCCGGTGGCGTTGACCCCGGCGGCGTCTTGCCATAGTATGAGAGGAGGTTCACATCATCGAACAGATAACAATTTTGCATACGAATGATATTCATTCCCATTTCGAGAATTGGCCAAAAATCCGCCGGTACTTGCAGCAGACGAAGGCTGAAGCGGAAAGCCAGGGCCAGACAGTCTTAACTTTTGATGATGGGGATGCCATGGATCGGTTCCACCCCTTGTCGGAGGCGACCAATGGTCAGGCCAACATTCAGCTACTCAATACTGTGGCTTATGATGCGGTAACCATCGGTAATAATGAAGGCATTGGTAATTCTCACGCCGATCTTGAAGCGTTATACAGCCAGGCCAACTTTCCGGTTGTGCTCGGGAACCTTTTTGAACCTGATGGCACCCGGCCGGCATTTGCCCAACCAGTCGTGTATAAAACCACCCCGGCGGGCACTCGAATTGCAATCATTGGGTTCACTGCGCCATTCTTTCTGACCTACGGGCCCAATGGGTGGTTAGTGAAGGCGGTTGGCGATGTGCTACCTGACTTGCTTAATCAGATTGCTGGCAGCTATGACGTGTTGATTATGTTGTCGCATTTGGGTCTGTCGACTGATCGATATCTCGCGGCAAAATATCCCAAAATTGATGTCATCATTGGCGGCCATACGCACCACTTGCTTGAACATGGCGAGCTGGTCGGCCATACTTTACTGACCGCAGCGGAAAAATACGGCCATTATGTCGGTCGCATCCAATTGGTTTTAAACGACAACCATCAGATTACGCAGCAAACAGCCGTCGCTGTCAAAACCAGTACGCTACCAGCTGAGCCTGAGGATGACCAAGAAATCGCCAACTATCTACGTGAAGGCCATGCGCTCTTAGCCAAAGAACCAGTGGCTTTCTTGCCTGAAAGCTTCTCAATTGATTATGATGGGCCATCACCATTACTTGACTTGGGGTTGAAGGCAATTGCCGAAGCTGGTCAGACCAGTGCTAGCTTACTGAATGCGGGGTTATTTCTCGATAACTTACCCGCGGGCCTCATTACGCGCGACACCCTGCATCGGCTGCTACCTCATCCCATGCACCTCATGCGGGTGACCTTGAGGGGGCAAGACTTATGGCGTTTGATGATGGAAGTCGAGAAAAACCGGATGTTTTTGCGACATTTCCACATGGTGGGGATGAGCTTCCGCGGCAAAATCTTTGGGGACATCGGGGCTTTCGGTATGACGACGAATCATAAGCGCCAGGTTATTTGGAATGGTCAAGCATTACGACCAGATACGTTATATACGTTCACCACGGTGGATCATTTCTTGTTTATTCCCTTTTTTCCAACAATCGAAATTATGGGGGACAATGATTTGTTGTTCCCAAACTTCCTGCGTGATAGTCTAGCCGACTATTTAGCGCAACATTTCCCGTTACCTGCAAATAAGGAGGAACGTCCTTGACCACAGAAACACAGGCTCCATTAGAAAGTGAACTGGCGCAATTGGTGACCCCAGAAACAACCAGTCGAGTTGTCCGGCAAACGTCTGAAATGATTACGATTGACCAACGCCGCTACCAAATCGATGTTGACGTGAAGCAGGCCTTTGATGCTGAGGCGCTCGATAAGCGGTACAACGATATTCTGGATAAATATGATTATATCGTTGGCGATTGGGGCTATGATCAATTACGCTTGCGGGGCTTCTATAAAGCGGGTAATCGGCATGCCAATAAAGATCAGTTGATTGACACACTGGAAGACTATCTTTATGAATACTGTAATTTTGGCTGTGCGTATTTTGTTCTGGCCCGAATCGATGCCCCAGCCAAACCAGCCAACAATCGGCGACCACGCGCTAAAGGTGAGAAGCCCCGGTCAAATAACAAGCCCAAACAGGCACCCAAAGCAAATGCGAAACCATATAGTGAAAAACGTGCTCGGCCCAAGAAGGTTCAGGGTGAGGCAAAGACAACTGGCACCAAACCGCGCAAACGACACTTTACCATTCGCCAGCGCGAAACTGAGACAAAGTAGGGAAGATAGTATTGGCATATAAAGGTTATTTTATTGATTTAGACGGTACCATTTATCGCGGTAAGGAACGTATTCCGGCGGCTAAGACATTTGTTGAGGCCCTGCAGGCTAAGCAAATTCCATTCTTATTCCTGACGAATAATACGACCAAGTCGCCAGCTGACGTCGTGAAGAACTTAAGTCAGAATCATGACATTCATGTCACACCAGATCAGATTTATACGCCATCGCTTGCGACTGTGTCATATTTGCAAAGTCAAAATAATGGTGATTTGGCTGGTAAAAGTGTCTATGTCATTGGTGAACTTGGCCTCAAGCAACCCTTACTTGATGCAGGGCTGAGATTTAATGAAGTTGATCCCGATTACGTGGTCGTCGGCTTAGACTATGATGTGACTTATCACAAATTTGAGTTGGCTAGCCTTGCGATTCAGCGCGGCGCCAAGTTTATCGGCACCAATGCGGACACCAACCTGCCCAATGAGCGAGGACATGTGCCGGGAGCGGGCTCAGTGATAGCGATGGTGGAACGTAGTACCCAACAGACGGCCCAATATATTGGCAAACCCGAAGCCATTATTATGCAAGCCGCCCTCGAACAAATTGGCTTGAAGCATGACGAGGTCTTAATGGTCGGGGACAATTATAATACTGACATCCGTGCCGGCATTAATGCGGACATCGATCAACTGCTGGTTTACACCGGTATTTCAACCAAAGACCAAGTGGCTAAACAAGCCATTCAACCAACGCATAGCGTAGATAGTCTCGACCAATGGCAAGTTTAAAGCGAATTGGGCAACAAATCGGGCTGTGGCTCTTTATCATTAGTGCTACTGTTGTTGCCGTCCTAGCGCTGTCGTTCGCATTGTTCGCCATTTTTATCCGGACAGAAAATTTAACCTTCATTGCAGATATGAGTGCCGGTCGGTTGATGCATAACTACACGCAGTTAATGGGTTATCTCACGCTGCCATGGGTTGAACCCTTGAAAATGAGTAATTTCCCAGTGTCAGCCAATGGCGCGCATCACTTTGCTGATGTGAAGCACCTATTCTTGCTGGCGCTGGCAGTGTTTATCGTGAGTGCACCCATCACCTGGTCTTATCTGCGGACACTGCACGCGCGCAAAATGTGGTGGCAACTTGTCCGCCCATTCCAGATTGGGGCCTTTATCCCCGTGATTTTTGCTGGGGCCTTTATGATTAACTTTGATCAATTCTTTATTGCTTTTCATAAAGTGTTGTTTCGCAATTCAGATTGGCTCTTTGATCCCAACACCGATCCGATTATCAATGTTTTGCCAGAGTCATTTTTCATGGCTTGCTTTATCGTCGCGCTGGGCATTTTTGAAGTTGTGATGATTTGGGGGATTGTGAAGGGCCGCCGCTCATTAGCGAAGAACTGACGTCGATAGGCGTCTTTTTTTATGGCTTTTATCGACTGTATTAGTACAGATTTTATGTGTAATGAAACAGATTTTTGCTGTAAAATTCAATGTTTTGCCTTTTAAAGGAAACAGTTTAGTGATAGTATGAATGACAGTAACTTAAAGGAGAAATGCGTAATGACAGAAAACGAACAGCACGGCGCTGATTTAGTCGTTGATAGTTTAGCCAATCACGGCGTGAATTATGTCTTTGGAATTCCTGGTGCCAAGATTGATCGGATTTTTGAAAAGTTGGAACACCCCACTAATCCCAAAGCGCCACAACTAATCGTTGCCCGGCATGAACAAAATGCGGCCTTTATGGCGGCAGCCGTGGGTCGGTTGACCGGTAAACCTGGGGTGGTCATGGCGACTTCAGGTCCCGGGGCGTCTAACTTGGCCACTGGTCTGGTGACAGCGACCGCTGAGGGTGATCCCGTTGTGGCGATTGCCGGGCAAGTGAAGCGGGCTGACTTATTGCGGTCGTCACATCAAAGCATGCGTAATGCTGAACTTTTTGCGCCTATTACGAAATTCTCGGCAGAAGTGCAGGACCCTGATAATGCCTCTGAAATTATTGCCAATGCATTTCGCGCTGCAGAATCTGGTAAACAGGGCGGTAGTTTTGTTTCGGTGCCGCAAGATGTGACTGATGCGCCCGTGGCTAGTGCGGCCATCAAGCCACTGCAAGATCCCAAATTGGGGCCGGCTAGTCCCAGTGATATGACTGACTTAGCTCGGCAGATTAAAGATGCCCAATTGCCAGTCTTGCTCCTGGGGATGCGGGCGTCGTCAACTGAAGTGACTCGTGCCATTCGCGACTTATTGGCGGTCACTGAATTACCCGTTGTCGAAACCTTCCAAGGTGCCGGCATTATTTCGCACGAACAAGAAGCCAATTTCTTTGGGCGGGTCGGCTTATTCCGGAACCAACCGGGGGACATGTTATTACGGGCCAGTGATTTAGTGATTGCGGTTGGTTATGACCCAATCGAATATGAGCCCCGGAACTGGAATGCTGAGGGTGAATCTAACATTGTCGTGATTGATTCTGTACCTTCTGAAATCGATCACAACTTCCAACCAGCAAGCGAGTTGATTGGTGATATCTCTCAAACACTCGAAATTTTGAATCCATTGGTTCGGGGCTATCAAGTGAGTCCTGGTTCAAAAGATTATTTGGCCTCCCTCCAAGAAAAATTACATGACCGGGATGTTCCTCCGGCAAGCACCGATCCAAAATTAAATCACCCCTTACAGATCATTTCTGCACTGCAACAACGGGTGAGTGATGACATGACGGTTACTGTTGATGTCGGCAGCCACTACATTTGGATGGCCCGGCATTTCCGGAGCTACCAACCGCGGCACCTTCTATTCTCAAATGGGATGCAGACCCTCGGGGTTGCATTACCGTGGGCGATTGCGGCCACTTTAGTGCGGCCGGGCTCTAAAGCCGTCTCGGTTTCTGGGGATGGTGGGTTCTTATTCTCAGGTCAAGAACTCGAAACAGCAGTGCGACTCCATGCTAATCTTGTGCACATCATTTGGAATGACGGACATTATGACATGGTCAAGTTCCAGGAGGAAATGAAATATGGACAATCTGCCGGGGTTGATTTTGGACCGGTTGATTTTGTCAAATATGCCCAAAGTTTTGGGGCGACTGGATTGCGGGTCGAAAGCCCAGATCAGTTGAATGACGTCCTCGATCAGGCTTTTGCGACTGACGGCCCAGTGATTGTGGATGTGCCTGTGGATTACTCGCACAATGAAGCCTTGGGTGAAGCCATGTTACCTGACCAGTTCTACTAGGATGAGGTGAATAAGATGAACACAGAGACACTATATCAACACGGGACCTTGGCCATGCTGGTGCCTGGCCTGCTGGCCGGCACCTTGTCGGTTGCTGACTTGTTGAAACACGGCGATACAGGTATTGGCACTTTGAGCGGTTTGAATGGTGAATTAATGATTATTGGAGGCGTTGTTTATCAAATGGCCGCTGATGGTCAAATTCGAGTGGTCGGGCCAAAGGAAATGGTTCCTTTTGCCAATGTTCATTACGCCAAACAAGAACCTACAACTAAGCTGACCAATGTCGATTATGCCCAATTCCAACAGGCGGCTCTGGATCAAATTGGAACCGAGAATATTTTTGCGGCCGTCACGGTTACGGGGAAGTTTACCCGCATGCACACACGAGCAGTTGGCGAGCAGGTGTCACCATATCCAACACTCGCGGCGACAGCTGAGGCTCAACAAGAATTCAATGCAACCGCCATTGACGGCCAAGTCGTCGGCTATTTCTCTCCAGAACTGTATGCCGGCGTTGTTTCACCAGGATTCCATCTGCATTTTCTGAGCTCGGATCACGTCATGGGCGGGCACATTCTTGATTTTGAATTAGAGTCTGGTGAAATTGCCATTCAGCCTTTTCAAAATTTTGATCTGCATCTCCCGATTGATAACAATGATTTTCGACGGGAGCACTTCAATTCCCGTCAGGTCATTGCCGATATCCGTAAAGCAGAACATTAAACATTCAATGAGAAATTGTCACAGCGCCTAGGCGTCGCCGCGCTTGTCTGCTACACTGGATAGCAGATGATTAGAGGTTGCGCGTAACATGAGTCACTTAACTGACAAGCCACACTTGAGTGAGGTTAAGTAAAAGGGAAACGCGCCGAAATGCCCGGTTGTGGAACCAGGGTGTTGGGCTAAGTTTGAAGAAGACTTAGACTGTCGCAGATAACTGCGGGGCGCTAACACGACGAAGCTGACAATAGATAGCTGGTAAGTCTTGTTTGGGCTTACCAGCTTTTTTGCGTAATTTTTTGTGATGCCTCGCACAGGATATTAAGGGAGCGAATATAGTGGCAACAGAACAAAATGGGGCTAAGCGTGTCCTCAAGACAAGGCATCTTTCGATGATTGCACTAGGCGGTAGTATCGGTACTGGGTTATTTGTGGCTAGCGGTTCCGCTATTGCCACCGCGGGACCGGGTGGGGCTTTGATTGCATACGGCGCCATCGGCCTGATGGTGTATTTCTTAATGACCAGTCTGGGAGAAATGGCCACCTATGTCCCGGTTTCTGGCTCTTTTTCAACCTATGCAACACGTTTCGTCGATCCTGCCTTGGGATTCGCGTTGGGGTGGAATTATTGGTTTAACTGGGCGATTACTGTTGCCGTCGATGTGAGCACTACCGCAATCGTGATGCACTTTTGGCTACCGGACGTGCCAGGGTGGATATTTAGCCTGACTTTCTTAGCGTTGATCTTTTTGATTAATTTGGTATCGGTGAAGTCTTTTGGGGAAACGGAGTATTGGCTCTCGTTAATCAAGGTCATTACGGTATTGGCATTCTTGGTCGTTGGGGTCTTGACGATTATCGGCGTGTTAGGCGGTGGCCCAGCGATTGGGTTGCGCAACTTTACTGTCAAGGCGGCGCCATTTGTAGGTGGCTGGCCGGCAACTTTATCCGTCTTTGTGGTGGCGGGTTTCTCATTTCAAGGGACGGAGCTTATTGGGATCACGGCTGGAGAATCAGAAACACCTGAAACCAGCATTCCTAAGGCTATTAAACAAGTTTTCTGGCGGATTCTGCTGTTTTATATTTTGGCCATCGCGGTCATTGCGGCAATTATTCCGTACTTCAGTCCTAATTTATTAGGGGCGACGGCTCAGGACGTTGCGATTTCACCGTTTACCTTGGTCTTTGAACGGATCGGCCTTGCTGGAGCGGCTTCTGTGATGAATGCTGTGATTTTGACTTCGGTTTTATCATCGGCTAACTCAGGGATGTATGCTTCAACCCGAATGCTGTGGTCAATGGGTGAGACAGGTTTTGCTTCCAAAATCTTCGCCAAAACAAACAGCCGAGGCATTCCAATTTTTGCTCTCCTTGGGACGACCTTAGTTGGGGCTTTGACCTTTTTGACTAGCATCATGGGACCTCATGTGTATCAGCTGTTGGTCGCCGCGTCTGGCCTGACTGGATTCCTAGCTTGGCTTGGAATCGCGATTTCACATTACCGTTTCAGACGGGCTTTTATTGCCCAGGGCCATTCCTTGGATGAGTTGGTTTATCATGCCAAGTGGTTCCCGATTGGACCGATTCTAGCGATTGTGATGAGTTTGATTGTGATTGTCGGCCAAGACATCACAGCTTTGACGCATTTTGAATGGAGCCGATTGCTAATCAGTTATATGTCGATTCCACTTTTTATTGTTTTGTTCGTTTACTATAAAATAAAATATCGGACGCATCTGGTGCCATTACTGGATGCCGACCTCAGTCCGCACCGTGAAGGCACAAGCAAAGATTGACATCGCTTTCAATCACGTCCAGACTAGTGAAGGATGGTTGTAGGGTAGCAGGTGAGAAACAGGGGACGATATCGATGTGGTTAAAACAAACAACCAAGTTACTTTTAGCTGTGAGTGCTGACCAACCTGTCAGCAGTGAGTTACCCAGTTGGTGGCAGGCGCGGTATCATCAACGGCCGGCGGGAGTGCGCCACCGTTTGATTAAACGTGGTTACCTGACCATTGATCAGCACCAAATCCTCCGCGTAACAGCCAAAGGCCAAGCTGTATTGGCCTCAGTGCCTGACATCACCTGGGCGCACCGGTATTACTTTCCGGGGATTATTGATCTGATGCGATTCCGTCGGGCTTATCAGCCAGGTCAACCTTATGAGACGGTCATGCAGCTGTTGGCGCATGGCCTCGCAGAGAATCAATCCGATTTGACGATTTCTATGTTGTTGTACCGTCTGCAATTGCGTGTGAATCTCGAGACAGCCCACTTTGCCGCGGCCGCCACAACGCTGATGCGGCTATTCTACTTCGCACTTGGCGGGGATACAGATGAATTGGCAACTAGCTTCACTTATAGGCATAGTCAATACAAATTAACGCGGTTTGATCGCCAGTCTCTGCAGCACGTGCTTGAAGGCTTAGACTGGCGCTTGAGTGATTTTGAATGGGCGTTCTCGGCGTGGCTGACCGACAAAGCTAATTTCCGGGCCCCATTCACCCGCTTTGAGATGATGCGGATTGTGATGTATGAACTAAGCGAGAATCAAGCTGCGTTGACGGCGTTGTATGCGGAGGCCGGACAACGGTATCACGCCCAACTGCGTCAACAAGCTTTGACCAAAAGTATCACAATTTAAAATGATTTATTTAAATACTGAGACAAAAAAATCCTCGTCACATTTCGGTGACGAGGATTTTTTAAACCTCGGGCATTAATTTGTCTAAGAAGATATGTTTGATGGTGATATATAGTTGATAAAAATCCGTCTCTGTTGGATCCAAGTGCCAATAGAGAATATGAGGGTGATGCAGTTCAGGGTTATTACGGAGCAGCTCTTCAGGATCATCAACAGCTGCGATAATGAGGTCTGCGTCAGCGGGATCTGCGTTGTCGTCAAGAATTTCGACATCGTTCATATCCTTGAGGAATAAAATCATATCAGTATTAGCCAAACCGTTGGCACCATTGAGTAACTTCACTTGGACCAATTCATTCCACTTGAACACTCGCAGATAGGGAATCAATAAGTAATACATGATGTGGACCATCTCATGGCGCACTGGATACAGCGATGCGTACGCGCCAGTCTGAGGTAATGTTTCAACAAAGTCATTTAGGAAATCCAAAAGTCGGGTTTGCTCGTATTCGGGGCGGGTGAAGTTGAAGAAGTCAATCAACTTAATATGTTCGCCCTCGAGTAGATAATAATTCATCACAACCCGGGCGATGTTAGTGGCCAAAATGGCATTCTTAGTTAAGGAACTTGCCGGCTGGCGTAAGAATGGCTTGGCGAAATTGCTTAATCGCAACAGGTAGTCCGTCACAACATTGTCATCAGTAGTGAAATATGTATAGAGCTGGCGATCAAGGTGACCATGATCGTTGAAATCCATATCTCGTAATTGGTAAAAGATAAAAAATTCTGACTCGGCCCGCAATTGGGCGGGACTGAGTCCAGGAAATAAAGCCCGCGAATATAAATATTGATGGGCTTCTGGGAAGCGACCAAGGACTTCATCGAACCGGTGGAAGCGCTGGAGCACAAAGCCATGAGAAATGCGTAGGCGGCAGATACCCCAAAAAAGCATGTCTTGTAAAATGGCAATCTGATCCTCGCGGGCATTGGGTAAATCAAGATATTGTTTGTGGACCACCGACAAGGCAGGACTCTTAAAAGGCCATGCCAAACCGTGATAGCTCATCCAATAAAAGGTGTAGATAAACAAACGAATTTGTTTCTCGTCTCCAATGAAGCCTGTTTGGGTCAATGACAATTTAACCTGGTAGCGGGCTAATAGATCGCGCACACCGGTGGTTTTGCGCAACAAAGTTGAACGACTGATGAAATGTTCTTGGCAGAATTTATCGACTGATGGATTAGTTGCTTGAACAAGATAATCGACAAATTCAAATTGAATCGCCTGTTTCAACAAGAATAGCCGATACTCATCAATGGAGATGGGAAAATCGGCTTGGGTTGAAAGCTGTTTTTTGGCGGCTCGACTCGTTAGTCCAGTAAGGTCTTGCATGTCCGTCACCAATTCTTGGAAAATGTTATAACTTTGCTGATAAGAAACATTCATTCGCAGACTAAGGTCGTTAATGGTCAGCGCCGTATTGCCCGCTGTCATCAATATTCTGAACATATAGAACTTCTGTAAATCCGCTTTTTCTACAAATATTTCTTCAAATAACATCGTCGTCGTTCTCCCCAATTGAATGACTCTTTATAAGTAAAGTATATCAAAAAACAATTGAGCAAGATATTAGTATCTTAAAGTAAACCGACTAACGGGCTTGATCAAGGCGATCGATTTCATTTTGAATCAGGTTAATGACGTAAGTCTGGTCGTCTTGGTTTTCAACGAAGTCGTACTTGTCACCGTCGATTTGAATCTTGGGACTTTCGTCATAGGCATCGTACCAAGCGGCATACCGTTGATTCAATTCTTTATAGTATTCATACAAACTTGGGTCATTGGCTAATTGCTCATAAGGCCGACCTCGCCGTTCGATGCGACTCAACATGGTTTCAAAACTAACCTTGATGTGAACCAATAAGTCGGGACGCTTCTTGTGAGCAGCGTACGGGAGCTCTTCCATCATATTCTGTAGTAAGTCATCATAGACGCGGACTTCTGTCGAAGTGGCGCGACCTAAGTCTGCATTCAAATGGAACAATAAAGAATCTTCAAAAATGGAGCGATCCAAAACGTTGTTGTCATCTCGATAGGCTTGTTTGATCGCCGAGAAACGTTTGTTCAAGAAATAGATTTGCAGCAAGAAGGCATACTTCTTAGGGTCTTGGTAGAACAATGGCAGAACCTCGTTGTCATCAACGGATTCATAAAATGCTTCAGTGCCGAAATGATCGGCAATCATTTGAGTTAGGCTGGTTTTACCAGCGCCGATAGTGCCTGCAAGTACGATCAATGTCATCATTCTCCCTCTTTACCGTGGTACTTTTTTGAAAAACACGCGCCTTTTATGTTACGAACTTTGCTCTGGCTTTGCAAGCTAAAATAAATAACATCAAGAAAGAAAATTTTGTTTTCGAAAAAATAAAAAAATGCTAAAATTTAGACATCTGAATTTGGGGGAACTGTGTATTGAAAGATCAAATAAATTTATTTTTGTCGTCTTCTGACAATGAAAAGTATCAATTGTTCGTCGCAATTAAGCGGGCTCGGTTTGCGCAAGCGTCCGCCGCTGACTTGATTTTGGCTGCCAAGAACCATACAGAATTGGTGACTGAAGTGAATCTGAAACAAATTGCAGCCATCACGCATAAGAGTTATAGCAGTGTGTATAACACTTACAACGGCCTGGTGCCAGTGCTTGAGGAAATGGTGGGCCGGCGCAATCCTGCTATCAAGCGGATGTTTGCCATTGAAGAGGATGCCTTGTTCTTCCATTTGGTTGAACGGTCGCATCCGTACCGCTTCATCATGGCGATGCTTGAAGAACGCATCAGTTCATTTGAGCAATTCTGGCAGAATGAAGATAGTTCTAAAGCAACAATGCTGCGGCACATTAAGCCAATGCGCGACTTTGCCAAACAATTTGATGTGTCATTTTCATACGAACCAATGCGTCTTGTGGGAGAAGAACGCAACGTCCGGATGTTTTTGACGGTCGTGTTATGGTTGGCGACGAACGGGGATGTCTATCCATTTAGCTATCCGGCCGAAGCTGATGTCCGAGTGGCTTTTGATGAAGCATTGAATGCCTTTGACTTGCCGATTCCAAATCCTGTTACGGTTCGAATCGGGGTCTTTTACATGACTGTGGCGCTAAAACGGGTCCTCAGCGGCCACATTTTGACTAGTGCTTCGCAAAGTCAGTTCTTACATTATCCAACACCGAATCTATTTAAAATTTTCGAAGAGAAACGCTTTAACTTGGTTGGTCTTGACGGGATGAACTTAGACGAACAGATGGCAGAAACGGCCAATCTTTACTTCTTGTTTAATTTTGCCCCAATCCACATCATCTCTGGGGCCGACAATATTGAAGCCACGATCGATCGTTACCGCAAATACAATCCGAACATCTCTAAGCTGGTGAATGGGTTCTTCGATAAGCTGCCGATTGATTTTGAGCATGATTTGAACATGACGCCAGCGGAAGTGGATATGCTCAAAGCCAACCTGCTAGTGGTTAGTCTCAGTACTTTAGTGATGGGGAAAGACTACACCCAAGTGATTGAGCAAAACTTAAACCTGCGTCTGCGCTCGACACCCGCTAATCCGGTGTTACTTGAACAGGTGAGACAGACACTGGCTTACGTCGTATTCACTGAGAAATTAGATGTGCTAGAACCTTATTTACCCATCCTTGAGCAGTCTTATTACAATAATGCGAATCAATTGTTGCATCAACAAGCGCCGACCAATCGCATTAAAGTTGCTCCCCTGATTGAACAAACAGTGGTTGGTTACATTGATTTGCTCGTCTTTTTAGGCAATCTACCATTTGTTGAATTGATGGCACCGACGACGAATCTTGACGATGCTGATTTATTAATCACCAGCGCATACGGCAATGCCAGCGAGTATGTTGATTCAGACGCTGTGCAATTCCCATGGCGGATTGATTATGCGACTGATCAGTTCGGCCAGCTTTACAGCGTCATCCGTGAAATGTGGGAACAACGCAGCTAGTGCTTGCAAACCCCATGTAAAAAAGGTATCGTAAAAAATAAGTTAACAGATCGATTAAACACGTGATTAAATGCCTTAGCGACACTCAGAGAATTGGCGGTTGGTGCAAGCCATGTGACGCGACTCCAGCATGATAGTGGGCGAGGATGACTCGCACGGCACTGACCGTTATCAGCAATTAAGGGTGATCTTTGATCAAACTTGGGTGGCACCGCGGAATTAAGCCTTTCGTCCCAATTGACGGAAGGCTTTTTGTGTCCAAAAAAGGAGGAGAACAGATGTTAGATTTAAAATTAATTCGGCAAAAGCCTGATTGGGCCAAGACGAAGTTGGCTGCCCGGGGCATTAAGGGCGAAGAAATTGATGAATTACTTGAGTATGATGCTAAGCGGCGCGAAGTGATTATGGAAACCGAGCAATTGAAAGCTAAGCGCAATGAAGTCTCTGCTGCTATTGCGACCATGAAGCGTAACAAAGAGAATGCTGACGAACAAATCAGTGCCATGCGTGAGGTCGGGCAAGAGATTAGTGACCTCGATAAGCGCTTGGCTGAGCTGGATGATCAAGTGAACTATATTTTAGTCCGGTTGCCAAACTTCCCCGACGATTCTGTCCCTGTATCATTAGATGAAAAAGATGCGCGAGAGGAGCGCAAGTGGTCAACACCTCGTCAGTTTGACTTTACGCCAAAGGCTCATTTTGAAATTGGTGAAGCCTTAGGGATTCTTGATTTCGAACGTGCGGCTAAAGCGGCCGGCAGTCGTTTTGTTTATTACCGTGGTGCTGGGGCCCGGTTGGAACGGGCTGTGTACAATTTCTTCTTAGATGAACATGCTAAAGAAGGGTATGAAGAAATGATTACCCCGTATCTGGTGAACAATGACTCTATGTTTGGGACTGGGCAATTTCCAAAGTTTACTGAAGATGTGTACACCATCATTAACGAGGAAGATCCCTTAACTTTGATTCCAACGGCAGAAGTGCCATTAGTGAACTATTACCGCGGTGAAATTATTCCCACAGAGCAGCTGCCAATTAATTTCACAGCTTTGTCACCCGCTTTTCGTTCTGAAGCTGGTAGTGCCGGCCGTGATACCCGCGGTTTAATCCGAATGCACCAATTTAACAAGGTCGAGATGGTTAAGTTTACGAAACCAGAAGAATCATGGAATGAGCTGGAGAAGTTGACGCATGATGCCGAAGACCTTTTGCAGAAGTTGGGCCTGCCATATCATGTGATCACGCTTGCCAGTGGGGATGCTAGTTTTACGTCAGCTAAGACTTACGATTTGGAAGTGTGGTTACCCGCCCAAGATCGGTATCGTGAAATCTCCAGTTGCAGTAACTGTACTGATTTCCAAGCTCGGCGTGCTCAGATTCGTTATCGCGATGAGAATGGCAAGCCGCAGTATGTTCACACGCTTAACGGCTCTGGCTTAGCGGTTGGCCGGGCTGTGGCTGCCATTTTGGAGAATTATCAAAACGAAGACGGCAGCGTTACAATTCCTGATGTTTTGGTGCCATACATGGGCGGCCAAACTGTCATTGAAAAGGCATAAATTTTTTTGGCGGTTACTAAGCAATTTTTAGGCTAAAAACAGCACAATTAAGCAGTGAATCATGAATGATTCACTGCTTTTTTTGTACGATGTTCGGCTTTGTGAAAAAATCTGAATTTGTGTTGACGCCTGCCGAATTCGTTGGTATCATGGTCTCTGTTGTTAAGGACGTTCTGCTTGTTATAAGCGTGATAAAAGTTGTTGACAACGGATTGCCAAATTGATAAGCTGTTATAGTTGT
>NZ_AYZQ01000005.1 GCF_001436115.1 Lacticaseibacillus brantae DSM 23927
TTGTCAAAAGACAACTATAACAGCTTATCGAATTGGCAAGTCGTTGTCAAACACTTTATGAATAAAATGAATATTTATTCGCCGTGTCGGCGAAAGGCTCAATCAACTCAATCAGTATAGCGAATCGATTTTTAAAAGTCAACCGATTTCTGTCGGTTAAAACTTGCTCTTGGCCTCAATGACGTTCACTAGTTTAGCAAGCTCAGCCTTGCTATGTCAACCTCAGTTCAATTTCCCGCAAAGCCGAACGAAAGCACCGATTATCGCCACAATAGCCGGAAATATCTACTAAACGAACGAAAACATGCCCTTTGAACTGACGACACGCGTAAAAACGCTAATAAATATCCAAAAAAGAGCGTCCAGCCAGTGGCGGACGCTCAAAAATTTTATTTACTGAGGCCTTGATGAATGTGATCTAAATTCCACTTCAACATGCCATAATACGTGTCCCCAGCCTGGCCCGCCTTGGCGAGCGAGTCCGTGAAAACTGTGGCCACAATGGGCAAGCCAGTTTCTTTGGCGACCTTTTCCATGGATTTAGGTGAGACTGAGCTCTCAACAAATAATGCAGTAACTTGCGATCGCGAAATCTGACCTAATACCTGGCGCATCTGTTCTGGGGTTCCCTGACTTTCGGTATTAATTTCCCAAATATAGGCGGGGGTTAAGCCATAGGCCTTGGCAAAATATTTAAACGCCCCTTCCGATGTCACTAACAACCGCTTATCCTGGGGAATATCTTGGAACTTAGCCTTGGCTTGCGCATCCAAGGCGCTGAGTTGTTTCACATAAGTTGCTGTCCGTTTCTGGTAGGCAGTCCGGTTAGCTGGATCAGCCGCCTGGATAGCCTGTGAGATTGTTTCCACGTATCGAATCCCATTTTGAAGATCTAGCCAAGCATGCGGGTCGACTTGATCGCTATTCTCGCCGCTCAACTTCATTGGCGCGACCTGAGCCGAAGCAGCAAAGACCTCTTTGTTCGGGCGTTTCTTAGCTTGCGTGGTCAGTTTGGTAAACCAGCCATTGCCCCCCGTCTCCAAATTCAAGCCATTATGAAAAATTAAATCAGCTTGAGCGACTGCGCTAATATCTTGCGGTCGTGGTTCATACTCATGTGGATCCGTTCCGCGAGGCACAATGCTATACACTTGCGCATCATCCCCAACAATCTGTTGCACCATATCCTCTAAGATTGAATTTGTCGTCACAATGGAAAGACGGTCATTTTTGGTCAAAGACGCTGTCGCATCATGGTTCGTGAACCAATAGGTCCCAAATAGCATTAAGGCCAGTAATGGAATCGTGATGAGTAACTTACGCTTCATCGCTGACACCTCCCTTGAACAAACGATTGCCAAACCGCTTAGGCGACAGCAAGAAGGATATTGCAAAGATGAAAGCAGCCACTAAGACGATGGCTGGCCCACTGGCCAAATTCCAAGTATAGCTAAAGTACAAGCCGACAATTGCGCTGACAACCCCCACACTTGAGGCGATTATCATCATTTTAGCTAGCGAGTTGGTCCATAAAAAGCCAACAGCCGCCGGAGTAATGAGCATGGCTACAATCAAAATGATGCCGACAGTTTGCAATGCTGACACGGTCACTAAAGTTAACACGACCATCAAGCCATAGTGTAAAAAGGTTGTCTTCAGCCCGTAAGCCTGCGCAAACGTTGGATCAAATGACGAAATCAGTAATTCTTTAAAGAACAGGACAACAAAGAGTACCACTGCCGCTAAAATCCAAGCGGTCAATTTCAGATCACTATCACTAACCGCCAAGACGTTGCCAAACAGAATATGGTGTAAGTTCGTCGTACTTTCAGCCAGCGATATCAGGATAAAGCCTAAGGCAAAGAACGCCGAGAAAATAATGCCGATGGCGGTGTCATTTTTCAACGCGCTCCGGTCGGCGATGTAGCCAATCAATACCGCAGCCAACACGCCCATGACAGAAGCGCCAATCACCAAGTTAATGCCAAGCATATAGGCTAAGGCCACACCAGGTAGAACTGAGTGCGAGATGGCATCCCCCATCAGGCTCATACCGCGAAGAATGATAAAACTACCGACAATGCCAGACATGACGCCCACCATAATTGAGGTCAATAGGGCCGTCTGCAGGAAATTGTACTGGCTTAAGCCGGTGATAAATGCTTGAATACTAGCCATTGTTAACCTCCTCAATAAAGAGCACCTTCCCCAAGTCTTCACTAAAGGCTTGGCCAATATTAGATCGGGTGAAAACACGCTCTGTCGAACCAGCCGCAATGACGCCGTGATTGAGAATTACTAAGTCATCGAAATACGTCGTCACTTTATTCAAATCATGATGGACGATGATGACTGTCTTACCAGCAGCCGTCAGCTCCCGAAGAATGGCCATGATTTGCGTTTCAGAAGCGAGATCAATGCCCACAAACGGTTCATCCAAGATGAGAACTTGGGCTTGTTGAACCAGGGCACGCGCCACAAAGACGCGTTGCAATTGGCCACCAGAAAGCGCACTAAACTGGCGATGCTTAAAGTCTGTTAACCCAACCTGGTCAATAGCCGCAGTCACGGCATCGTGCATGGCTGGCGTGGGTTCATGAAATAGTTTCAGCTGCGGGTACACACCTGTCAGGACCACGTGTTCCACGTCAATTGGAAATGACAAGTCTAAATCCGCGCGCTGTTGCACATAGGCAATTTGGTTGAGCTGCGACTTGACGGGAGTATCGTTGAGCAGAATCTGGCCTTGACGGGGTTTGATCAAATTCAAAAGCGCCTTGATCAAGGTCGACTTACCGGCGCCATTAGGCCCGATGATACCGGTAATATGTCCGGGGGTAAACGTGACAGAGAGGTCTCTAAGGATATCTGTCCGCCCGTAGCCCACCGTTAAATTGGTGATTGCGAGCATAAAAACCTCCTACGATTTCTAAATTTAGGTTCGCCTTAACTTTACCAGAAGATTTCCATTTTAGCTACCATTAAAAATTAGTCTAGACATAACTTGACGGTTATCCCGTCATTCGAATTTAAACTAGCGAGCTTTCCGCCGCACAAAAAAAGCACCTCGGATTAACCGAGGTGCTTAGGTTTTATTATGGACGCATGGTTGGGAAAAGCAGGACGTCCCGAATTGAAGGCGCATCCGTTAGGAGCATGACTAACCTATCAATCCCGATACCGAGACCGCCTGTTGGTGGCATCCCGTATTCCAATGCTTCAACGAAATCTTCGTCAATGCCTTGGGCTTCGTCGTTCCCTTCAGACTTTTCTTTAGCTTGGGCTTCAAATCGAGCCCGTTGGTCAATCGGATC
Source organism: Lacticaseibacillus brantae DSM 23927 (assembly GCF_001436115.1). Lineage (GTDB taxonomy): Bacteria > Bacillota > Bacilli > Lactobacillales > Lactobacillaceae > Lacticaseibacillus > Lacticaseibacillus brantae. The sequence continues at coordinate 3,315 of NZ_AYZQ01000005.1, forward strand.
ATTCAATTCCGTAAAGGCATTGGCGTATTCATTGCCATCGATGAATAATTCGAATCGACCAACGAAACGCGGATCGTCAGGATCCTTTTTCGCTAATGGTGAAATCTCGATTGGGTGCCCGTAGATGAAGGTCGGTTGAACGAGTGTTTCTTCAACGAATTCTTCAAAGAATGCATTGATGATATGCCCAACAGTCCAGTAACTTTCGTAATGCACATGATGGTCGTCGGCCAACGCTTTAGCCTGATCAACGGACATTTCAGGCCAGAAATCAACCCCAGTTTCTGCCTTAATGGCATCAACCATGTGGATGCGCTTGAATGGTGCATCTAAATCAATAGCCGTACCCTGATATTCAACCTTGCCAGTCCCTAAGACCTTCTGGGCAGCATAACGGAAAATGCCTTCTGTCTCGTTCATCACATCAGAAAGATCCCAGTAGGCAGCATAAGTTTCGAGCTCGGTAAATTCAGGATTATGCTTGGTATCAATCCCTTCATTCCGGAAGACGCGACCAATTTCATAAACGCGTTCCATCCCACCGACAATCAAGCGCTTGAGGTGCAATTCCAACGCAATTCGGAGATACAAATCAATATCCAGCGCATTGTGATGGGTGATAAATGGTCGAGCAGACGCCCCACCCGCTTCATTATGCAAGACAGGAGTTTCAACTTCTAAGAAGCCGTTTTGATTCAAGAATTCGCGAACAGCACTGATGATGTGGCTCCGCTTAACGAAACGATCATAACTGTCATCGTTGGCAATCAAATCCAAGTACCGTTGACGATAAATCTGTTCAACATTGGTTAAACCGTGATATTTATCTGGTAATGGCCGCAGCGCTTTACTTAAGAAAGTCACATGGTCGGCGCGGACGGTCAATTCACCGGCATCTGTCTTGATGACTTCCCCTTCAATCCCCAAGAAGTCACCTAAGTCAGCTTTCTTGAAAATTTGATAGTTGTCGTCACCGACCACGTCTTTGCGGACGTAAATTTGAATCCGGCCAGAACGGTCACGCAAATCCGCGAAACCAACCTTACCTTTACCCCGCTTAGACATCATCCGGCCAGCAATGGTCACTTTAGGCGCTTCTTCCGTCAGAACTTCTTTTTCAATGTTGTCATAAGTATCGTGTAATTCTTGGGCAAGATGCGTCCGATCAAACCGATGACCAAACGGATCAATGCCCGCTTCCCGCAAAGCGTCCATTTTCTCACGCCGGGCGATCATCTGATCATTTAATTCTGCTTGTGGTTTCTCGTTTGCCAACAGTGTTTCCTCCGTTTCTGTGTATACCTTATTGATGATGCCAGTGCCCGCAAAAAAAAGCAACCCACATCGAGTTGCTTTTTGGCTTAAGCATTAGCGGCTTGCTTGGCTTCTCGGGCTTCAACTTGTTCAACGAAGGCATCGAAAATATCATCGACTTCTTGTTGCGTTTCAACCATGTTAACGGCAGCCTTCGTCTTGGCAGCGCGAGGAATCCCCTTTAAGTAATAAGCAGCTTGCTGGCGGAATTCGCGAACCGCTAAGTTCTCACCCTTGAGGTCAACAAGGCGGGCGAGTTGCAACTTTGCGGTGCCAATCTTTTCGCGGGCAGTTGGTTCAGCGATTAATTCGCCGGTCCGCAAATAGGTTTCCATCTGGTGGATGATCCATGGGTTCCCTAAGGCAGCCCGACCAACCATCACGGCGTCAGCGCCGACTTCATCCAACATGCGCTTGGCATCTTGCGGTGTCCGCACGTCACCATTACCCATAAATGGGATGTGCAACTGGGACTTTACTTCTTTCAGAATGTTCCAGTCTGCTTCGCCGGTATACAGTTGTTTACGGGTGCGGCCGTGCATGGCTAAGGCACTCGCACCAGCACGTTCTGCAGCCAAGGCATTTTCAACCGCATAGATGTGATTTTCATCCCAGCCGGTCCGCATTTTAACGGTGACCGGCTTCTTCACAACATCAACCACGGCTGCAACCATTTCGTACACCTTGTTAGGGTCGAGTAACCAGTGGGCGCCGGCATCAGTCTTGGTGACCTTAGGCACAGGGCAGCCCATGTTGATATCGATGATGTCAGCAGCGGTGTTCTGATCGATGAATTTTGCGGCTTCGACTAAGGTTTCTTTGGTCCCACCGAAAATTTGAATTGAAATTGGATGTTCTTTCGGATCAACGAACAGCATGCTCATTGTCTTCTTGTTATTGTGCATAATGCCCCGGTCGGAAATCATTTCACAGACCACCAGGCCAGCGCCGAATTCTTTCACTGTGACCCGAAATGCTGCATTCGAAATCCCAGCCATTGGGGCAACCACCAGCTGGTTGTCGATGGTCACATCACCAATTTGCCACATTGCTTTCACCTTCACTTTGTTGTTATTTTATGTCTCAGAATAGCATAAAAAATCCAGTCCTTGCAACCACAGTTCGTGGTCACGCGCTTTAGTCGGCGTTTTTTTGCATCAGGGCTTCGAGGTCAGCGACACTGTATTCATAGTGATTGCCACAGAATTTGCAGATGGCTTCAGCGCCACCATCTTCATCAATCATGGCTTGCAAATCTTTCTTTGGCAAGGTCGCCATGACTTCCCCGAAATGTTCTTTAGAACACGTACACTGATAGCTCAGTGGTTGGCGATCGATGATGTTGAGCTCACCAGTGCCAAAGATTCGATCCGCAATTTGTTCAGGGGTAACGCCGGCTTTGAGTAATTCAGACACCAACGGTAACGTCTTCACATTGCTCTCAAGGGTCTTCAAGGCTTCATCCGTGGCGCCAGGTAAGGCCTGCACCATGAAACCGCCAGCCACGCCAATCGTATTATCCGCATTGACAAACACCGATACGCCAATGGCAGAAGGCACCTGTTCGGAAGTAGCTAAATAATAAGCGAAGTCTTCCCCAAGTTCACCGGAAACGAGTGGCACTTGACCGGTGAACGGTTCGCCTAAACCAAGATCCTTGGTCACCGCCAAAATCCCATTCGCCCCAACTGCTTTAGCCACGTCGATTTTGCCGACCAGATTCAGCGGCAAAGTCACATGAGGATTGTCCACATAGCCACGAACAGTCCCTTGGCTGGTGCCATCCACAACAATGGCGCCCACTGGGCCATCGCCTTTAATCCGGACCGTCAACAAATCATCGGCATTCTTCAAACCAGCTGCCGAGAGCAAACTGGTCGCAATCAACGTCCGGCCCAGGGCAGCACTGGCTGCACTCCAGGTGTCCTGACGCCGCTGGGCTTCACTCACAGTCTGGGTGGCGTCCGCGGCAAAGAACCGGAAGAATCCGTCTTTGGTCATGCCCGTTACAATATAGTCGTCCATAATATTCTCCTTTATCGCGCATTCAAATGTAGTCCATTGTAATCGATATTCTACCAATTGGCAAAAAGCCAAGCTAGCCACAAAAAAAGCCCATCGCAACAGCGATGGGCTTTTTCATAACTTCACGCTAGGATATCCTAAGCGTGTGGATCGTCATCAGACGGCTTGTCCTCAGGATCTTGATTTGGTGGCGTCACATCAGCACCGTCACCTGCATCTGGTGGTAATTCATCAGAATCATCCCCGGAAGTATCTTGATCATTATTATTGGTATCGCCGTCATGCTTTTCAGCTTGATCATTGTTGTTTTCAGCGCTTTGCTTGGTGGCATCACGTTGTTCCAAAGCAGCCTTAGCTTCTTCAAATGTGGCCGCCTTTTCTGATGGGAAATCATCAGGCTTGTCTGGCATCTTGCCATCGTTAAACAAGCTGAGGATTTCCTTTTCATCCAAGGTTTCATATTTGAGTAAGGCTTCCGCAATCAGCTTATGCTGTTCACGATGGGCTTCGATAATTTCATGTGCCCGCTTGTGACCTTCGTCAATCAGCCGACGAACTTCTGAATCAATCGCAGCTGCTGTTTCTTGTGAATAGGCAGGCATTTGACCATATTGGGCACCCACGAATGGTTGACCTTCTGATTCAAGTTGCACCGTCCCCAGCTTCTCAGTCATCCCGTATTGGGTAACCATGCCGCGAGCGATTTGCGTTGCCTGTTCAAAGTCATTGCTTGCCCCAGTGGATTCAACACCGAAGATAATTTCTTCAGCTGTCCGTCCGCCAAGTAAGCCAACAATTTGTTCATTCAGTTCTTTCTTTGTCAGTAAGAATTGATCGTCCTTAGGTAACATGATGGCATAACCACCAGCACGCCCACGAGGCACAATCGTGACTTTCCGCACTGTCCGGGAGTCACTGAGAACTAACCCAACAATGGCGTGCCCTGCTTCATGGTAGGCCACCATTTCGCGTTCCTTCTTGCTGATGACCCGATCACGCTTGGCAGGGCCAGCAATGACACGGTCTTCAGCTTCATCCACATCGGTACTGTCGATTTCAGTCTTCCCACGACGAGCAGCGACCAAGGCAGCTTCGTTTAAGAGATTTTCCAAATCAGCCCCGACAAAACCAGGAGTTTGTTGCGCAACAACCTTTAAGTCAACATCAGGCGCCAATGGCTTGCCCTTTGCGTGAACCTTCAAGATTGCTTCCCGACCCTTGACATCAGGCCGGCCAACAAGAATCTTCCGATCAAAACGACCTGGCCGCAGCAAAGCTGGGTCAAGCACATCAGAACGGTTCGTCGCAGCGATGACAATGACGCCTTCGCTACCAGTAAACCCGTCCATTTCAACCAGCAATTGGTTCAGGGTTTGTTCACGTTCATCGTGACCGCCGCCCATGCCAGCACCACGCTGACGACCGACAGCATCAATTTCATCAATAAAGATAATCGCAGGGGCACTCTTCTTGGCTTGATCAAACAAGTCCCGCACACGACTAGCCCCGACCCCGACGAACATTTCGACAAAGTCTGAACCAGAGATGGAGAAGAATGGCACGCCCGCTTCACCAGCAACTGCCTTAGCCAGTAAGGTTTTACCAGTACCTGGAGGTCCTTCGAGCAAGACCCCGGCTGGAATCCGCGCGCCTAAGCTCGAGAATTTCCGTGGGTCTTTCAAGAATTCAACGACTTCAACCAATTCTTGCTTTTCTTCTTCGGCGCCAGCGACGTCAGAGAAACGAACAGGATTGGACTTTTTGTCGGCTTGCTTAGCCCGGGACTTACCGAAGTTCATCACCCGGCCATTGCCACCGCCTTGTCCAGCTTGGCTCATCATCATGTACATGAAAATCATGATGACGACCAGTGGCAAGAATGTTAATAAGACAGAGACCCAAACCCCAGATTGAGATTCAGTTAAGGTGTCATTTTTAACGTTATTTGTCGCTGCAGACTTTTGAATCTCAGCCAAAGTTGAATCGTTGGCAGGGACATAGGCAGTAAAGCCTTCGACCTTACTACTGCTACTGCCAAAGAGCGAAATTTGGTTGTTGCTTGATGCTTTCTTTGGTGTCCGGTATTCACCTGCGACTTTGTACACGCCACCAGACGGTTGTAAGGTAAAACTCTTTACCTCGTTCTTTTGCAAATCAGACACAAATTCACTTGATTGAATTTCTTGGGTCTGACCGGCAGAGTCCCCGTGCATAAAGTACGCAATCCCGGTTACGATCAGTACGAAGATGATGATATATGTCAACGTACTGCTGAATAAACCAGTTTGTCTTTTCTTCATTATAACCTCCAGCAACATTGTTTCAGTGCATGAATCACACTAAATCATAACACAGCACTGCATTTAAAACACATTATTTTGCATAAACCTCTGGCTTCAAAACCCCGATGTACGGAAGGTTTCGATACCGTTCTGCGTAGTCTAAACCATAACCCACCACAAACTCGTTTGGCACCTTCGTGCCCACATAATCAGCGGAAACATCCACCACGCGGCCTTCAGGTTTATCCATGAGTGTGCAGACCTTAATCGAGTTGGCCTGACGGGTTTGGAACATGTCCATCAGATACCGTAATGTGCGGCCAGTGTCGACAATATCTTCGACAATCAACACATCGCGACCGCGCACACTCGTATCAAGATCCTTGATGATTTTCACTTCACCGCTTGAAATGGTCGCATCCCCATAACTGGAGACATCCATGAAATCAATTTCCAAGTAGTCGTCGATTTCACGGACCAAGTCAGTCATAAACAGGATGGCCCCTTTCAGAATACACACCACTAATGGATTCTTGCCGGCATAATCGGCCTTGATTTGTGCCGCTAGGCGGGCATTAATCGCTTGAATATCTTCTCGGGAGTACAAGACCTTGAGGATGTCTGGGTTCATCGGTTTTCTTTGCCTCGATTCATGAATTTTTCTGGCAGGCGCGCCAGTACAGACCGCATTATATCAGTTTGTTCTGGCTTAAACAATTGGCCAGGTTCAATTCCCGCGCCCCCGAGAATTTGGTCACCACGAGCCACCAATATGCCCTGACGAGCAGGCTGGGACCAGTGATGATTAATCATAAATCGAGCTAATTTCTGATGTTGGCCATTGGCTAGTTGCAACCAATCCCCTGGCTGGCGTTGGCGCACCGTCACTGGCAAAGCCGCCCAGACTTCAGCTAAGGGTTCTGCGTGATCCGGGAGCTGAGTAAATAGACCGATTTGTTGCGATCCAGACGACACCCATTGATTATGCATCGTCACTGTTACTGGCGGCACCGAGACGGGCGCATCTTGCAGCATTAAGCGATGATAACTGACTGCAATCTTCTGGCCGGCCCCAACATCAAAGGTTAAATTGCCGCGTTGACTTTGATTCAAGCCGGCTAGAATCTGGTCAATTTGTTTAGCCGAGATTGTGGGCACCCACTGCTGCAATTGAGCTTGCAACAATAAGGCTTGGGTGGCCAGTGGTAAGTCAACAAATGGACGCCAATCGACAGTACGAGCATCGACTTGGGCAGCCGCCAGTTGGCGCTTAATTTGCTGCTGGGCTAAGGCCAAAGTGGCCGTCAATTCAGCGGCAAAACGATTAACGTGTGCCCCTGCCTGCGGGTTAATCTGTTTAAGGAGAGGCAGTACTTGCTGTCGTAACAGATTCCGTGAATAGCGGACGTCATTGTTACTTGGATCATCCACATGGGGCACGTGATGGGCCACGGCATATTGTCGCAGGTTTGATTTAGATTGGTTTAAGAATGGGCGCCACAGTTCAATGTCTTTAGTCAGCTGCCGTTTTGGCTGAATGCCAGCCATTGCAGCCAGATTACCAGAACGCACCAGTCGAAAAAGGACTGTTTCAATTTCATCATCTTGGTGATGAGCGGTCAATACGGCTTGGGCCTGATATTGCCCTGCGACTTTTGCCAAAAACTCGTATCGAGCCTGGCGCGCGGCTGCTTCAATGCCCGTCGTTGGATGGTCAGCTTGTGGCCAACTGGCTGTGACAAACGGTACCCCTAATTGGTGCGCATACTCGCTCACCAGATCCGCTTCTGCATCACTTTCAGGACGCAGTTGGTGATTGAAGTGCGCAGCAATTAAAGCCGCAGGTGCAACTTCTTGAACCAATTGCGTCAACAACACCATTGAATCCACACCGCCGGAAACGGCGACGACCAGTGGCCGACCGTCTAGGTTAAACGGTCGCAACAAGTCACTCATTGAACATCCCTCCTCACAAAACAGGGGCCTGCGCCAAAACTGTCGTTTTGTCACAAGCCCCTTATCATCTTTAACTTCTATTAAACGTCTTGAATCCATGAACATCGGTAATGATTAGCTTCGACGACCGCCACGGCCGCCGCGCTTGCCTTCGGTGTTGCGTCGAAGACTGCTCAGTCGATCTTCACTTTCCTTCAAGAACCCAGACATCAGACTATCGAAATCATCCTTAGCTGGTGCTGGTTTGCTGGACCGAGCATTAAAGTCATTATTTGGTTTGTGGAAGTCTTTACCGCCACGTGGTGCATGGGAGAACTTTTCTTGGCCGCGGTTTGCTGGTCGCGGTGCACTCGGCTTAGGATTATCGACTGCCTTACGAATTGACAGGCCAATCTTGCCATCCTTGACTGACATCACTTTGACGGTGACCTCGTCGCCTACTGATAACACATCGTGGATATCCTTCACATAGGCATCTGAAACCTCACTGATATGCACCAGGCCAGTTTGCCCGTCCCCTAAATCAACAAAAGCCCCGAAATTCGTGATCCCAGTTACTTTCCCAGGAACCTTTGCGCCAACTTCAACTGCCATATATAAAAGTAGTCCTCCTCATAAAATTGTATCTCTTAGTATACCAGACCCCAGGCGCCGTGCAAGCGCTGACGATTAATCTGGCTGATTGGTTTTGTCGGGGAGATTAAACAAAATTTCCCCAGGTTTGGCCACATAATACTTCTGACGGACCAGCTTCTCCAAATAAGTTTCATTCTTCAGCTGATCAACCTGTACTTTCAGCACAGATTTGTTGGCCTTGACCGTCTTTAATTTCTTGTTCGCCGAAACGAGAGCCGCGTTTGTCTCACCAAGCGCATGTTGAGCCCGAATGACTTGCACTGACCCAATCAGAACAGTCAAAACCATCACCGCCACGATGAACAATCGCCGCCGCCGATGAATTTGAGTCGCCCGACTACCGGACTTCAGATGTTGCTGCGCTTTGCTAAGATGTTTCACGATACTCCCTCCTTTTTACTCAGTATACCAAGTTCATTCTCTGGCGTACAGGTGACTTCTGCTAATTCGGCTAAAAATGTGAGCGCTTATTCGGCGTCTGAGCTATTGTTACTCGTTTCGCTCAGAATCGTGTACATCTCTTCAGCGTCATCTTTCTTAGTTGTTTCTTTAATCGCATCAATCCGTAAGGTTAAGGTTTTGTTCCCAAACGCAATTACTAAGGTATCGCCAGCCCGAACTTCGCTACTGGACTTTGAAACCTTGTCATTGATTTGAATGCGACCTTTATCAGCAATTTCTTTAGCCACAGACCGACGTTTGATAATCCGGGAAACTTTTAAAAATTTATCTAATCTCATCTTTTTCTCCTTTGTTGTTGCCATTTTAGAAAGCGGCGACCAGCAGGGATGCTGAGCACTTCACGGACACTGAATAACTTGACCCAGCTTGCTAAAAGCACGAAGACGACCACCCCGGTGACCACACCGATTGCGCTCACTCCAACGGCGGCAATCCGCCCTGTCATCGGGACTGCGGCTGTCACAAGCCAGACTGCTAAGACCATGCCACCAGTTGCAATGAATAATTTCGGGCCAAAGATTCTTAATGCGCCTTGCATCTTCACTTCACTAGGCACAGCAAGGTAGACAAGGTTCAAAATAACCCCCAGGCTCAGAATCGTAATGGCAGCTGCTCCAACAGTGCCATATCGAACCACAAATAGGGTGTTAAGCCCAATTTTGACTAGCAGACCAAAGGCCAGCGCCCAGGTTGTCGCCCGATAATTATTCAAGCTTTGCAACACGCTGTTATAGGCGTTAATCATGGCCACAATCAAGATACTTAGACTGTAGACCTGGAGACTCAGAGTCCCGGCGGTGTCACCGAAAAGCAGCAAGTTGATGGCTGGCATCAAGATGATCAGGCCGGCTGTGGCCGCCGCAGACACCCCAAGACTGAGGTGAATTAGCTCACCGGCTGTTCGGGCAAAAACTTGACGCTGTCGATTGGCCAAAGCATGGGTCATCGTTGGCAATAGCGTTGTGGCGAGTGCGGTTGCCACAACCAATCCCAATTGGACCAAGGGTTGGCCGCGGTCATAGATGCCTTTTAGACTCTTGGCAACTGGTTCTAAAGCGCCGGCTAACACGAGTCCCCGCTTAATCGTAAAACTGTCGACCAATTGTAGCACAATTAACATCGCAGAAAATAACGCAATCGAACCACCTTCTGTGATGAACCGCCGGCCAAACGTCCAATACGACATGGGTGATGCGCTGGCGGGAGCTGCCTGTCGGAAAACGCGGCGATAAGGGCGCCAGAGCACTAAAATAGCGCCAAGTCCCCCAAGAAATGCGCCACTCATCGCGACTGCCCCCATCTGATAAGGACTCCAGTGAGCCTGAAGCGACCACCACGCTGCAAACAGAATCACCGCGACCCGAATGAATTGCTCCACCACCTGACTCGTGGCAGTTTTGACCATATCAAATGTGCCCTGAAAATAACCACGTGCACTCGCTAACGTCGGCATGGTCAAAAACATAAAGCCAACGACTTGGATTAGAGGGGTTAAATTACTATCGGCCATCGACCAAGCCAAGGGTTCTGCGAATAATTCAAGGCCGGCAAAGATGACCCAGGATAGCCAAGTCAGTAATACCAGGGCTTGGCGCGTGATGGCTTGTTGTGCCAGGGGATCTTTGGCTTCTGCAACGACTTTGGAAATGAAGACTGGAAAGCCGCTGAGCGCGAAGGTCATCCCAAGCCCATAAATAGGATAAATTTGTTGATAAACATAAAAACCCGTGTCCCCAACTAAGTTCTGAAAGGGCACTCGATAGACCGCACTCAAAATCTTAGCGATAAGCGATGACAAGGTGAGAATCCACGCCCCGCGCATCACTTGTTGCATGGGCTTATTGGGCATTGGCTGACTCCTTTACTGGGTTGACCGTGTCGGCCAGCGCTTGTAAGAAATTGGTCAGCTCTGGCAACCAATCATCTGGGGTCATCTTGGGCTGTAATAACAATGTGACAATCAGTCTTGAGTCAACGGTTGCCACCTTGGCACGCAACGTGGTGTGACTGAGAACCTCAAAGATGGCTTCACCAGCCACTTTACCGGTGGCTTTTGTCGAAAGGGTAATGACGATTTGGCGGTCAAGTTGGCGAATCTTGTCGACTAGCGCTTGATCGGCAAACCGTTTTAGATGGGCGACGGCCAGTAAGTTTGTCACAGGTTGTGGATAATCCCCAAATCGGTCGATTAAATCCGCCGACAATTCGGCTTCATCAACCTGCGTTTTGACAGCACGAATTTGTTTATACAACTCGACTTTCTGGCGGGAATCGCTGATATAATCTGTCGGCAAATATGCTTCGATGTCCAAATCAACTTCAGCATCGGTTTGAGGCTTCGGTTGCTTACCTTGCTTCTTTGCGACCGCTTCTTGAAGCATTTGGGTATAGAGATCATACCCCACAGAGTCGATAAAGCCATGTTGTTGCTGGCCTAGTAGATTCCCGGCGCCGCGAATGGCCAAATCACGCATGGCAATCTTGAAGCCACTCCCCAGTTCCGTAAAATCTTTAATTGCTTGAAGTCGCTTCTCGGCGACTTCGTTCAAAACTTTGGCCGGTTTATACATGAAGTAAGCATAAGCGACCCGACTAGATCGACCAATACGGCCGCGCAGTTGATACAACTGGGATAAACCATAGTGGTCAGCGTCCTCAACAATCAACGTATTAACATTAGGCATATCGACCCCAGTTTCAATAATCGTCGTTGTCACCAAGACGTCATATCGCCCTTGCAGGAAATCATAAATGACCCCTTCAAGTTGTGTTTCGGTCATTTGACCATGGGCGTAAGCCACCGTTGCATTAGGGACGAGTTGCTCAATTTGATCCACAGTTCGTTCAATATCTTCGACCCGATTATGCAAATAGAAGACCTGCCCGCCCCGATCCATTTCACGCTCAATGGCATCCCGAATGGCACCAGCGTTTTGTTCCATCACAAACGTCTGAATTGGATAACGGTTAGTTGGTGGTGTCTCAATGACGGATAAATCCCGCACGCCCAGCATCGACATGTTCAAGGTCCGGGGAATTGGGGTCGCTGTGAGCGTCAGAACGTCCACATTACTCTTCAATTGTTTGATGCGTTCTTTGTGCTTCACGCCAAAACGTTGTTCTTCATCGACAATCAACAAGCCGAGGTCTTTATAGACCACGTCTTTTGATAACAGTCGGTGTGTCCCAACAACAATATCCACACTGCCGTCTTTCAATCCGGCCAGTGTCGCTTTAATCTGCTTGGTCGTCTGGAATCGCGACAGCATGCCAATGTTGACTGGGAAATCAGCAAACCGTTCAGTCATGGTGTCAAAGTGCTGCTTGGCCAAAATTGTCGTTGGAACCAAGAAGGCCACTTGTTTACCGCTTTCAATCGCTTTAAAGGCGGCCCGCAAGGCCACTTCTGTTTTGCCGAACCCGACATCCCCCACCAAAAGCCGATCCATTGGGCGAGGGCGCTCCATGTCTTTCTTGATTTCTTTAACACTTCTAACCTGATCGGGGGTTTCTGGGTATGGAAATTCAGATTCAAATTCTTTTTGATAATTATCATCAGGCTGAAAGGCAAACCCTTGCTCTGCTTCGCGCTCGGCATATAGGGCAATTAAATCATCAGCGATGTCTTCAATCTTGGCGGCAACGCGACTCTTGGTCTTCTGCCATTCGGCCCCACCAAGTTTATTCAGGTGTGGCGCCTTACCGTCTGCTGAGACGTACTTCTGGACAAGGTTGAGTTGCGAGACTGGAATGAAGAGCTTCCCATTATCCCGATAGACGATCGTAATATAGTCTTGATGGACCCCATCCACGAGCAGGGTTTCCATACCGACGTATTGCCCAATCCCATGGTTCACGTGAACGACATAATCGCCGGGCTGCAACTCATTATAACTGCGCAGCCGTTCGGCATTTGCCAATGTCTGATGCCGAGCCTTGCGTTTGACTTGAACGTTAAAAAGTTCCTTCTCAGTGACGACCACCAACTTCATGGCTGGTAGTTCAAATCCACTTTGTAAGGTGCCGGGCACAACTTGCACCTGGCCTGCCAAGATAGCGTCTGGTTTGCTTTGAACACTTTTGATTTCAAAATCCGCCAGTGTCTGACTCAACTTGGTCACCCGCACCGCCTCATTAACAAGGAAGACAACCGTTTGGCCTTGTTTCTGCCACCGATCCACTTCGGTCTTGAGTAATGGCATCTGACTGAAGAATTGCTGCATGTTGCGACTGGTGACGTTGGTCATTGTATCCAGGCGCAGATTGCCCATCCCCTTTTGGAACAGACTCAAATACACATGACCATGCTCATCTTGGCGGTCTAAATCTTGAACAGGTAATAAGGTCTGGGGTAGCAGGCGGCCATCCTTTTGCAAATCAGCAAACCAGTCGGTCATTTCCTGCAGACTAGTGGCGTCCCGATCCAAAATCCGGGTGTAGTCGTCTTCAACGACAGTAGCACCCGGCGCCAAATAATCCGTCAAGCGCGTGGCTTGCGGATAAATGTCGGGTAAATATAAGGCTAACTGCTCTGGCACCTCACCAGCTTGCATCTGCTCAGCGATCGCCAACACGCCATTCGTCAAGGCTTGCTTGGCTTCGGCTGATTTAGCCTTAGCTTTTTGCTTAGTCGCAGCCGCCTGTAACGTCGCCCCGCCCGCTTTCAAGGCGTCGGCGGTCACAATTAGGTCAGTCGCTGGTGGGATGCTGACAGTGTCTAAATTGTCGAGACTGCGTTGCGTATTCAAATCAAACTCGCGCAAGGAGTCAACATCAGTGTCAAAGAGTTCAATCCGCACAGGATGATCGCGATTCAAAGGATAAATATCAATAATGCCCCCGCGAATCGCAAACTGGCCGGGACTGTCGATTAAATTCTGGCGGACATAGCCCATGGCCACCAACTGCTGAGTGAGTTGGGCCAAATCAATCTCCGAGTTCATGTCAAAAGTTAAGTTACTCTGGGCAAAAATCGCTTTAGGCGTGAGTTGCCGTTTGTACCCGGCTAGGCTGGTGACGACAACACCACTCTGGCCGCTCAATAGCCAAGACAAGGTATTAATCCGCTCGTTTTTGGCTTCAGGAGAACTGACCGCCACTTCAGCAGCCAACACATCTTCAACGGGGAAATTATAAACTTGAGCTTCACCAAGAAGGTTGGTTAAATCGGCCACCAACTCATCCGCTTGATAGCGATTATGTGCCACCACCAAGACTTGGTGATCAGTCGCCTGGTGCAGCGCTGCCAACAATAAAGTGCGTGCCGAGCCACTCAAGCCAGTGATCAAGTGCCGCCCAGAATTAAGTTTGGGCCACAAGTCAACCAAATCGGGTGCTTGGGCCATTAAGGTAATTAAATCCATTTTAGCTTTCCTTATCTATGTCTAGTTATATCGATTCATTAAGTCAGGCAACGCGGCCCCTGCAATCCATTCTTCAATCGCATCGGCACCGCGTTGAATACCTTCATCGATGGCCGACTGATCCTGCTTGCTGAAAGGGGTAAGCACCCAGTCGACCACTCGTTGCTTTTGGGGATGTTGAATCCCAATTTTCAAGCGATCGAATTGATCTGTGCCTAGGGCACTAATAATGCTTTTAATCCCGTTATGACCACCTGCCGACCCCTTTTGGCGGAAACGTAACTGGCCTAGGGTCATGTCCATATCATCTTGCACCACAAGAATTTCATCCTGCTGAATTTGATAAAATCCCATTAACGGGCGAACTGCTCGACCAGAATCATTCATAAATGTCTGGGGTTTAACCAGAAATACTTTCTCCCCGTCAATGAAAGTTGTCCCCGTAGCCGCTTCAAATTCAAGCTTGGACACATCAACATTCAACCGCTTGGCTAATTCATCTATCATCATGAAACCTATATTATGTTTGGTCTGTGCATACTGGCGCCCGGGATTACCCAAGCCAATAATCATTTTCAATATTAAAGCCTCCGAATACCTATCAGTCGCGCCAGCTCTCGCGATGCCACATTGTAGCTGACGCAGATTTACGTCTATAAACGTCCTTCCATTATACCACTTTGCCTAGGGAATCGTCGGAGCTAGCGCCTTGTGCAACTTGTGTATTACTACAAGCGAATAACTGTATTAGTAACCAATCGTTTAGTTGTGAAATTAGCAACCTAATTTCGTGAAAAGAATATAAGTAAGCGATTACTTGTTCATGGTCGCGGGCTTTCAGAGCTTCACAAATCCCACGCCACCACTCAGATTTCTCAATTGTAAAAGTTTCGTAAGCAGCCAAACTTTTGCTTGAAAAAGGCTTCACATTTAAGCAAGTGTGTTATACTGAAAGGCGAATTGCATTTTGCAAATAAGAAAGGATGAATTCACCCATGGCAAGTATTACAGAAAAAGATCACCAAAAGGTTATCTTAGTTGGTGACGGTGCTGTTGGTTCTAGTTACGCTTACGCAATGGTACTGCAAGGTATCGCGCAAGAAATCGGTATCGTTGATGTCTTCAAGGAAAAGACCCAAGGGGACGCAATGGACTTAGCTGCTGCATTGCCTTTCACTTCTCCAAAGACAATTTATTCAGCTGAATACAGCGACGCCAAAGATGCTGACTTAGTTGTCATCACTGCTGGTGCCCCACAAAAGCCAGGCGAAACTCGCTTAGACTTAGTTAACAAGAACTTGAAGATTTTGAAGTCCATCGTGGACCCAATTGTTGAATCTGGTTTCAACGGGATCTTCTTAGTTGCTGCTAACCCAGTTGATATCTTAACCTACGCTACTTGGAAGCTTTCTGGTTTCCCTAAGGATCGCGTTATTGGTTCAGGTACATCATTGGATACCGCTCGTTTCCGTCAATCAATCGCTGATTTGGTTAACGTTGACGCACGTTCGGTCCATGCCTACATCATGGGTGAACACGGTGATACCGAATTCCCTGTTTGGTCACATGCTAACATCGGTGGGATTAAGATTTCTGAATGGGTTAAGGCTCACCCAGAAGTTGCTGAAGACGAATTAGTTAAGCTCTTCGAAAACACCCGTGACGCTGCTTACCAAATCATCAAGTTAAAGGGTGCTACCTTCTATGGTATCGGCACTGCTTTGGCTCGTATTTCTAAGGCAATCCTTGACGACGAAAATGCTGTCTTGCCATTATCCGTTTATATGGATGGTCAATACGGCGTACATGACGTCTTCATCGGTTCCCCTGCTGTGATCAACCGTAACGGTATCCAAAGCATTTTGGAAATTCCTTTAAGCGATCACGAACAACAATCAATGAACAAGTCTGCTGAACAATTGAAGAAAGTTATCGACGACGGCTTTGCTGCTGCCGGTATCGAAACTCGCCAATAGGCTTCAGTATTAAAGCGAAACTACCCACAAAACAATGTTTTGTGGGTAGTTTTTTTATCTCCTTGTGTCAATTTACACTAATTCAAGATTTGAAACGACCTTTATTTTCACTCTCACTTCCCGTATAATGAAGACGCGATACACGTCTGTCAGGAAACACAACAAAGAAGGTGAAAAGATGCATCGTACTACCAAGTTTATTCTCGGCGTGGGGGCTGCTGTTCTCGCGCTTGCTGGCATCTATTCAGCTGTCAGCTGGCATTATCAAGATCGGTTCCTTCCACACACCGAAATGCTTGGCGTTAACATTGCCGGCAAATCTCCCGAACAAGCCAACAAAGACTTGATTGCCCATTTTCAGAACCAGCAGGTTAAATTCGTTGAAGGAAAGCAAACACTCCTCACCGCATCTGGCAAAGAATTAGGCATTACGCCCAATTTCCAAAAAGCCCTGACCGCGCTCAAGGCTAAACAAAATCCTTGGCGCTGGACTGAATCTGTCTTTGCAGATACGACTGCCAAAACCGACAGCACACCAATTGTGAACCAAAACCAATTGGCCGCTTACGTCAAGACTGCTACCACCCGGTTGAACCAGAATCGCCAGGCTTCTAAGAACGCCCAGATTGTACTGAGTGATGGTGCCTACACGGTTCAAAAAGAAGTGAACGGGAATCAATTTGATGCGACCAAGCTGACCAAGGCCACTTTGACCGCCCTCAATTCCGCAGCTACCTCAGTTGATTTGCAAACGACTTATCAACGGCCAACCGTCAAATCAACAAACGCCGCTTTCAAGGACCAAATTCAGACCTTGAATGCCTTAACCAGCATTAAGGCGCGAATCGAGATTACAGATTCTGTTATCACTATTCCAACCAGTTTGATTCAAACCTGGGTCAATTATCAGAATAATCAAATTGTCTGGAACAAAGCGGCGATTAGCACATACGTGCAGAAACTCTCCAAAACGTATGGTACTTACGGCAAGTCGCTGAAATTTCAATCCACGAAGCAAGGCAAAGTCACCGTTCCTGCTGGCACTTACGGCTGGAGCATTGATACCAACGCCGAAGTTGCCCAACTAATTAAGGATCTGTCCGCTGGTAAGAATTTCAGTCATGAAGTGGCTTACCAAGGCTCCGGTTATAACAAGGATGGTTCTGTCCTTGGCAATTTATATATCGAAGTGGACAAGAAGAATCAACATGAATGGGTCTACAAAGATGGCAAACTGTTGATGGATACCGCCGTGGTTACTGGTAAGCCTGGCCAAGATACGCCTTCCGGTCTCTTCTATGTCTGGGACAAACAACGCAATGCAGTTCTGCGGGGCGATAATGGCGATGGCACGAAATACGCCAGTCCTGTCAGCTACTGGATGCCAATTGACTATACAGGGGTTGGTCTGCATGACAGTCCTTGGCAACCAAAGTATGGTGGCGATTGGTATCAAGGCCATGGCTCTCACGGGTGTGTGAACACCCCACCAAGTTATATGGCGAAGTTATTTGAAGCCATTCCAACTGGTACCCCTGTCATTGTAATCTGATTCCAATACCTGATCTGAAAAGGTCAGGTTTTTTTATGGGCCTAAGTCCAATCGAAAAGGCTGTACAAATCCTCACCAGATTGCGTAAACTATACGTAGTGAGACAGAAGGCAGTCTCATCATGTCCTCATTTTTCTTAAAAACTTGCACGCAATTGCAGATATGGTATGATTATTTCGATTAGAAGTTTTTAATTTTCAAGTCGCTGAATTTGGAGGAACTTATATGTTAATCAAATCACTCGTCCTCAAGAAGGACTTTCTCACCACAGTTAAAGAAACTGTCACCCTTGAAGAAGCGCTCACTGTTCTTGAAGATTCCGGCTTTCGCTGTGTGCCCATTCTAGATGAAACTGGTCAGATCTTCCGAGGGAACATTTACAAGATGCATATTTACCGCCACAAGTCTCAAGGTGGCGACATGAGTCTACCCGTTACATATTTATTGAAGAACGCGACCAAGACAATTCCTGTCAACGCCCCATTCTTCAAGGTCTTCTTCAACATTAAAGACCTGCCTTACATCGCAGTTTTGGACGAAAGCGCCAATTTCTATGGGATTTTAACCCATGCCAAGTTGCTGGGTATGTTATCTGAATCATGGAACATCAACGTCGGTTCTTATGTGCTCACAGTGATGTCCACAGGGGAACGTGGCGACTTAGCCGTCATGAGTAAGATTATTGCCAAGTACGTTTCTATTTCTGGATGTTTGACGCTGGATGCTAAGCGGGATGAATTTGTTCGCCGAACCTTATTCACCTTGCCAGCGGGCACCGATGAAGAGACCTTAAACACTATCGTCGCAAAACTTGAAAAGAAGAATTTCCGGGTGGTTGAAATTGACGACTTGCAGTCGGGTCAACCAATCCGCGTTGATGAAGAGTTATAAGCACCAAAAAGCCGTTCCAGCAAATGCTGGAACGGCCTTTAATTTAGATTTGTTTGTTAAAGTTCACGGCCCGATCAACCAATACCATGATTGGCGCGGAAATAGCCATAATCAATGCTTCTGAAAGCACCAAGCTACCATAAGTGGGCCAGAATAAGGTACTAAAGTCCAGATGCCCGGTCCAAATAATTTCAATTGCAATTAAGAACATCGTCAAACTCATCACCACAACATTCAAGCTGAGACGTTGCCAAAGTTTTGGCAATTTTGGTGCTAACCAAGCGACCAAGCTCAGGCCAATCAGACTCTGACCGCCGCCAAAAACAACGTCAATCCAGCCTAATGGTGAGAATAAGGCGTTAAAAACGACAACCCCAAGAACAACCCCGATAATATATTTTCGATTAAAGACCACCAAATGGTTCAAGCTTTCTGATAATCGAAATTGAATCGCCCCACTGGCTAAGTTGAAACTTGCAGGGCCAATCGATAATACAATGTAAAGCGCCAATACTAACGCATTGACAACCCAAATCCTAACACGACTTTGCATAACTGCCTCCTAGTTTTTTATTGTGGGCGGAATTTCGAACCACAAGGGTTAATTGTAAAAGATTCGGCGGCATCTTGCAAATGCAACACAAAAAGCCTGTGGTCAGGACCACAGGCTTTTTGTGTTAACTCACAGGCACTGGTTCAGAAACTTTAATCCCTAGCGAAATAGCTAAGGCAGAATCAACGGCCTGCATTTTCTCAGCGCTCAGGGCGGTCACCTTGTCTTTAAGCCGGGACTTATCAATCGTCCTGACTTGTTCCAAGAGAATCACCGAGTCACGCTCAATGCCGTCATCTTTGGCAGTTAAGCCGACATGTGTGGGCATCTTCGGCTTTTGAATCTTCGAGGTGATTGCCGCTACGATGACCGTCGGACTATAATGATTGCCAACATTATTTTGTACAATCAGAACTGGGCGATTACCGCCTTGTTCTGAACCTACGACAGGGGATAAGTCTGCAAAAAAGATATCACCCCGCTTTACCACTACTGCCATATCCAAACCCTCCTGGTAAGTTAATGGATATGGGAATATGCTTCGTTCTCACACGCAGTGAACTCTTGACAGATTTGAGCATTGATTGCCGCCATCTCGGTATAGCCACTGACTAATTGACTCAGTTCAGGATCGTGGGCATGCAGGTACTCTGCCATTGCCATCTGGACCAGGCGAGCACGGTCAATCGTGTGCATTTCACAATAAGCATCAATCTCCGACTGTAAAGCACCATCTAGCACCACTGAAAATGCTTCTTGCTTTGCCATCAAAAAGCTCCTCCCATACCAAAGATTATTTTCACTAAGCTTAACATATCCCCATGTAAATTTAAACTGCCGTTATTTAATTGGGTTAACACTGACCCGAGGTAACCGCTCTGCTAAGCTGCAGGCCACCTCATAATGAATCGTATCTGAAAAATCTGCCACGTCTTGCAACGTTATTTTTTGGTTGCCACTTTGGCCGACCAACACAACTTCGGTCCCAGGTGCATATTCTTTAGGCAGCCGAATCATAAACTGATCCATGCAAACCCGGCCAACAATTTCACAAGCTTGACCATCAACAAGGACATGGAACCCCTGCAAGCGTCGCAGCCAGCCATCGGCATAACCCATTGGCACGGTGCCAATCCACTCATCCCCGGCAGCGCGATAAGTCACCCCATAGGAAACCCCATCGCCGGCGTGAATCTGCTTCACAAACGCCAACTTCGACACCAGCGACAGCGCCGGTTCCAATGGGTATGGTGTCTCTGGAATGGCATGACCAGAAGGATTCAAGCCGTACATCGCGACCCCGTAACGAATCATATTGCCGTTGCAGGCTGCATGCCACAAGCTAGTCGCTGAGTTGGACACGTGGACGTACTCAGGCTTATTGGGTAATGCCGCTAAGTATTGATGGAACTTGGCTACTTGTTCATTGAAATAGGTGGTATCTTTCTCATCGGCCGTGGCGAAATGCGTAAATAATCCCGCAATTTCAAATTGATCAGCATGGGCCTGGATAAAGGCAATCGCCGCATTCATCTCTTCCAACCGGCGAAAACCAATCCGGCCCATGCCAGTATCTAAGGCTAAATGCACGCGCAGTTTGGGAAGATCTGGATCTGCTTGTAAGACCGGCAATGCTGCTTCTAGCCAGGCCACCGAACCAACAGGAACAGCAATGGTATTCGCTGCAGCCACCGCAGCAGTCTCAGGTTCAATAATCCCTAAGACGAGAATTGGCAGCGTGAAGTCAGCCTGACGCAAGGCCACAGCTTCATCCAGAATCGCCACACAATAGCCGCCGGCACCGGCAGCTGCCGCAACTCGGGCGACCCGAAGTAAACCGTGCCCATAAGCATCCGCTTTAATCACGGCAAAAAGTTTAGTTCCCGCATCCAGTTGGCCGATAGCATGTTGCAAATTATGTAAGATGGCCGTTTCATCAACGAGCACGCGGCTGGGGCGTAAGTTTCCTGTAATCATTCTATTCGCTTCTTTCCAAAATCACTTCAGTGAAGACCATCGTATCAGTATGACTAATGCTAACAAAGGCGTTGCCCGCAAATGGGTGTTTGGCGATGATGGGCTTGCCGTAATCGTCATTCATCGTTTCAATGTCTCGCAGACCAACTTTGCCCAGTCCAGTGCCATACGCCTTAGAGTAAGATTCTTTCACGGAGAATCGGCCAGATAAATATTCGGCTGCACGGCGACCAGACAAAGTTTGGTAATGGGCGTATTCATTGTCCGTCAGTACTTTTAGTGCAAAATTTGGATTCTTCTCTTGGGCGTCAACCACGCGGTCGATGTCTGTCGCGTCAATGCCTAGACCATATATCACGATGACAACCTCTTTCCAACGTTAATAGTTTTATTGTGACATGAAAAGCCCCTCACTTCCACTAGTTTGACGTGCAATTTATTCAACTTAACGTGAAACTTAGCATGCAACAAAAAAACTCGGAATCAGCAGTAGCTGATTCCGAGTTTCGTTTTTAATGATTAACCTTCGTTATTACGGATGGTGAAGTTACGCTTACGGTTACTGCTTGAAGCATTGTCCCGTCCGCGAGAACTGTCACGTCGGCCGCCTTGACGACCGCCGTTAGAATGACCGCCATCACGCTTGCCTTGATAGCCATTACGGCCACCATTGCTCCGGTTACCACGATAACCACCATTGCTACGACCACCGCCACGCTTGTTACGGCTTGGTAATGGGCGTTCTGGGGTAATCTTAACTGGTACAGAGCTGGCATCATCAGGGCTAACAGCCTTCAGATATGCTGAAACCAATTGAAGGGGAGTGTAAGTTTCCAACAGTGTTTCCGCCATTGGTTCATACTTATCCGCATCGCCTTCTTCAACTTGTTCCTTAACCTTTTCAAGTCCCGTGGAGATTTGGCCTAAGAAGGCTTCCTGATCCGTTGGTGGCTTCATGGGTAACATACGCTTCTTGGTTAATTCTTCAATCGTATGCAAGTATTCGATTTCGTTAGGGGAAACGAATGTCACTGAGACACCCTTCTTACCGGCACGGCCAGTCCGCCCAATACGGTGAACATAGCTATCTGGATCTTGAGGGATATCGTAGTTGTACACGTGGGTGACGTTATTAATATCTAACCCACGAGCGGCAACATCAGTCGCTACCAAGAAGTCAAGTTGACCTGACTTAAATTGGCGTAAGACGCTCATCCGCTTTTGTTGGGTGAGATCGCCATGGATGCCTTCAGCGCGATAACCACGGGCCTTTAAGCCACGAGTTAATTCATCAACACGGCGCTTGGTCCGACCAAAAATCAAGGCCAAGTCTGGTGCCTGCACATCGAAAATCCGTGTCATGACATCGAACTTCTCAAAGTCCTTAGCACGCACATAGTATTGTTCAATACTATCAGCGGTTAATTCCTTAGACTTAATCTTAACGGTAATTGGGTCATGCATGAAGTTCTTGGTCAAACGCATGATTGGTGCTGGCATGGTCGCTGAGAACAGCAAGGTTTGCCGTTCAACTGGCGCTGTCTTAACGATACTTTCGATGTCGTCAATAAAGCCCATGTCAAGCATTTCGTCAGCTTCGTCCAAGACCAATGTTTTTAAGCCACCCAGCTTAACGGTGTGGCGGTTAATGTGATCGAGTAAGCGACCGGGAGTCCCGACCAAGATTTGTGGATGGTCTGAAAGACTCCGAATTTGGCGGCGAATATCAGCGCCACCGTAAACGGCCTGCACTTTAATCTTCTTATCGCGACCAAGTTTGTATAATTCTTCTTGGGTTTGAATCGCAAGTTCCCGTGTTGGGGAAATAATTAAGGCTTGAATATTTTTGTCAGCCTTATCGATTTTTTCAAGAATTGGTAAGCCAAAAGCAGCTGTCTTCCCGGTACCAGTTTGCGCCTGACCAATCACGTCATCGCCCTTGAGTACCAAAGGAATGGTTTCTGCTTGAATTGGTGTGGCTTCCTCGAACCCAGACCGTGAAATTGCTTTGAGAATCTCGTGATCTAAGCCTAATTCTTTAAACTTCAAATGATGTCCTCCTTGTTTGTGCCTATGCAATACAAAGCAGAACGATCATCTGAAGTAGGCTGCCCTGTATTTGCAATTTTCATCATAGTTTTCATAAAAGTATCTAAAACATCATACCACTGATTGCCCATTAAAACAAATGGCCACAGGAAACCAGACGCATCAGCCTTCTCAGCCAAAAAGCCACCAGTGCAATTGCATCGGTGGCTTTTTCATTAATCATTTACAGAACTTGTAAGCGCGGTGAGCACATTTTCCAGATGCATCCCATGACTGGCCTTCAAGAGAACCAAGTCGTTGGGCGTAATCATAGCCTGCAGGGCAGTAATCATTGCCGCCTGCTGTCCAACTGGATAATAGTGTAAATGCTCTGGGGCATAAGTGGCCTGCAATGCTTCAAGCAGAGGCTGAATCTCTTGCCCGTACAAGAAGACTTCGTCGACGGCTTCTGGTTTAAGTTCGCTAGCAACACTGGCATGGAGTTGGGCACTGGCATCACCCAGTTCCAACATATCGCCAAGTACCGCAATCCGCCGGCCAGCACACTGGAATTGACTGAAATCGCGGATGACCGCCTTCATTGCCGTCGGATTGGCATTATAGACGTCACTCAAAATAGCTTCGCCTTGATTCCCTGTCAACCATTGGGTGCGGTTCTCAGTAATCTTGAACGTCGCTAGCGCCCGCTGAATTGCTTCCGGCTTAATGTGAAACTTGCGTCCAACCAGAATCGCTGCCAGCGCATTCGTGACATTGTATTCACCCATGACCGGAATATCGAAGTGTAAATCCGGCCAACGACTCAAATCAAACTCCGTGTGATCCGAGAAGGCCCGGACATTTTTGACGAACAGGTCATTGTCTGGATTCACGCCAAAAGTTTTCTTGGCTAGATCGACTGCTTCTGCCCGTTCACGGAGCAACGGTTCATCGCCATTATAAATGAAAAGCCCATCCTCTTTAACGCCGTCGAGAATTTCCATTTTGGCATCGGCAATGCGATCACGAGTCTGGAAGAATTCAATGTGAGCTTCACCAATCATCGTGATAACAGCCACATCGGGTTCAGCCAACTGGCTTAAGGCCGATAATTGACCAGGCCGGTCCATTCCCATTTCTACCACGAGAATTTCTGTGTTAGGGTCCATCGACAGAATCGTCATTGGCACCCCAATTTCATTGTTATAGTTTTTAGGAGTTTTGACGACGTGGTACTGGGTCGCCAAGACTGCCGCGGTCATATCCTTCGTGGTTGTTTTGCCATTACTACCCGTAATAGCTACAACCTTGGGATTTACTTTCATTAACAAGTAATAACGGGCTAAGGCCTGCATGGCTTGCAGCGGATCATCGACAACCAATTGTGGAATTGATGTCACAAAAGGCGCATGATCACGCGCAATAAAAGTAGCCGCTGCTTGTTTCTTAACGGCCTCAGGAATAAAGCTGTGACCATCACGATCACCCTTTAGCGGCACGAATAATCCGCCTGCTTGTAAGTCACGCGTGTCAAAAGCCACACTGGTGACGGTGACATCCCCCAAAGCCTCATTGAAGTTGGCGTCAACAACGCGCGCAATTTCAGCAAGTGTCATCTTCATATTGATTTACTCTCCAATTCGCTCTCGTTCAAATCAGTAACTCAACCATTTTACCGCAATGCTGGCCGTCCAGCTAGTCACCGTCTAATTGTAAGGTCCACTGCTGTTTTTGCCGATCTAACACGAGCGCCCCAATTGTCTGATTGCCCAGCTCCCGTTCAGGCAGAAACCGCCCAGTTGGTTGTAAAAGTTGTACCCGCACCGCCTCGCGTGAAAACGCAACGCCACTGAAGTTGAAGATGATGCCATCAACCGAGCGTTCACGAATTGCCTTCAGTGTTGCAGGATCAATCGCTGGAAATTCTTGTTGCCGCAATCGCAGCCAAAATGGCTGTTCATTGGCAGCCCAACGGACATGCCGCAACAAAGCAGCCGATAAAGTCGTATCGAATGTGTTGAGATGGCGGAAGTACATATTAATCAGGCCCGTACTCAGCGGCAACACGACCAGATTATTTTGCAGTTTATAATAGAACGGGGACTGCATGTGGGTTTTGGCATGGCCGAGATACAATAACTCGGCGATTTCACCAGGGGTCAGTTCCTGTAAGTAAGTGCCATGCGAATAATCTAACCAATCGCGCTGGCTTGCCAAGCGACTCTGCATAAAGTCGCGGACAGCTTCTTGACCACTGATGACATTAAACCCAGTGTGCGGGTCCACAAACTCGTCTTCATCAATTGGCGGCAGCAACAAGATATGTTGCGGAACTTGAACTTGGTCTTGAATAATATCACTTGTCGCAATCCCATATGTTAAGAAAAGATGCGCAAATGGCTCAAAATGAACATACACTAATGAATTTCGCAACGGTCTCCTGCTCCCTTACCTTTCTAGTCTTCAATTATACAGCTTTCCCACATTAAAAGGCATGGATATGAGAAAATAAATAAGAGAGCGTGAGCAACACCGGTTAGACGCCGCGGACTAAGCCAGCCTACACCAAGGGAGGTATTTCACTCACGCAGTTGTAGGCACTTAGGCAAGGCGTTTGGTGGTGCGAACGCGTTTAGAGCGTGAGCAGGCACGGGTTGCCATCGAGTACTAGCAAGATTTCGCTAAAATCAGCGAGTTGTGCTGATGGCGAAATCAGGCTAGACGGAGATTGCAGTGCCTGGGAGTGCGTTTGGAGTGTGAGCAGGCACCGGTTAGACGCCGCGGACCATACCGCCAGGCTTGCTGCCACCGGCCGGATTCCGCAGTACGCCCGTACGGTTCCCTGATCGCCAACCAACTGATAGAAAGGATGATTCGATGCATGACTGGCCCATTCCACCTGTACCAACTTTGCTGACCATACCAAAACTCCCAGCCATTCCTGATTCATATTGGGCCATTGTCCAAACCGGTCAATTTCCGGAACGTTTCTGGCTGACAACGCCTGAGCCCACCAGTGATAGCCTTGATGGGGTCACTATTCATGGCTTTGCCCGCGCG
The DNA here is from genome assembly GCF_001436115.1 of Lacticaseibacillus brantae DSM 23927. Taxonomy (GTDB): domain Bacteria; phylum Bacillota; class Bacilli; order Lactobacillales; family Lactobacillaceae; genus Lacticaseibacillus; species Lacticaseibacillus brantae. The sequence goes on from NZ_AYZQ01000005.1 coordinate 29,390, forward strand.
GGAGCGGCAGTGGCGATTCCCGGCCTACCGGCGCATCTCGTGCCGTTTGCCCAAGATGGTCAGCAGTATTTCGTTTTTGACGTTTCAACAACGCCAGCCGCCATTCGTTACATCGACACTGATGTGGATCAATGGCTGGACATTGCTTCGGACTTTGACCACTTCTGGCAATCGCTCACCCGGATTGCACCAACACTGACTGAAAGTACTTATTCTCGTCAAAAATTAGGGCATGCGCTCTTGGTCGCACACGGAACTGAGCTATCTCCATTACTCGAGTTAGCGCGTTTTAAGTGGCCCTGGCAAGAATATGGTGATTGGCTCTTATGGTTACTCGCCAATCGGCCAGCGGCCATTCAACGCGTCATCCTCGACGAATTTATTTTTTTACATGATTTCATGCCCCGGCACCTCTCTGGTAAACAAATGACCGCTATCGCTTCAGGTCTTGATACGAGTGAGGTTTCATCTGACTTTCATTTTAAAACCGAAAAGTGGTAGACTTGAGAAATAGTTTTTAAGAAGGTGAATATATATGCGTTCGCAAATTTATGCGAAAATTTTCAGACGTCGGGAACGTTGGGAGCAGAACTTGCTCGTCCTGTGGTTTGGTAATTTTATGGCTGGGATCGCCTTCTCGCTCATCATGCCGTTTATGTCGCTGTATATCGATACATTGGGACATTTTAGTCAGCTGCAGTTGAACTTCTGGAGTGGGTTGACCTTCTCCTCTACGTTCCTGATTACCGCCATTGTTTCCCCACTTTGGGGCCGTCTGGCCGACAGTAAAGGGCGCAAGCTCATGTTACTGCGGGCCAGTTTAGGAATGGCGTTTGTCATCGGGGCGATGGGCCTGGTCACCAGTGTCTTCCAATTGGTCGCATTGCGATTATTGCAGGGGGTCTTCTCTGGTTACATCAGCAACGCGAATGCGCTGATCGCCACCAGTGTCCCACGCGAAAAGAGCGGGAAAGCCTTAGGGACCTTAACAACCGGTAACGTGTCTGGGACTCTGCTCGGCCCGTTATTGGGTGGCTTCATTGCCGACCTCGCCGGTTATCGGGTCACGTTTTTCATCACTGGTGCCATTTTGCTGCTCGTCTTCTTCCTGAGCTTAATTTTTGTCCACGAAGAATTCACACCAGTGGCCACTGTTGACCAACCTCAAACTAAAGAGATTTTCAAAAATCTCAAGTACCCGCATGTGGTTATTGGGATGTTCATCACCACCATGATTATTCAGGCCAGTAACAACTCCATCAGCCCCATTTTGAGTCTGTATGTGCGACAATTGATGCACGGCAGCAGTAAGGTGGCCCTGGTCAGTGGAATTGTCGCCTCAATCCCCGGGATTGCGACACTTGTCGCAGCCCCGAGATTTGGGGCGTTAGGTGATCGCATCGGGACCCAGAAGATTCTGATGTACGGCCTGGCCTTTGCGGTGCTCGTCTATATTCCGCAAGCATTCGTGCAAAATGTTTGGCAGCTCGCTGGCTTACGGTTCTTGGTCGGGATTTCCGATGCAGCCCTCCTACCGCAAGTCCAAACACTGTTGGCAAAATACAGTCCTCATCAAGCGGCCGGGCGAATATTCAGTTATAACCAGTCGTTTCAGGCCATGGGGAATGTCTTCGGTCCCTTGATTGGATCAGGCATTTCTGGCATCTTCGGCTATTCAGGCGTGTTCTTCTCAACGTCACTGCTCATTATTCTGAACTTTGTCTGGGTTCGCCACAGTACTGCCGAAATTAATGGCAAAAATTGACCACTAAAAAAGCTAGGACAGATGTCCTAGCTTTTTTGAATCTTTTTGAACATGAACTTATCAAGCCAATGCCAGTCCCGGCGAATCCCGAAGTACGCGGCAATTGCCAATAGCAAGGATCCGAGAAAGTCCATGGCGAGATCACCCATGGTATCCATTAAGGCAGCGCGACCTTGCAGCAACGTATGACCGCTCATGTAGCGTTGCATGTTGAGCCCGAGCAAGCCATCCCCAGTAAACTCATAGAATTCCCACAAGACGCCGATCATGGTCCCAAATGCCACCGCAAATAGTGCTAATAGTAATGGATTCACTTTCGGCAACCGCTCTTTCGGGGTTAAGGCACTAAAAATGGCCAAGCCCAGACCGGCAAGCATCGCCGCTGAAAAAAGATGTTCAAACTTGTCCCAGTATGGAATGCCATAAAATTGCATCCCTGTGCCTAACAAAATACTGAGCAAAATAAAAATTTCGTATAATGCCACCAATAATCGGGGAAATTCAAAATGACCGAAATGACCGATGATATATGGTAACGAGACCAATAAAAGCCCGGCTGCTACCTGGCCTAAAAGCTGAGTTTGCCCGGGATAATATGGCCTACCCATCAAAGTTAATGCGCCAAAAACGACCAAATATAAGACCATGCCCACAATATTGAGCCAATAAAGCCAATCAAATTTTTTTGTCATGATAATCTCCTACCCATAATGTATTTTTAGCATACCGAGTTGAACAAAGTGCTGCAAGTGGTGAGACTTAGGTTACCGAGCCAAATAGTGTAAACTGAATACAAAAGGAAGGTGCGGTGTTATGTCAATTCATACCTTATCTGAACTAGAACTGCTGACAATGAGTACTAAGGTCATCACGGATATCAGTCAGGCGTTTAATTTTCCATACTACGTCAACGACTTAAATCATGATGCCAACTTCGATATTGATGGCACTGAGACCACCCTGGAGCTGGAAGTCACCTTGCTCAACGATCCCAATCCTAAGCGCAACATCAGCTTCTATAGTGATGGCACCAAGGAGCCAGTTCTGGGCGGGGCAGCCAACGCCCAAGTAGTCGTCAAAGCCGGAGCAACTTTCATCTATTTAAATGATGGTTACCGAGACTCCTACGTGATTATCATCCAAAATGGTAAAGTCCTTCAGAACCTCAAACTCGAACAACAAATTCTCTCTGGGCCTGAAGTCGAACGGTTCATTGATGAAATTCTCGACAACGACGCGGCCAACAAATAATGCGCCATTAGCCTCTTCCTCCTTGGGAAGAGGCTTTTTTGGGCATAAAAAAACCACCATCACTGGTGGAAAGTTTGGGGGAACTTTTTTGGGAGTGTAAGTTAATGTGTAAGCTTAAAGGGTCGCCCCTCTAATTGATTCCAAGTATAACAAAATAGAAATAATTATGAGGCCAGGATTTGTAAAAATTCTTTTCAGGATATGGGAGATAACAATGTGACCTTTGCCTGAATAAAAAGGCTCAGCAACAGCCTTTCATTCAAAAATGCAAAGAACAAAAGTTATTTATCCGTTGAAAATGAATTACGTTTACTAAACGCTAACCAAAATAACCGCGATTTGCAGTGTTCTTGAGTTCTCGCATGGTTGCCATGTCAGCCTCACTGATTTCAAAATCCAACTGTGCGTTGTTCTCAATATGGTCACGATGAACGGCCTTAGGCAGCGGCAACACACCATTTTGAATGACGAACTGAATCGCTAGTTGGGCCAGGGACACCTGATAACGATCCGCAATTGCCTGCAAATCTTTGTTTTTCAAGATGCCGCCGGTCGCCAATGGTGAATACGCCTCGACTAAAAGCCCAGACTCCTGGGCGAATTGTGTGATTTCTGGCTCCGTATAGCCGACATAGTATTGAATCTGGTCGACCATCGGTTTCACTTCAGCCTGGCGCAGGACATTCTTTAAGTCGTGCACATTGAAATTAGAGACCCCAATGGCTTTGGCCCGACCGCTGGCGTAGATTGCCTCCATTGCCTCCCAAACAGCTTGGTTCTCAGTATCAAAGTTAGCTCCTGGCTGACCCCATGGCCATGGTGCGTGAATCAGATAAAGATCAATATAGTCGAGACCGATGTTAGTCATCGTGGTCTCAAAGTCGCGAATGGCGCCGCGATATGACTTTGTTTCGGCTGGCAGTTTCGAGGTAACAAAAATTTCGTCGCGAGAAATTCCTGATTCACGAATCGCTTCACCGACGGCCGCCTCATTCCGGTATGCTAATGCAGTATCAATATGCCGATAGCCTAACTTCAGCGCATCGCTCACTGCTTGTTTGGCTTGAGCCGCAGGGATTTGCCAGGTGCCAAAACCGACTTTAGGAATCTTGTGGCCATTGGCTAACGTATAGGTGTCTGTTAATTGTGTCATGAGCTTTCCTCCATTTCACAAATTCCACTACAACGAGCGCCATTCAGGCGCCCTAAACACACTAATTGTAGCAAAAACTAGAAATACCCCCTAACATTCCGAATCACGAATTGTTAAGGGGTATTGATATTTATCCAGCTTTAGCCGCCCGAATCTCGAGGATGCGATCACTCAAATGCGCCCAATCGATGGCACGTGGTGGATCCAGCCAAATGACTTTCTCCACGTCTAAGTCATCATAAACGGCATTGAGGTTCGTGACGACAATGTCGGTCGTCTCGTCATAAGCGAATTGCACATTGACGTTGAGGTTCACAAACAAAGCAAAGTTCTTCTTGATGAAGTCGTTGTATTCTTGCCCATATGAGAAATCGACGCACACCGTGATGGGCGGTGTGACACTGGCCAAATGTACCCGGCTAATCAAAATCATCAAATATCGGTAGAAAATATACGCCCGAAATTTCAGAATGCCTTCCGATTCCAGAAATGCTTCATCCATCAAATATTGGCGTGTACATTCAAAATACTCAATGTAAGACTCCTTGAAGAAGGTGACATCAAAATGTTCAAATGAGTAATACGCATTCAACGGGAAATAGATGAGTTCAAAGTGCAGTCGCGTCAATTCTGCGTCCAACAGGGTTTTGGCAGTCTCCGGCAAATCAAAGGTTGCCTGAGCAGCAGCCATGAATCGGTCATTGAGCTGGCTCAAGTGCTTGCCCAGCGCCATTGGTGATTGACTGCTGGGCAACAAATCACTCACATACAGGAATGCCAAGAGTTCTTGATGAAACAAATCAGATGATGGCACCCGTTCAATCACAGCGACCGCGTCAGGATAAGCCTGCTGCAAAGCCGTCATCACCTTTTGCCGGTTTGGATCGTCTGCACTCAGCGCGTGGCCCTGCTGTGCTCGGGTCATGGCAATGCACAGAAAATGGAACAATTTGATGGCGACAGTTTGTGGCAGGTTGATGTTGAGCGGCTCGAGTTTAGCCAGACTATCACTGGCTTGATTCTGAACAGTCTCCGGATACATGGCGTGATCATTGACCAAGACAAAAGCAAAAATCCGCGTTAACAGATAACGAATGGTCGGTTCTGGGCCCACAAGATGATGGTGTTTGTCCAGAATCACATCAAAGGTCTGCAGCAATTGCTTAATCTGGCGCAAGCGACCATACACGCTGGTATAACTGGTGAAGTTGTCATCCGCGAAACTTTGCGTGGACTGAAATGTCTCCTCAAACAAAGCCATCAAAATCGAGAAGGCCAAGGAATGCCGCAAATATTCGGCCAATAACAAATCTGAGGTGGCTTGGCCGGCTTCATACAACGTCGTGCGGACATTGTCATTATCAATCGCAAAATAACGGGTTAGGTCGTAGCGGTCAAAATCTTGCCCGAGTTCCTCAACGGTTTTACTAAAAAGAAAGTTCGACAGTGATAGCTCGGATTGAATGGTCGCATTCAATTCTGATAGTTCTGAGGATTCTTCTAAAAGACGCAGAAAATCAAATTTCCGTTTGTCGTCTTTATCCAAAAAATTCTCTAAACTAAGCATCGCTGTCTCACTTCCTTCTTCCGTACAATGCGCTTCCTGACAGCATTTCAACCATTGCTGTGAGATTAGCGTCAGAGTGGCCGCCATTACCGCCGCCAGGATCCGTATCATTCATAATGGCCAGCTGTGTGCTAGCCTCGTTAAATAAATCTTGATTAATCAAAAGCTTTTTATGTGACTTTGTCTTTTTAGGCCTCGCTGGCGCTTTAGGCTTTGATTCGCTCGGTGCTTTCGATTCAGCCGGTACGGCAGGTGCCTTTGGCGGTGGCGTGGACGAGCTGCTTGATGCAGGCACATCCGCTTGAGCACTGGGCGTAACAGGTTTCACCTCTTGATTAGGATCCACCGGGCTATACACCGTGCCACTGTCCGCGTTGACCTGGCTCGAAAACATCAAGGACGCCGAAAAAACAGCCAACGTCGCAAATAATTTAAATGACATCTTGTTCTGCATGCCCCACCTCACACTTTCTTCACGATGAGATAACTCAAACCAGGCAATACCACCAAAATAGCCACTAACGGGAGCCAAAACTGCCACCAACGCTGCGATTGCTGAACCTGGCGAGTGGCGCTGGTTCGCTGGGTCATTGTTGCTGCTAATTGGTGGGTAGTCGGCTTCGAGTCAAGCGTGGCCGTCACAATCAACCGGCCTGTGGTCGCTGTGGGTTGATCACACGTGATTAGAGTCAGCTGAGGCGTCCTGCTTTCTTTCAGCACGGCGAGATTGGTATCGTTCACCACACGTTTACTCGTGACATGATACTGGTACAGTTGGCCCAAATAGCGTAGCTGAATCACATTGCCAACCTTGGCTTGCATTAAGCGGCCAAAAAGTAGGGATGCTGTTCCAAGATGGTGGGCTGCCAGAACAAGATTATTTGTTTTGGGGTCACGTTTAGGATACATCGAACCAGCGCCGTAAAGCAACTCGGATTGGCCTAGGCCGGCAAAAACTGGCACATCTAACCCCACTGTGCCCACTTGCAAGCGTCCAATACTCGTCAGCTGATTATTACTGGTCAACGCTTGACGAATGGTCGGGGCTTGCACTGCCTCAAATGGTATGCTTTTGACTTGGTTGAGCGTTTTAACTTCCTGAACCTGCGCCGTGGCTGTCTTCTCCAGCAAAATTGCATTCTTAGCAAACGGTAAGCAGATCAAGCCCACACCAAGATATAACAAAATCAACGCGAGAAATTTGAGGCCTCTATTCGGCTTTGCGTGCGGCTTCTTTTGCATCTTTTTGCTTCTTTCTCCAAATCAGCCAAATAATGAGCAGGACTAACAAGAGCAACCCAATCCCGACAAGAATGTAAATCCAGGTGTAGTCCGCCTTAATGGTGACATCCTTCTTATTCAGGTCTTGAGCGGTCGCGGCCGAAATCGTGAAGTCCTTTTCGAGAATCCATTCATTCTGATAACGCAGACTCTGGCCTTTGCTGTCCTTGCCGCGCGCGTATTTGCCGTTAGCACTCTTATTTCCATCGACAATCAACTTGATATGATAGGTGCCTGGTTCCAACGCTTGTCCATTCAACGCGACTGGGAAGTTAAAGTTTGAATTTGGGGCGATTTGCAGGGCCGCTTTGTTAGCACTGTATAGGACTTTGCTATCACCCTTCTTGGTAACTTGTGCCTGGATGGCGACTTGGTTGATATAGGTCATTTGATTATTTTGAAGATTGGCAGAGATGACGTTACGGGCATTAATTTGGTCGGGCTTAACAGTATGCAGGCTCATATTTGGTGTAACTGGGTTACTGTTTTGCCGCATCAATAAGGCGACCACATACGAATACTCATTGTTGATGGCCAACCCTTGGCTACTGCTAGACTGGCTTGTTTTGGTGGTTTTGGCTTCCTTAAACGTAATCCCGCCTGCTAATACCCCATTGAAAGTCGCGGCTGGCATTTGCAGTTGAAATGGTACTTTGACCACGGAATGTGGCTTCAACGTCACTTGTTTTGGCGCCTGCACGATTTTAGCCAGGTCATACTTCATGCTGGCATCGGCTGTTTTCGCTGATGTGCTGTAATCCACGATCACGTTGGAATTCGTTGTCGCATGGTTGACGGCAACGTTCACCTTCACTTCGCGGGCAAGATCGTTCTTCAATTGCACATAAACGGTTTCTTTTTGACCCGGCTTCAACTGCAAGTCAAAATATGACTTCGACTTGTCAATTTGGTTGGCGGCCGCAATTGGGGTCACGCCAAAGCTAAACTCACTAGCAAACACCTGCGTGCCGCCAGCAAACACTGTCAAAATTGTGACCAAAACTGCGAGCAATGCTGCTTTGATTTTCAATGTCTTCGTCTCCTTTTCAACTAAAAAGAAAAGATTCGCCGAATCGCGAACCTTCCCCAAAACTTTAATTACTCAGTCGTTCCATTGCCTGGCACGTCTGATAAGTTCCACGTTAATGTCGTCTTGTAAGTTTCTGCATACTTGGTGGTTCGACCTGGAACAGATAAGGTAACACTATTTGTGTGTGGTTGATCCTCACTAGTCAACTCTGACTTAGTTCCCCAGTCATTCAGGAATGTCCCGCCACCTTGACCATTGGTGGCACTCATGACTAATGATGCGGTCCCTGGGGTAAGCGCGGTATCTTTTGCCGGTGTTGGTTTATTATCGCTCGATGAAGCAGTCACAACGTTACCGTCTTTAAGCGTGACCACCGCCCCGTCCAAAACATGCTTGCTGTCACTTATGAATTGGCCGTCTTGAGTGACGGTTAAGGTCCAACCAGCAAGGGTCCCACGGTTATCGGTCACCTGAACATAATCGGGCCCGTAGACTAAATCACCTGTTGGTTTACCATCAGCACCTAGCTTGTAATAGGCTTGAGCGGCTGCGGTGTACACCTTATCACTTGAACTAATCGCTTGTTTGCCAAAGTCAAAGCTTGATGCAAAGTCAATGGACAGTGGCCCAGGTGTACCTGGATCAACTGGGTTCGTTGGGTCCGTTGGATCAATTGGCTGGACAGGATTGCCTGGCTCAATTGGGTCGGTTGGGTCGGTTGGGTCGGTGCTTGGTGTAAACTCAACCTGGCCGTGAGAGTGATATTCAATTGGATCGTCGGCGGCAAAGATAGTCTTGGGTGTAAAAGCAACAGCGCTGAGGACGACTGCTGAAAGTAAGAATTTTGAGATGTTTTTCATGAGTGTTCTCCTTTTTAAGGTTATTGATTGGCTGGGACATCTTGGAGTGACCATTCAAGGGTGCCATCGTACTCACCGAGTAATTGCTGACTTGCGGGTACTTCGATGGACAAACCAGTTTTATCATTCCAAGAATCCGAAATCGTTAAACTACCATCGGTGCTGAACTGACCTGACTCAACAACCGCTGCATTGCCGCTAAGGGCAATTTTACCGGTTTTATTCGTATAGGTGAGCAAGCCACTGAGATCATGAGTGCCACTGTGCAGCGGATCTGCCTCCCGCAGCGTCAATTGCCATGGGGACTTGCCATCGCCGCGAGTATCTTCAATCTCAAGACTGCCCTTGACCGTGGGATAATAGGTCTGGGTTTGAGTGGTAATTTCGTGTTGACCAAAATCAAAAGTGTCAGGCACGGTAACCAGTGACAGGGAGCCGGCCACAGTCAACGTGGTCGCTGCCGCAAAGTTGGCATCGTGATACGCCATGTCAGCAGCCGGTTCAATGTTACCGATGCTATCATTCGTCGCCGGCGGGTTGGTATTACCCGCAGGCCCGGCATGATCCTTCAACCGTAATTGAACGACGTCGCCTTTGACCAAACCATTTGGTAAATTGACGCTATAGGTGCCATCAGCCGCGACCGTCGTGGTTAAACCTGTATCGGTCCCGTTCAAGTAAACTTGCACTTCCGCGCCAGCTTCCCCCGTCCCACTGACAGTTTTGGTGGTTGGCGCGATTGTCGTTTTACCACCTTGGACAGTTGTGGGATCTGGTGGTGTGACATCATAAACTTGCGGCGTGCTAGTTGGTAAATCACTGGCCGGCGTATCGTGCTGGCCTAAGGTGGCGGATAAAACTTTCAGCGTATCAAGTGCCGGTAAGAATGTAGCATTGGGTGCAGGGATTTTGATCATCCCTTTACGACTGGCATCCCCATAAACGGACATCGGATCGCCGTCAGAGACCCCGCTCAACTTCGCCACCTGCTTGCCAGATGGATCATTGAGCGCAATCGTTGCCAGTACTTCATTGTCATAGGCGTCACGAGCTTCGCCTTTTCCTTCTGGCACTGACGCATGGGCATAGACATACTTGTCAGCGTTGGTCGGCACGCGTAGGTCGTCAATAATCGCGGCTTGGTTGTTAGCACTCAAGCGAGAATATTGGGTGACTGCCCCGAAATGCGATTGCATATTCGCATCGGAGGTCGAACTTAAGGTGGCAAAGTCTTGGCCACTCAAGGCAAAATTAACGTTTGCCCATTGGTAGGTCGGGTTGCCATCCAGGTTGCTGCCATTTTTCCAGACTGCTAAGTCGGAATTCTTGCTGGTAAAGCTTGAGCCGCTACCTGCGGAAAAGACTTGGCCACCGCCAGTCCGATTGTTCCGGAAATCAAAATACTTCACACTATCCATTGAAAACTGAAGATTAGCGCCGATGAAAATACCGCTATTGGCGCTGGCTGTATTACCCCGTGCCACGAAATAGGTACCTGCTCCAGCAGTAATCCCGATATCAACCCCTGAGGCATCAATCGCTGGGCCAGAAACAGAACTAATGGATACCGATGAATCAGGATCAGTCACCGTAAAGGCGTTACCAGATGAGCCGTTGCTATCCGCGGTAAATTGTATTGCTTGACTGGCGCCAGCAATACCGCCTGGCGTACCAACTTGGGTTCCTGCTTCACGGGTCACATCAAAATCTGAACCGCCGGTTACGTTGATTTTGTTATTTGCGCCGAACATTCGGATGGCTGGGGCGTCGGCAGTCTTGCCACTGTCTTTGGTTTTAACAATTTTAATGGCAGAATGATTCGTCACATTGAAAGTCATATTGCCTTTCTGTTTGAACCAGAGTGTTGCTTGCGATGACACGACATCGCCGTTGGAAGTCAAATCTATTTCGGAATGATTGTCAACGTTAAAGGAGGCCTTGTCTCCTAACATGATTAAAGCCGAAGTAAACTGGGACTCCACACTCAGATGCGCTGATCCGGTGACATTCAGGGTTGAATTGGCGCCGACTATTGAGATCGGTACGTTATCACCAGTCGCTGAGCTGCTTGCAGTCAAGCTCGCATAATCGGTGATCGTAAAGTTAGTGGTCACACCGATATCCCAGACCTTCCCGGTCGTCGTACCAGTGGTGATAACCGACGACTGCTTGTCAATCAGAATGGTTTCACCTGACTTTGCGCCTGACTTATAGAAACTAGCCGCAGTCGCATTCACGACAGAATCGCCGGTAATTTTCAGACTAGGCGCTATAATCGCAGGAGCTGTCCCAGTCGAGGCATATTGCAGATTAGCAGCATCAATCACAACACTGCTGATTCCCAATAGCGCAATGGGTGCTGCATTTGTTTGAGATGTCGTGATGTTGCCAGTCAATTGAAGCGTCCCAGCGCCTGAAGCTAAGGCGCCTTTTGTGGTCCCTGTGAAATTCACATTACTAATGGCCAGCGTGAATCCAGCTGCAATATTGATGCTCTGGGACTGCATATCCAAGGTGTTGCCTCCAAAGTCGACTGGAATATCTTTATTCACAGTGGGAGAAGAGGTTGCTTTGAGCGGCGCAGTCACTGTAATCGCGGTCGTAGTCTTGTCTGTGAGTGCTTTAGTAAAGTCTGCCCAGGTCGACACGCTTGTTGCCGATTGTGGTGCCACCAAGTTCGGAACCGGTTTCAATAAATCGGAATTTTTATCACTGCTGATGCTTGTGTTCTGATCTGTTGCCTTTGATGTCGCTAAACTGAGAAATGAAACTGTTTTTGAATCAATATTTTGAGTGCTTTGCGTGTTCAAAGAAGTCAAGGTTGAACGTTCACTTGCATTGAATGCACTGTCGGCGGATTGCGAGGTGGTTGTCGCGGCAGCTGACAAAAGTGGAGTCGCGCCCAACAACACAAGGGCCGCAATGCCAGTGCCAATCAATTTGTTGAACAATGTCTCTCCTTCTTTCGCTTTAGACTTGACGCGTTAAAAACTTTATTCTGTCACCGTTGGGTTGCCTGGGGTGTCGGCTAGGGTCCATTCCAGGTTTGTGGTATAGAGTTTGGCCAACTTGGTTGTTTTACCTGGCACGGTCAACGCTACTGCCGTACTGCCAGCATCTTTCGTATCACCAAACCGGTAAATCCATGTACCGGCCCCTTTCCCTTTTTCAGCGATGAGCCCTGGCTGGGCAGCTTTATCAGGGGTATACGTCACGGTGCTAGCTACCGTACCGGGCTGATAAGCATCATTTGAAGCATCGCCTGTACCAGAAACAACTGAGGCCGTCTTAATCGCTAACTGGGCTCCGGTTAAGACATCCCCGTCAGCGGTATGGAATTGATCCATTTGCCGCGTTGTCAGATTCCATCCCGCTAATGACCCGCGTTTGTCGGTCACTTGGACAAAATTGACTGTTTCTGAGGTATCGCCTGTGGTTGCGTCCTTAAATTGATCAAGGGCTGCAAAATAGGTTTTATCAACGGTTTCAATCTTTTGGGTGCCAAATTTGAAATTGGATGCATAGTCAATTGATAAAGGGCCACCAGTTGGTTGCACCGGATCAATTGGTTGAATTGGGTTACCGGGATCGATCGGGTTCGTTGGTGGGGTAACGTCATCACCGGGAGTGAAAGTGATGGTTCCTTGTGTCTTATAAGTGGCATCGTCTGCGGCGAATACCGTCGTCGTGCTACCAAGTACAGTCAATGCGAGAACTGCTGATGAAAGCAAAAGGTTCTTTTTCATGAGTGGATACGCTCCTTTGTGTGTTGGTTAAGAATCAAGACAAGAATCATAAGTAGAGCCATGCCAATGACGCCCAGAGAACTTAAACTTTGATCTCCTGTTTGTGGCAGGATGGCTTGACCAGCGGCATTGTGGTTCGGGGTTGCCGGTTTTGTGGTCTCCGGCTTGTTGGTATTGTTCGACTCGTTGCCACTGTTGTTGTCACTGCCATTGTTGTCGTTGCCGCCTTCTTCGCCATCACCACCAGTGCCGGGCAATGACGGGTCAGGCTGACCGGGTTCTGAAGGGTCTTGGCTGTCATAGAAGCTGGCCGTACCGGTTGAGTGATACGTTTGTGTTGCCGCCTGGACGGTGCCGACACTCAAACCACTCAACGCCAGACCAACTATCAAAGTGTTGACTAGTCTTCTCGTTTTAAATCCTCCTTCCACATGATTAACGTTCAAAATTCTTCTCTGTCCCTGAGACAAGATTGATTATACCCACACATGAAAAAGGCGTCTGTTTTGATTTTTCCCAAATTTAAAAATTTAAAAATAATACCGGTTATTTGGGGCGTCCAAAAGATAACAAATATTCCTAAAGAAATCCATTCACAGCCCGGCAATCCTGTGATTTTTGAGCAATTTCTCTAATATTCAAAGCGCTTTCACATATTCACCCCAGCAATTTCGATCGTCAAGAATGCTATTGCCATCAGCTGGGCGTTATCACTGATCTCATAGAAAAAGAGCCTGTGCATGACCTTTAGTCGGTCGTTCACAAGCTCTTTTAAGGTAAAAAAATACCCGCATCTCTGCGGGTAAGTGCTGACTATTCGGCAGCGTTGGCGTCTTTGAGACCGTATTTCTTGTTGAAACGATCCACACGACCATCGGCTTGGGTAAACTTCTGCTTACCTGTGTAGAATGGGTGGGAATCTGAAGAAATTTCAACACGAACAAGTGGGTAGGTGTTGCCATCTTCCCATTCAATTGTTTCGCCTGAAGTCTTAGTTGAGCCGGATAAGAACTTGAAACCAGTAGCTGAATCTAAGAAGACTACTGGATGATAATCTGGATGAATACCTTGCTTCATAATTTTCTACTCCTTTGCCCTAAGCCATTGCCTGACCTAGAGATAATCTAAGTTAACTTAAATAGTCTACCACGAGAGCGGATAGCTTTCAATCGTTTACTCAATAATTTCAACATCCGCGCCGAGGTTATGTAATTTCATGACAACCCGATCGTAGCCGCGCAAAATGTTGTCGACTTTGGAAATAACAGTGTCGCCATCAGCCATGAGCCCTGCAATCAGCAAAGCTGCGCCCGCCCGAATTTCTTCAGCCACAACTTCAGCGCCTTGCAAATGCTCAGCATGATGCAGAATAATCACATCGTTTTCGACCGTGATATCTGCGCCCATGCGTTCCAGTTCCGGAATGTGGCGCACGCGTTTTGGATAGATGGTATCGACAATAATACCTTCACCCTGAGCTCGCAACAAAAGCGGTGTAATTGGTTGTTGTAGGTCAGTAGCAAAGCCTGGATAAGGCATAGTCTTGATCTGCACCATTTTTAAATCGCCGGACGGATAAACGTAAATACTATCTTCGTTCACATCCATGGACACGCCCATTTCTTCAAGCTTCGCCAAATAAGCGTCCAAATGTTCCGCGATGATATTCTTCACGAAGACCCCATCGCCGACAGCTGCAGCCATCGCCAAATAAGTCCCCGCTTCAATTCGGTCAGGGATAATCGTATGAGCAGCCCGGGCGTGCAATTCTGGCACCCCTTCGATCCGAATGGCATCTGTCCCGGCGCCCCGCACGATGGCGCCCATGTTGTTGAGGTAAGTCGCCAAATCAATAATTTCAGGCTCCTTAGCGGCATTTTCAATCACAGTACGCCCATGTGCCGTCACAGCAGCCAGAATAATGTTAATCGTTGCCCCAACGGAGACCATGTCCAGGAAAATGCGTGCCCCATGTAGCCCTTCAGCAGGCGCTTGAATCACAATTGCCCCGCGGTCGTCAGAGACCTTAGCCCCTAAAGCTTCAAAGCCTTTAATATGTTGGTCAATTGGTCGAGGGCCAATATCATCCCCACCCGGCAGACCAACGACGGCCCGCCCGAAGCGGCCAAGCAGTGCGCCCATGAAATAGTACGAAGCCCGCAAGCTTTTGATCTTACCACTCGGTAATGGAGTATCAACAATGTGGGTGGGATCAATGGTCAAAACCGTATCTTTGAAGACGGATTTAACGTTCATATCTTCTAAAATTGCCATCAAATTTTCGACATCGCGGATATGTGGGACCGCCTCGAGTGTCACCGGCGTCCGCGAAAGTATCGCTGCCGGAATGAGCGCCACAGTGCTGTTCTTTGCCCCACCAATGATGACTTCACCAGAAAGCTTCTTGCCTCCATGAATCAGCATTTTTTTCATTAAATTTGTCCTCACTTAAACTTTTCACATGAATAAACAGGCTGAAGCTGACCTGAAAACGCGATTTGCTTCAAAATAATAAGAAAATCTTCGATAACTGGGAATGAGTCGGCTTATTGCCGCATACTCAATGATTAATTTTAAAGAACCCATCACGAAAACACAACCTCTAATCGCGATACTCATCAAAGTTTAAGCGATTATAACCCGGTTGATACTTTTAAGCCTGTTAGGCCAAACAAAAAGCCAAACCAAGACCTAAGACTTCGTTTGACTCCTTGTTGGCCAGTTGACGGCCGATTATCTATTTAGACTAAACGCGCTCACAAATACTGCGGTCGTGGCTGTTCGCGCTCTGGTCTTAAACGCGCTCAGTCTCACAGCAACTTCCGCCTAGCCTGCTTTCTCAATGGGTAAGGCCCACCCATTGAGAAAGCTTGCTAATGCTCAGTTGCTCCCGTGAGTCTTCGCGCTCTGTGCTACTTAAAGTCGCCGGCGGCTTTAACGAAGACTTTGAACAAACCTTCTGGCTTGGTTGGGCGAGATTGGAATTCTGGGTGATATTGAGCGGCAACGAAGAACTTGTTCGTTGGGTATTCAATAATTTCCATCAAGCGGTTGTCAGGGCTCGTGCCTGAGAAAACCAAACCTTTGTCTTCCAACGCTTGACGATATTCAGTGTTGAATTCGTAGCGGTGACGATGACGCTTTTGAACTTCTGGGACGTTGTCATAAGCCGCTGCAGCAATTGAGCCTGGCTTCAAATCACATGGGTAGAGCCCGAGCCGTAAGGTTCCCCCAATGTTTTCAACGTTCACTTGGTCCTTCATTAAGTCAATCACTGGTTCTTTGACATCAGGATTGGTTTCAGTTGTTCCGGCATCCTTGAATCCGGCCACATTACGGGCAAATTCGATGGAAGCCATCTGCATCCCTAAACAGATACCCAAGAATGGCACATCATTTTCGCGGGCGTAACGGATTGCCGCAATCTTACCTTCAAGACCGCGATCACCGAAACCGCCAGGCACTAAAATACCATCAGCATCGCCAAGTAATTCAGCGACATTGTCATCGTTAACATCTTCAGCTTGGAAAGTCGCCAATTCGATATCTGAATCCCAGAAATAGCCCGCATGCTTCAAGGCTTCTGAAACAGAGATATAGGCATCCTTCAAGGCAACGTACTTCCCAACCAAGGCAATCTTCGTCTTGTGAGTTAAGTGTTGAACGTGGTTTTCCAGTTCAATCCATTCAGTCATATCAGCCTTTGGCGCATCCAAGCCTAAGAAATCAACCACATATTGGTCCATCCCTTGAGCCTGCATGGCCAATGGAATGGTGTACAGGGTCTTGGCATCACGTGATTCCACAACAGCATTCGTTGGAACATCGGTGAATAAGGCAATCTTTTCCTTCATGTCGTCAGTGACTGGTTTTTCAGTCCGTAAGACCAACATGTTGGGCTGAATGCCCAAACCACGTAATTCTTTCACACTGTGTTGGGTTGGCTTCGTCTTCAATTCTTCGGCTGCACCAAGGTAGGGTACCAAGGTCGCATGGATATACATTGCATTCTCAGCGCCAACATCTGCCTTCATCTGGCGAATGGCTTCAAGGAATGGCAAGGATTCAATATCCCCAACTGTCCCACCTATTTCAGTGATGATGACATCGGAATCAGTGTGGGTGGCAGCACGCATGATTTTTTCTTTAATCATGTTGGTAATATGTGGAATCACTTGGACAGTTGCGCCCAAGTATTCCCCACGGCGTTCTTTTTGTAAGACTTCTGAATAAATCTTACCTGTGGTGACATTGCTAAATTTATTTAGGTTAATGTCAATAAAGCGCTCGTAATGGCCAAGATCCAAATCCGTTTCTGCGCCGTCATCCGTCACAAAAACTTCGCCATGCTGATAAGGGTTCATGGTCCCTGGGTCCACATTAATATATGGATCGAACTTCTGAATCGTCACCTTTAATCCACGATTCTTCAGTAAGCGGCCAAGTGATGCTGCGACAATTCCTTTGCCTAACGAAGACACAACCCCACCGGTAACAAAAATATACTTGGTCATTTGCAAGCTCCTTTGAATTTTTTGAGGTAAATACAAAACAAGCTCCCCATTCATGCGAATAGGGAGCTTGTCACCGTTGCTTCACATCTCTGCAAAGCGCCCAAAAAGTATCTTAACTAAAAATAACAAAAAGGTCAAGGGGTGAAAATTTCATTTTGGACCGAGCTCTTTTGTACCATTTTCAAAAAAATAGCGGTTCGCCACCAAAAGTGAACGAATCGCCATTTCATTTCTATTGATCTTGTTCGTCATCGTCGTCATCAGCATCCGCATCAGAGAAGTCAGCCGTGTCATCATCAGTGGTGTCATCGTCTTCGTCTTCATCATCGTCGCCAAATTCGCTCAATTGACCTTCAATCCCGTCAGGTAAGCCATCGTCAGGATCGTCGTCTTCTGCGTCATCCGACACATCGTCAGCAATCCGATCGTGGTAGCCTAAATCAGCAGGCGTATCGTCATCGACACCTTCGTTATCTTCATACTCAACGTCACCATTCAAATCTTCATCTTCAGGGTCATCGTCGTTGTAATCAATAACATCGTCGTCGTCAGCCACGTCAGCCAAGAAGGCATTAACCTTCTTACGCTTCTTCCGACGTGGTGCGCCTTCTTCTTCATCTTCAGGGTGATTAACTTCTTCATCAACGGAATCGTATGCGTACCAGGAGCGTAATCCCCAGACGTTATCGCCTAAAGAAATAAAGCTGCCATCCACGTTCAGGTCCGTATAAAATTGAGGTAAGCGATCACGAACTTCTTCGTCACTTTTACCGAGATAAGTTTGAATTTCATTTACAATATCCACGAAAGGCATCGTGTCCCCATGTTCTGCCAAAATCGCATGGGCAACTTCAATCATAGATAATTCTGCTTTATTCGCATCGGCAAATACGTCTAGTTTCAACCGGTACACGCCCTTTCCACAGTCTACCCTACATCATACGCGGTTAGGCATTAAAAATCAATCGCAATCGGTAGTTCCCAACCAGGTCATTATTCGCAAACAGTTGATACTCGATATAGACTTCGCCGCCTAGCGGATTGTCACGCAGTTGCATGTCAATTCGAGGTGTCGCGGTCTCAACCGGAATAATCCCATAGGGTGTCCGGTACCGAGTCACAATTCGGCGTTCATTAACGAAATGTAATTTCAGTTGCGTATCCCCTTCACTACTACCGCGGCTTAAGGACACATCATCAGAACTCTTGATTTTTAAGGTCACCGGCATGCTTTCGCCAGTTTCATCATTGGTTTCCTGATAACGAATATAAAGGGCATCGCCTAATTGCACAACGGTCCCGGGTTCATCAAAGATATTTTGTTCAGTTTCACCTTCCTGCGTCACAAATGTTTCGAGGTGAATTTGGACAGGAATGCCTTGTGTCTGGTCCATGGAAGAACCTCCTTTTTGAGTTAACTTTAAGGCAAAAAACGCGCTGCTTCAACCAAAAACCTTCTACTTATTTTAGTCAAAATACTGACGGCGGTTCCATTGGCCGGTATAATGAAAGTATTTGAAAGAGAAAGAAAGTGACTTGCGTGGCGTTTGCCCTGACTAGTCCGATTGAAATCCTTGATCAGAGCTTCAATCAGACCCAACGGCTTGATAGTTTTGCTCACACTAATACAATCCTGAACTTACGTCAAGAGCAGGACCCAATTGTCCTCCACTTCTGGACGTTAAACCAGACGGTGGTCTTGGGTATGCAAGACTTAAAGGTTCCCAACTTACCAGCCGGCTTGGCGGCCTTGCGCAATCGGGGGTACACCTATTTTGTCCGCAATTCTGGCGGCTTAGGCGTCGTTTGTGACCAAGATGTGTTGAACTTATCACTCTTTTTGCCAAACCAGGCTGAGCTCACGATTACAGCGGCTTACCAATTGATGACGGCCTTCATCGAGGCCAGCTTTCCCAATGCGTCTATCGCCCACTATGAAGTCAGACAGTCTTATTGTCCGGGTCGGTTCGATCTGAGCATCAACGGGAAGAAATTCGCTGGGATGGCGCAACGGCGGAATCGTGCAGGCATTGTCGTCATGTTATATCTGAGCGTCAATGGGAATCAAACCGCGCGAGGCGAGGCCATGGCGGCGTTCTATCAGGCCGGTCTGTCACAAACGCAGGCGCATTTCCACTTTCCTGTCGTTGAACCGACCAGCATGGCTAATCTTTCAGATTTACTGGCACGCCCGTTGACCATCGATTTAGTGAAACAAACCATCCTCAACAGTTTGGCGCAGCAGAATCTCGCCGTGAATACCACTCACCTACCAGCATTGCTGGCCAGTGAGACCTACCATCAGCGATATCAGCTTGAATTGAAACAATTACAACAACGAAATCAGCAATTGGCATAAGGAGGCTGTTTCATGGAGGTTAAATATTTGCCGCGGGAAAAGGTGCTCCGCGACCCAGTTCACAACTACATACATGTTCGACATCAGGTCATTATGGATCTAATTAATACGCCTGAATTTCAACGCTTACGCCGCATCAAACAACTGGGCGTTGCTAGCTACGTCTTCCAAGGGGCGGAACACACGCGCTTCACGCACTGCCTGGGTGTCTATGAAATCACCCGCCAAATGTGTGATAACTTCGAAATCAATTACCCATCTGTCAAGGCCGGTGATGGATTGTGGGATGACAATGAACGCTTAGTCGCCCTCTGTGCCGCCTTGCTGCATGATTTGGGCCATGGTCCTTACTCCCATACATTTGAACATATTTTTGGCACCGATCATGAAGCCATCACCCGTGAAATTATCACTAATCCGAGTACGAATGTCTATCGAGTGCTGGCCCAAGTTGATAGTGACTTCCCAGCCAAAGTAGCCAGCGTGATTGATCACACCTATCCCAATCCGCAAGTTGTGCAGATGATCTCCAGCCAAATTGATGCCGATCGCATGGACTACTTATTGCGCGATGCGTATAACACGGGGACCAAATACGGTTTATTCGATCTCACCCGGATTCTGCGGGTGATGCGGCCCTATGCCGGTGGGATTGCCTTTGAAGCTAACGGGATGCACGCGGTTGAAGACTATATCGTCAGTCGCTTCCAGATGTATCAACAGGTTTATTTTCACCCGGTCAGTCGGGGGATGGAAGTCGTGCTCACCCACTTATTGACCCGAGCAAAGGAATTATATGAAGACAATCAATTACTCGATCCTTACCGGCCAGAATTACTAATTCCCTTTTTTGAACAGGAATTCAATCTCCAGGACTATCTGAAATTAGACGATGGCGTGTTGAATACTTATTTCCTGTATTGGCAAGACTATCCAGACCCACTTTTGCAAGACTTTGCGAATCGGTTCCTCAATCGTAAGCCGTTAAAATCCATCACTTTCATGCCAGCCACTCGCCGATTATTGCCGCGGATGCGCCAACTGGTCGCCGATGCTGGTTTTGATCCAGCCTATTATACCGCTGAAAATGACAGTTTTGATTTGCCTTATGATCAATATGACCCATCGTCGGCAAACCCTAAAACCCAAATTGAAATTATGCAGCCAGATGGGACGCTAGAAGAGCTATCGACTCTGTCGGCGCTTGTGGCCGCCATTACTGGTAAATCCACTGGGGACACCCGCTTCTATTTCCCAAAAGCCATGCTTGGGACCCCAACTGATGATTTATTCGCACCCATCTACGCTGAATTTCAGGCGCATATTCTCAATGGCAGTTTAATCCCACAAAATTTGGAGGAATTGGATCAATGAGTATTAAATTAGTCGCCATCGATATGGATGGCACCCTGTTAAATGAACACGGTCAACTCAACCCCGCCACAATTAATGCCGTAAAAGCAGCTAAGGTTGCCGGTGTCAAAATTGTGCTGTGTACTGGCCGCCCTTTGCCAGGGATTCAACAATTTCTCCCTGAACTTGAACTGAATGAACCAGGCGACTACGCCATTACCTACAATGGCGCGCTAGTGCAACATACCAGCGATGGCCACGTTCTGGCTAAGCACACTCTGACGTACGCCGATTATCTGCGCATTGAATATGTCGCGCAACTCATCGGGGTGCACTCCCATGCTGAAGACGAAGTGGCTATCTATACAGCCAATCATGATATTTCATCTTATACGGTGAATGAAGTGGCTTTGGTCAACATGCCATTGAAGTTTCAAACGGCCGATCAATTCAGTCGTGATCACGTCTTCTCCAAAATGATGTTGATTGATGATCCCGAGATTCTAGCCGCGGCCCAAAAAAATCTTCCAGCCGATATTAAGGAAGATTACTATCTAGTCAATTCAGAGCCCTATTATCTAGAAGTGCTCAACAAAAAAGCCAGCAAAGGCAATGGCCTAGCTGACTTAGCAAATCATTTAGGGATTGACGTCTCTGAAACAATGGCCATTGGCGATCAAGCTAATGACTTATCGATGCTCGAATATGCCGGCACTGCCGTTGCGATGGGTAACGCCATTGATGCCGTCAAGAATATTGCTAACGTTGTGACCGAAACCAACATTAATGATGGTGTGGCTAAGGCGATTAATGACTTGGTGCTTGGCGACTAAGCCACTGTGAAACACCGTAACGATGAGTTGGGCGTTTCAATTCCGCTGCCGCAATCGTGACAGGCATCAACATCAACGTGTTGAAATCTTCCAAGGGCTGTGCTACCTGCGTTAAATCGGTACAGGCGTAAAACCGTGCCGGATGATAGTAGGCCGTTTGCCGATGATGAGAGTAGAAGTACTCCGCGGCTTGACCAAGTTTAGGCCCAATAGTCACTTGTACGCCAAACTCTTCCAATAATTCTCGGCTTAAAGCTTCGGTGTCACTCTCACCGGCTTCAATTTCGCCGCCCGGGAGAAACAAGGCGTGGTTGGGGGCGCCAAGCACTAATAAGCGTTTGCCTGAGGCGTCCGGAATGACGCCATAGACCCCAATTCGTTCTTGGTAAGTTAAATTTGGATCGCGTTTCCCAAAGACTGGATCAATCATGGCGAATCCCTCCCAAATTTTATAGCTATTATACCCAACCAATCCGTAACAGACCATTAATTCACATCAACTGGTACAATATGATTTCGCAAGGAGGGATGCGTATGGACGCAATTAATTGGGGCATCGCTACGGTGCCCACATTCTTTTTGGTCTTATTCCTAACCAGCTATCGTTTAGAGCCACGAAGGCTCATTAACGGGTGGCTGTTCAACTTCTTCTTAGTAACTTTCCTCGCCGCCCTCGCCTTCTTTATTCTCCGGTCTCAGAATATGCTCCTCATTGCCGTCACTGGGACACTCTTCATAATTTTCGTTTTACTGATTGTCGTCTTCTTCGCGCTCCACTTACTATGGCTGATTTGGAATGCTATTGTCGTGTGGCGCAAAGAATCACATTCGTTGGGGAACATGCTAACATTATTAATTGCCCTGGCCTTACTGGCCTTGGAAATCCTCAGTTCCGTTGTGCCCCGATTCCTGCCCGGCCCCATCTACAATGCATTGGGCGTGTTTATCTTTCTGAGTGGCTTTTATATTTTGGTGACCCTGTATAATTTCTTGACCATTCTCATCATCTACAATCTGCGTTGGCCGAATTATCATCAAGACTTCCTGATTGTCTTAGGCGCAGGGTTACTGCACGGCGATCAAGTGTCGCCGTTACTAGCTGCACGAATTAATGCAGGCATTAAATTCTTTTTCAAGCAAGTCAGCAAAGGCCGGCCCGCGCCAGTGATGATTTTCTCAGGCGGACAGGGTGGCGATGAAGCGATCCCCGAAGGCCTGGCCATGCAGCGCTACGCTATTGCTCATGGGGTGCCCGTGGATCACACCTTGGTTGAGGATCAGTCCAAAACCACTTTTGAGAATATGAAATTCTCTGCTGCGCTCATGCAGCAACACCATTCTGGACCCTATAAAGCCACTTTCTTCACCAATAATTATCACCTATTTCGCGCCGGCATTTATGCGCGGTTAGCCCACACACCCGCCAACGGGATAGGGGCAGCGACCTCGTTTTACTTCTTACCCAATGCCGTCATTCGCGAATATCTCGCGTTGGTCTTAATGTACAAGCGGCGGCACGCGGTTGTGTTGATTGGTATCACGCTCATCAGCCTATTATTCCTACTTGCCGGCTGGTAAAGGTGCAAATCACTAGGGGAATCCCTTATACTAAAAACATCAGTGTAGAAAGGAAGATGTGTGTGCTTAAAGAATTTCGCGATTTCATTATGCGCGGCAATGTCGTTGACTTAGCCGTCGGGGTTATTATCGGGGGCGCGTTCACCGGTCTAGTCACCTCGCTGACTAAAAACCTGATTAATCCGCTGATTTCTATTTTTATTGGTCAGACAGATTTGTCCAGTTGGACCTTCAAAATCCTCAGTGCACGATTCACCTTTGGGACTTTCTTGAATGATGTCATTAATTTCTTGATTACGGCCTTCGTCGTCTTCTTGCTGGTTAAAGCCATCAATCGCTTGCTCCCTAAGAAGCCAGCACCTGCTGCTGGGCCTAGCCAAGAGGAGCTACTCACGCAAATTCGCGACTTACTGGAGCAACAACGCCAGTCGTAATGGCGCGCAAAAAAAGGCTGTGTCCAAACCCAAACGGGTTGGTCACAGCCTCTTTTTGTATGTACACTTTAGCCTTTGAAGCGATTCTCAAATAGTGGTGAAACCGGTTGGTTCTCTTGAATCCGTGTAATCGCTTGGCCCAACAATGGTCCAACGGAAACAATTTCTAATTTATCCATTTGCTTATCGGGTGGCAGTTGAATGGAATCGGTCACCACAACCTTCTCAATGACAGAATTCGTTAACCGTTCAACAGCGGGGCCAGAGAAAATAGCATGCGTTGCGGCAACGACAACTTCAGTCGCGCCTTCTTGCTTCAAAGCGGCAGCGGCTAATGTGATCGTCCCCGCAGTATCGATCATGTCATCAATAATGATGGCCCGCTTGCCTTTGACGTTCCCGACAATATTCATCACTTCTGAAACGTTCGGCCGTGGCCGGCGCTTATCAATAATCGCAATTGGCGCCTTTAAGAATTCAGCTAATTTGCGAGCCCGAGTCACGCCACCATGATCAGGGGAGACAACAACGGTATCTTCTCCCACATAGTTATTGCGAATAAAGTAATCAGCAAGCAATGGCGCACCCATCAAGTGATCCACTGGAATATCGAAGAATCCTTGAATTTGGGCGGCATGCAAGTCCAGAGCTAACACGCGGGTGGCACCGGAGCGCTCAAGCATGTTCGCCACCAACTTAGCCGTAATCGGTTCGCGAGAACGGGCTTTGCGGTCCTGGCGGGCATAGCCGTAATATGGAATGACCACGCTGATCGTATGAGCTGAAGCCCGGCGTAGGGCATCAATCATAATCAGCAGTTCCATCAAATTATCATTGACCGGATTAGAGGTTGATTGAACTAAGTAAATATCATCGCCCCGAATGCTTTCTTCAATGTTGATTTGAATTTCACCATCGCTAAAGCGCTTGACCGATGACTTCCCTAACTCGACTCCAATTTCTGCGGCGATTTTTTCCGCAAGCGGCTTGTTGGAGTTTAATGCAAAAATCTTCAACTTTGGATCAGCGTATTGGTCTGGCATGTTACCCTCCGTAATCTTTTTTTCTCTCTAAAAAAAGTCTAGCCGAAATACAAAAAAAAGCAAGCTGGATTTCCAACTTGCTCACCTTTTTGACATTGTTCTATGTCAATATTAACGGTTATCTCACTGTAAACGCGTACAGATTGGACTAGGCATTCCATTCGTCACTGTCACCCAGTGGCAGACGTTTCCAGAAATCCAACTTATTTGTTTGACGTTCACGGGCAATCGCCATGGCGTGGAACGGCACATCCGAAGTAATCGTCGACCCCGCAGCAATGAAGCTGTGATCGCTCACCTTCACTGGTGCAACAATGTTTGAGTTACTCCCAATGAAACTGTGGTCGCCCACTTCACTGTGCCACTTCTGCACACCGTCGTAATTGACGAAGACAACGCCGCAACCGACGTTAATTTCAGCGCCCAAGGTCGCATCCCCGACATAAGTCAGATGGCCAACCTTCGTGTTCTTACCGATTTGGGCGTTCTTGATTTCAACGAAGTTCCCAATATGAGCACCTTCGCCGATTTCTGAATCAGGCCGCAAATGGGCATTAGGACCGGCATTAGAGCCAGTGTGCATAATTGAATCTTCAATCGTTGAACTCGTGATCGTCACTTGGTCTTCAATAGTCGCGTTGGACAATACGGAATGCGCCCCGATGACACAGTCCTCGCCAATCACCGTATTGCCCTTGAGGTATACGCCAGGTTCAATCAAAGTGTCGGCGCCGATTTGCACGTCCACATCGATGTAGGTGTTGTCTGGGTCAGTTAACGTCACCCCATCACGCATGTGATTGGTGTTGATCCGATGTTGCATCACTTTGGTTGCAGCGGCAAGTGCCACGCGGTCGTTAACCCCCATCGATTCTTCAAAGTTCTTCATCCGATACGCTGCCACAACTTCGCCCTTGTTCTTCAGAATTTCAATGACGTCCGTCAAATAATATTCTCCTTGAGCGTTGTTGTTATTGACTTCATGCAAAGCCTTAAACAGCGATTGGTTGTCGAAGCAATACACGCCGGTATTAATTTCGTTGACCAGGGCTTCTTCATGGTTAGCGTCTTTTTGTTCGACAATCTTTTGGACCGTGCCCAAATCATTGCGAATAATCCGGCCATAACCAGTTGGGTCTGGCGCTGAAGCCGTCAAGATGGTCGCCTTTGCCCCTTTGTCCTTATGATAAGCAAAGAGCTTCTCAAAAGTTCCTGCGGTGAGCAGTGGTGTATCGCCGCTAGCTATTAAGGTCATGCCTTCTTTATCACCCAACAATGCTTCAGCCTGCAAGACCGCGTGACCGGTGCCAAGCTGTTCTTCTTGGATCACAAATTGACTCCGATTGCCAAGTGTCTCTTCGACGGCCTCGGCACCGTGGCCAACAACAGTTACAATCTCGTCTGGCGAGGTCAGTTCAACTTGCGTTAACACATGGTCAACCATCGCCTTACCCGCGATTTTATGTAGGACTTTGTAAAGCTTAGATTTCATGCGAGTACCTTTACCCGCAGCTAAGATGATTGTATATTTTCCGGCCATTATCTGGACTCCGTTTCATTGATTAATATCCTAATCATAGACTAGACCATTAAACCTGACAAGTGTGAAAACACGCGAGATAACTGGACTAGACAGGTTTCTGAACAGTATTCACAACACTAATCTGTTTGGTTCTGAGCCACTCATCATAGAAAAACACACCATGCCGAGTGACTACTTCCCAGACGAAATTTCCAAAAAGGAAAATCATCCCCACTAAAGAAACCAAGAAGAGCGCCCAGGTGATGTCGGTTTGAGTCCCGCTGGCCAACACGGTTGCTTGTTGACTAAAGACCCAACTGAGTGGAAAGGCCACACCATAGATCATGGTCTCACGCGCAACCAACCGCCAAAAGCCAACTGGGTGATTATCCACCGTCACTAACCGGATTTTGACCAAGCGCTTGCCAACGGTTTGCCCGTGGCTGAAATAGGGCACCCAGACAAAAGTGATAAACGTAGAAATGATGTAATCCAACCGCCATTGCCGCATTACAGCCGCCAAGCCCAAAAGCTGCATCACGAACGTGACCACAACTGCAATAACGCCCGCGACCAGCACGTAATCAATCACGAAAGCCACAAACCGCCGCGTCCAGGTGACTTGACTGCCCCGCTGGCGGCTTTCAGCGTCCATCGCTTCTCGCGTGGGAAAGGCGCGCATTAAACCCGGCGCAATCAGACCACCTAAGAAGCCACCAGCCGTGTTAACAATTAAGTCATCTACATCAAAGAGCCGATACGGTCGTGGATAAATGCCGTATAATCCCGACAATTGTGTCAGTTCAAAGAATAAACTTAACCCGAAAGTCAGCATGATCACCTGAGGCAACGAACGCTTAAAGTAATAGCGTAAATAAACCCCAAAAGGGACAGTCAGTAGTAAATTAAAGAGCGGCTGAATAAAGGCTGGCGCTTCAACCGTTTTTAGCCATGTCCCTGGTTGAAACAAGTTGAACGGCGTGGTGGCGATAAACTGGCGCAAGGCCATGAATGGGACCAAATTATATTTAGGCCCGGTGAACTTGGCCACAGTCGCCACATCCGGTAGCGGCAGGATAATCAGGAAGTATGCCGTTAAGAGGTAGAAGATAAACGAGTAGAGCACAAACGCACGCCAGAAAATGAAACTGCCATACCGGCGATATTGAATGATTAGAGCGGGAATTGTCAGCACTAACGCCAAGACCGGAAAAGCGAAAATAGCCGTTCTAATCGGTCCTAAATAGGCATTCATGCATCCATACCCTTAAACATCGCTTGGTTGTAATCCAGGTAGTTACCTGGCACCGCGTGAAGCGTATTGGTTTTGGTATCCACATCGTCAACACGGATGAGTGAGGTATAATCGTTCACCATCCGGTCACCGGCAAACTTACCCTCGGCAAAAACAGAGATGCCGACCAGATTAGCATCGAATTCTTCAATCAAACTACGCATCCCATTAACAGTCCCACCAGCCTTCATGAAGTCGTCGACAATTAAGACCCCACTCCCAGCCTGGAGACTGCGTTTACTGAGTTCCATCTTCTCAATCCGAGCAGAACTACCGGAGACATAATTCACCGAAACAGTTGAACCTTCAGTAATTTTTGAATCCCGACGCACAATGACAAATGGCGCATTCAAGTATTGGCTCACGCTTTGAGCAATCGGAATGCCTTTGGTCGCCACTGTCATCACTGCATCCACTTGTTGGTTGGCAAACTGAGTCGCGATTAGCCGGCCAATTTGGCGCAGGACTTCTGGTGTCCCCAGTAAATCAGAAAGATAAACATATCCGCCCGGTAGTAAACGATCCGTTTCTGAGAGCCGATGGGCCATGTCTGCAATAAAATCGCTCGCTTCGTTTCGACCAATGGTTGGAATGTACCGGACCCCGCCAGCAGCCCCAGGGACTGTTTCAAGAATCCCCGTTTGGCGCTGCATGAATGTCCGGCGAATAATCCCCAAATCCTCACTAATAGACGATTTAGCAGATTCATAGCGTTTAGAGAAATAGGTCAGCGGCACCAAAGTGTGCGGGCGTTCCAATAAATAGCGCGTCATGTCAATCAGACGATCACTGCGTCGAACTTTTGTCATTAAAAAAACTCCTATCTCCGAATATTTGGATTGTCATCATCTTTGAGCTTCAATCTTCACAATTATAGAAGAAAGACCCGCAAAAACATAGGAAAAGTTTCTTCTGCATGGCAAACGTTCGCATTCTCTCAATATTCGATAAAAATAATTAAAAAAGTCGCATTCCCAGCGGTGTTAGTTTAGAATAGTTCTAAACAAAAAAGGAGGGTCACCATGACTGCTTTGTTCACATTAACTGACATTGACTTCGCTACCACCGAACGTCAAATACTTCATCACATTAACCTGACCGTCGACGCTGGCGACTCACTAACCATCACCGGCCCGTCCGGAAGCGGGAAAAGCACTTTGCTGCGCATTATGGCGACGCTGCTGACTGCCACCAATGGTCAAATTGCGTACAACGGACGGCCACTCAGCGAGTATGATCCATTCGCCTACCGCAAGGAGGTTTCATACTGTTTTCAACAAGCAAGCCTTTTTGGAGACACAGTGTATGACAATTTAAGTTTCCCATATGTGATTCGCAACCAAGCCTTTGACGAAACTCATGCGCTCGAGGCACTAAGCCAAGTCGAGCTCGGTCCTGACAACTTACATAAACCGATTACTGAGTTATCCGGTGGCGAGAAGCAACGGGTCGCCTTAGTCCGCAATGTCCTCTTCACCCCGAAAGTTTTGCTACTCGATGAAGTGACCACGGGGTTGGACGCTGACACCAAGACCATTGTCCATCATTTTATCGACCACTTGAATCAGCATCATGATGTGACACTGATTGCAGTGACTCACGATGAAACAGAAATCAATACGGCTAACCATCTCATCACATTAGCCGATGGCCAATTGGAGGTAACAGCATGACTCAGAATTTAATTGTCACTCCGTCTGCATTGTTTTTTGCGGTTGCCTTAGTCGCTATCGCCTTGCTGCTGAATTTCAAAGAAAAAATCGGCCTTGAAAAGGACATGATTGTTGGGGTCGTTCGCGCCGTGATTCAGCTAACCGTGGTCGGCTACGTGCTCACCTATATCATTAAAGTTAATTCCATCTTCCTGACCTTATTGATGGTCCTGATTATTATTTTCAATGCCGCCTGGAACGCTAAGAAGCGCGCTGCGGGAATGAATAACGCTTTCTGGATTAGTCTACTGGCCGTGACTGTTAGCACTGGGACGACGCTTGTCTTATTAGTGCTGGCCCGTGCGATTAAGTTCACCCCGTCGCAAGTCGTGCCTGTCTCCGGGATGATTGCCAGCAATGCCATGGTGGCCATTGGCCTGTGCTATCGAAATATGAACACCAGTTTCCATGATTTACGGCAACCCATTCTCGAACGGTTGGCTCTAGGCGCTAACTTGAAGCAAGCCTCAAGTGGCATTGTTCGTGATGCGATTAAAACCGGGATGGCACCAACCATTGATTCCGCTAAAACTGTCGGTTTAGTCAGTCTGCCGGGGATGATGTCTGGCTTGATTTTTGCTGGCGTTGATCCGACCAAGGCAATCATGTATCAGATTATGGTCACCTTCATGCTGATGGCAGCAACTAGTATCGCTTCAGTCATTGCCTGCTACCTGGCTTACCCTAATTTCTATAATGCTGACGACCAACTGATTTAAAGTTCAGCGCCCAACAAAAAGGGATTGTTGCTCACTTGATGTGAGGAACAATCCCTTTTTGGTTTTAGTAAGTATTGTCAGTCGCCTGCAGGGCCTGATAATCACCATATTCAACTTGAATCGTGACGTGCGTGACGCCAAACTCTTGGCGCAATTTCTGACTTAATTCTTCTAAGAATCGGTCGTTGTTGGCTGAGGTGGCTCGGGTTAAATGTACGGTCAAGGCAACGTCCGTCGTACTCAATGCCCAAATATGTAAGTCATGGCACTTCTCAACCGTCGGATAATGTTCGATCACTTCTTCGACCGCCGATGTACTAATACCATTTGGAACGGCAGCCATTGCGAGGTTCAACGCATCCCGCAACAAGCTCCAAGTCGAAATCACCACAATTAACGCCACGAGAATTGACACCAGTGGATCGAGCCATTCCCAGTGGGTTAACGTAATCAGCCCACCAGCAATGACCACACCCAGTGA
Source organism: Lacticaseibacillus brantae DSM 23927 (assembly GCF_001436115.1). Classification (GTDB taxonomy): domain Bacteria; phylum Bacillota; class Bacilli; order Lactobacillales; family Lactobacillaceae; genus Lacticaseibacillus; species Lacticaseibacillus brantae. The sequence goes on from NZ_AYZQ01000005.1 coordinate 59,885, forward strand.
AACGCCGGCATCGGCAGCCATGTGGAGGAAAGCCCCACGAATGTTGAGGTCTTTTTGCTGGCCACGATGGAACAACCACGCCGTGACGCCATTGACGACAATCCCAACGCCCGCCACAATCATGACCGTTACGCCTTGGACTGGCTGTTCGTTACCAAACCTGGTAATCGCCTCAACGATGATAGCGCCCATGGCAATCAGTAGAAAGACGGCATTAATCAATGCCGCAAGGATGGAACTACTTTTAAATCCGTATGTCCGCTTCAGAGTTGGCCGTAATTTGCCCAACCAATCGGCGCCCCAAGCAATCCCCAGACCGAGGACATCACTTAAATTATGTAAGGCGTCAGCGACCAGCGCCATTGACCCAATCAACAGCCCGAAGCCGACTTCTGCGATGATATAGACGATATTAAGACAAATGCCCCATTTGAATGCTTGATTCGGTTGAATTTTTTCCACAAAAACCACCTCTTCCTCTGCATTCATACTGCCGAATTCATAAACAAATGTCAATAATAACATATAAGGCAGTGGTATACTGAGTTTAGATCGAAAAAGGGGGAGTTATATGAATAAGAACGTGTACACTGACTATTTCTTCGACGAACCTGCTTTCAACACACATGACGGTGGTTATGTTGCGTTGGAAACACCGACAACGCCACAACAGCCGCTGGCGATTCCGCCATTAGCTGTGCCAGATACTGAGACCTCACACGAAGTCTCGTATACCATTACCGCACAAGAAGGTGAAGCACAGCTGTTACCAGGTGAGAAGACCAAGACCTGGGGATATAACGCTGACATTCTAGGCCGAACGATTATTTTAAATGATGGTCAAGACGTACATATCACTCTGAAGAACAACCTACCAGAACTGACAACTTTTCACTGGCACGGGCTCAATGTGAGTGGCCCCATCATTGATGGTGGTTGTCACGCCCCCGTCTATCCTGGCAAAGCCAATAAAATCGACTTTACTCTGCATCAAGAAGCCGCAACCACATGGCTGCACCCGCATCCATGTCCATCAACAGCTGAACAAGTGTGGCACGGTCTTGCCGCAGCTGTGATCGTGAAGGATAAACACGAAGCCTCTTTACACTTACCTCGTAACTATGGTGTTGATGATATCCCGGTGGTGCTTCAAGATCGGCGGTTCCATGACCATAATCAATTTGATTACCGCGCAGACTATGATCCCGACGGTGTTCAAGGCCCAACGGCTTTGATTAACGGCACCGTTAACCCCTACTTTGATGTAACTTCTCAACGGCTACGCTTGCGGCTGCTGGATGGCGCAAATCGTCGTGAGTGGCGCCTGCATTTCTCAGATGACTTGAAGTTCACCCAAATTGCCGGGGATGGCGGCTTGCTGCCAGATGCCGTTGATCTTACCCATCTGATGCTTACCTGTGCCGAACGAGCTGAAGTCGTGGTTGATTTCAGTGGCTATCATGCCGGAGACGAAGTAGTTTTGTACAGCGACGACACCCCAATCGTGCATTTCCGAATCCACGATTTCAATGCCGACCCTGAACCACTGCCAACCCATCTGCTCGATATCAAGCCACCTGTCGTCGATCCAGCCACTCCAATTCGTAAAGTCGTCATGTCTGGGATGGATGAAAGTGTCATGCTCGACGGTAAAAAGTTCAACATGCAACGCATTGATGCTGAGCAACCGGTTGGCCAAGCGCAATACTGGGACGTCACCAACACCAACGATATGACAGGTGGCATGGTCCACCCATTCCATATTCATGGCACGCAATTCCTGATTATCAGTCGCAATGGGCACGCGTCTTATCCAAATGAACATGGTTATAAAGACACCGTTGGGGTTAACCCTGGTGAGACCGTCCGGATCCTCGTTCGTTTCGATTTACCGGGCGTTTACATGTATCACTGCCACATCATCGAGCACGAAGATGGTGGCATGATGGCCCAGATTGAAAGTTATGAAGCAGGCAAGCCACGGCCAAAGTATAAACTCATGGATATGGAGACCCTAACGAAGGCCTTTGCTGCCGAACGCGGTATCCCTATCTCCGAAATGTGGATGGCCGGCATGGACTCCTACGAAAAAATGGGCATGAAAATGTAGAGCGTGAAAACTCACAGGTAACAACTGAGCACTAGCAGGCTTTCGATAATGGGAGCGTCATCCCCATTGAGAAAGCACGCTAGGCGGAAGTTGTTGTGAGTTTGAACGCGTTTAGAGCGTGAGCAATGCCGAATAAACGCCGGACGGCTAAGTAAACCTACGACGGTGGGTGCTTTTTGCCCAGTGGCGTAGGTGCTTAGACTGAGGCGTTTGGCATTGCGAGCGCGTTTAGAGCGTGAGGTCTCACGGGAATCATCGAGTACCAACACAGCTTCGACCAAACCAGTGGTCTGTGCTGGTGGCGAAGCAAGTTGGACGGAGATGATTGTGAGATCGAACGCGTTTAGAGTGCGAAACGCTCACGGTTAACAACTGACCGCGTTTCTGACATGAACGCGAATCCACACAAAAACGCGAGGCAACCTACAATTGGTTGCCCCGCGTTTTTTCTGTGCAGAAAAAGAACTAGCTCTCAAACTGAAGATTATAGAGTTCTGCGTACCGACCATTCTTAGCCAATAATTCCGCATGTGTACCCCGTTCCACAATTTCGCCATGTTCCACCACGAGAATCTCATCCGCATTTTGAATCGTAGACAGCCGGTGTGCAATCACAAGACTGGTCCGTGATTGCATGAGATCATCAAATGAGCGTTGAATGTGACGCTCAGATTCATTATCCAGCGCGGCGGTAGCTTCATCGAGAATCAGCAGTGGTGCATCCTTGAGGAAAACTCGGGCGATAGCAATCCGCTGCTTCTGGCCGCCTGACAAACGAATTCCGCGCTCACCAATTTGGGTTTCTAGGCCGTCAGGCAATCCGCGGATGAAGTCAGCAATGCTAGCACCTTCGGCAGCTTGCCAAATTTCGGCTTCTGATGCTGTCATCCCGTAGCTGATATTGTCCCGAATCGTGCCATCCAATAAGACCACATCTTGAGAGACAACCCCAATTTGGCTGCGCAAGTCGTGCAAGCGTACATCCCTAATATCAGTGCCATCAAACGTAATCGCCCCAGCAGTCACATCATAGAAACGATCAAGTAACTTGGTAATGGTTGTTTTACCTGCCCCTGACGAGCCGACTAAAGCTGTCACCTTGCCGTGTGGGATGTCGAAATTAATATCCTTGAGGACTGGCGCTTCCTCCCCGTAAGCAAAGCTAACCTGATCAAATTGTACCCGATCATGAAACGGTGCCAGTGGAACCGGGTTTTCAGGGTCAACAATCTGTGGCTTTGACGCCATCAGATTCTCAATTCGTTCATACGAAACCGAAGCTTGTTGCAGGCGCTGAATTAACCCGGTTAATTGCCGAATTGGCGCTTGCAGTATTGCCAAATACGAGAGGTATGCGACAATCATCCCGACTGTGAATGTGCCTTGAATAACTTGATAAGCCCCGACTCCCAGAATAATGACGGTACCTAGATAGTTAATATCATCAATGACAGGCGAGAAAATCGCGCTGAGTTTGGTCGCTTGAATTTGATTGTCACGATTATCTGCATTCATCTGTTGAAAACGATCGCCTGTCAGGGTCTCTGTGGCGAAACTTTTGATGAGATCAATACTGGTTAATGATTCTTGAATTTGGTTATTCATTTTCCCGGCACTGGTCCGCACTCGCCGATAAGCCGCACGAATCCGAGTGGTGTACAAGTAATTGGCCCAGAAAAGCAATGGGAAGGTGATCAGAATCAAGACCGTGAGCACCCAATCGTTCGCTAGCATGATGACTAAGACAACTACAAACGTCAGCATGCTGCCCAGTAACCCAAGTGAACTCGTAGAAATCAAGTTCTGGAGCATATTGATATCACTGGTAAGAACAACCATTAAATCTCCCGTCTTACTGGTTTCAAAATAAGCCATGTCCTGATCTAGGGTGTGTGCGAACAACTCATCGCGCAGATGTGAAATCGCTTGTTGACTCACTTGACCAATGAAATAGGTCGAAATGGTATTGAACAGCCCCATGACAATTGTCAGGACTAAAGCTGCCACGATGAGCTGTAATAATTGACCCACGTTTTTTTGTGGAATGGCGTGGTCAATGATGAACTGCGTGATCCGGGGCAAAACATATTGAATCCCTGAAACCCCGACCAGTGTGATAACGACAAGTAATAATTTGCCTTTTGCGACCGCCAATTGGCGCCCAAAAAATTTAAGCATTCGCCATAATGTTGACTGCATTTTTCTCACCTCGACTGTTAATTCAAACCTATCATTCAAGGCCGTAGCTGACAAACAAAGTGTTTCATTACCAACCAAATCAAAAAAAGAGCAGCCTTAGTGGCTGCTCTTCTCAATATGATAAGTGTGGCCAATGGCACGGAGTAAGTAGACTTCGTGACAAAAGCCTTTCATGCTGTTGTACACCCGTGTGGCCCGCGATTGCTTCTCACAAAGGCCAAAAACAGTCGGGCCACTGCCGGACATCTGCGCGACCTGGGCACCGTACTTCAGAAGCCGCGTTTTGATAGCGGTAATTTCAGGGTGCCGAGCTGCGGTGACTGATTCAAGGCTATTAGCCATACCGCTGGCCATCATCCCGAAATCTCGTTCTCGGATGCCATCAAGGACTGTCTGGGTATCCGGACGGTACTTGATTTCGCTGTAGTCGAGCCGATTCAGAATTGATGGTGTGGAAACAGAGACTTTGGGCTTGGCCAATACCACCCAAAAGTTGGGTAATTCGCCGAGCGGCTTAATTTGCTCACCGCGCCCAGTCACCAAAGCGGTCTCTGAATACACACAGTAAGGCACGTCTGAATCGACTTGCAAGCCAATCTTAGCCAGTTGCTCGCGAGAATAATTGAGTCCCCAAAGACGATTAAGGCCTCTCAAGACAGCGGCGGCATCTGAGGATCCCCCACCGAGGCCTGCTGCGACCGGAATGTGCTTCTCAATATGAATACGTGCGCCCAAACGTGTACCGCTCACTCGTTGTAAGGCTAGCGCGGCTTGATAGGCCAGATTGCGCGGGTCTTCGGGTAAGAACCCACTATCGGTGGTGACATGGAGCGTCTTGCTTGGCTGAATATGCACGTAATCTGCCAAATCAACCGAAGTCATCACCATTTCCCACTCATGCTCACCATCAGGATGTCGAAATCGAGCATCCAAACTGAGATTAATCTTGGCCGGGGCTTTCTGGATGATTTCCATACCTACCACCAGTCTGCTTTCTCTAGAATTATTACAATAAGTATACTGTTTTTCCTTGAATAATACATTAAGAAGTCTGCAAAAAGTCTCAGACCAATCACGGGCACTTAAAGGTGCGTACTATCGTCATCAGCTAATATGGCCTATAGTATGACCAGCAACTTCAAGGAGGAAAACACATGGACTTACATCTCAACCATAAACGCGCCCTCGTGACTGGCTCAACCAAGGGCATCGGCAAAGCAATCGCACTGGAATTGGCCCGGGAAGGCGCAGATGTGATTGTTAATGGTCGCAAGCAAGACGTCGTCAATGCTACTGTGGCCGAAATTGCCGGTCAGTTGTCGCAAACCAAGCCACAAACTGCTGTGGGTGATATTCAAGCAGCCGTGGGTGATATTAACGACGAAGCGGTCCGAGAACAAATTTTCACCCAATTTCCAACGGTTGATATTCTCATCAACAATGTCGGCATCTTTGAGCCCATGGCATACGACGCGATTGATGATGCGACCTGGCGGCACTTCTTTGACGTTAACGTCCTAGCCGGCAATGCGCTGGCTCGCCACTATCTGCCACGAATGTTAGCGCAAGATTTCGGGCGCATTATTTTTATTGCCAGCGAAGAAGCCATTATGCCCTCAGGTGAAATGCCCCAGTATAGTATGACCAAAACGATGAACCTATCGCTGGCCAAAAGCCTTTCCAAGCTGACGGTTGCCAGCCACGTGACCGTGAATACGATTATGCCTGGCTCCACCTTAACTGAAGGTGTCCAGACCATGCTCAATCGAATGTATGCCGGCAGTGGTCTGCCTGAAAGTGAATGGGAAGCGGATTTCATGCGCAACCATCGGCCTAATTCCCAAATTCAACGCCTGATTCGCCCCGAAGAAGTCGGCCGCTTTGCCGCGTTTGTCGCCAGCCCTGATGCGTCTTCATTTTCCGGTGAGGCTCTGCGCGTCGATGGCGGTTTAGTGCCAACCATCTTCTAACATAGGTTTTGCTTGTTCACGGCCGAGGCACCTTGATACAATCAAAAGTAGCCTAAAGACTGAGTGAGGAAATGCCATGGACTATATGACTGAGAACAAAGCTGCTTGGGAAGAAGCCTTTGCCCATCGACAACCACACTGGGGCGAAAACGTTGCTGAACGCCTGTCACATGAACGTTTACCTTTTCTGGACGCCGCCGTGGTCAACCAGATCCAAACGCTCGATTTCAAAGGTAAAGTCATTGCCCAATTTTGTTGTAATAATGGTCGCGAGCTGCTTTCGCTGATGCAACTTGGCCCCGCCAAGGGTATTGGCTTTGATATTGCAACCAACATCATCGACCAAGCTCGGCAACAGGCACAAACCGCAAAGATGACGAACTGTGAATTCGTTGCCGTGAACATCTTGGACATTCCTGATAGCTATCACCAACAATTTGACTTCATTATTTTCACGATTGGGGCCATCACTTGGTTTAAAGACTTAGAACCGCTGTTTGCTAAAGTCGCAGCCTGCCTCAAACCTGGCGGCCAGCTCTTACTGCATGACTTTCATCCTTTTATGAATATGCTGCCACTGCCTGATGAACCGGACTTTAACGCCCAAGACTTACAACACCTTAGCTACCCTTATTTCAACCCCGATCCGTTCATCGAAGGCAATGGGATGAGCTATCTGTCTGAGCCTTACCAAGCCAAGAATCGGTTTATCAGCTTCGCCCACCCGACTGCTGCCATCATTAATCATGTGTTAGACGCCGGATTGGCTTTGACGCGCTTTGATGAATACGATTATGACGTCGGTCTCAGTGACGTCTATGATGGCCGTGGGTACCCGCTGTCTTTCTTGCTCATGGCCCAAAAAACACTGCCAACCTAAAAACGTATGCCACCTTTCAAAACTGGTGGCATACGTTTTTTTAGTTATTGCTCTGCTCAATCGCCAATGCTGCTGGTTCTGGCTCAAGCTCTTCAAGTTGCTCCAGTTGTTGCAGCTGCAAGGTCTGGGCTTGATTGATTTCGGTATAGAGTGTGCTGACCAGACTATGTGGCACGCGGCCGGTGGCACTGGCCTGTTGGACAAAGTTATATTCCAACTGAAAGGCCTGAATATACCACTCACTATCCACTTTAACGGTGATCCGCCGATATTCGTGGTCGATCCGCTGCAGATATTCATTCACATCTTGACGGACGGCATAAACGAAAGAATTCTCGCTATGATAGGTCGACAACCGATTCTTTAAGACTTCATCTAAGTACCCATCAACATGATCCATCACTTCTCGATTCAGCATCGTAATTGACGTCCGGGTGTCTTTCCACTGGGCCCATTCCGCGGCGGATTTACTGGCCTTAAATTCTTCTCGGGAACGTTGCCGCTGACGTGGCGTAATGACGCCGTGTGTGAAATGCCATTTGGCGTGTTTATACTGCTTCTTCATTTCATGCAATTCGTGTTGAACCGTGTGCCGGTTCTTCAGCTGCGCCTTCCACCGATCAAGAATCTTGTCGTAAATATCGATTGTCACTGTGCCATAGCGATCGGTCATTTCATTTTCATGGACGTAAGCCCGAATGTAGTCTTTGGTGTCATCCATCAGTAATTGGAAATTATTATCCATCACCTTGCGATCCACCCAACCCTTTTGTGTCTGCAATTGGGTGGTGATAGCTTCACGTACATCATGATCGTCAATGCGGGCCCGCACTTGAACTGTCGCATAATCGACCATCTTGTTGCGCAGATGGGCTAAGTCTTCTTGGGTAAAACCATCCGTTTTTTCAGGCATCAACAGTGGCAGAATAATCGCACTGACGACCATGCTAATCACAATCACCATCGTGGCCACAATAATCAGCTCTTCTCGATGGGGGAAGGCCTTACCGCCGATGACCCGCGGCAGTGAGAAGGCCATCGCTAACGTCATCGTCCCATGAATCCCACCGAAGGCAAAAATCAGCGCATGTTGGCGATGGACCATGGTATCGTTTGAACCCAGTAAGGTTTTGACAGTCGGATTCTCTTCCCGTAAAGCCCAAATAAAACGCACAGCTAACATCGCGGCATAAATGAGACCCGCTAAGCCGATAAGTTGCAAGGATTCCAGGCCGCCCATATCGAGAAAGTCACGCCAGACAGTTGGCAAGGTGAGGCCTAACGTTAAGAAAACCACACTGTTTAGGATATTAGAAATCGTATTCCAAATCGTCGTCGAGGTCAGCTGGACCGACGTCGAGCTCAGGCGTAACCGTACCGACTCCCAGTTGTGGACGATGCCCGTCGCGACCACAGCTAAAATCCCAGAAACCCCGAAGTATTCTGCGATTAAATACACCAGAAATGGCGTCAATAAACTAATCGGGATTACGGTCGTTTCAGCATTTGTCGCATGTAAATTCAGCCAAACACGCAAAGCCACCACGGCTAATCCCAACCCAATCCCAGCGACGACACCACCCACGGCGACGAATAAGAAGTGGCCTAACCCGGCGGCAAAGGAGAAACTCCCCTTTTCCATCACGGACAAGGCCAAGTCAAGCATAACCAAGCCAGTCGCATCATTAAATAAGGACTCCAGTTCCAGTGCGTCTCCCACCCCTGTTGGCATGGCGCCGGTGGAACCGCCCGTTATCGACTTCACCGCCACTGCATCAGTCGGCGTAACAATCGCGACTAAGGCAATCGCTAGCGGCAGGGTCCATTCGACCTCAACAAAGTTGGTCAATAAGCCCACAATCAGGACAGTCGCCACGATCAAGCCGACAGATAATTGAAAAATGGCTGAAAACTTTTGCCTGATTTTGTTGAATGATTGCCGCTGGCCATCAACGAACATCAATGGGGCAATGATGACTAGCATGAAGAACTCTGGCTCCAACTCAAAGTCCTTGAAAGCCGGGGTGAACGAAAGAAGCAAGCCGACTGCGACAAAAATAAACGCATCCGGAATTTTGGGAATGAACTGTTTTAAGATATTGGCCGCGATCACACCCAAAAGCATGAGCCCGACTAGAAATAATGTTTGCATAACTGTACCTTCCTGACTGACGAAACTGAAACAGAACAACGATTTGATTGCTGGTGTTATATTATAACACTAGAATTTAGACAGCATCCGTCGCTGGGCCTGTTTTGGCCACAAAAAAACGTCCAGCGGATTAGGCTAGACGTTGATTTTATGAAGCGACTTCTTCGTCATCAAATGTAATTTCAATGGATTTGGTGAGGAGATCTGCGTAACTGTAAGAAACTCGTTCGAAGGCATTCTCGTCTTGATCAAGATCAACCACGAAAATAGCTGGATAGGTTTCTTTCAAAGTTCCCTTGCGGCGGGTAACTTTCTTTCTGCCCGCTTGTGCGACAACCGTCAAATTCTCGCCGATTTTACCGTCGAGTTGTTGCTTGATGCTTGCTAAAGTAATTGGCATGCACTTCACCCCTTGTGAAAACAATTATAGCATGTTTCACAAGAATTTGCAATTATACCACGAGGCTTTTATTTGTGCAAGCAAAGAAAGTTGATAATGACGCGGTTTTAACGGACTTTTTAATTTAGGCAGCCTTAACTTAGGCCTTGATGAGAAAGGTTAGTCGTCAAAGTAGCAAAATCACTGATACTCAGCTGCTCCGCCCGGGAACTGGCGGGAATTTCACTGGCATCAAGGGCGGCTTGAATCAATGGTTTTTGGTCTTTGCCATAGAGGTTGACCAAATTGTTCCACAAGGTCTTGCGCCGAGACACAAAACTGCCTCGGACCAGCCTATCAAAGGCAGCCTGATCCGTCACCTCAGCGCGTGGCGTCTGCCGCCGGGACAACTTGATAATGGCGGAATCAACATTGGGCGCCGGGACGAAGGCGTTGCGATTCACTTCAAACGCAATTTCAACGTCCATGGTTTGTTGAATCGCAATACTCAAGCTACCGTAATCTTTTGAGTTTGGCTGGGCCACTAACCGAGCAGCCACTTCCTTTTGCATCATAACCACGAGCCGTTCAAAGGCCACACCAGTCTGCATGAGATGCATCAAAATTGGCGTCGTAATGTAATATGGCAAATTAGCCACCACTTTAAGTTGATGGTGACCATCAAAATGATCCGCAATCAATGTCGGCAAATCAGCTTTCAAGACATCTGCCTCAACCACTGTAGTATTCGGGTACCCAGCTAAGGTATCTGCCAAAACAGGAATCAATCGGGGGTCAATTTCAAGGGCCAATACCTGATGTGCTGCCTCGGCCAGGTATTGGGTCAAGGCGCCAATCCCCGGTCCAATTTCAATTACATCATCGTCTGGACCCACATCGCCAGCCGCAACAATTCGGGTCAGGATTTGGGGATTAGTCAGAAAGTTCTGACCCAGACTCTTCTTAAAGCGAAAACCATGGCGCTTTAAAATGGCACTTGTTTCTGATGGGGTGGCAATTCTAGGTTGTTCAGCCATTGGCTTCCTCCGCATTCATTCGTAATATTGCTTCACCAAACATGGCGCGTGAAATTTGAAACTGCGCCAGGCGCTTGTACAGTTGTTTCCCATTCGCATAGCCAATATGGAGTAATTCACCCAAGCGTTCACGGCGTTGCCGGGCATGGGGGCCGCCGATTAAACCCGCCGCTAATAAGTCTTCCTGACTGATGAGTGGCTGAGCATTTGGCACTTCAGTGAATAGATGCTGGAGCGCGGCTTTGAGGGCTGCCGGGCTGGCATGTTCAACTCCCAGTGAGCCTTGATGGTCTGGCACAGCTTCGTCTCGAGGTAGAAACGCATGAGTCACACCAGGCACCGCCCGCGAGATCGTTTTGCGAATTTTCTCCCCAGGAAAATCAGGGTCAGTCAAAACGATGACACCGCGAGTGGCCTGTGCAAGTTTGATCTTGTCCAAGGTGGCCACGTCAATGGCACTGCCGTTGGTTTCAATGGTATCGATCTCCCCAAACGCCTCTTGTAGCCGTTTGGTATCATCGCGCCCCTCGACCACGAGCATTTGCTTAATTGTCATGATTTGCTCCCAGGCCAAAAATTCGATGCGCATTGTCATGGGTAATTTGGGCGATATGTTCAGCGTTACTCTCACGGTACTTAGCAACAGCGTCCACCACATAACGGGTGTACCCTGGTTGATTTGGCTTGCCGCGATAAGGTTCAGGCGTCAGATAAGGGGCATCGGTTTCAACTAACAGCCGGTCTTCTGGAATGACGACCACCGACTCATGTTCTTCAGGGGCATTCTTGAAGCTAACAATCCCGGAGTAGGAAATATACATACCCAGGTCTAAAAACTTTTTTGCCCATTCGGCATCCCCGGTGAAGCTGTGCATAATCCCACCAAAGTCTTCTAAGTGCGCGGCTTTTAACAAATTATATGAATCTTCGAAGGCTTCACGACTGTGGATCGACACAGGAATGTGTTGTTCGCGGGCGATGGCAAGTTGGCGTTCAAACACGCGCTTTTGCACATCGCGCGGTGACGAATCCCAGTGATAGTCCAGGCCAATTTCGCCTAAAGCCACCACCTTGTCATCTTGTAATTGTTGCTCCAAAATCGCTTCTGTGGCTGGTGTATAATCCTTTGCTGATTCCGGATGCCAGCCGACGATGGCATACAAGTTATCAAACTCGTGGGCTAAAGTAAGTGCCCCATCATTTAAGCCGGTATCTGAACCGACAATTGCCATCTCAGTGACGCCAAGTTGCTTTGCGTCAGCAACATATTCCGCTTCATGTCCAGCGTATGGCGTGTCGTTCAAGTGCGTATGTGAATCAAAAATTTCCATGATATCCTCCCTCATTTGGGGACTGACTCAAAACAGGAACCGAAACAAAACACATTGTTTTGTCCCAGTTCCCCGTTTGATTTGCATTCAATTAAGCAGCTTAGCCAATCAAGCTGCCATTTTCCAAATCGGTTGATACTTCTAATAGCGTAATGTCGCCTGCTTGGCTTTCGGCGCTCAGCAACATGCCTTCACTGAGTTCACCGCGTAATGTCCGCGGCTTCAGGTTGACGACAGCCATGACTTTCTTCCCAATCAGTTGTTCAAATTCTGGGTAATAAGCCGCAATCCCCGACAGGATTTGGCGGGTTCCTTGATCGCCGGCATCCAAGGTAAACTTCAACAGTTTGTCGGCATTCTTCACCTTTTCAACGTTCAAGATTTCAGCGACCCGAATTTCGCTCTGATCAAAGGTGCCAAAATCAATCTCTGGTTTGCGGGTCTCTTCGTCTACCGTGATCTTGTCAGGCAGCTTCGGCGTCATCTGTTCCCGGATATACGCAATTTCTTCTTCCATGTCTAACCGAGGGAAGATTGGCGTCCCCTTCTCAACGACGACCGCATCACTTGGTAAGTGACCATATTCGAGTTTCATTTGCGCTTCGTTATCTTGATCTAACCCTAATTGGGCAAAAATCTGTAATGGGGCATGGGTCATGATTGGCTGAAGTAAGAGCGCAATCAAACGTAAGCTTTCAGCTAAGTGAGCCATCACGCTGGCTAATTCGTCAGCTTTAGCGGGATCCTTTGCCAAAATCCACGGTTCAGTTTCATCAATATATTTATTGGCCCGAGAAACCAAACGCCAAACCTGATCTAAGGCGTCTGAGAACTGTAAATTGTTCATTAAATCGTGATAAGCACTGACAGAGGTTTCGGCAACATTCTGTAGATCAGCATCAAATGCCGTATTGCCGACGCTCAACGATGGCACCTTGCCACCTTCATACTTATTAATCATGGCAATTGTGCGATTAAGCAGATTACCCAAGTCGTTAGCCAAGTCATAATTAATCCGGCTGACGAAATCTTCAGGCGTGAAAATCCCGTCATTCCCGAATGGAATGGCGCGCATAAGATAGTACCGCAGGGCATCCAACCCATACCGTTCAACGATCATTTCGGGATAGATAGCATTGCCTTTAGACTTACTCATCTTACCGTCTTTCATCACGAGCCAGCCATGACCATAAATCTTCTCTGGAAGAGGTAAATCGAGTGCCATCAACATAATTGGCCAGTAAATCGTATGGAAGCGGACGATTTCTTTACCAACTAACTGGACGTCAGCAGGCCAGAACTTGTCAAACAAATGATGATCAGAGCTGGTATAACCCAAGGCCGTGATATAGTTCAGCAAGGCATCAACCCAGACATAGACCACGTGCTTATCGTTACTTGGAATTGGCACACCCCAATTGAAGGTGGTCCGGCTCATGGCCAAGTCTTCTAAACCAGGCTTGATGAAATTGTTAATCATTTCATTCTTGCGTGATTCTGGTTGAATAAAGTCAGGATGCGTATCGTAATAAGCCAAAAGCCGATCAGCATACTTGCTCATCTTGAAGAAGTAGCTTTCTTCCTTAACCAATTCGACTTCGTGGCCGGATGGCGCTTTCCCACCAATGACATTACCTGCTTCATCGCGATACACTTCAGCTAATTGAGTTTCGGTGAAGTATTCTTCATCGTCAACGGAATACCAACCGGTGTATTCACCGAGATAAACATCACCTTGCGCAATGAGTCGTTCAACGACTTTTTGCACAGCGGCAACGTGTTCGGCATCTGTCGTCCGAATAAACTTATCATTGGTAATCTCAAGCATTTTCCACAACTGCTTGATTTGCGTCGCCATGCCATCAACATAGGCTTGTGGCGTGATATTGAGTTCTTCGGCTTTTTGTTCAATCTTCAAGCCGTGTTCGTCAGTTCCCGTCAGGAAAAAGACATCGTAACCCATCAACCGCTTATAACGAGCGAGCACATCCGCTGCAATGGTTGTATAGGCGTTACCGATATGTAATTTACCTGATGGATAATAAATTGGTGTGGTTACGTAGAAGGTTGATTTTTCTGCCATAATTGCGTCCTCCGCTGTGAAGTTCAGATTGCCACTAGTATAGCATAATTGCACCCTACCATGCGGCCACTCGCCAAAAATGTCCCTGCCGGTCAGATAATGGCCCGCTTTAGAACAAATCCAATTGGGCTGGGCCAAGGCCTGGAAAGTCTAGCCCAAGTAAATCAATAAATGCTTTCGCGTCACCTGCAGCAGCGCCACCACCATTGTTATTAAAAATGACCACGACCCGTTTGGAGTCGAGTTGTCGGGCCACGGTGCCCAACTGGGCCAGTTCTGGCTCGCTGTATTGATAATCGGTCCGCTCAGGCCGTTGTTGAGTCGCCCACCCCAGCGTGTTGCGCCCATGTAGCCGCATCATTGTTAATTCCGAATTCGTCGCGACTGGCACCATTGGGACTGAGCCACCAGGTGTCTGGGGTTCATCCACGACAACGTGAATTAACTCTAATTGCCGCAATAAGTCTAAGGTGGATGCCCGATACTGTGGGGCATACCAACTACTGTGCCGGAATTCAACCGCCAGTGGTAAGTGTGGGTATTGTTGACGTAGGCTTCGCAGATAGTGAACATGCGCACCACTAACCCCGAAATACGGTGGGAATTGGAACAGGACTGCCGTTAGTTGATTCGTCGCAATCAGTGGGGTGAGACTTTGGACGAATTCAGCAAACATCGTTGGCTGGTTCAACGCCTGGTTAGTCTTTTGTCGATGTTGGGTCAAGGCTCCTGGTGCTTTGACGATGAATTGGAACTGCGCAGGGACCTGCTGTTGCCATTGCGCAACCACGCTTTCGGATTTGACGCCATAGAACATCGTATCGATTTCCACAACAGGAAAATGGGACGCATAGTCGCTGAAAGTACTGACCTTTTTACCTGTCGCCGACAATTCTGGATGGTCGGCGACACTCGTTAAGCCCACCTCAATCATCGGCAATGACCAAGGACTCAAATTTGGTTCCTGTAAAGTCAGACCGATACGCATGCTGTTCACCGGCTAACCAACGCGGTAACAGCGCTTTTAAATCTGCCACTATGCCGAGATTATCAGGTGCTGTCAGCCACTCACGGTCGACTGCTGCTAACAGCCCCTCACGTGTCATCAGCGGCCAGGCCCCAGTCTGGGTGGTCGTGCCACTGAAAAGATACAAATCGGCGCGAAATTGGCCATCAACATACCAATGCACCACCCCATTGGCTTGCAGCTTGGCTGCAGTCAGGGTCAGCCCCGATTCTTCTACCAATTCTCGTTGCGCCCCTGCTTTCGGGGTTTCATCTGGTTCAATTTTGCCCCCTAAGGCATTCCATAGTCCCCGATAGGGCGGTTTCTTTCGGTTAATGAGCAGTATACCTGCCGGCGTTTCAACCAAAATCAATGTGTATGCTTGTGCCAATTCACTCACCTCATTTTGAATTTAGTGTAGCATAATCGTTCCGAATGATAACGTTTTCGTCAATGTGCCGAAAAAATCAGGGCAGTTTTTGGGCAACTTCAAGTTTTCTTGTAAACCGCTTACATCTATAATGAAGTTATTAAGACAAGAAGGAATGGTGACATCATGGTTGAAATCGATTTGGATCACATCTACAAGAAGTATCCTAACGCTGAGAACTATTCAGTGATGGACTTTAATTTACACATTAAGGATAAGGAATTCATCGTCTTCGTTGGCCCTTCTGGTTGCGGGAAGACCACAACCTTGCGGATGATTGCCGGGCTTGAGGACATCACTAAGGGTGAACTCAAGATGGGCGGCCAAGTCATGAACGATGTGGCCCCTAAAGATCGGGACATCGCCATGGTGTTCCAGAACTACGCGTTGTATCCACATATGACCGTGTTTGATAACATGGCCTTTGGTTTGAAATTACGTAAGTATGGCAAAGATGATATTAAGAAACGGGTTGACTATGCGGCTGATATCTTGGGGCTGACCGATTTCCTTGATCGTAAGCCTGCCGCATTATCTGGTGGTCAACGGCAACGTGTTGCGTTAGGCCGGGCGATTGTCCGTGACGCACCCATCTTCTTGATGGATGAACCTCTGTCTAACTTGGATGCCAAACTCCGGGTGTCCATGCGGGCCGAAATTGCCAAGTTACATCAACGTTTGAACACCACAACGATTTACGTTACCCATGACCAAACTGAAGCGATGACCATGGCTGATCGCGTGGTGGTAATGTCTGTTGGTAAGATTCAACAAATCGGGACCCCAGCCGAAGTATATGACAACCCTCGCAATGAATTCGTGGCCGGGTTTATCGGCAGCCCATCAATGAACTTCTTCAATGTCACCTACAAAGATGGCGTGATTACTGACGGTCAAGGCTTAACCTTGAGCCTGCCAGAAGGCCGGGCGAAGATTCTGAATGATCGTGGCTACAATGGTAAGGAAGTCGTCTTTGGGATTCGGCCTGAAGACATCCACACTGAACAAGCCTTCCTGGACACCTGGCCAGGGGCCAAAATCACTGCTGAAGTGGTTGTTTCTGAATTGCTTGGCGCAACGTCTCAGCTTTACAGTCGGGTTGACGGCACTGAATTCGTCGCTACCGTTGATGCACGTGATTTCCACAACCCTGGGGATAAATTAGAAATGGGCTTTGATATTAACAAGGCTCACTTCTTCGACAAAGACACCACCGATGCCATTGTCACCCAAGAATCACAAGATGCGATGACACAAGAACAATCCATCGCCTAAAGAAATAAAGTTGTGACAAAAGGGGCTATGAGAATGAGGATTGACCGGGATTCTCAACCTTTTGGAACACGATTAATCAATAATGTACGTAAAAATAAGAGGCTGTGACACTCCCCGAAGGGTTATGTCACAGCTTCATTTTTGTAGCCATCGATTTTAGATTTTCTTTTGGATGTGAATTTCAATGCGACGCTCGGGGACCACCCACAGTAACAAGAGGAAGGTATCAACGATGATGGTCAGTGGTGGCCAGATGAAGGCTAAGCCAATGGCCACGATGTTCACCGCGATGGAAATGAGTGGTTTGTTATAGTTTTGGCCCAACAACTTGCGGATCTCTGAGTTGGTCCCTGACGCCTTAATCAGGCATTGGATTAACACATAGAACATAATATTAGTGAAGAGCACGACCAAGCCATATAACATTTCAGGCGCATAACTGTCGATATGATGCGCCCCCACCCATGAGGTCGCGAACGGAAACATCGAAATGGCCAATAGAAACAGCAGGTTGGACCAGAGCACCGCCCCATTAATTCGCTGGACGATTTGGAATAAATGGTGATGGTTGTTCCAGTACACAGCCAAAGTCAAAAAAGAAACCAAGTACGCCATAAAAGTGTAACGCAAGTCCCATAGCGCCGCGGGGTTGCCAGATTCTGGTGGCCGTAAATCTAAGACCATGATGGTAATAATGATGGCGACCACGCCATCAGTAAATGCTTCAAGACGATTTTTAGTCACAATTGTTCTCCTAATTGCGTAAAGATTTCACCGGCCTCCCCAAGGACAAGCTGGGCCTTGGGTGGCAACGGAATTTGCTCGCGGTTGACTGCCACTAAAGTCGCGGCAGGATTGGCATATTCAATCAGGCCCGCAAATGGATAGACTTGGAAACTGGTGCCCACAACTACAATTAAGTCGGCGTTAGCTACCGCAGCCACGGACCGATTAAGGGTGTCCGGATTAATTTGTTCACCATACAACACGATGTCTGGGCGTAAAATGCCACCATCTTCAGCGTGCACGTCGGATTGCCGATACTTCGCATAGTCAAACTGATGATGACACGCTTGGCAATAAATCCGATACAAATTACCGTGGAACTCCAAGACATTGTTGGCACCAGCCTGGCGATCAAGCCCATCCACATTCTGGGTGATGATTGTCCCTTTGTGGTTCGAGATACGGGCCATGACCTCATGAACGATATTTGGCTTAGCTTCTGGATGATACATATTGGCCAAAACCCACTGGTGGAAGCCTTGATGATCTTCAACTAAATAATCATGGGACAGGGCATATTCCGGCCGAATTTTATTCGCGTAAAGCCCGTCTTTTGAGCGATAATCTGGAATGCCAGATAACGTAGAAACCCCCGCCCCAGTCAGAAAAACAACCTGTGTGGCTTGTTGAATTGCTTTTGTCAGATCAAACATATTTATCGTCCTCTCCATGCGTCAAGGGTGTACACTTAAATTAGTAAACGAATCAGGAACGATTAAAAAGGAGGCAAGCGTATGGCTAATCACAGATTTGCCCATTTTCTCAGTTACGTGTTTATTGCGATTGTGCTCGCCATTGGCCTGCTCGTTCTCTACCACGGGATTGAGTTCGCCATCTATAACGTGCCATTCATCTTTGGACATCGCTTTGGCGGCCACTAAGAAGTTCAATGATTAGGGTTATGACAATGGTCATGACCCTTTTTTAGTGGCCTGGCAGATCAGCTGTTGTCACTGCTTAGTGGGAGTTACTCCCGGACAGTATAGTCGATGTGGTATTGGTCAAAAATTTCATGCAGTGGCTGTTGATAAAGTACTTGAAAGGCCTCTGGTGTGGCGGCCTTGCCTTGTAGGGGCAAGACAAAAGCGTTTTGCTGATCGCTGATGCCCAATGCCACGTAAGCGCGGTCCTTCGTGCTGCGGTCCCGATAATCGCTGTGCTTCAATTCAAAGACTTGATTCAGCGTGAGCCGCAATTGCCGGTTCGACAACACCGGTGGGATAGTCGCGAATTCTGGGTTCGTCGTTGGTTGATAGCCAAGCTGATTCAAGAGATCATCAAAGCGATTAAACAGTTGAACGACTGCGCGGCGGAAGGTGAATGGGGTGTCAATTGGCTTGTCGAGTAATTCGGTATAAAGTCCTTGGGCGTACTGGAAAGCCCGCGGGAAATCATGTCCCCACTGTGTGCGGTGTGCGTCTGTGCCCCCATTAAAGAACGTTAAGAAATCAACCAGCGTCAGAATGCGGAAAATGATTAAGTCGCTGGTCTCTGGGGTTTCTACTGGCACTGTGGCCGTGAAGGCAGCCTGCACCTGTTCTTCCACAGTGGCGTCAATGATGCCATTTTCTCGTTGCCAGGCGGCAATCAAGGCGTGAGCGGCGACATTATACAATGATGTTGATGTGGCATAGAGTTGATCATCTAGATTCGGTGTTCCCGTCAACAAGTGATACTGCAATTGGGGATAACCCTTCATTTGTAACAACAAATGCAGCAGCTCATGACTCAAAGTGTACTCAACGTTTGTCGTATCGGTCACCCGAATCTGGAGTGTGCCATCGGGCAAAAGCTCTTGTTGGCTTTGTTCATGTGAAAGCTGACCACTGGCTGGCCCTTCCACAACAATTTTGACTGGCGCCGAATAATGGGCTTGAATATCGTCAATCATGGCTTGTAATGCAGGTGAATAACTCATAATTTTCCTCCGTTAGAATGTTACTGGCGATGGTTGGTGCTGTTGATAAGTCACTAATTGGTGCACACCGAGCTGATGCAGCAAATGCTTTGCTTCATCAAACCCGTTGGCATACTTATCGACCGTGTGGGCGTCACTCCCCAAAGTAAATAATGTGCCCCCGAGTGCTTGATACCAAGGAATCACAGTTGCATACAGGGCCTCATTCTCCCAGCGGTACATCGATTTCGTGTTCAGTTCGAATGCTATGTGCTTGGCGATCATCGTCTTAAAAATCTCGGTTAATAATGGTTTGGCCCAGGCGGTCAATTGTTCTGGAGTCACGTCCAGGACCCGCAGACCATAATCAAAGTGTGCTAAGACATCAGCGTAACCCACCTCACGGACACCCGCTAACATCGTTTCATAATAGGCTTGCACATGGGCCTTTTGGTCGACTGTTCGAAAGTATGGATTTTGATAATCATAATCCCCATCTTGATGGAAGCTTAGAAGGGTCAGATCGTAATCATTGGCAGCTAGGTAAGTGGCGATTTGGTCTGCCAGTGGTGCTCGATAACCAACTTCCACACCCAAAAGAATGCGATTAGGAAAGACCGTCCGCAACTTTTTGGCTTCGGCGACGTAGGCGGAATAATCCGGGGCATCATCATGCCCACCATCATCTGGATTCTGAAACTCAAGGTGTTCAGTTGTCACCACTGGTAACGTGGTCTGTGCCAAATACGCCGCCCATTCTGCTGACGAGTCAAATGAGAAGTAGGTGTGGACGTGCTGATCGTAGTAAGTCATTGCCAGTCACCTCACTTTGTAAAATCGTGTTATCTTTAAAGTAACCTTAATAAGGAGGGATTTCAAATGCGAGTTACTGTACCGCTCAATGCCGGCTATTTACCAGATGAATTCGGTAAATACGCCCCAACAAAATATCTATCTCAAGACTTCCCCATTCGCAGCTTCCCCATCTCAATTGATCAGGTTCCGGATGGGACGGCAAGCTTCGCCCTGTCCGTCATCGATTGGGATTCCATTCCCGTCGCTGGCTTTGCTTGGATTCACTGGGTTGCCGTTAATATCCCTGGCGATACCCGCCTCATCCCTGAAAATGCCAGTCAAAGTGGCTTCCCAATGATCCAGGGCACGAATTCAAATGGCGGGTCGTTGATTGGCTTTCCTGACCCGGCGATTACGCAACACTACGTTGGCCCACAACCACCGAATCAAGACCACAATTACACGCTGACCGTCTCAGCGTTGGATACGATGCTCGATGTCAAACCGGGATTCTGGTTAAATGAAGCCCGAGCTGCAATGGCCGGCCACGTTCTGGCGCAAGCGACCTTGTCAATTCTCTCGCGGGTTTAACGGGACAATGTAAGCGCTTTTGTGATATGATTAACGTATTCAAACAAGGGAGTTGGTCATATGAGTGAACGCAAGGTAATCCTGTACTTGGCTGAAAGTTTAGACGGTTTTATCGCCGAAACCGATGGTGGGGTCGATTGGCTCCAGAATAATTCCAGCGCCGCTGATTTGGCTTATCAACAATTCTACCGGAGCATCGACACGGTGCTTATGGGCCGCAAAACGTACCAACGGGCCTTGCAATTAGCGGGCAGTTATCCGTACCAAGATAAGGAAAGTTACGTTTTCTCCACCACTTTGCACAATACTGACGACCCCAGCACGGTCGTGGCCGGCAACATTCCAGAATTTGTTCGCAAACTCAAAAACCAACCTGGTAAAGATATTTGGCTGGTTGGTGGGGCCGATATTTTCACCGATCTGCTTAAAGAGGACTTGATTGATCGCTTGATGATTACGATTGCCCCGGTTTTATTGGGAGAAGGGATTTCTCTTGTCGCGTCGCAACTGACCGACGTGCCGTTGAATCTGATTGAAAGCCAGCAATTTGACCAATTCGTGCAACTCACTTACGACGTCAAAAAATAAGTACCAGACAAACAGCCATTCCGGTTTGGGAAGGGCTGTTTTTTTGGCCAAAATTCAGTTTTTAAGATTGACATGAGAAAACAATAAGTGCATTCTCATTTAAAACATCACCCTAACTCTTGGAGGAGATTCGTATGAAAACAGTGATTAGACCTTATCGATTGCGTTTTGCCGGTTTGGGCTTCATTGCTTTGATTAATATTGTGGCCGCAACTGGGAGCGCGGTCGTCTTAACTATCGCGATTAATGCCATCCTTGCGCGCAACATGGCGCAATTCTTCTTATGGATGCTGGCTTCATTTGGGTGTTTTGTCATCGCCAAAATCTGCGATTACATCAGCGGCGTTGGCTTTGAACGGACGGTCCAGGCCATCAATCATGATGTTCGCCAAGCGGTCTTGCAAGATACCACCTCGTCGTACGCCAAGATTCTGACCTACGACCAGAACGCCGGTTTAAACCTGTTGACCAATGATATTGTCATCTTAACGAACAAATACTTCTATGGTCGCTTTAGGGCATTCCAGTCGGCAGCGAGCGTGATTATGGCGGGGATTGCGCTTCTCGCCTACCATTGGTCGCTCATTTTGACAGCCTTGGTGCTGGCCGCCTTACTGTTGGTGGCGCCGCAATTGGCCCAAGCCCGCTTAGAAGGGATTACCGCCGTCATCTCCAAGGCCAATGAGAACCTAACTGCCCAAGTCAAAGATTGGACGGCCGGACTGACCGAACTCTACTGGAACGGAGCGCTGCATCGGCTGTGGCCGATTTTGCAAAAACCGGCTCACGATGTTGAACAGGCCAACGTCCGAGAACAACAAATTGGCAAGTCGCTTTCTGCCGCCCTCGAATTACTCGATTTATTTTCGCAGGTAGTGCTATTGGCCTTGTGTGGCTTCTTGGCCATTATTGGGACAGTGTCTTTCGGCGTGGTTGTCAGCACCGGCAATCTGGCCGGCCAAATTTTTGGTGCCAGTGCCCAATTTGCCCTCAATCTCGGGTCAATCGCCCAGGGCAAGGCCATCGCGGCCAAGCTTGATCCCATTTTGACGGCTACCGCCCAGCCAGAAGCCGCGGGCACCGCCCATCTCGACTTGCAAGCACCTGTCGCCATCAGTGCCCAAGGCTTGAGCTATGAATTTGCCACCCACCAAACCGTCAGTTTCCCCGACTTCACGATTCATCCTGGCCAAAAAGTCGCCATCCTCGGTGAAAGTGGCCGCGGGAAAACAACGCTCACCAATATCATCACCGGGACCTACCCCAACTATTCAGGCTCCCTCGTCTTACAGGACACAGAAGTCAGTCAATTGGATCCCCAGGATCTGAATGCCCTCATCGGTGTGATGAACCAGACCCCGACATTGTTCCCGACAAGCTTGAAAGAAAACGTCTTACTCTTTGACAATCAATTGGCGCCGGCACTGGCCACCACGCTTGGCAGTGTCAATTTAGCAACCAAGGTTTCAGAGTTACCTGAGCAAGAAGAGACTCAGGTCAATCCAGACGGGTCTGAACTGTCCGGTGGGGAGCGCCAACGACTGGCATTGGCACGCGCGCTGATTCGGGACAAGAAGGTACTCGTGATTGATGAAGGCACCTCAGCACTGGATTCAGCCAACGAAACTGCGATTGTGAACTACTTACTGGCTCTACCTGATATCACCGTCATTTTAATTACCCACTCAACAAATCAAGCTTTGTTAGATCGATTCGATCAGCAAATTGCGCTGTAGACGCGAAAACAGCTTCCCAAGCTGGGAAGCTGTTTTTTTGTTAGGCTTGTTGCTTGGTTGCCCATCGTGTATGCCAATGGCGAATGACTTTATCCAATTCAGCTAACAAGAATGGCACTGTTGCCACCACAATGGCTACCAACCACTCCATACCAGTCAATGGTTCAGTGTAGAACCATTGCTGCATGAAAGGGACATAGGTCAAGACGAGTTGCAAGCCAATCATTGCTGCGATAATCGCAAAAGCCTTCTGATTGGTGAAGAATGCCTTCGAGAAGGCCAACGCGTTTGTTCGGATGTTAAACAGATAGAAGATTTTACTGATGACGATGATATTGACCATCATTGTGCTGGCTGTCGCTTGGTCGGCGCCGACACTCAGCAACCAATCGTAGGCCAGCAAGGAAACGGCGGCCATGGATAACGACACGTACGCCATCTGGAAAACATCGTGGCGATTCATTAGGTGGGCATGGTTACTACGGGGCGGCCGCAGCATGAGGCCAGCTTCCGCCGGTTCAAAAATGAAGGCAAACTGAATCGTAATTGCAGAGACCATGTTAATCCACAACAGTTGTGCTGCCTGCAGCGGCATTTCGCGTTGCAATAGAATAGTCAAAGCCACAATCAGACCCTCAGCAAAAGAAGTCGGCAACAGGAACAGAATACTTTTGCGGATATTGTCATAAATCCGCCGACCTTCACGAATTGCTGCACTCATGGTGGAGAAATTATCATCGGTCAGAATCATATCAGCCGCATCTTTGGCGACGTCTGTCCCTTTGATGCCCATGGCGACCCCAATATCCGCTTGACGAAGCGCCGGCGCATCGTTGACGCCATCCCCAGTCATCGCCGTCACTTGGCCATCCGCTTGCAAAGCGGCGACAATTTCTAATTTGTTCTGCGGGGTGGTACGGGCAAACACTTGATGGGTACGCGCGGCCACTTGTTGCTGGTCGGCGTCAAGGGCTTCCCATTCTTGGCCGGTCATGACTTGAATATTATCAGCCAGTCCGAGTTGTTCGCCAATGGTCTTAGCCGTCAACGGATGGTCACCGGTGATCATTTTGACCGCGACACCAGCTCGGCGCATCTCTTGCAGCGCTTTAACCACTGACGCTTGGGGTGGATCCATAATGCCTGCCACCCCTAAGAAATGAATCCCTTGGGCAATCAGCTCATGTGTCACTTCCATGACATCGCTGGCCACATCTTGATAACCAACAGCCACAACCCGCTTACCCTCTAATGATAAAGCTTGGACCACCTGATTCCAGTGGGCCTCATCAAAGTCACCTTGGGCCAGAGGCAACAGCTTATCTGGTGAGCCCTTGATGAACAGACGCTTTTGTCCGGAATCGAGTTGGACGAGTTTAGCCATATACCGATAGTCCGAGTCAAATGGCAGCATGTCGATTTCGGTTTCAGGCTGCGCCGTTTCGTAATTGAATTGTTTGTAATACAGGGTCAAAAAGGCCCCGTCAGTCGGTTCACCGTTGATTTCAAAGCCTTGTTCACCAGAAACAAGCACTGTATCGTTGGCTTCATAACCCGCCTGCAAGAACAGACTTAATTGTTCCGTAAGTGGTGCTGGCTGATCGTCCAACATAATCTGGCCACTTGGGGTGTAGCCATCACCAGTCACCGTTAAATGCTCAGATTCCAGATAGATATCTTTCACGGTCATTTGGTTCTCAGTCAGCGTCCCCGTTTTATCGGTCGTAATGACGTCCACTGAGCCTAAAGTTTCAACGGCTGGCAGTGTTTTGACAATTGCATGCTGATTCTTGGCCATGTCGCTAACGCCCATCGCAAGAATCACTGAGGTTGTCGCAGGTAACCCTTCTGGCATTGATCCAACAATCATTGTCACGACGGCCAAGGCCAAGGCCGAGACCGCATAAATTTGTAGCCACAAACCTAGCCCAAACAGGACCACCGCCACGGCTAACACGACGTAGGAGACACTAGAACCTAAGTGATCAATTTCTCGCATCAACGGTGTCTTGCGCGGCTTAACGGCCTGAACTGCTGTTGAAATTTGCCCAATTTGCGTTGCTTGGGCAATCGCAGTGACCACACCCAGACCACTCCCATTGGTCACAGCGGTGGTGGCAAAGGCCATATTATGCTGATCTGCCAACGGAATTTCACCGCTTAAGGCAGTGATTGTCTTCTCAACTGAGTCAGCTTCACCTGTTAAGGCTGATTCTTGAATCCGCAAGTTATCAGACTCAACAATTCGCAAGTCAGCCGGGACATTATCACCAGCTTCCAAGAAGACCACATCTCCAACAACCAAGTCACTGGCTGGAATATCAATCCGCATCCCGTCTCGATACACCGAAGCCTGGGTGGCCATCATTGCCTTGATCTTAGCTAGGGCATTGGCCGCACTAACCTCTTGGTAATAACCAATGAACGCATTAATAATCACGACAATGGCAATGACGATAGCATCAGAATAGTGCCGCATCAAAATGGTTAACAAAGCGGCAAAGAGCAAAATGTAAATAATCAGGTTGTTAAATTGGCGCAAGAATATCCGCCACTTGGGGGTGGTCGGACTGGTTAATTCATTGTGACCATCTCTGGCCAGACGCGATTGAGCCTCAGTAGCATCGAGTCCTTGTTCAAAATTGCCTTCAGGAAAGTCCTGGGCAAAATCAGCGACAGCGCGCTGATACGCATGGGTTTTTGTCATCATTCAAAATTCTCCTTATTCTCAGGGATCAATTCAGCATCAAGGATAGTGCTACTCCCGTCGAAAATAAGGCCAGTTCAATTGCCTATGTGCACCGTCGTCGTCTTCGGACACAGATTGCCACCTCCAGTTATATTTGTATTCAAGATATCAAATAATTTTATTCATTGTCAATCAGTCCAAAGCCGGACATCAAAAAAGCCAGCCCTCTCGCGTGTTGCGACTTGGCTGACTTCTGACTATCTGTTAATTAAATAAGCTTTGAACCCATGAGACGATACTGTTGAAGAAACTAACGATACTGTCCCAAATTTTTTGCAAGAAGTTACGATTCTCTTGCGTATTCAAGCTGGTGGACAACTTATCAAAGATGTTCTTAGCGCTGTTTTGAATACTGTTGGCCAACTTATTGGCTTGGTCTTTAAAGCTGTTGCTGTCCAACGCTCCGGACTTCTGAATCGTGGTTAAAAGATTAATAATCTGCGTCCGTTGGTTATTGTTAATAATGGTGTTGATGTTGTTTTGGGTCAAGTTACTATCCACAATCTTCCCAATCTGAGCCGAATCCAGCATCTTGTTCCCGTTGTTGGACTGAGACGCCATGTCGGACTTCATGCCTGCGACCGCATTGTTCAATTGCTTATCGGTGTAACCATCTTTACCCTGATTTGCTTGAGTGATTCCAGACAAGGTATTCACTTCTTGTTGGGCCGCATTGATTTGTGAAGCATTCAAGGTCTGGCCGTTATTAGCAAAGGCGGCATAGACCCCAGCTAAGGCACCGGAACCATCAATCCGAACGGCACTGGTAATATACAAATTCGCATTGCTAACCCCTGCAGTGAGGGCAGCATTGCGGTACTGATCGGCGGTGATGGTGGTGATATTATTCTGGCCATTGTATGGGACGATTTTGACGTTAATCCCACCGTTGCTGGTCTTTTGGACTAACGCGCTTGACCAAACCCCAGATGAACTCGTAAAGCTGCTGCCAGATGGATTCAAATACTTCACCAGCGTATCGCCGTTAACCGTCAATTCGGTCGCATTTGATGTCCCTGCGGCATCGTTCAAGGTACTCAATGTCCCTGATTTCTGATCCGCGGTTAGTGAACTGCCCAAAGTGGCCACTGGAGCTGACCAACTATCATCGGCATGGACGGTTTGTTGACCCAAACCAATCAAACCCAATGCCAAAACCCCAAAACTAATGAGTAATTTTTTCATGCTCAAACTCCATTCTGAATTTAAGATAATTGCTACTCTTACGTTATACCAAAAAAGTGGTGTCGCTGTCTCGACACCACTTTAATCTTAACGCTTTTGCAAATTATTTCCGCTCTGCCTCAGTCGCCGTCAAATATTCAAACAACGCGCCTTCACGCAGGCCATGCTGCGAGAAAGTAATCCGGTCTGAGTCCAAAAAGGCGAGCATTGTGACCACTGGAACTAAGCCGCCAACAATAATATCGGCTCGATATTTGGATAGGCCGGGGATAGCTTTTCGGCCCTCAAGATTTTGATTTAAGACATCGGTAAAAATCGCATTGGCCTCTTTAGCATGCATCCGATAGCCATGAATATCTTCAAAATTGGCAAAGTTCTCGCGCCGGCGTTCAATCTTGGCCAGGGTCCGATTACTGCCACCCAAGGCGATAATCGGCAAATTCTGGGCTTGGCGGAGCCACCAGATTCCATTGAAAATATTCTCAATTGCGACAATCAAGTTGAAGACTTCCGATGCGGAAATGACGTCCGCACTCAAATATTGTTCGGATAAATTGACGGACCCAAAGGGAATGGAGATTAAGTGCTGGAGCTTGCGATTTTGCACCAAAATCAATTCAGTCGAAGCCCCACCCGTATCCATAATCAGCGCATTTTGAATGGGTAGTGTATTAACCACGCCCAAGTAGTCATACTCAGCCTCTTTGGTCCCGGCGATAACTTCAATGTCCAAATCAACTTCGCGTTTGACCCGTTTTAAGAATTCTTTTTGGTTCTTGGCTTGGCGCGTCGCTGCAGTGGCCACGGCCTTCACGGTCAGGTTATCTAGTTCAGCATAGTCTTGTTTAAAGCCCTGCAGTGCGGCAATGGTTCGTGCCATTGCTGGCTCCTGCAAGACTTTATCAGCGCCCATCCCTTCGGATAAACGCACCATTTCCTTTAACCGACTAATCACATGATAGCTGCCATCCTCATCAATGCGCCACACGGTCAGGCGCGCCGAATTACTGCCTAAATCAATCACTGCAAAATGTTGCATATTAGCCTCCTAAACTTCTTCTGACGTTCTACGACTGATCTTCAGGTGCTTGCAACGGAATGAAATGTCGATCTTGTTGGGCATCAGGGGCTGCAGGTGTCTCTGGTGTGGCATTTAACTCATCACCCAAAGTCTTATTATGGGCAATCAGATATTCTTGGACGTCCAGTTGGGCGACCCCACGCAAGTCAGGCCGTTCCCAAGAATCATCAGCCATTAGAATTCGGGTTTTAACATTGTCCGACCACATCAGTTGATAGAGATTCAAGATGCGTTCACGAATGTCATCTTGCATGATTGGAAACAGCAATTCGACTCGGCGACTGAGGTTACGGTTCATCAAGTCAGCACTGGACAAGAAGACTTTCTCTTCGCCATCCGCATAGAAGCAATAAATCCGGCTATGTTCCAGGAGCCGGCCGACAATGGAGTGGACAGTAATATTGTCCGAAACACCAGGAATCCCAACTTTCAAATTACAGATTCCCCGCACAATTAGATGAATCTCCACTCCTGCGGCTGACGCCTCGTATAATTTCTGAATCATCGTAGTGTCAGAGAGTGAATTCATTTTCATTTGAATGAACCCCTTGCGACCGGCCTTCACTGCGGCAATTTCGTCATCCACCCGATCCATAAGGAAGTCACGCAAGGCAAGCGGTGCAATCGCTAATTGGTGGAAATACGGTGGTTCGGAGAAGCCAGACAACATATTGAAGATGTTGCTGGCATCAATGCCCATTTCAGTATCGGCGGTAAAGAGGCCCATATCTGTATAAAAGTGTGCTGTGACATCATTGTAATTCCCTGTGGCCATGTGCATGTACCGACGAATACCGTCTTCTTCTCGCCGGACAACCAGGGCTAATTTGGCATGGGTCTTTAAACCGACCAAGCCGTAAATGACATGACAGCCTGCCCGCTCAAGTTCTTTAGCCCAGTGAACATTGTTCTCTTCATCAAAACGGGCTTTCAACTCAACCAAAACGGTCACTTGCTTGCCGTTCTCGGCGGCTTGCTTCAGCGAAGCAATGATTGGCGAACGACTCGAAACCCGATAAAGCGTCATTTTGACCGCCAGCACTTGAGGATCAACCGCCGCTTGTTGAATAAAGTTTGTCACGGGATTGAAACTGTCATAGGGATGATGCATGAAGACATCCCGTTGGCGAATAACATCAAAAATTGACCCCTCGGCTAACTCTGGTGCGATATAAGGCGTATAGCTTGGATAGAGCCACTCAGCCTTGGCTTTGACCTGCTTCACGAGACTGTTGATGAACGTTAAATCAATTGGGCCTTTGATGGCATAGACATCATCTTCGCCAACCTCCAGCCACTTAATCAAGCGTTTGCGCAAATGCTTGCTCATTGTACTTTCAATTTCAAGGCGCATCACTTTACCGCGTTGACGCTTCTTGAGTTGTGACTGAATTTCTTTCAACAGATCAGACGCATCTTCTTCCGCCACGTCTAAGTCCATGTCCCGCGTAACTCGGAATAGTGCCGTATCTTTAATCTCGGCCCCAATAAAGAGTTCACCCACGAACTGGCGAATGACTTCTTCAAGCAGCATGAAGTGATTGGCCTCGTCTGGCAACCGCAAGACACGCGGGAAAACATCCGGAATTTGGACCATCGCAAACGACCGCGCTTTTTGGCCTTTGCCTTTATCCTCAGGCCGGACTAACCAAATCGCCAGGTTAAGCGTGTTATTGGCCAAAAACGGAAATGGCCGCGTTGGGTCCACGCCCATCGGGGTCAACACGGGATAGAGTTCTTGATGAAAATAGTCCGTCACAAATTGTTGCTGATGGCTGGACAATTCCGCAAAATCACGAATCATCACGCCCTCAGTTGCCAACCGCGGCACTAAGGAACGCTGCCACGTATTATATTGCTTATCCACCAGGCTGTGGGTCCGCTTGGCAATCGCCAACAATTGGGCTTGTGGGGTTAAACCAGACGCATCGGGTTGATGGTAATCAACCGCCACCATTTTGCGCAGTGAGGCCACCCGAATATTAAAGAATTCATCCAAGTTACTTTGGGTGATGGCCAGAAACCGGGCTCGTTCTAATAAGGGATTATTCTTGTCGCGGGCTTCTTCCAGCACGCGGTCATTGAAGGCCAGCCACGACAATTCACGGTTGGTGAAATATTCAGGTTTTGTAAAATCAGTTATCGCCATGACTATCGCCCTCCTTTCAATTCAACTGGCAGGCCAAAGACTTCAGTGAAGAAGCCCGACTTCCGCGCTAAGGTCCAGCGTTCTAGTTCGACATCATCGTTGGCTTTGACTGTCAGGACAATTTTGTTTGGTTTCAATGACACACTCAATTGTTGAATCTTTTGTTGGCGCGATGCATCAAGGCTGTCAGACACCCGTAGCAAGGCGGAGAGTTTAGCAATCCGCAGTCGGATATCAGTCTCAGTTGCTGGAAAGTCTTCCAAGTCTGTTTGTGGGGTATCACTACTGTGAAAATGCGCAATCGTTGCCACCATCTGCTGTTCCAGTTTGGTTAACCCAATAATATCTGACGCCAAAATAATATAATCTGAATGCGCATAATGCCGATGTGTATCAATATAACTCCCAATATCATTAACCGTCGCCGCCACTTGCAGCAACAGCCGATCTCGTTTAGTTAACCCATGCAACTTCTTCAATCGATCAAACAACTGCAGGGCGAACTTCACTGTTGTCTCACGATGGACGGGGTCAACCTGATACCGATTGGCAAGATTAACCGCACTGGTAATAATTTCTGCACTGGGGTCAAACTTGACCGGTTTAAAGCCGTCTTCAATCGCTTGATTAACCTCAACGCCATCCAATAACTTCAAGCTCGAAATCCAAATCGTTTGACTATTGAGCATTTTGACCAACTGGTTCATCAACAACACGGTTGGGAGGACTTGCGCAACTAGACTCAGGGGGAGATCGTAGTGATCCACTAAGTATTGGTCATTGGCGGAAACAATCCGCTGATACAACTCATCAAATTTATCGCGCGTTGTGGAAACACTACTCTCCCCGGCTGGAATCAGGGTTTCAAACACTGATAAGCTACTTCCCATCAGAATCATGTTCGGATAACTGACGTTGGGTGGTAATAACCGCATAAAGTCCAAAAGCCGGGAGTCAATAAAGTCCCGCAAAACTTCAACAAAGTTCGGCACATCGCGTTGGACATCGCGCATCACTTCATAAACTCGTAATGGGCCCAAATTAAAATTACGCGAAAACCCGAACTCACCATCAGCAAATGCAGTGAGTTCCACTGACCCTGAACTGATGTCAATCAGCATCGTCCCTGACTGGGTCACTGTTTCAAAGTTCGGGAACCGCGCCATCACCGCTTCATTCCGGAAGAAGGCCTCCTGGGAAATGGAAAGGTGCGAAATGGGCCAGCCAATTCGATTAAAAATTTGATCCCGGACAAACTCAGCATTGGGTGCTTCAAATAAACTGTGACTTCCGACCACATGGACGCTCTGAATACCATAGTCTTGAAAAATCTGTTTAATGGCGCGCAGAGCCGTTACAATTGTGTTAACGGTCTCTGGTGAAATACTTTGATCAGCAAAAACGTCTTCACCCAAGCCAATCGGATACTTGCCCCGCTCCACTTCGACCAAGGTACGTAAGTTTGTAATACTGAAGAAAATGTTCTGTGCGCCAATGACGACAAAACCTTGCGTTGTATTTGCCACCATATTCCCTGCTTTCTACTTGCTTTACTCCATGATAGCACTGGAGCCAGAAACTTCGCACTTTCAAACCTTGTCAGATTCTGCTTTGAAATGGTCGCCCCTAAGTAAGCGTTTTTATCTCATGCGTGGTTGTGCTAGACTGAAACTGTACCTACAGAATGATGAAGGAGTGGACTCGATGAAAATGCTTGATTTAGGCGGTTCAGGACTCGTAGCTTCTGAAATTGCCTTAGGTGTCATGCGCATCACGAAGTTAGACCAGGCTGGTGCCACGGATTTGCTGGAACATGCCTATGAAGCGGGCGTGAATTTCTTTGATAATGCCGATATTTATGATGGCGGCAAGGCGGAAACCCTGTTTGGGGAGGCCTTGAAGGCAGCAAGTTTCAAACGCGAAGACGTTTTGGTGCAAACCAAAGTCGGAATTGTGAACCATCGCTATGATTTCTCCAAGGCCCATATCCTTGAAGCTGTCGACGCCAGTTTAAACCGCCTGGGCTTAGATTACGTGGATAGCTTGTTGCTTCATCGGCCAGATCCTTTGATGGAACCAGATGACATCGCTGAAGCCTTCCTCGAATTGCAAAATAGTGGTAAGGTCCGGCAATTTGGTGTGTCTAATTTCAACCCTATGCAAGTAGAACTCCTTCAACAGGCAGTTCCGCAACGCTTGATTGCCAACCAATTACAACTGTCCATCATGCACACCGGGATGATTGATTTTGGCCTGCATACCAATATGACCGATGACCGGTCCATCAATCATGATGGCGGCATCCTTGAATACAGTCGCATGACTGGCATGGCCATCCAAGCATGGAGTCCCTATCAATACGGATTCTTTGACGGTGTCTTCATCGACAATCCTAAATTCCCTGAACTCAACAAGTTGCTCCACGAATTAGCCGACAAGTACAATACCAATGTCAACGCCATCGCCTCTGCCTGGATTCTGCGGATTCCTGGCGATATTCAAGTGATTGCTGGGACCACTAATGCTAAGCGCATTGCTGAAATCGCTGAGGCTGATCAAGCCCCTCTGACCGCCCAAGAATGGTATGACGTCTACTTCGCGGCCGGCAACGATTTGCCATAGAACTCTAATCAACTAATAAGCCAGTCAACAGGCCGGATTTTCGCAGTTTCGCGAACTCCCGGTCTTTTTTTTGCGATTTTTATGGGCAATCTGATTCAAGCCTACTGACTAATGGTGTTATACTTTCAAAGTACTTCATTTTAGAAAGTAGGACGGTTCAATGTTAACTAAGAAGTTTTACCAGACGTTACTCGGCCACTCGTTCAATATTCCTGTGACCGTCAATTATTGGGATGGCACCAGCGAGACGTATGGCGATGGCGACGCGCAAGCCACCATCACTTTCAAAAAAGAAATTCCCATGTCCGCTGTGACCAAAAACGCCTCTTTAGCGCTTGGCGAAGCCTATATGGCTGGTGATATCGAAATCGAAGGCCCAGGCAAGTTCCCAATCCAAACAGTCTTGAATGCGGCCTACGCCAGCGCTGAAAGCTTCATGCGCGATTCCAAATGGCGGAAGTTCATCCCAAAGCAATCACATAGTGAAAAGGCTAGTAAGCATGATATTCAAGCCCACTATGATTTAGGCAATGACTTCTACAAATTGTGGCTCGATCCAACCATGACGTATTCCTGCGCTTACTTTAATAGCTGGGATGATGATTTGGAAACGGCGCAAAAGAACAAAGTGATGCACATTTTGCGCAAGCTGAACCCACAACCAGGTCGGACTTTACTAGACATCGGTTGTGGCTGGGGCACATTGATGCTCACTGCCGCCAAGGTCTTCAAGCTGAAGGTTGTTGGGATTACTTTGAGCCAAGAACAATTCGACTATGTCAACCAGCAGATTAAGGACCAAGGCCTTGAGGACGTCGCCACAGTCATCTTGACTGACTATCGCGAACTCAAGACTGATCCATTCGACTATGTCACTTCTGTCGGCATGTTCGAACACGTTGGCCAAGAAAACTTGGGCTTATATTTCCAAGATGTGGCACGTTTCTTGAAGCCTAACGCTGTCGCTTTAATCCATGGGATTACTCGGATGCAAGGTGGCGCCAATAATGCTTGGCTCAACAAGTACATTTTCCCAGGTGGTTATGTTCCCGGCTTAGCCGAAAACATTCAACATATCGCGGATGCCCAATTACAAGTGAGCGACGTCGAATCTTTACGCCGCCACTACCAACGGACGACCGAAATTTGGGATGAAAACTTCAACGCCCATCGCGATGAAATTCAACAAATGCAAGGCGAAAGCTTCACCCGCATGTGGGACTTATACCTGCAAGCAGCTGCTGCTTCCTTTGAATCTGGTAATATTGATGTCATTCAATATCTCATGTCCAAGGGGCCTTCAGGTGCTGAATTACCTGCGACTCGCGATTACATGTACTTATAAGCTGTGGCAAAAGATTAGTTAACCGATTTGGTATTAAAAAAGGTGATGACAAAACGAAGTTTTGTCATCACCTTTTTTGTGTGTCAATCACTAACTAATTTGCTATATAACACGGCATCGCTAACGCCTTCAGGCAACACCAGCGCCTGGCGCAAGATACCCTCTTGTTGAAACCCACGACGCTGGGCCACCGCTTGGCTAGCCGTATTGGTGTTGGCCGCCACCAGCACTAATCGCGTTAATGCCAATTCACGAAAGGCAACACGTTCAACCGCTGCCAAAGCTGCAGTCACCACACCGCGGCCTCGATAAGTTTTGCCCAGCCAGTAACCAATTTCACCGGTGCGATTCTCAGCATCAAGCTGATGGATATCAATCATCCCAGCTGCTTGGCCTTCCACAAGGATAACTGCGGCCCAAAGCTGGTCCTGACTCACTTGTTCTCGCACAAAATGAAGAAACCGCGCTTCATCTTCAACTGTCTTGGTTTTCTCGACCCAAGGTAAGAACCGTCCCAATCCAGGTCGGTCAGCATCTACCAGGGTAAACAACGCAGTCGCGTCATGAATTTCTGGAAACTTTAACTGAACGTGTGCATTGACTGGAATGGTAAACATTGTGTGGCCCCCTATTCAAGTTCGTGTACCTGCTCATCTTCTTGCTGGCGGAGTTTCTTCATGGTCCGGAAATAAGCACTGACGAGCACTAAGACGGATCCAAACCATGCCAACGGATTAGCAAGTGACGCCCCAGCAAAGCCAAAGTTGGCCACAAGGACGACGCCTGCAAACGCCCGCATAAAGAGTTCAAAGAACCCAGCAATCGTGGGGACAACACTTTGCCCCAAGCCTTGGAGCAAGTTACGAATCGTAAACAGAATCGCCAGCAGCCAGTACATGCTGGCATTAAAGTGGAAATACGTTTGCGCTAACGCAGTCACAGCTGGCTCATTTGGGCCCAGGAACAAATTGACCAAGGGTTTCCCGAAGACAATAATGAGAAAGCCCAAAATTGCCGAAATCGAAACATTCAACAGTAACGTTTGATGCACCCCACGGCGAATTCGACCATATTCTTTGGCCCCCAGATTTTGGGCGGCATAGGTTGCCATAGTCACCCCAAAGGAGGAGGCAGGTAAAGTCGCTAATTGATCGATTCGGCCTGCTGCCGTGTATGCAGCCACCGCATCAGTCCCCAAGGTATTCAGCATAATTTGTAAAATCACAGAGCCAATAGCAATGATGGACATTTGAAATCCCATCGGTAAACCCACTTTGAGATGATCTTTAATGAGCTTGAAGTCGATGGCCATATCTTTACGGCGTAACACCAATAATGGAATCCGATGCTTAATGTATATCCAACATAACAACGCTGAAATAAATTCCGCACTCACCGTCGCGACGCCGGCACCAGCCACACCCATTTTGAATTCAAGGATGAACAAAAAGTCCAAGGCAATGTTAATAATCGTCGCAATAATTAAGAACAGCAGCGGCGTGCGACTATCGCCTAATGCCCGAATCATATTGCTTAATAAGTTAAAGCCCATTGAGGCGATTGTGCCGGCAAACATAATCCGTAGAAAAGCGATTGCTCCCGGCAGGATAGCTTTAGGCGTTTGCATAAATATCAGTAGCGGTTCAGTCAGGGTCACCGAGACGGCCGTCAAAACGACCGCAATGGCTAAACTAATCCAGATGCTGGTCGCAAAACTGCGGCGAACCGCACGTCCATCCCCCGCTCCGTACGCTTGCGCGGTCAGGATGGATAACCCAGCCGTGGTGCCCTGAGCAAAACCAATCACAAGAAAGGTCAGACTACCTGTCGCACCAACCGCTGCCAGTGCCGTTTCCCCAATTATTCGGCCGACAATCAAAGCATCCATGAAACTGTACAATTGCTGGAAGATATTCCCAATCAACAGCGGAATCGTAAACATGATCACCAATTTGATGGGGTTCCCTTTTGTTAAGGTATGCACGTGTTCGCCTCCCTATTTCATCATCTTTAAGCATTTTACCGCAGTTAATCCTGGGTAAATAGGGGTAAGCTCAAAATATCCAACAATCATGATATTATCTCAATGCCAAAAAAAAGAGCCCCCCACTCATGTGAGGGCTCTGGAAACGAGATTCAATTAAATATCGGCGCCACCGCCGCCGCTGGAACCACCGCCCCAGTTGCCGCCATCGCCACCGCCGAAACCACCGCCACCACCAAAGCCACTTCCGCCGCCGCCCCAAGGGCCGCGCCGATTACCGGATGATAGTAATGATCCTAACAAGAACCACAGCCATGAATTGCCACCGCCACCGCGGCCGCCTCGGCCACGGCCTGAACCGCCAAAGAGAAGCAGTAACACGACAACCACGGCAATTACAATGCCTAAACCGCGGGCCAACAGGTTACCGCCAGAATTGTTACGCTGTTTCGTCTTAAGTTGATCCAATTCATCGTCAGAGACTGTGTTAGCGTCTTTAGCGAAATGGTATTTCTGATCAATGACCGTCGCCACCGTGTTGAAAACCTGGCGAATCCCTTTATCATTGTCAGCCTGATTTTTAGACTTCAAATCACTTTTTGACGCCACTAAGATTTTGTTGGCCAAGAGGTCCGGCAAATCCGGCTCGAGGCCGTACCCGACTTCAATTCGGACATTATGGGCGCCGTCGTTGTCAGCAAAGACAATCAAAACCCCATTATCTTCACCTTTTTGACTAATCCCCCATTTTTGAAATAAATCTGGGGCATAACTACTGATTGCATCGCCGTCAGTCGATTTCACCACGGCAACGGCGATCTTGGGCTTTTGCTTCGACTCAGAATAGGTCCGGTTCTTGTCGGTAATAATCGTCTTAGTTTCTTGAGATAAAATACCAAGCTGATCAACATAACTCACATTGCCGGGGCGGTCAGGCAGCGTCTCGGCATGCACTGTTTGACTCGCAAAGAAGAAACTCAGCAATGGTAATAATAAGATTGCCCACAGAGCATGGCGTTTACGCATGCGCTCACCTACCTTCTGCTTTGACATTAGTCAGTCAGGTTCACTTGCGGTGCCTTGTCAGCGCCGGGGTTCGCCTTAAAGGTAGCTTTTTGGCCTAAGCCCATCATGCCGGCGAAAAGATTCTTTGGGAACGAAACGACACTCTGATTATAGTCACGGACTTCATCGATATACCGTTTACGTTCGACAGAGATACGGTTCTCGCTACCTTCTAATTGCGCCATCAAGGACTCAACTTGGTTGTTACTCTTCAAATCGGGATAATTCTCGTTAATGACATTGATTAATGTGCCGACGGATTGACCCAAAGCTGCATCAGCGTTGGCCTTATCGGTTGTTGACTTCGCAGCAGAATAGTTTTCCCGGGCCTTGGAAATATCACCAAAAACCTTCTGTTCCTGCTTCATAGAACCCTTAACGGAATTAACCAGATTAGGAATGAGATCGGCACGGCGTTGCATCACGTTCTCAACTTGACTCCATTGTGCCTCGACAGTTTGGTTTTGGCGGGCCAGTGAGTTATATGTTGAAATACCGAAAATTCCTAACACAACAACAATCACGCCAATAACAATCCCAGTGATTGCTAAGGGGCTTAATTTCTTATTCATGAGTTTGCTCCTCCATCTTTGTCTGATGGTTTAATTGTAGCATGCCGGCCCACGCAAACATCAGTCTTAAGACGCAGCCCTAGAAATAATTTACGCCAATGGCATCGCGGACTTCTTGAAGCGTTTGGTTGGCAACAATGTTGGCTTTCTCACTGCCAGTCTTCAAAATATTGATCACGCCACCCATGTCTTTGGCATATTCTGCTCGCCGTTCACGAATCGGCGCCAGAACGCTATCCATGACTTCCATCAAATAGCGTTTGAGCTTCACATCCCCAAGACCACCGGCTTGATATTGGGCTTTGAGGTCAGCAATCTTCTGCTTGTCATCGCCAAAAACATCGAGATAGGTGAAGACCACGTTGCCTTCGACCTGGCCTGGATCTTCGACATGAATATGGTTGGGATCGGTATACATCGCCATGATTTTCTTTTGCACAGTGTCTGCGTCATCGGCTAAGTAAATCCCGTTGCCCAATGACTTGCTCATCTTGGCATTGCCATCAATCCCCGGTAAACGGCCAGAACCCTTTGGTGGGAAGTAGCCCGTCGGTTCAACTAACACATCACGATTGTAAGTGTGATTAAAAGTCCGCACAATTTCCCGGGTCTGTTCGAGCATGGGTTCTTGATCATCCCCCACTGGCACGGTATCAGCTTTAAAAGCGGTGATATCAGCCGCTTGGCTCACTGGATAGGTAAAGAAGCCAGCTGGCACACTCTGGCCAAAGGCTTTCTGTTTAATTTCGGCCTTCACGGTTGGGTTGCGTTCAAGTCGAGCCACGGTAACCAAATCCAAGTAATACATCGTTAATTCATTCAAGGCCGGAATTTGTGATTGAACGAGAATCGTTGACTTGGCGGGGTCAATCCCAACAGCCAAATAATCCAATGCCACTTCCAGCAGTGAATTCTTGATTTTCTCGGGATCGCGGGCATTATCAGTCAATGCCTGCATATCGGCAATCATGATATAGGGCGTATAGTCCCCAGAATTTTGTAACATCACGCGGTTGCGTAGTGAACCAATGTAGTGGCCAATATGCAGCCGGCCGGTTGGTCGGTCACCAGTTAGAATTACTTTTTTTGCCATGTGTTTTCCTCCTCAAACTAAAAAAAGTCGCCCTATGTTATTCACATAGGACGGCTGTGCGCGGTACCACCTAGTTTATCTGCCTAAAGGCAAATCACTCTATGGCTTAAGGCGCACCCACCGATTTCCCCCATGTAAGCCAATTCGCAATCATCACACGGCTAACGTTCCAGTCCAGTTAGCTTCCTGAACGTGTTAATGACGCTACTCATTACATGCATAGGTTTCAATCAAAATCATAACCAAGCCACCCGCTAAAGTCAATTCACGTCTCAACACAACAAGCCACTCGCAAAGCACCGCGAGTGGCTTGTTTGTCTAATAGAAATAACCCAAATCACTGGCTGGGCTTGGATAGGCGAGAATCTGGCGTTGCAAATCATCACGCGTGAGATGTTGATTAATAATCATGGTGAAATAAT
Organism: Lacticaseibacillus brantae DSM 23927; assembly: GCF_001436115.1. Classification (GTDB taxonomy): domain Bacteria; phylum Bacillota; class Bacilli; order Lactobacillales; family Lactobacillaceae; genus Lacticaseibacillus; species Lacticaseibacillus brantae. The sequence goes on from NZ_AYZQ01000005.1 coordinate 99,397, forward strand.
TCAACAATTCGTCCGCAATTGTTGATAACACGACGGCTCCCACCAGTTGATCAGACTGCTTATCGACAATCGTCGTCACTTGGGCCAGAGGATCCTTAATCCGATTGTAGGTGTACCAGTGTGTGGTGTTCTGACTGGTGACCGTATATTGGTCTGGATTGGCTTGGGCTTCTTTCAAGGAAACCCCGACTTGTCCCAACATGGCGGAACTATAGACGACTGATGGAATCTTCGGATACACAATCGGATCAGCGACGCCCAATAAATGCAAGGCAACATAACGTCCTTCAAAACTTGAAACCGGCGTCAATTTAGGTTGATCTTTATCGATGACATCCCCGATGGCATACACGCCAGGAATACTGGTTTGAAGGTGGTTGTCCACCACAATCCCCTTTTTCGTGAGGGCCATGCCAATGTCTTCAAGGCCTAAGCCATCGATGGCAGGTTTGCGGCCCATCGCAGAAAAAGCTCGGTGGACTCGCAAGTCGAGACCATTGCCGGTGAGGCGCACCCCTTCGGCCGTAGGATGCACGGCTTCAATCTCAACATTATCATGGAAGATGATCCGCTTTTGCTTCATCAACTGGCGCAATTGCTTCGTCGCACTTTCAGGAAAGGCCCGCAAAATCTGATCTGAGTGATTGACAATATGCACTTCTGCACCCGCCGTGGCTGCGATATTAGCTAACTCTAACGCCACATAGCCCCCACCAATGAAAGCCATCGTGCGGGGTAATTGATCCAAGTCCAAAAAGTCGGTACTGGTCCCCAGGTTTTCGGCGCCAGGGATACTTGGAATCACCGGTTGCTGGCCAGTCGCAATAATAATATTAGTTGCCGTAAAAATTTCGTCATCTACCTGAACTGTTTGCCCATCAAGCAGTTGCGCTTGGCCATCAATGGTCGTAATCCCAGCCTGGTTGAGTCCGCCCTTGGTGCCAGCAGGCACCGTCTCGGTATAGCTGCGTTTGAATGCCATCAAGCGTGGCCAGTTAACATCAGGAATGCCATTCAACCCGTTGCCAGTCATGCGGGCACTCCAGTCTTTGGCTTCCACAGCAGAATACAACATTTTCTTAGGGTCGCAGCCAAAGTTAGGACAAGTTCCCCCCCAGAGGTTGCGTTCAATGATTAGGACCCGTTGCTCTTCTGCCAAAGGATAGGCTGCGGCTAAGCCACCAGGACCGCCACCAATAATAATTGTGTCATACTCATTCATCATCGCTTACTCCTTTACTTCAGACTTTTGGGCAAGGAAGTCCACAACGCTTTGGGCGGTCACGACGAACGCATCCGTCCCCGCTTGGACTGTCACCGCTTGATTGACCTTCAACAATTGAATCACCTGTTCGACCACCGCAATGGCCTGAATTGACGCAGTGGCTTGCACTTGCGTTTTGGCAAATGGTGCTAACTCTGCTGCAGGCGCTTGCAGCGGAGAGGTGCCGATGTCGGCAAATAATTCGGCGACAAAGGGGTTGTCTGGGCGGTCAGCGACAACATCTGGAGTGCCAACTTGTTGTAAATGCCCAGTTTTCATCACGGCAATCCGGTCACCTAATTTCAATGCTTCCCGCATGTCGTGCGTGACAAAGATAATGGTGGTCTTCATATCTTGATGCAGTCGTAGCACCAGGTCTTGAAGCTGCGTCCGAGCAATTGGATCTAAGGCCGAAAATGGTTCATCCATCAAGACCACGTCAGGCTGTGACGCTAAGGCACGGAGAATCCCGACGCGCTGCTGCTCCCCACCGGAAAGCTCGGCCGGTAGACGCTGACCATAATCGGCATGCGGTAAATCGACCCGATCGAGCATATCGTTGACCGTCTGAGTAATCTTGGCCTTGGGCCAATGCTTCAACTCCGGAATGAGGGCAATGTTCTGAGCGACCGTCATCGTTGGAAATAAGGCAATTTGTTGCAAAACATAGCCAATATTGAAACGCAATTCCCGGATGGGATAATCGCTAGCAGGTTTACCGTCAAACAGCACTTCCCCACTGGTAGGCGTAATCAGGCGATTAATCATTTTGAGGGTTGTGGTCTTACCACTACCAGAGGCCCCGACGAGAACAAATAATTCACCAGTTTCAATGGTTAAGTTGAGGTCATCAACGACAGCCCCATCTTCATATTCTTTGGTTAAATGGCGTAATTCAATCATGATCGCGCCTCCTTCAATAACCCATGTTTAGTCAAATAAGCTCTGGCGACACTAGCGGGTGCCTTCTTTTGGACATTCACTTCATAATTCATTTCTTGCATATCCGTTTCGCTGATTTTACCGGCCAACCGGTTTAATTGCTTCACAATTGCCGGATGTTCATCGGCAAACTCCGTCTTCATCAACGGCGCCCCCTGATAGGTGGGAAACAGGTGCTGGTCGTCTTTTAAAGCGACCAGATTATACTGACGAATTTGAGAATCAGTTGAATAACCATCGGTGATATTAATCGTGCCTTGATGTAGGGCGGTATAACGCAGCGAAGCATCCAAAGACTTAACCGCAAAGCTCAGCCCATAAGTCGATTGCAACCCTTTGTAACCGTCTTGGCGATCAATAAATTCCAAATCAAACCCAGCCTTGAGTTTGTTGGCCACCTTCGCCAAATCAGAAATCGTTGTGATGTGATTGGCTTGGGCAAATTTCTTGGTCACGACCACGGCATACGTATTGTTGTAAGCCATAGGTGGCGTCATCGTCAGGCCTTGACTCGCTAACAACCGTTTGGCTACTGGATAACTATTGGTTTGCGCGGCCTTCTTGTCGGCAGCTGTCGGTTTCGTTAAGGATTCCAGCACCGTACCGGTGAATTCCGGGTAAAGATCAATCTGATTAGATTTCAAGGCATTAAACAAAAAGCTTGTTTGGCCGAAATTTGGTTTCAACACCACTTCAGCTTTCGGATTATCAGCCTTAATCAATTGGGCATACATGTTAATCAAGATATCTGGTTCTGAGCCCAATTTCCCGGCAATCGTGACTGTCATTGGTGGTTTGACCACGGCTTGATAGCCGTACACCCCTAGGACACCGAGCAGTAACACACCTAAGGTCACAAGGGTCGTTTTGAGTTTCACCCGCTGGAGCCATAACAGCCCCCAAGAGAAAATCATGGCCAACAGGGCAGCAGCAATTGCACCTAATAAAGTCAGGGCAGGATCATTACGATCAATCCCCAACAAGATCAACGTTCCTAACCCACCAGCGCCGATCAACGCGGCGAGTGTAGCAGTCCCAATAATCAGGACCATCGCCGTGCGCACACCAGAGATAATGACAGGCATGGCAATCGGTAATTCGACCCGCAACAATTTTTGCAGTCGAGACATCCCAAACGCGTTGGCGGCCTCCTCATATGAAGGGTCGATTTCGCTCAGGCCGACATAAGTATTTTGAAAAATAGGTAAAAGGGCGTAAATAACCAGTGCGATAATGGCTGGAGCATTCCCAATCCCGACAAACGGGATCAGCAAGCCCAACAAAGCTAACGACGGAATCGTTTGAAAGATGCCCGTCAGCTGTAATAAAAAGTTCGCAAATCGATGGTGACTTGTCGCCCAAATCGCTAACGGAATTGCAATAATGAGGGCGATCAGGAGAGACAACAATGACAGTTGAATATGCTGACCCATTGCCGCCCATAGTTGATCATGCCTGGCGTTAAAAGCCGAAATTAACTCTGACATTGGTGGCTCCTTTCCAAAAACGGCAATATGTAACTTATAGTCTACGCTTCCTATAAAAATAGTGTAAAGCAATCCAGTTCAAGGACAGCATTTTTTTGCCAATTGGCCTAGGACGCAATACCTTTACTTTTTGGTCTAAAAAGCCTAGACTATTGTGAACATTTTCCAGTTGCCCACAGAAAGTAGGTGCACAATGCAAGCAGATTCAAAACAAGCGGAACAAGCCCGCATTACCGACGTGGTTCATAAAGTGAACGCACGCCTCGATGATATTGATACCCAAATCGATGCCGCCCACAAAGAAACTGGCCGCATTGAACAGGCCTATGGCGAAAGTACCCGGGTCAACGTGTTTGAAGTCGATGACCGGATGGAAACCAATGCTGCCGTCCAACAACAAAAACAAATGGTGGCGCGTGCGGTTGAAAATGAAACCATCCTTAAACATGAAGAAAGCCAACTCAAATTATTACGGCATCAACCCTATTTTGGCCGGATTGATATTGACGAAGCTGGCGACAAAGACACGCTTTATATCGGCACCGCTACCTTTATGAACGATGGCGACTTCCTCGTCTACGACTGGCGCGCCCCGATTGCCTCCATCTATTATAATGGGACGCTCGGTCCTGTTCATTATGAGTCACCGATGGGCGACCAAGAAGCCACGCTACTCAAGAAACGCCAGTTCCAAATTGAAAACGGTGTGCTGAAATCAATGTTTGATACCAACGAAACTGTTGGCGATGAGATTCTCCAATCCGTGCTTGGTGACCAAAGCGATACCTATATGCAAAATATCGTGGCCACCATTCAACAAGAACAAAACGATATCATTCGTGACACCAGTGCTGACCTCCTCGTGGTTCAGGGGGTCGCTGGCTCTGGTAAGACCAGTGCGGTCCTCCAGCGGGTCGCTTACCTCTTGTATCATAGTCGCAGCGATCTGGATGCCGACCAAATGGTGCTATTCTCCCCGAATCGATTGTTTGCCAATTACATCTCAGAAGTCTTACCTAGCCTGGGCGAAAAGAACATGCGCCAAGCAACATTGTTTGAATTCTTCACCAAACGCTTCTCCGGCCTGCATGTTGAAACGCTCTTTGAACGCTTTGAAAGTGATCAACACAGTCTGCCCGAAAGCACGAAGGTCATGCGTCGATTCAAAGAAGATGCGCATTTTCTCGACCTGATTGATGCTTACTTGAAGACACCAGACCAAATTCCTTTCTTTGTTGATATTGATTTAAATGGCGAGGTTTTCTTCAGTGCTGAAACCATTGCCAAGATTTACCAAAAGCAACCAGCTTTGATGCTCGCGCGAGACAAATTCCTCGCGACCAAGAACACACTCATCAAACGCCTCAATCAACGGATTAGTTTGGAGACCCGCCAAGACTGGGTTCAAGACGCGATGACTATTTTATCTAATGACGAAATTCGTGAAATCGTTGGCGACCGGCATTTTGAAACTGGGGATGACGAACAAACCTTTATTGCCAAGGCTGTCGTAGCCAAGGCTTTTGCCCCAGTCTACGATGCCTTATACAACGACTACTTCTTGGATAGTTATCAAGAATATGCGCGCTTCTTGAGTACCGTTAACGTCCCGGAAATTGACGATGCGGTATGGGCCACCATGGCCGAAAGTGTCGCTCAAGCCATTGAGCAACATCACTTGCGCCTCGAAGACGCCGCCCCAATTCTTTATCTGCGCGATCAACTCAGCGGCAGTGGCCAAAACAGCTTGATCCAATATGTTTTTGTCGACGAGATGCAAGATTACAGCATGGTCCAGCTCCGGTATTTACGCCACGCATTCCCCAAAGCTAAGTTGACCTTGCTGGGGGATGCCAAGCAAGACGTCTTTACAGCTGATTATCAGCCCAGTGATTTCATCCACGAAATCAGTGATGTCTTCGCTGCACAGCGGGTCAGACTGATTGAATTGAATAAAAGTTACCGTTCCACTGCGCCAATTACCAACTTTGGCAAAGCGCTCTTACCCAATCACGACCACATTCAAGCCTTTAATCGCGATGGCGATAAACCAGTGATTGCGACGTGGGATAAACACAATTATTTAGGCCATTTAGCACAGTTGGTCCAAACACAACTGCAAACCAATCCCACGGTGGCGATTCTAACTAAAGATCAGCCGAGCGCAGACGCATTGTATGCTAGCTTGCACATCGATGCGCCCACAACCTTGCTGACTGCTAACGATCACAGTCTCAAAACCGGTTGTCTAATCCTGCCAGTTTACTTGGCGAAAGGACTAGAGTTTGATGCTGTCATTGGCTTTGATATTTCGGCTGACACTTATGCCCAATCAGGTGACCGCGATATTCTCTACACCTTGTGTTCCCGCGCTCTGCATCAATTGACTCTCATTGGTTTTGATGAACTCAGTCCTTTCTTAACAGACTTGCCAACTGAGTTGTATCAAACCACGGCCGATACCGTTAATAATCTCGCCTAATGCAAGCAAAAAAGGCCGCTGTCACATCACCCAGATGGGTGATGTGACAGCGGCCTTTTTGAGGTCAAATAAAAAGCGCAAAGAAATTATTTAAGAAATGTAAGCCGATACTATAGCGAATATCGCCGGTACGCTCAAAGGTATAGGCAAAAACCAAACCCATCCCAGCATAAATCAAGAAATTCAATGGTTCAGTTGGGGCGTGCACCAATCCGAACACAATCGCACTGACAGCCACCCGAACAATCCGCCAAGTGCGGCTCGTATCAGGGAAACTATTCATCAATAATGCCCGGAAAATAAATTCTTCCACTGGGGGTGCCCCCACGACCGCAATCAGGGCCAGCGCAACTGGAAATTGTTTTGACAATTCCAATAGGGCTTTCTGATTCGTCGCTTCTTGGGTAATTCCTGTTGAAGTCATGAGCCCGCCGATAAACTGGATAGCAATCAAGGCCACAATCATCAGTAAGAACAGCCGGACGCGATTGGTGGTCAAATTGGTTGGGGATAGCTCACCATCATGGCGCCGCCAATTAGCAGCAATGGAATAGAGCAAATAAATGAGCCCACCAAAGACGATAATAAACACAATCGCCGTTGGTACGGTCGTATCAGTATTCTTGGCCGCAACCATCCCTGGTAGAAAGACCAACGTTTGGGCAAATAGTGAATACACGCCAAACATCAACAGGGTCACAATTAAACGTACAATAGACTTTTTCATAGGGTCACCTCGTCGTCATTATAGCAAACTCAGTCCGTGTTCAGGGTGCTGGTGCCTGCGGAAAAAAGGTAAACAAAAACCCGTCAGCAATCACTGACGGGTTCATTAGGCAGCCGTCTATCGGGCTTGAACCGACGACCTCATCCTTACCATGGATGCGCTCTACCGACTGAGCTAAGACGGCATGTTGTCGCTAAACAACTGCCTAATTAATATACAATATTTTCAAATGGCTGACAACCATTTTTGCGAAAAAAACCAGTCAGCGCGTGTTTTTACCGTTTACCTTGCCATTCTGCCTTGAATTCATCCAAGAACGTCAGCATTACTTGTTGGCGATGCTGTGCAAGTTGTTTAGCAGCCGGCGTATTCATCTGCTCTGCTAGCAGTAGCAATTTCTCGTAGAAGTGATTGATGACGGTACTCTCGGCATTGCGGTAGGCATCACCTGAAAGTTCAGTGCGTGGGGCAATCGTTGGATCATACATCACGCCATCATGCGCCCCACCATAGAAGAACGTTCGGCCAATCCCGATGGCCCCAATTGCGTCCAGTCGATCGGCATCTTGAACCAGCTGACCTTCCAAGGATAAGGACTCATGATAGTCCAAGTTGTGTCGGTACGACATGCGATCGATAATCGCCACAATTTGATCCTGCTCCTGGATTGTCACACCCATCTTCGTCATCGCGGCGATGGTATTGGCTTTGGCAGCTACGGGATCTTCGAACAACTTATCATCGTAGGTATCATGAAGCCACGCGGCGGCTTCGACAATGAATCGATTAGCGGCCGGGGTCAACTCCGCCAGCCTTGATGCCAGCGCCGCGACCCGTTTGATGTGGTCAAAACCGTGGCCGGAGTGATCCGTTGCTAAGACTTGGCGCGCATACTCTTGAATGGCTTTAAGTCGCTGATTAGCCATTAGTCCGCATAGTCAGCTGGTGAGTCATCCCAGTGCTCAACTTGATCGTGATAGGCATTCGCATCCCCATGCCAATCAAAGTCGTCTAGCCAGAGGCTGCGCTTTTCTTGGTTCAAGCCTTGGATGAGTTGCATTTCTTCTTTGGTCAATTTGAAGTCAAAGATATCAATGTTTTCCGCCATCCGATTCTCGTGGACAGTCTTAGGAATGGTGATGATGTCACTTTGCAGGTCAAAGCGCAGGATGACTTGAGCCACAGACTTACCATGCTTTTGGGCAATTTCTTGAATGACTGGGTTGTTCAAACTTTCCCCGCCACCAAGTGGTGACCAGGCTTCGATGGCAATATTATTCTCAGCGGCGACTTCGCGAATCGCGGCATCTTGGACAATCGGATTAAATTCAATTTGATCCAATGCTGGCACAATTTCGCCAGCATCAAGCACTTCTTGTAAATGGCCTTCGTCAAAGTTTGAGACCCCAATTGCTCGTACCCGGCCGGCCTTGTATAAGGTTTCTAGTGCCCGCCATGTGTCCAAATACTTGCCATCCACTGGCCAGTGAATCAGATACAAGTCAACATATTCTAAGCCTAAGCGCTTCAACGTCCCTTCAAAGTTCTGTAAGGTGGAATCAAACCCTTGATCACCGTTGAAAACTTTGGTGGTAACGAACAGGTCTTCCCGCTTCTTGCCAGTCGCTTCAAGACCGGCCGCAATCCCCTGGCCAACACCAGTTTCATTACCATATTGCTTGGCGGTATCAATCAAGGTGTAGCCGTGTTTAATAGCAGTTTCCACGCTATCGGCAGCGGTCTTGTTATCAGTCTTCCACACCCCTAAACCAATCCGCGGAATCTTAACGCCATTGTTGAGCGTGTAGGTGCTATCTAGTGAGTAGTTATCAAACATTCATTGTCATCCTTTCCTGTTCCCCATCCATTCTAATTGATTCTGGCCCAAATGAGTAGGGTCAGCCATTTCTTCACGAAAAATGAACCTGCGTTATACTGAAAGAAAGTCTTGAAAGGAAGTCATCTCATGTCCGATTATGCCCACCAACCGACTCAAATTGAAGTGCGTGGGGCCCACGTGAACAATCTCAAGAACCTGAATGTCGATATTCCGCTGAATCGACTCGTTGCCGTTACCGGCCGCAGTGGTTCTGGTAAATCATCACTTGCCATGGGCGTCTTGTATGCCGAAGGAATGCGTCGATATGTCAGTGCGCTTTCAACCTATACCCGCCGGCGCTTGACCCAAGCTGGCCATGCGGCCGTCGACAGTGTCAATCATGTTCCTAGTGCAATCGCCCTGCGCCAGCGTCCCAGTGTGCCTGGCGTCCGCTCGACTGTCGGCACGACGACTGAAGCTCTCAACGTCTTGCGCTTAGCTTTCTCACGCTTAGGATCGCCTCGTTGCCCTAATGGCCATCAAATTCCGCCAACCTTGGCCATTGCCCAAGCGATGGATCGTGTTGATGATGCCATGGGCGAATTAATCTGCCCTGTCTGCGGCGTGCATTTCCAGGCTTTTAGTGCTGAAGACTTTGCGTTTAACTCTGCTGGCGCTTGTCCTACTTGTGGCGGGACTGGTGAAGCGCGGCAACTCGATGCCAGTCGCCTCATCCCGGATAAAAGCTTGACCATCCGCGACGGGGCTGTTGCGTCATGGCGTCTGCCAGGCCGTAATTTCATGCAGTTTGTTGCCCAACAAATTGGCATCGACATCGACACCCCATTTGAGGATTTGCCTGCTGACCAACAAGAGATGGTCCTCCACGGGCCGCGCAAGAAATACGCCATCAACATTCCTTCCAAAACCGGCAAAATTTTCCACATGGATAACGCCCAATTTGAGAACGCGTATGCGGCCGTTGAAGATAGTTTAGCCACCACCACCAATGAACGCGCCATTAAACGGCTGAATCGCTTTTACATATTTGGTACCTGCCCAACCTGTCACGGTAGTCGCTTTAACCCCAAGCTGTTCACCCAGCTAGTTGTTGACAAGGATATTGCCCAGGTGAGTGCCTTGACGCTCGAAGAATTGAACGCCTTCATTCCTACAATCGAAGCATGGTTACCTGAAAATATGCAATCCCTCGCGCATGATATTCTCCGCGAACTCCGTGAGTTACTGCGGCCATTATTGGAATTGGGCCTCGGCTATCTCACCTTAGATCGGGCTGGCGGAACCCTCTCAACTGGTGAACTGCAGCGCATTCAGTTAAGTAAGACGCTCCGCACCCAAACAACAGGTGTGCTTTATGTCCTAGACGAACCTTCGATTGGGTTGCATGCTGCAAACGTTGACGGCTTAATTCACGTCATGCAAGCACTTGTTTCGCAAGGTAACTCAGTAGTGGTCGTTGATCACGACCCCACTATCATCGCCGCGGCCGATGATGTCATCGAAATTGGCCCCGAAGCCGGCAACGGTGGTGGCCATTTATTAGACGAAGGCACCCCTGAATTCATCAGCCACCAACCCCAGTCGCTAATTGCACCCTACCTCACTGGTCAAGCCGATTTGATCGTGCGGCCGCAAACCCCAGCAGCCTCAATGTTTGCCGAGGGACATTTTGGCGTCACCATTACCAATCGCTACAATCTGCATGACTTCGTTTTGGACCTGCCGCGCAAGCGATTCAGTGTCATCAGTGGGTTCTCTGGGGCCGGCAAGTCAACGGCCATTTTTGACGCGCTGATTCCAGCCATGACAGCGACCAAAGCCAATCCAGCCCCTGACTTTGTCACAGATATTCACCGTAGCCATATTCGCCATGTTGTGGCCATTGATGCCACCCCAATTGGCAAAAACATTCGATCAACCATTGCCACATACACACCGGTATTAGACCAACTTCGTAAGTTTTACGCCGCCTTGCCGGCCGCAAAAGCCGCTGGATTCACAGCCAGCAATTTCTCCTATAATGTCGCTGCTGGTGCTTGCCCAACGTGTGGCGGGACCGGTGAAATCAGTCTAGACATTCAATATCTCCCGGATATGCAACAACTGTGCCCAACTTGCCATGGACGTCGATATAACCCCGAAACCCTGGCGATTAAGTGGCACGATTACTCAATCGCCGATATTCTCGACATGGACATTACGACTGCTCAAACCGCACTAGCGGAAATCCCCGGTATTGCCACGACGCTCAACACCTTGAGCGATATGGGGCTGGAATACTTACACTTAGGCGAAAGTACGCTCAGTTTATCTGGTGGTGAAGCCCAACGGTTGCGGTTAGTTGCCCACATGGGTAAGCCTCAGGCCAATACCCTCTTCGTCTTTGATGAACCATCCGTTGGCTTACACCCGCTTGATATCAATGTTTTGTTACACGTTTTTCAGCAATTGATTGATCAAGGCGGCACAGTGATTGCCATCGAACATGACCTCGCAATGATTGCTAACGCTGATTACATTGTTGACCTCGGGCCCGGCGGTGGGCGCGACGGTGGCCATTTGGTGGCCTCTGGCACGCCGACTGAAGTGGCAGCGGCAAGCGGCCCCACAGCCCAATTCCTCGCTGCGGAATTCAAACATTATCGGCACTAAAACGTTCGCCAACCTTATTAAAAAGACTGTGACGCGCCTCTGTCACAGTCTTTTTTGTGTCCAATAGTGAATTGTTTAATGGGGTTTAGTCGATTTTTACCTTAAGTTGCAGGATAATACGCTTAACAAGAAGGAGGAGTGGGTATGGCAGTTATTGAACTGAATCATGTCGCCAAAAGCTTTGGGGATAAAAAGGTACTAACCGATGTCACATTTTCCATTAATCCCGGCACCATTGTCGGTTACATTGGCCAGAATGGGGCTGGTAAATCGACGACCGTTAAGATGATTCTCGGTTTGATGGCCCCGGATTCGGGCACAATTAAAGTTTTTGACGAGGCAATCACGCCACAGAGCACGACTTATAAACAACGAATTGGCTATGTGCCCGAATTAGCTGATGTCTTCGATGCTTTAACCGCGCACGAGTACTTGGCCCTCATTGGTCAGCTGTATGGCATGACTGAAGCTGATGCTGTGGCTAAAAGTGAAGCGCTGATGGACATTTTAGGCCTCAGCTATGCCTTTGATCAGCGTATCGTCTCCTATTCCAAGGGGATGCGCCAGCAGGTTCTCATCATTGCCAGCCTGCTGCATAATCCGGATATTCTCTTCTGGGATGAGCCGCTAAATGGGCTCGATGCCAATGCCGTGCTCATCATTGAAGAAATTCTGCGAGAACTGCGGAATCGGGGCAAGACGATTTTTTACTCCAGCCATATCATGGACGTGGTGCAGAAGCTCTCTGACCGCATTATCTTATTAAATCAAGGCCAAGTCATTGCCGATGGCGACTTTGCCACGATCAGCCAGAATTCTGACACATCGCTTCAGCAATTGTTCAACGACCTCACCGGCTTCTCAGAACATGGCCAAAAAGCCAGTGCCTTCGTTGATGTGATTGCAGGAGGTGCAGCCCATGGCAGCGATTAAAGCCTTGGCACTGCCAAGTGCGCTCACTTGGCTCACCAAACTCAATCCGTGGCTCAGCCATCAAGTGGTCAATCCTAACCAATATCAGCTTTTGGTGGCCAGTAAATTGACATTGGCCGGTCGCAGTCAATCTAGTCTGGGCGGAATGCGCAAGAAAGAAAGCCCCCATCCCCTACGAAATCTATTCATCGGCTACCTGATTGTCGGCGCTTTGCTGGGTTTCTTCATGCTCATCCCCATGAACGCGCCACTGAGCGCGGGACTCTTGATGAATAGTCTGTTCATCATGTTCTTCTTAACGATGCTGACCTCATTTTCAACCCTCATTCTTGATCCTCGCGACCAGACCATCTTTTCCACCCATGCTGTCGATCGCAAAACGATTAACTACGCACGGCTGACGGTGGTAGGAATCTACTTTGCGGTGACAATTTTCGCGATGGGCCTTCCAGCTGTGGTGGTGTTGGGAATCCGGCTAGGGCTGCTCACTGGCTTGATGACAGCCCTAGGGATTTTGCTTCTCGGACTGACCACCTTGTCGCTATCGTTATTCTTGTACCTATTGGTCTTGCGATTCTTTGACGGTGAGCGGCTCAAGAACATTCTCAACATCCTACAGATTGTCATCATCATCGCGATGTATGTCGTTGGCCAGTTGCCAAATCTCCTCCCAAAAACTGACTACAGTTTCCTAACCACCGGTTTAGATGGCGCGTTTCACTGGTATTACTTGGTCTTCATGCCGTTTTGGTTTATGGGACCAACTATCATGCCAAGCGTTGGGTTGACTACTCTCACCCTGACGTTGACTGGCCTGGCCATCTTAGCGCCAGTGATTCTAATGTTGATTTATCTGCGATTCTCGACCAATTTTGAAACCTACCTCATCAAGCTCGACCAGAGTAGCGACAAGGCTCGCCATGAAGGGTGGTATTTCAAACTTACGCGCCGATTGTTCGCCCGCCAACAAAACGCCCCATTTTTCACTTTGGGTTGGCAACTCTTAGGGGTCGAACGGGATTTCAAACTCCGCGTCTATCCGCAAGTCGCCTATGCCTTGATTATCCCCGGGCTGTTGTTATTCAGTTTTATGCGGGAAGCCCCTTGGACAATGGTCAGTGCTTTTGTCGCGTACATTCCTTATTTTCTGATTATGGCTGTGCCAATTGCAGTGCTCAACTTGCAATTCTCTCATCAACCGTTAGCAATGCGAATCTTCACCTATGTCCCGTTTGCCGCGCCCGGCATTTTGGCGCGGGGTGTTGTTTCCGCCTTATTCTTCCGACTGCTAGCCCCATTGACTTTAGTATTGGGCGTCTTCGCCAGCGTCATAACGCGCGGCCAAGCCATCATTCCTACAATTGGGGGCTTAGCGATGACATACGCGGGTACTTTGCTCATCGGCTTGTTTGTCTTTAACCATCGGCTCCCGTTCGCCCAGGCTTTCTCACCTGACAATGCTAAAGGCGGGGCGGTGAATCTGGTTGGCGGGATTGGCGCCTTGATTATCGTGGCCATTATCGTTGTCGCTGGCGGCCTCATCCACAATCTCTTTTTTGACTTAGGCATCACAGTCTTTTGGATCATCATTGCGGCAGTCATTGGGCGTTTATACACCCACCGGGCATTTCAACCTGCCACCAGTGAAATCAACAACGAGTAACGTGCTGGCGTTTGGCTTGACACCTGACAAGCGGCGCACTACGCTGAATTCAAATGGAGGGGTTATCATGAAAAAATTATCAGCATTAATCGTTGGCGCAGCTATTCTGGGTGGATTAGCCATTGCCCCAACGACAGTATCTGCGGCCAATACCGGCTACAACCAGATTCAAGGATCCTTATCTGCATTTAATGTCGACCTGAAGGTGGTTGCAGCAACGCCTGCCAAGAAAGCGGTCCAAACCTACACCGCTCAAGGTAAAGTTTCCAAGGTCTTACCTGCTAATACGCGTTGGAAGGTACTGGGCGAACAATTAGTGGGCAAGAATGATGTCCGTTATGATTTAGGCGGTAACTTCTGGGTGAAGGCTAATACAGTTGTGCCAACACTCACTCCGGCTTTTCTTTATCAGAACTTCAAGACTGGGGTCTTTGTGACCGGGGCCAATGGGTCCGTGCTGACTGATGAAATTGGCGGTACCAAAACCCTGCGGATTCTCAAGGCTGGTTCCCACTGGAAATACTTCCAGAAGGTCTACCACAACCATGCCCTCTGGTATAACTTAGGCGGCAATCAATGGACCACAAGCTTCAGCGCCTTTGAATAAAAAAAGCAGCAACGAAAGGATACTTTCGTTGCTGCTTTTTTATTAAGCCAAAATTTTCTCGATGGCACTGAGTTCATCATCGCTAAAGCTCAAGTTAGCCACAGCATCAAGGTTATCCACCAAATGATCCACCGACGTCGTCCCAATAATGACACTAGTCACTACTGGATCCCGCAGTAGCCAAGCTAAGGCCATTTGGGCCAAGGATTGGTTGCGTTTCTTTGCAATCTCATTCAATTGATTCAACTTCTGCACCACCACGTCTGGGCCTTGCGCCAGGGTGCCAGTGTTGGTCGGATGAATCTTGAAGGTATCGGGAATCCCATTCAAGTAGCGATCAGACAGTAAGCCTTCAGATAATGGGCCATAGGCAATCAGGCCGTCGCCATCGGCTTTCAAACTGTCGAGTAAACCAGTCGTTTCGACATCGCGGTTAAACATATTGTAGCTCGACTGATTGACGACAAAAGGCGTCTTCAAATCTTTAAATAAGTCGATTGCTGCTTGTGTTTGTGCTGTATCGAAATTAGAGATTCCGATGTACAACGCCTTCCCTTGTTTAACAACTTGGTCAAGGGCAAGGACGGTTTCTTCCAGATCTACCGTTTCATCAAAGCGATGGGCATAATACAAATCAACATAGTCCAGATTAAGCCGGCGCAACGACCCTTCCAAGCCTTGAATAATCGACTTGCGCGAAGTGCCATCCCCATAAGGACCAGGGTGAATTTCATAGCCTACTTTAGTACTGATGACCAATTCATCGCGATAAGCTTTCAGTTCAGACTTGAGAACTTCGCCGAGTAATTGTTCACTCGAGCCAAAGTCGGTGCCACCATAGTGATTGGCCACATCAAAGTGAAAAATCCCGTGGTCGAAGGCACTCAAAATCACATCGCGGCGATCGGCCAACGGGTCGCTGCTACTATAATGCTGCCATAGGCCTAATGAGACGACTGGTAACATGAGTCCAGAGTTGCCGGCGTGACGTACGGGCACTTGGTTATAACGATCAGCTGCTGCTTGATACATAAACAACCTCCTGGTAAACGTTTTCTCTACTATAACAGACTTACAGGTTGAAGTAATCTGTCAGAAACTTTGCGACCCCATCGTCTAGGTTTGAGGTTGTTTGGTAGCGCGCGACATCCTTAACTGCATCGACGGCATTGCCCATGGCAACACTCACACCTGCTTCTTGCAGCATCCCCATATCGTTCATCCCATCACCAAAAACAATCGTGTGGGCAGCCGAAATGCCTGTTTTGGCTTGCAGCTCTTTCACTGCAGTTGCCTTATCGACTTGCTTAGGAATCAGTTCGATATTATCGTGGTTTGACGCCGACAAGTGCACAAAGTTCCCCGCCGCCAGCAGCATCATTGTTTTGGCTAGCCCCTCAGGGTTATTAATTCCAAGAATGAAGCCATTGGTAATGGTATCGGCATGAGTCACCAATTCGGCCGCTGGAATCTGCTGAACCGCAATCGTCACATCGTCAGGGGCAAACGCATACATCGCTTTTTCGACTTCAGGCGTCGGATCTTGGGTGTAGTAAATCGTATCATCACTGAAATAAAAGGCGGCCAAGCCGGTTTGATTCGTCACCTGCAGGACTTGCTGCAACGCTGGTGCACCCAGCAAATGGTGAATGCGGCCGCCGCCAAAATCATAGACAGCACCATTTGACGCAATGACTTGAGCTTTGTCACTCACTTGTTTGGCCATATCTTCTGCCAAGACGTACATGCGCCCCGTAGCCACATAGAACTGGTGGCCTTGAGCGATTAACGTTTGTAAGACTTTGACTGTGGGCGCACTGACATGCTTGTGATCAATTGAGAGCGTGCCATCAACGTCGCTAATAATTAAATAAGGTTCCATTATTTCCCTCCAAAAAAAAGAAGACCGACCATCGTCGCCTTCTTACTTGCGCTTATAAGCCCTGTGGTAACTCGGTCACAGTCTGTTTGAACCAGTCTTCCCATGGGGTGTCGGGAATCCCATTATCGTTGAATTTCGTCTTCAGAGCCGAAATCAATTCAATCAGATTACCACGACGGCTGGTTAAAAGCCCGTTATACAGATCTTCACTTGTCAAACTACGATTCTCAAGCAGAAATTGATTGATGTCAGCAATATGCCCTGTTTGATCAATTTGCCCCAGAACATCAAGGCCATCCGACATGTAGTGCTTCACATAAAACTTCGTGAAATTCTCCAAGGCGGTCTCTTGTGGGCCTGCTTTTAATGATTTAATCGTTGCCATATCTATCAATCCTTTCAGCTACCACGGGAAACAGAAGCAATACCCGTAACTATTTTAATCTATTATACAGTAAGACTTGCGTTTAGGGAAAAAATAGCTTAATATGCTCATTAATTAACGAAGGAATGGAGGCCTAGCTCATGGAAAAAGATCAACTTCACCTCGGCGACTCAGTCATCTGTCATGTTCAAGAAGATATGGCTGAAGCCTTTACTGGTACCATCGAGAAAGCTTATGTGAACTCAGCCTTACTTAGCATCACCGATTACCAAGCCATCGACAAACCCAATGTGGCCGAACTTAACGAAAAAATTATTGTGAACTTCAAAGGCATGGACCAAAACCTTGGCGGCGGTTCAGGTCAAACTTTAGCCGAACTCGCTGAAGAAAAAGAAAAGTAACCTGCTATTATCACAACAAATCAGCGCTCCCCATGGGGAGCGCTGATTTTTTAACTTATTGAGCAAAACGGCGATCAAATACGCGGGCGAGAATCAACCCAATCACCAATCCCAATACCGCTGGCAAACTCCATCCCAATCCAACATCAAACCCCGGCAGATAGCGGCCGACTGCCAAAACCTGGCCCACCCAACCAGTATGTAAATTGGTGGGTAAGGATTGCAGAGCGTCAAGGAATGCTGCCGGTACCGTCAAATAAGTGACGGCTCCCATCAGCCAGCGAGACTGGCCAATGATTGGTGATAGGAGCCCAAGCAGAATCAAAGTAATCGCGAGCGGGTATAAGAAGTACAACATCGGCGTTGAAAACAGCAGCAATTGGTCGAGTCCAACATTAGCAATGATCACGGGTAATACGCTAGCCACTAAGACAACCCCTTGATACGGTAAGCGCGGAAACAATTCTGTCATAGTATCGCCGAACGCCGTGATTAAACCAATGGCCGTTTTCAAACAGGCCAACACCACAATAATGGCTAGAAGCACTTGGCCAAACTCGCCGAAATACGCCGAGGCAACATTAGCCAGGATTGGCCCACCATTAGTTGCCCGAGCAAAAGGACCCAGGGCGTTGCGCCCCAACAACGCCAGTAAGCCATACAAAATGGCCATAATGACAATGGCGATGGCACCTGATTTCACGGTGTCTCGGGCAATTTGGCCAGGTTGAGTCACCCCCAGTTGTTTAATGGCATTCACGACGATGATGCCGAAGGCTAAGGCTGCTAAAGCATCCATCGTGAAGTAACCAGCGGTAAAGCCGTTAACCAATGGTGCTGTTGCGTAAACGCCATGCGCCGCTTGACCATGTCCCAGTGGTTTAACCAACGCCATAATCAATAGCGCTCCCAGTGCGATCAAGAAAGCCGGCGTCAAAAACTTGCCAACATAATCCATAATCTTGCTTGGTTTACGGGAGAACCACCACGCCACACCGAAGAACAACAAGGCATAAATGAACAGCGCGGGCTGGGTTTGTTTACCAATGAACGGTTGAACCCCAATTTCATACGAAATCGTCGCCAGCCGAGGCGTCGCAAACAGCGGTCCCAAGCACAGATACAAGACAATCGTAAAGAAATAGCCGTACCAAGGCGCGACTTTCTTGGCTAATTGGAACACGCCATCGGTATGGCTGACGCCAATCGCAATGACGCCCAGAAGTGGCAGGCCAACCCCAGAAATCAAAAATCCAAGTAGTGCTGGCCAAAGATTTGTCCCGGCTTCTTGACCGAGAAAAACTGGAAAGATTAAGTTACCTGCCCCAAAGAATAGGCCAAACAGCATTGAACCAATGAAGAAGAGTTGACGGCCATTAAGTTTGGGTTTTGTCATTTAGTGTTCCCCCCGAGATAAGTTGCGGTGCGTGAGTGATGGAATGATATGCTTATCCGCCCAGGCCACAATGGCACCTTGGAAGAGCAGTGCAAAGATGGTGCCAATGTTCACGGCATAAATTTGGTGGGTGAAGAAGAACGTAATCGCGATGGCAATCAATGGCGGCATAAATGAGGTAATCTGTGCCGCTGTCGCATTGCCATGAAAATAATCAAATCGCAGAATCTGCATGAGGTCATCTGCTGGGTGCAACATCACATTGATCCGTTGGTAAATGGAAATCCCCGTCCCGATAAACGCGACGCCGACGAAATCCAACAGGATGCGGACAATGAGATTTAAATGGTTCAGTGGTGTCAACAACATCAATTGATCAAACCAGCCAATCAGATAAGAGAACGGGATCATAAACAATAAGTTGCCGGCAATCCGCCGCCATTCAATTTTGTGTAACAAGATGGCATTGAGAATAATGATAAATAGGCCATTAAGCACCAGCATATTCCCTAAACTAATCGGCAACGCATGCGACATATTCGCAGCTGACGCGGTCCAAAACGCACTACCCAAATTCAAACTGACCGTCAGTGCATTCCCCAGCGCATTAATAAAAATCGACAAAATAAACTCGCCGATGAGCGCCGGTGTCGTCATAGCTTTTGCTTCCATTGTGATGCCCCCTCTATTTAGAGATTAGTATAGCATGCAATCTTTTTTTTACTTGGTTTTTGACTTGATTTGTCGCTTGAAAAGCCGGCTCCAGGCGGGGTTTGAAATTGTTGTCACCAGAATTTGGTGGTACCATTGCTTGTATTCACGAAACAAGGAGGCAATCTATTGTGGAAACAAAAACTGTCCCAATCAATGAACGACTCGTGATTGGTAGTCTGCTGGCAGCCGCTGCAGGCGGGTTTGATGCCTTCACCTATCTCCTACACGGTGGGGTCTTCGCTGGTCTTCAAACAGGGAATCTGATTCTGCTTGGGGCCCATCTGGGACAAGGCCAATTTAATCTGGTTTGGCGCTTTGTCGTCCCAATCCTAGCTTTCGTTGTCGGCACCATGATTGCGCGCTTGATTCAACACCAGGTCAAACGTTACAAACGGCCATTATTGCAACAACAAATGATTCTAGTGTGGGAACTGGTGTTGATTATCACAGTCGCAATTCTGTCACCCTCACTGCCTGACATTCCCGTGAGCGCGTTAATTTCAATGGCTGCGGCCGCCCAACTGCAAGAATTTCGCAAACTTAAGGGTGGACCGTTTACTTCACTGATGATGACAGGTAATTTACGAACGGTCGCTGAGGGCCTTTATGATGGAATTTTCCATCACAGTCAACCTGCCCTTCAAAAGGCAGCCGACATTGCGACCATCATTGTGAGTTTCGTCATTGGGGCAGGGGCGATGGGCTTTACAGTCCTGCACCTCGGGCATTTTGCTATTTTATTACCCGGTGTTCTGCTCGCCATTATTTGGACAATTTTCTGGCGCAACAGTAAAATGCTGGGTGACTAAACCAAAAAAGAGCTGGTGACAAAAATTTCTTTTGTCACCAGCTCTTTTTAATATCTCTACAATGTAACCTAATCACGTGCCAAAAAACTGAGAATAAGAATTAGCCCGTCTTTTGTTAGTCGAACTTGACGGCCGTCCCGTATGCGACAACTGATTGCATATCCGAACCGATGGAACCAGAATCAAAGCGCATCATCACAACGGCATCCGCCCCCTTGCTGGCGGCTTCATCCTTCAGTCGTTGAATCGCGGTTTCGCGAGATTCCAGCAACATGTTAGTATAGGCCTTAATTTCGCCACCAACCAAATTCTTTAAGCTGGCGCCAATGTCACTAACCACATTCTTGGACTGAGTCGTTAAGCCAAAGACTTCCCCGATGACGGTATAGGTTTTACCAGGAATATTCTCAGTGGTACTAATCAAAATATCTGCCATGATATGAGCTCCCTTACGATTTTGGATTCATTGTACCTTGCCGTTGTATCGATTGGTACTAATCAGACTCGGGCAGTTTGCGCCCCGCTTCAACATAAGCCAGATCATTGAAGCTTTTGACACTAAACTGATTATCAGCGACATGCACCTGGGTGACACTGGCATTACTCAACCCCCGCACGCCTTTCACGTCAAAGCCAATGGCAGCCAACCACATCAGAATAATTGTGCCGTGCGTGACCACCAGCAACCGCTCTTCTTGCAACTCGTCTGCCCGATGCGCCAAGGCTGATAATGCCCCACCGAATCGGGTCACGGCCATCTGAGCATTCTCAGCATAATTGATCGGTTCGGCCTCGTTCAACGCAAAAGCTCGACCGGCGATGGAATCCAAATCAATCACGCCTTGGGCCATGGCCTCATCAAAACTCGGTAAATCAAACGCGGCTTTAGCAAAATCATCCGTCTGCCACCCTTCAAATTTCCCATAGTCCATTTCACGCAGGGCGACATTCACGTTCACATTCAAATCTTGCTGCGCGGCACTCAAAGCGGTCTGTGCGGTCACGATGGCCCGTTTCCGATCACTGGCAAAAGCTTGTTCGATGACAATACCCGCCGCTGCTAAACCTCGGCCTAACGCTTTGGCATCTGCCAAACCCGTTGGGGTCAAATCTGAGTCCGCATAGCCTTGGACCCGCTTTTCCACATTATAAATTGTCTGCCCGTGGCGGACGAGATACAATTCGACCATGAGTACTTCCTCCTCTTATAACTTCAAAAATCGCTCTAAGTAGCGCCCGACGCCATCTTCTGCATTGGTTTCTGTCGTCACATCATCTGCCAGCGCTAGAATCTCTGGCTTAGCATTTGCCATAGCAACCCCACGCCCAGCAAATTTCAGCATATCTGCGTCATTCAAGTCATCACCAAAAGCCACCATTTGGGCCGGTTCAAACCCCAACTGTTGTCCGACATATGCTAAGGCGTTGGACTTTGAGGCATTACCCGCTGTCACTTCTAAGGCCGCGTATTCGCCACTCCAAGCGCCCCAAGTTTTGGCTTCCAGTTGCGGAAAATCCGTGGCGACAGCATCGGTCAGGACAGGTAACTGGGCTTCATCAATGAACATGGTCACTGAAATGGGCGCCTGGGTAAGCCCTTGGGCATCGAATAATTGTGTGGGCGCTGGCTGATCAGCCAGAAATGGCATATCCGTATAGGGGTGATCAGCGAGTAAAAGCTGCTTGCCTTCTGCGACCATTAAACTGATTGGCAGCGTGGTTTTGAGCTGTTGGAGTGCCAAGGCCGTCGTGACAGGCAGCGTCAATGCCCGCTCACCAGGCCAATATTGATGTGGCTTATGAATGAGCGCCCCATTGAAATTGATTAGGGGGCTGGTCAAGCCAATTTGTTCATAAAAATTCTCTGAGATAGCATCTGGTCGCCCAGTTGCAATGACAACGGCGTGGCCTGCCTCCTGAGCCGCTCGTAAAACGTTGATATTTCGCGGACTAAGCTGTCCATCTTGATTCAAGGTGGTACCATCTAAATCAAGTGCAATGAGATATGGGGTCATTTTTTCCTCTTGAATTCTGAATTATTTACTGTCGATTGTACCAAATATCTAGCCAAGCACCATCATTTTGCCTAAAATGGTAAGTTGGAAAGTGAGGACATGTCATGACTGGAATTACACTCTATACCGACGGCGGCAACCGCAATACCGGCAATGTCGCTGGTGGCTCCGTTCGACCAACCGACAAAAGTGCGTGGGCGGCGCTCCTGACATATGAAGGCCACGAGAAGTTGCTCACAGACGGCGCGCTTGGCAAAACCAATAACTATATGGAAATTATGGCAGTCATCCAAGGCCTCAAGGCGATTAAGCGGACTGACTTGCCCGTTGATGTCTATTCTGACTCCGCCTATGTCATTAATACCATGCAACAAGAATGGTGGAAGAAATGGCAAGCCAACAACTGGCGTAAACAAGGTAAGCCGGTTATTAATGTCGAGTTATGGCAGGCCTTGCTTGAACAAGTGGCACGCTTTGATTCGATTCATTTCCACAAAGTGAAAGGCCACGCCAACGATGCGGCTAATAATCGCGTCGATGAAGCCCTGAATCACACAATGGACCATTTGGGAGAAAATAATCATGAATGAGCTGGCTACCTTAAAACGCCGCCAACAGCTTGTGACCATCACAAGTACACAACTAAAAGCTACCGGTTATATCCGGGCCTTAGATTCCGAGAATGTCTTGCTGATTTGCATCAATGCCACTGGGCACCCAGATGGCTGGCTGTGGTTAGCACCAGACACCGTCAATGGAGTCGATAGCGAGACACCTGAACTCGCATTGCGCAGCGCGTTTATTGACCTGAACCGCAAGCACCATCCTGCCTTTGACCCGCTGCAGCTCAAAGCCCCAGCCAAGAATCTTAATGCCTGGCTACAACTGGCCGTCAAAACTCAGAATTTGATTGAACTTGGTTTGGCACATCAACAGCAACTCGTTAGCCTTAGTCCCAAACAACACGCCTTAGTGGCGAATGAAGTCACAATTGAAACCCTGGATCAGCCCCGAACCCACGTGCTTGAGCCTGAACAAATTCACTGGTTACGCAGTGGCACTGAGTATCTCAGTTTGCTCAATCAAGTCCGCCAAAGTTTTACCAATTAAGCTTGATGTAAATAGCGGCTGCCATAGCGCGCTGATAAATACGCCTGAATCACCGTCCGCATCCCTGCGACCGACGGTGATTTTTCTGTTGTGGGGTTTAATACCATACACAAGGTCCGCTGAAACGGTTCGCTGAATGGAAAAGTGTTCACCGAACCAACGAGCTTTTGGAGCGCCAATTCTGGCAGAATCCCCAGTCCTAACCCGGATTCCACCATTGATAGAATCGACTGGTCATCCAGCGAATAACTGAGCGAGTTCTCAGACACATGATACCGGTCCAAGGCACCTTTAGTATCGCGATCATAGTCGGTCTTTTGAAGAATGAAGCGGCGGCGCCCAATATCGACATCAGTGATACTGTGCTGATTCTGCGGCTGAAACGTCAGCGGCGTCACACAATAAATCGGGTCCTCAATCAAGGGCTCAACAATTAAGTTATCGGCTACCGGCAACAGTGAGAAACCGATGTCGATACTGCCGACGCGTACTTGTTCCACAATCTCGTTAAAGCCTGCCTGCATCACTTCGACGTCTACATTAGGATAGAGATGTTTGAACTGCTGGATAATCGTTGGCAGCCAGTTAGTGGAAACTGAAGAGAAAGCCCCCAAACGAATGCGGCCGGCATTGAGGCCGGTAATTTTATCGGCTTCCTGGCGCAACCGATCTTCGGTATTCAAGATTGCTTGAATGATTGGCAGAATGGTTTGCCCGTCTGGGGTTAGCTCCACCCCAGTCCGGTTACGGATAAACAGCGGAAACCCCAAATCATTTTCGAGCTGGCTAATGCTATGACTGACCGCACTAGGCGTTACGTTGAGTGTTTGCGCCGCTTGGGCAAATGTCCGCTGAGCAACGACCTCAGCGAAAACTTGGTAACTGAAATTAGCCATAACTGTTTGGTTCCTCCCTTGTCACGTTTATTGCCTCGATTCTAGCATGAATTCAATTCACTTTGCTATGAATAAGTTGAGTTTTACTTGATTCGGTAAAAGGCATACACTGTTCTTATCAGCAAACGGAAGGAGTTCTTTAAATGAAACTTGCGAATCGGACAATTAAAACCAGCGAGTCTGGCCTGGATGCGCTCTTTGCTGCGACTAGTGCCGACGTCATCTCCTTTGCCGGTGGCTACCCAGACGGGCAATTATTCCCTACCAAAGCCATGCAGGCTGCCTTTAACGCTAGTTTTGCCGCTGACCAAGGGACATTACTCCAATATGGCACCACGACTGGTTACACGCCGCTCCGGCAAAAAATTGCCGCTCGCCTCAACCGTTTAGACGGTTTATCCCTGACAGCAGACGATATTCTGCTGACCCAGGGCGCACAACAAGGTTTGGATCTCACTGCTAGACTCTTGTTGAATAAGGGTGATGGGGTCGTCGTTGAAGGGCCAACTTACATTGGCGGTTTAGCTGCCTTTGACGCCTATGAACCAACGTACTACGAAGTCCCAGTTCAATCTGATGGCCTCGATTTAACCTCGTTGAAGAAAGTCTTACTCAAACATGAGATCAAGTTTCTCTACACCATTCCCGATTTCCACAATCCTACTGGAACGGTCATGTCCGTTGAGAAACGCCAAGCCTTGGTGCAATTAGCAAACCAATTTGATTTCATTATTCTTGAAGACGCACCTTATCGCGACTTGCGTTATAGCGGCGAACGGATTCCGCCTGTCAAAGCGTTCGATACCGAAGGGCGCGTTATCTACTTGGGCAGTTTCAGCAAAATCCTGGCGCCCAGCCTGCGTTTAGGTTGGCTTGTCGCAACGCCTGCGCTTCTCAAAGCAATCACTGCGCTCAAGGCGGGGGCCGATGTTGAATCGAGTCATTTAGTCGCGGTTGCAGTTGACGATTACTTGACGCATAACAGCCTGGATGCTCATTTGGACACCTTGAAAACCAGCTATGCCGTCAAAAAAGACGCCATGGTGCAAGCTTTGACGCAATATATGCCCAAGGCGGCACATTTTAACAATCCAGAAGGTGGCTTCTTCCTTTGGCTGACACTGCCAGAAGGCTTCGACACCGAAAAATTCATGCTTGAGTCATTGCTCCCTGAGGCGAAAGTCTCCTTTGTCCCATCAAAGAATCTCTTTGCGTCAAAAAGCGTAATCAATGGCGCCCGCTTGAATTTCACGAATGTTTCTGTAGAAGACATCGAGCACGGGGTGGCTGCCCTGGGCTCAGCCCTTAGTCAGGCACTCGCACAACCAATCAGCCATCATGGCTAACAATAAAGCCAAAAAAAAGACCGTGAGCTCACGGTCTTTTTTGTTTACTGCAAATCAGTCTCCGTTGAGCTAGCGATGCAAGCCTTGTTCCCCCAAGGTCTTAGGCAATGCCCACACCTCAATGATCGGAGCCAGCATAAGGACTGCTAGAAAAGCAAAGCCTACCTGGTAAGCGGCGTTAACCGGCATAAATATTCCGGCTAATGACACCACTAAGGTGACGACGGCGACCCCAATTCCCTGCGCCAACGTTTGGGTGACAGCGCTAAGGGTATTGGCACTGTTGCGTTCTTCAAACGCAACTTCAGTTAAACTGACGCCATTGTACGCCGTCAGTGCTAAGGAGCGCCCCACCCCAGAAACAGTCGCCAAAGCTGCAATCCAGGCAGCAGGCATCGTGGCTTGCATTAATCCCAGCCCCAAGCCACTGGCCAGAATTAGTGCCAGCGCCAGTATAATCGCATTCCGGTAACCCAGGCGTTCGATCAAAGCCGTTGTAAATGGCTTGATGCCAATATTCCCGATAAAGATAAAAATAACCAGCGACCCAGCGGCTAAAGCCGACCAATGCAGGACGGTTTGCAAATACACCGTCAACAGATAGGGCAGTGAACCGACCGATAGCCATAAGATTGAACCGCCAGTCTGAGAAATCCGAAACGATGGAATTTTAAGCGCGCTGACAGCGAATAATGGTGCCCGTGCGTGCGTGAGATGGTAAGCGACTAAGGCAGTTGTAGCCAAGCCAAGGATGAACAAAGCCAAACTCAGCCACCAATTCGGATGGGCCTGAGAAGCGCTGTCGGCGCTAATCAGCAACAGCAGCGAGGCAGCAGCAATTTCGATAAAACCTAGCAAATCAAAACTCGTGCGAGGCGCTGGTTGGTCAGGCGTCAGTAGCCGAAGACCAATAATCCAACTCATCAACCCAATTGGTACGTTGATTAAGAAAATCCAGTGCCAACTCGCATAGGTGGCCAATGCGCCCCCAACAACGGGCGCAATAGCTGGCGCAATCAAAGCTGGCCAAATGAGATAACTCATCATTTTGAGCAAATCTTTGGGCGCGGTTTTCTCAAGGACAATTAAACGCGCCGTGGGCGTCATTAAGGAACCTGCTAAACCTTGAAGCATGCGCATACCTAGCAATACCACAAAATTGGGAGCCAAGGCGCTACCCAGCGAACTGGCAGTAAAGAGCAGCACAGCGGTCAACCAGATGCGGCGTTGGCCAAAGCGCCTGGCTAACCAACCGCTCAGAGGAATGAAGACCGCGACTGTAATCAAATAGACGCTAACCAACAAGGCAACTGTGGCGTTCGTTTCACCAAAGGTTTGGGCAATCTTAGGAAGCGCGGTCGTCACAATAGTGCCATCTAGAATTTCCATAAAGAGACTGGCTGCCATTAATAAGGCGATTTTGATTGATTTAGGCATGTGGGACTTCCCCCTTCTCTAGGCGCGTTTGAAAGTCACTAATCCATTCGAGTGTTGCTTGTGCTTGAACGATATGCAGTCGAATCCGTTGTGCGGCATACCAGTGATCGATTTTGGCTACCGCGTTCAGTCGGTCAATATTTTCTTGGCTATGCGCAATGACCCGGTCTTGTTCAGCCCGATACATTGTCAGTAAGTCAAATTGGTCAGACAGTGGCAAATGTTGCATCGCATCAAGCTTTATCCGGTAAATATCGTCTGTGTGTGCCCCTTTGGGAATTGGATCCGCCATCAAAGCCATAAACCGTTCGCGGCCGGCCGGTGTAATCGTCGCAATTTTTCCGTCCCCACTAGCTTTCAGCTCGATAGCGCCGGCTTTAGCTAAGCGATCGAGTAACGGATAAATCACGCCGAAGCTGACCTTCCGATACGGGCCAACTGGCATTTGCAATGCCTTTTGAAGCTGATAACCATTCTTAGGTGATTCCATCAGCTCACTCAAAACGTTTAATTCATTCATCATTATTTTCGTCCCCGTCCCATATCTAAAAGATATAAGTAACGTATATCTTTTAGATATATTTGTCAACATAAAAAAAGCCGTGCTCCCAATCTGGAGAGCACAGCCATGTCATGCCAATTGGCTAAATTCGAATCGCTATTAGCCGGCGTAACCAATAAACATTGCAATGACGAGGATAACTAAAACAACAGTGGTAATCGCTGTGTACAAGAAATCCTTTTCTTTAAAGAAAGCGTAGATTGAGACCACCACGCGTAATACGGGCGTCAAAATCAATAAGAACAGGCCGAGCATCATAATGGCATATGGCTTCAATGCGACCACGCCACTGAGAATGGCCGATGGTGTGGTCGGATGACTGGCACCAGCATAGCCGCTGTGGCCAGAAATAATGAACATTGCCATCCCAATCAGAATCACGGTGGCAGAAATGATTACCCCAACGCGTAGGAGCTTGCCAATGACCAGTTCAATCTTCTCTGTTTCTTCACGTGTTGATTGATCCATTAGATGTTCACCCCAATTCCTTTAAGCAACATCTGCAAGCCCATGTAGCCAATCACCGGGATAAAAATCCACCGTAAAACTTTCGTCGGTAAATATTGCATAATCCGGGAGCCAATGGTGGCGCCAACCAGAATGCCCATGGCCAAAGGGGCGGCAATTTGTGGTTGAATGGCGCCATTGAAGAAGTAGACCGTGGCACTGGCAGCGGCCGTAACACCCATCATCAAATTACTGGTGGCCGTCGATGGCTTGAGGGGCATTTTCATGATGGTATCCATGGCCAAGACCTTGAAGGCCCCGCTCCCAATACCCAACAATCCTGAAGCCAACCCAGCCCCGAACATCATGGCAAAGCCACCGGGCACGTTGGTCACTGAGTAATCAACATGTTGCTTGGTGGCTTTATCGTAATACGACCCATTTAAGCGCAGTTTTTGGGCGTAGCTGTCATCATTGACACTCACTAACTTTTCGCCCTTAGACATCATTTTACGAATCATGTTGTACACCGAGAATAATAGCAAGGCACCGAATAAGAAGTACAACACACTGCTGTTGACTAAGCCCGTCACGACCGCGCCTAATATGGCCCCGACCGTGGTGGCAATTTCAAGAAACATCGCGACCCGTAAATTCAACATATCGTCTTTCAAATAGGCAATCGTCGCCCCAGAACTCGTGGCAATGACTGCAATCACACTGGCGCCAATCGCATATTGAATGGGTAAACCCATCAATAAGGTAAGGACTGGCGTAATAATGATGCCCCCGCCTAAGCCCAAGAGGGCGCCCAAAATGCCGGCGGCTAACCCGGTAAAAGCCAAAATCAATAATTGTTGTACCAATTTGTCCACCCTTTCTGCTCCGTTGTGGTAAAGAGAAACTTGGCTAGTATGCGATCCACATCCGGATTTTGATGCAGCATAATATGATAGCTGTCTAGAGGGCTCCCATGAATAATAACCGTCTTCACTGAGGCCACATATGGTTTGACCTGAGTCGTGAAGTGTTTGAGTGATGTGAGATTAACCGCCCAATCACTATCAAAATTCCAGACCTGACCGCCTAGATTCAATACATGCAAATCTTTGGGCAAGCGATTCATCGTTGTCTCCCCAGGATAATCTGAGGCCAGACTGGCAAATTTCAACACTTTAGGATCCGTCGATTTGCGGTATTTCGTCAAGTAATCATAAATGATGTTACCACCGCTGGAGTGTCCCACCAGATAGACTTGTGAGAAATGACGCTTTTTTAAACTTTGCATTAAGCGTGCCAACTGCTTGGCTTCTTTAGGGGGATTCTTCGCGTCATCAAATAAGACATTGATGAGCGGGTTCGTCCCAGAAGCCGGCCCTAGGGTCTTGAAGGTTTCGGAGTGTTCGTGGACCTGCACCTGGTAACGTTCAGTTGCAATCCCATAGCGGGTGTAGCGGGCCATCATCGGACCAAACGAGGTCCAATTGCCCCCGTAGCCTGGAATAAAGACCGTGGCCACACGGGCTTGTGGTACCTGGAAGTTCGCATACACGCGCAACCGCTGATGCCACCAAAGTCCAAGACTGGCGGTTAAGACGAGCAACACCGTCACGATGCCAATCAGCCATTTCCAACGCCGTTTCATTACTTCTTGGCCGCCGGTTTCTTCGTGGCAGTCTTCTTTGCAGGCGCCTTTTTGCGAGTGGTCTTAGCGGCCGGCTTCTTGGCTGCTGCCGTCTTAGTCGTCGTTCGCTTGGTTGCTGGTTTGCGCTTATTGGCGGGCACTTCTTTAGCCACCGGTTGTGGCTTACTCATCTCGGCTTCAATGAAGTCGAGTTTCTCATAAATTGCATCGTTGATTTCCGCATTTTTGACCGTAAAGTCAGCCAAATAACTGGCCACGTCTGTCATTTTATCGATGCGCAAGCCCGAGACATTCACCCACTGAGAGGTGATCACTAAGTACAAATTCACCGGCACAATTTCTTCGACTTCCAAGAAGTTGTTGATTTTCTTGTAGTCTGCCATAGGAAGATTAATCACACTGGTTTCCAGGCTCACTAGGACTGGTTCTTTATAGGTCACCTCAAGTGTGGCTTGAATGAGTTGGTTCTTTTGCGTGGCAGCTTGAACACTTTCATAGAGACTGGCCATGAATTGTGCGAGGCCTTGTTCTTTGAGGTCCATTGGATCGACAGTCTTTTGTACTTGCTCATAATTACCTTCTGCAATTGCGTTCTGGTAAGTTTGTACATTGATTTCCATGAAATCGTCCCTTTTCCTTGTAATATAGCCATCATAGCGTACCATCGCACAAACTTTCAAGGCGAGCATGTCGGCAAGAACTTCCCGTCGTCGTATCGACCATTTTCACCCCCGAAAGTTTGTTCTATAATGAGACCAACGGAGGGCATTATGGCAGAAACAAAGATTGGGGTGCGTGAGCTGGTCGAATTGACTGTGCGCACTGGTGACTTGAATCCCGTTACCACCGCTTCAAATAACACGGCTATGCTTGGCAGCAAAATTCACCGCCAGTTGCAGGCCGCCCATACTGAAAGCGACTTCGAGAAAGAAGTCTATTTGGAGCACCCCATGACAATTAATGCCACCACCTACTTAATTAATGGCCGCGCAGACGGTGTTCTCACTGATGAATCGGGCGTGACCATTGAAGAAATCAAAACCTCAGCGCGCAACTTTGCTGATGTGACTCAAAATACCAAGGACCGCTACTGGTCGCAATTATACTTATACGGCCTGTTTCTTTGCGAAAGTCGGGATCTTGACCAGGTGCAACTGGATTTAATTTATTATCAAACCAGCACCGATCAAGTCAGCCGGTTCACTGAAACAAAAACTCGGGCGGAGTTGAGTCTGTATTTTGAAGACTTAATTGCCGCTTTCAAGGATTGGCTTGATATGCGTCAAGCCATTGTTGACGCCCGGAATCAAAGTGCCAAGACCTTGGCTTTTCCTTTCCCAGAATTTCGAACCGGTCAACGCGAAATGGCTGCGGCCGTCTACAAGACCATCTACGCCCAGACCCGACTGTTTGTTGAGGCTCCCACTGGAACAGGCAAAACCATCTCGACTCTGTTCCCAGCTATTAAGGCAATGGGTGAGGGCCTGATTGAACGGCTCTTCTACCTAACAGCTAAGCAGAGCACCCGCCGAGTGGCAGAGGATGGGATGGCACTGTTAGCCGCCAACGGCCTGGTCGCCAAAAGCATCACCCTCACCGCTAAGGACGTCATCACCTTTGATGATGAGCCGGATGACCCCAGTTTAAATCCTTACATGCTCGGATACTATGACCGCTTGAAACCGGCTTTGAAAGATATGTTTGCTCATGAGAATCAGTTAACCCGCGGCGTCATTGAAACTTACGCCCAGAAACATACTCTCGACCCGTTCGAGTTCAGTCTCGATGCGAGTCTTTTTTGTGATGTGGTGATTTGCGATTACAATTATCTCTTTGACCCCACAGTGTTCCTTCAACGATTCTTTAGTGAACCAGATCCGGGGAACTTCTTCCTCGTTGACGAAGCCCACAACCTGATTTCCCGTGCACGCAGTATGTATTCGGCTTCAATTGAAGATGGTCAATTTGTCTCCCTAAAAGACGCACTCAAGGGCCATAAAGGGAAAATTTTCACCAGCTTGCGGCGGCGCATTAATCGTGTGCTGGACGAGTTTGACCTCTTGAGTGAAGCCCTTAGCAACCAAAAGCTACACGAACATTATCAAAAAGATTCCGCTGACGGCTTAGTGACGCGACTGAATCAATTTAGCCAAACGATTCATGATTGGCTGGGCAGTGATCCCGCTCCTGAGTTACAACCCATTACTGAAATTGTGTTGCCCGTTTATTTTGCTGCCAACCAATTCTTACGCATTAATGATTTCTATAACGATGCTTATGAAACCCGGATTGCAAATGACCATGGTGTGATGGTCAAAGCACTGTGTTTAGACCCCAGTAATTTCATTGATCAATCTTTGGCATTGGGGCGTGGGGCCGTGCTCTTCTCAGCCACGCTATCACCGATTCATTACTATCAAGAGATTCTCGGTGGACTCGACAACAGTCTCGCCTACCAATTACCTTCACCCTTTGACCAGCGCAATCTCAAGTTAATTGCCACCAGTAACATTCAAACGACCTACCAACAGCGGGCGGCCAACCTGCCAACCATTGTGGCGAGTCTGGAAACACTGATTGCTGCCAAGCCTGGCAACTATCTGTTCTTTTTCCCGTCTTACCAATACTTAGAGCAAGTGTATACGGCGTTTGCGGCCGCTCATCCTACCGCAGACCTGGTCGTTCAAGCCGGCCAGATGGATGAAGCCGCGCGCAAAGACTTCCTTGCTCAGTTCAGCGCTGACAGTCAGACGATTGGTTTTGCCGTCCTGGGCGGCATCTTCTCAGAAGGCATCGATCTCAAGGGGACCCGCCTGATTGGCGTAGCCATTATTTCGGTTGGCCTACCCGGACTCAACAGTGAAACCGATCGTCTTAAAGCGTATTATGACGCCCAAAACGGACAAGGATTTGCCTATGCTTATCAATTACCTGGCTTAAACAACGTGCTTCAAGCCGCCGGCCGAGTCATCCGCGGGGAACACGATTGTGGCGTCATCCTATTGTTAGATCAACGCTTTGCCACCCCCCGCTACCGCGCCCTTTTCCCTAATCATTGGCAAGGGCTGACCATCAGCCGCTCGACGAGCCAACTTGCTGAACAGCTGCGACATTTCTGGGAGGATCACGGATGAAAACCAAGCTCACCCTCGATTTAGAAAAAACATTGTATCAATACTGGCAGGAACAAGGAGGCTATGTTGTTGAAGAGGTCACCATGCCTGATGACCAAGGCATCGTTGACACCCTCGTGCTCCAAACTGAAGCCAACCAACCAGTCTGGCGCTGCTTTGAGCTCAAAGTCACCAAAGCCGATTTTCATAGTCATGCCAAGCTCAGTTTTATTGGTAACTACAATTATTTCGTCCTACCCGCCAAACTTTATCAAGAAGTGAAGGCTGAGATTCCGGCAGGCATCGGGGTCTTCACCTATCAAGCCTTTAACAAGAAGGCCCTGGCTGCAAGCACCGTACCCATCACCGCCCCCGGGATGCTGACGATTGCCAAAACCGCTAAACGCCAAGACCTACAAGTCGATGAGGCTGCACTCACCTTGCGTTTTATTGCCAGTCTCAATCGCGAAGTCGTCAAAGCCAAACGCGTCGAAAAAGGCCTTGATCAGTTTAGTACTGATCAGTTGTATCAAGCCCTGAAGCAACGCACCAGTGACTACGATATTTACACCCCGGAAGCTAATTTACTCGACCGCTTTAGTGAGGAGCTACAGACCGACACCATTGCGGCGTTGCAAACGGAAATTGATGCGCTCACTGAAGAGAACCTGAGACTGAGGTTGAGCCAATGAAATATTTCCCATTTATCCGGGGGAAACAATTCGACCTCGCGGCACTGACGGAATTGGCCCAACGGCAGCTGATTTCGCCGCAAGTCATTCCCATTGTCGAACCTGTCAAAGACAGCCCCGGTTTAACTAAGCTAGGCGATGCCTTTGTCAAAAGCCACTTACCGCTGGCGGTCGTCACCAATCCCCAAGTAGGGAATTACGGTTTATTAGAACAGCCGATCCATGCGATTAAGCTACAACCACCACTCCTTTCAGCTCGCTATTTTGAACCCGATAACCATGCCCAAGTGATCATCGCCCAGACCGTCGCCCAAGCCCAACTATTACGGCGACAGTCAGGCATCAAAATCGTGCCCAATACGGCCGTCACCCGGCAATTGGCCTTATCAAAGGCCGTCTTTCTGACTGACCGCTTCACCATCTGGGGCCACACAGAAGATTATCGCTTAGTTCAAGACGAATTCTATCAATTTGGTCCTGACCAATTACCTGGGCTGGGGTTCAGTGACTATCCCTTAACGAGCGGCCATTACAGTGAACAAGGCTATCCCCAACGTGCCCTGGCATTGCACTTGGTCTATCCAGAACATGGTCACTTACGCCTACATCATTTTGTTTCGGTGAACAATGATGACTACGCCAATCCCCAAGCCAAGTTTCTTGAAGCTGCCAGTCAGTTGACGCCATGGCTGACCAGCAAACCGCAAGCGGACAGTTTTGGCCTGCGGACGTTAATTGATCTGGCTGACGATCAACATTTCCCTGGGATGGGCGTTCTGCGCAAGTTGCAGCTGATGCACCATCTAGAAATTATTAATCGCTTTTTGAGCGTTTAGCGTTGCGCCCAATGCCGTTTGCCGGTATTGTGAAGAACAGATTTAGGTTTACAACGGAGGAGAGAAAATGACCCAATCAAAATGGCTCACTTGGCCAGTTTTTGTGGAACTGACTGAAATTTATACCGCCCCTTTGAATGTCATCTGGTTCATTCTAGGGAGTGCAATTGCACAACTTGTGTACGGGACTTTCAATATCGAAAACGTGCTGTTGTGTCTGCTTGATGTCTTTATTTTTGATTTAGCGGTGAACGTGTCGGACAACTATTTCGACTACGTCCACGCCCATGATCGTGAGCATTACGCCAAAGAAGTGAATCCGATTGGCCGCTTGTCACTACCGCTCAAACGCGTCGGTTGGCTGGCCACAAGCCTTTACATACTCTCAGCCATCCCTGGCATCTTCTTATGGCTGAACACCGGTTGGCCAGTGCTGATTTTTGGCGCAATTGGCTATATCATCGGCATCTTCTACACCGCAGGCAAGTTCCCGATTAATGCCACACCAGTCGGCGAGACCGTGGTGGCCTTATCCATTGCTTATTTGATTCAACTGACCTGTGTCTACGTCAGTATCGCTGGGCGGGCGCCATTCACTCTGGCCACCATGGGGATTACCTTTCTATTGTGCTTACCCCTGACCTTGAATTTCTTCTGTGTCCAATTGGCCAATAATATTGCCGATTTAGACGAGGACATTGCCAACCATCGCCACACTTTGGTGTACTTCACTGGCAAGGCCAATGCCCTTAACATTATGAAGGCGGGCGTGATTATCGGTACCCTGTGGCCAATCGTCAATGTTTTACTGGGCAAGGCCCCGTGGCTGACAGCTTTGAGTAGTCTCATTCTGATCGCGATGTGGCCGGGCATGCAGCCATTCTTTAAGAACCCCGACAAGCAAAAAACTTACATGGGCGTCATCAAAAGTGGCTCCCTCTTCTTCGTCGGTTACACCCTGCTGTTCGCATTAGGTGTGTGGCTCCAAGGCTGATACAAAAAGAAGTTGTGCCATGATCCCCATGGGGGTCATGGCACAACTTCTTTTTTATTGGGGATTAATACTGAAGCTTATACACTACCGCCCCATAAGGTGGTAGCGTGAGCGTTTGGCCTAAGGCTGAATCAATAGTCGTGTTAGCCAGTAAAACTGTGGCTGCCTGATTCCGCAAGGCCTCAGGTACTGTCCAAGTCTTTGGTGTTGCAGTGAAATTCCCTGCCACAAACAGCGTTTCGCCTTCACCCTTCCGTAGATAAATAAATAAATCAGGGTCATCTGGCGCCAACAATTCAAAGACCCCGCTGGTCACCAGTGGTTCCTCATGGCGAAGCTTGATTAGCTGTTGATAATAGTGATAAACGCCATTCTCATTCGCTAAATCTTGTGCGGCATTGATTTGGTCGTGGTCAGGATTCAACTTCAGCCATGGTTGCCCCGAGGTGAAGCCGCCTTGCAGCGAGCCATCCCAAGGCATGGGTGTCCGCGCGTTATCACGAGAGTGTAAGTAAATCGCGGCCATTGCCGCTTCCGGCGTTTCATGATGATCCTCGGTCAGTTCGCGGTAGATATTGTGGGTTTCCAGGTCATTGTAGTCGCTCAAAGTCTCAAAATGCACATTTTTTAAGCCCAGTTCTTCACCTTCGAAAATGTATGGTGTGCCTTGCAGCATGTGTAAAACGGTCCCTAACATTTTGGCTGAGCGAACGCGATACTGCCCTTCATCCCCAAAGCGTGTGACTGCCCGAGGCTGGTCATGGTTACTCCAGTAGAGACTGTTCCAGCCATCCACTTGTGCTAAGGTCGTCTCCCACCGGGCCAACACTGCCTTGAGGTCAACTAACTTAAACCGATTAGTTGAGAACTTGCCATACGTGCCGTAATCCAGGTGCATGTGATCAAAATGGAACACCATATCCAATTCGTTCCGGCCAGCGCCCGTGTACAACTGGGCTTGTTTTGCGGTTGTGTGTGGGGTTTCGCCGACAGTCATAATGTCATAATCGGCCAGGACCTGCTGATGCATTTCTTGGAGATAATCGTGCACCTTAGGCCCATTGGCTGCCCCAGCATAATAGCTCCCGAAGGCTTTACCTTGGATGACTGGGCCATCAGGGTAAGTGGGATCTTTTGAAATCAGTGAGATGACATCCATCCGGAAGCCGTCTACGCCTTTATCCAACCAGAAGCGCATCAAGTCGTAAACCTCTTGCCGAACCTGCGGATTCTCCCAGTTCAAATCGGGTTGTTGTTTAGCAAATAAGTGCAGATAGTACTCGCTTAAATCGGCTTGATATTCCCACGTCGACCCACCAAAACTTGACCCCCAATTATTGGGAACATGGCCATCAACTGGTTGTTTCCAGATGTAGTAATCATGGTGAGGATCGCTCACAGATGACTGTGCAGCTTTGAACCAAGGATGTTGATCTGACGTATGATTGACGACCAAATCCAAAATAATTCTCAAATGACGGTCGTGTGCAGCTGCTAGCAACTGTTCAAAGTCAGCCATGGTCCCCAGTTGGGGCTCAATAGCACGGTAATTGGAAATGTCATAGCCGTTATCAACTTGTGGAGACTGATAGATGGGATTAAGCCACAAGACATCAACCCCCAAATTAGCCAGGTAGTCCAATTTCTCGGTAATCCCATTTAAATCCCCAATACCATCTCCATTGGAGTCGTTGAAACTCTTGGGATAAATCTGATACACGACGCTCTTCTTCCACCAAGGTAACTCATTCATCATCGTCATCTGCTTCAACCTGAATGGCGTTAACATTAACAATCGCTTCTTTAGCCTGCTGAATCAAGGCGTCAATGCGGCTATCGGTTATATATTGGTCCGTTGGTTCCATGGCAATGCCAAGCGCTAGAGGTAAATTCATCCCACTGATGATATGGGTGTGCGCGCGGGTGCGATAGTTAAAGAATTTCTGATTCACACTGCCAGCGGTCATGTCTGTCAGAACCACCACATCGCGATCATCTGGGAAAGCGGTCATCACGGCATCCACTTGATCTCCAACAGGCTGGTTGTCTAAGTACGCTGCCACGGTCACGATGTCTTGGCCGCCACCACTAATAAAATCTAGCGTGTCTTTCAGCCCTTCAGCCAAGCGATGATGAGATGCTAATACAATTGTCCGTTCCATGAATTTTCCTCCTTATTTGTGGATCATTCTGCCACACAAAAACCGATCAGGAACCGTTGTTCGCGCGTTCCGATCGGTTCCGACTTAATCATTTAAAAGTAATTCTAGTAAGGCATCACTTAATGCGGCCGGCGCTAGGCTGGCCACGGTCATCGCTGCCCGGTTAGCAGGCATGCTTGTGATACTTTGCCATAACTGTTTCTTCAAATCAAAATCCACCTTGGCGTGTTGCAAGCGGGCAAAAAGGCGATCACGCAGGATTGCTGATTGATTCTCAGCTTGTATGTCGAGCGTCATTTGCAAATTTGCATGCCCCTCAAGCGGCTGACCACTATTTTTTGCACCAATCACGTCAAGCTCATAGGCGCGTTGAGCGGGAATAATGTGATTAGGATCTTCCACCGACATCGCAAAATGACGGCTGTCTGGCTCCCAAGTAAAACGTGTTTGGGCTTGGCCTTTTGCGGTCTGCTCATGCAAGACGTATTCATGTTTTTCACCTGGGAAAAGACGAATGCGCATCGCTTCAGGTAATTGGTCAATCGCTGCCATGGCGTCGGCGGCCAATGGGACGATTCCACCTGACCGCACGAGTACTGGGTACTGAGCTTTGTTGCGATAGAACTTCACAACTGCGGGGCCCGTGTATTGTTGATGCGTAAACAAATCTGTCCAAGTCCCCTCAGGCACATAGCCCTCAGCACTCGCCAGCCCGGTGGTTTCATCGCTTGGCGAGGTAATTGGCACAACCAACATCTCTGATCCAAAGAAGTACTCATTCTTAAATTGATAAACTTCCTTAGCTTCCGGGTACCGATAATACATGGGTTCAATCAACGCTTGGCCCTGCTCATGGGTGAGTACGTCCGCATTCGCCAAATAAGGAACCAGTTGGGCGCGCAGCCGCATGAAACTCGTCATGCTCTGTTCAGTCTCAACATCATACATCCATGGTTCTTTGCCCATAAACGGATTGTCTGAGCTGTGTAATCGCATAATCGGACTGAACACCCCAAATTGCAACCATCGCAATGAGAGTTCTGGATCATAGGTGCCTTGCATGTGGCCGCCAATATCATGACTCCACCAAGTGTAGCCAATGTTAGTCGCATTTGCGGTGAAATATGGCTGAAATGCTAATGACTTCCAGCTGGCAATTGAATCACCCGAGAAACCGATTGGATAGCGATGGCTGCCTGGGCCAGCGTAACGTGAAAGAATCAGCGCTTGGTCTGGCTTTGTCTTAACCTGATCTAGGTAATGCAAGACATTTAACGACCACAATGGATCAATCTGGGCCCGAGAACGGGCCGCGCCTTGTTGCCAATCGAGCCACCAGAAATCAACGCCTTGCTTCTCCAGGGGATGGTGCACAAGCTTGAAATAAGCTTGCATGAATTTGCGATTATTCAAATCAAACAGGACCGGCTGCTTGGTTGCTGGATCAATACCAACTGCCTTTGCAACTTCAGGATACTGTTCTTCCGACGGCCGAATCCCAGCGGCCGGATGCACGTTCAGGGTGACATGTTTGCCTTGCTCATGGAGTGTTGTCATCAATTCTTCTGGCTTTGGGAAAAGTTTACGATTCCAAGTATAGCCAGTCCAACCACTGCCATACTCGGCTGGAATATCTGTGACATGCCAGTTCATATCTAACACAGCCACGGAGATTGGAATCCCTGCCTGTTCAAACCGATTCATCAGTTCGAGGTAGGACTTTTGTGTGTACGGATAGAAACGGCTCCACCAGTTACCTAAAGCAAACCGAGGAACGAGTGGTGGGAATCCAGTCAATTGATAATAATCATGTAAGGCAGCTTGATAGTCGTGCCCATAGGCGAAGCCGTAAATGTCAATCTCGTCAACGGGCCGATTTTCAATCTGGTCACCGACCTGGCGCATGCTCTTTGAATCATTCAGAATAGCAAAGCCGTTTTTGGACATGATTCCTTGTTCTAGCGATACCGCACCATCAGCACCGTCGAGCGTCCGGGCTGTCCCTAAGAGATTCTTCTCATCGCGGTCGCCATAATGCCAGCGTGGGTAGTGGGTCTGATAGTTGTATTTCGTATCGATGAACAAGTTAGCACCATTGAATTCGCCACCGCGATAGTAGAGATGAAACGAATCAGTTTCAATTTGGACTGCAAAGCCATCTTGATCACGGGTTAATTGAAAGGTTGGGTTCCCAAAATCACGATCGACGACGGTTTGCGTCGTGGTGTCTTCAAACTGACCAGCAGCTTGATATTCCATACGGATCATTTTATTGGTAATAACGGTGAAACGATAATTCTCACCGCTAATCTGATTATCTTGACTCAAAATAGCTCCCTCTCAATCTTTCGCAACGATTACTTAGCTGGCTGTACCCCGAGGATTCCGAAGAATGACCCAACAAGCGCAATGACAAGAATCAGCACAATCACGCGATTTGGCGTCCATTTCTTTGAACCTAAAAGCTTGTAAACCATCCAAGCGACTAATGCAGGTAACAGCGCTGGCATAATTTTGTCTAAGACGCCAGTCTGCATGGCTAGTTTAACTTTCCCGAATTGGAATTGGAGTGGTGTATAGACTTTAACCACCGTCGCAATCAAAGTCCCAACCACGGTAATCCCCATGACAGAAGCAGCTTCAGTGAAGGCACTCAACTGGTTAGCCATCGTTGTGACCAGCTTAACCCCGGAATCGTAACCGATATCAAATAACTTAATCCGGGCCCAGAATAATAGCATATCGACGAACAGCCAGATAATGGCACCGAGTGGGTTCCCTTGTAGGGCCATGTAACCGGCAATTGAACCCATAATTGTTGGTAACAGAATCCAGATAATGGTATCCCCAACGCCGGCAAAAGGTCCCATTAAGGAAGTCTTTAGCGCTTGCACAGCGTCTTTTGACTTAATCCCGTCATGTTCTTCCATCGCCAAAGTCGCACCTAAGATCATGCCAGCCATGGCCGTAGTGGTATTGAAATACTTAAAGTGATTGTCTAGAGATGCGACATAATCATCGTCGTTTGGATAGATCTTCCGGAGGACTTTCGAGAATGACCAGACCACCGAAGGGCCTTGTTGCGTTTCATAATTGAAGTTGTTCACGCCCATGAACATATA
Source organism: Lacticaseibacillus brantae DSM 23927 (assembly GCF_001436115.1). Classification (GTDB taxonomy): domain Bacteria; phylum Bacillota; class Bacilli; order Lactobacillales; family Lactobacillaceae; genus Lacticaseibacillus; species Lacticaseibacillus brantae. Next base: position 139,958 of record NZ_AYZQ01000005.1, read on the forward strand.
ACGAAGAATAGCGCTGTGTCTTTCTTTCTTAGTTAACTTATGTTGTGGTTCAGTTGGTTGAGGTGTCTGTGCTTGTACATCACTCATCGTAGTCGTCTCCTTCTTCATCAGTGTCTGTTGCGTCTGCGCCATTAGCTGTTGCTACGGCATTCTTCTTAGATGCATTAATCAGGTTCTGGTAAGTATAAATCGCCAAGGCTAACCCAATAATCGCAACCCCAAGGATTGGTACATTTAAGTAAGCTGACATCACAAAGCCGATCATGAGGACCCAGATATACTTCTTCAAAGGCATGTAGTGCATCAACATCCCAATACCAACGACTGGCAACATACTACCAGCAATCGTGAGCCCATTAGTGAGCCATGCAGGAATAACTTTGAGTAAAGCACTGATAGCAGAAGGTCCGACTGTGACAATTAAGATCATTGGAATGAAGTTCTTTAAGGCAAAGAACAAAGGTCCAATCCAGTTCACAAGACGCATCTTGTTAAATTCTTTTGCATGGGCATAAGCTTGAGCGCGGTGTGCGATGAAGTTGTTGGCGATCTTAATCAACACATCCAGTTGGATGGTCAATAACCCAACTGGCAAGCCGACAGCAACCGCGGTCCCAAGGCCAGCACCGGTCCGAGCTGATAGGTATACCCCAACAATTGTGGCTAGCCCGTAGTCAGGCACAGAAGCGCCACCCAAACCAGCGACCCCTAAACTCATTAATTGGAACGTCCCAGCAATCGTCATGGCAGTTGGTAAGTCGCCCATGATGAGCCCTGCGAAAAGCCCGACAGTGACAGGCCAGTAATTCATAATCGTAATCCCTTGATTATCAATCGTGGCATACGAGGCCAGAATGATGATCAAGATATCTTGCAAAATATATGGCATGATTTCTCCTCCTAAAGGTTTTTACAATGGCATTAACTATTTGATGTCCTTGCCGTCAATTGCCTTATCAAATGGTAACGGGGCATCGGCTGGCACGTATCGGATGTTAACTGGAACACCACGCTGCTCTAAGGCTTTGAAATCAGCAACCTCTTGTTGATTAACCGAAACAAACTTACTAATCTGGGTACGCCCGTCTTCAGCAAAAATAATCCCGATATCCACGCGAGGAATCTCAATTCCTGCATCCAACAACTTCAACATCGTGCTCGGTTCTTTGGCAATCACGAACACTCGCTGATCATCATACTTACCAGCTGTAAAATTCGTTAAAGCCTTGTCCGTATCGATAATAGACATCCCAGTCCCAGCAGGTTTACTTAAGCGCATGCTGGCTTTCACATTCTCATCTTGGCTAACGACATCATCAATCACCATGTACCGCTTTGGTTGCACCTCGGCTGCCCATTGATTGACAACGATGCCATGGACTAAACGTTGGTCTACTCGTGCTAATACGACTGTCATGTTAAATTCCTCCAAATTTTTGGTATTGATACCAATTTTATGTAAAAACTAAGCTACAGACTGACGAACGACAACTGAAAGTGGCATGATGACCTGGCGGGTATCAATTGTGTCGCCTTCCAACTCATCCGCGACCATATTGGCAATGGCATCGCCAATTTCATGAATTGGCTGATGGATAGTGGTGAGTGGTTGCGCAACCACTTGGCTCAGCGGTTGATCGTCAAAGCCTAAAACAGCGAGTTCTTGGGGCACCTTAAGTTGCAGTGTCTGAGCTTCGGCGATAATACCAGCCGCCACTTGATCGGACCCAGCAATTACAGCATCCGGCCGATCTTTCATGCTAGCAATTCGTTGCAGCACCCGTTGACCATCAGCAATCGTGCTGACATCAGTGAACTGCCATTCAACGCTCGGTTCCAAATCAAATTCGCGCAAGGCCCGTAAGTAACCGCGGTACCGATCGCTGTTCAAATCTTCGATATTGTCGTTAAACCGAATATCTTGTTGGCCAGTGCAGAATGCTAACTTGCGATAGCCGCGATTCAAAAGGTACTTGGTCCCCGCGTACATCCCACTTTCTTGATCGGCGTGAACCATTAAAACATCGGGATCAGCCACATATTCATTGCAGACACCAATCAAACCATATTGTGAATATTGCTTGATTAAGTCCCAATCGTTCTCAATCGCGCACATGATTACTGCATCGACTTGATTCGTTTTCAGAAATTCCAGGGCATTGAGCTCATGACTTTTCTGACCAAACGTTTGCACGATAACGGTCTTATATGAGCGCTCATCTGCTGTTCGTTCAATCGCTGCAACTAATTCTGAGAAAAACGGATTTGTAATATATGGCACTGTGACTGCAATGGTTTGTGAACCGGAACCACGCATTTGCCGCGCGGCTTGCAGCGGTGAATAGCCAAGTTTTGTCATGGCATCAGCGACCAGCGCGGCCTTTCGAGGTGATACGTGAGGCTTATTGTTGATAATGCGCGAAACCGTGGAAACTGAAACACCAGCTAATTTTGCCACGTCTGAAATCGTTGCCATTTCTTACCACTTCCCTACATCTTCTTTGTCACGAATATAGTATAGCGCTTTCATTTCTTTGTCAACGCTTTTTTGAAATCGATACCAAAATCGATTGCAGATTATTTTGTGAATTCTATCCATAAAGGCAATAAAATACTAAAGAAAACAGTTCACAAAGTTTGATAGAAATATCTAAATATTTTTTGGTAGATCTACATGTTAATCTTGGATTGAATGACAACTGACAGGAGCCTCTAAAACAACAAAAAGAGCCCAGCGGATAGGCTGGACTCATCGTTATTTTGAATTACAGCACGCGAACCCCAAAAGAAGGTGCCCAGTATGGGGACAAGGCGTTAATTTGCACATTTTCACCTGGCTTAGGGGCGTTCAAGAATTGGCCGCCACCAAGATATAAGCCAACGTGATAAGTATTACCTGCATCACCCCAGAAGACCAAGTCGCCCGCTTTCAAGGCGCTGATAGCAACTTTAGTCCCAGCTGATTCTTGTGGGACTGTCCAGCCGCCGATATTGATTCCGGCAGCATTTTGGAACACATATTGCATCAGGCCTGAGCAGTCAAATGAACTTGGTCCCTTGCCACCCCAAACATAAGGTTTGCCCAGTTGCTGTTTAGCAAGCGCAATGACCTTTTGGATTGCCGTTTGATTACTTGGCGCCTGGGAAATGCCGTTACCAGGGGTTGAAGGCTGCACTGGTGTGGACGGCTTAGCCGGTGTTGAAGGCTGCGCCGGTGTTGCTGGCGCAGCGGGTTGTGTGACGCCAGCAACCTTCTGGACAAAGCGACTTGGGACGAAGCCACCGTTGCTCAGCTTGTACCAAGTTTCGCCACCAGAGGTTTGGGCGCTAATGGCAGACACTGTCTGACCATTGGTTAAGTATTGGCCTGACCCTTTGCTATAACTAGCCGTTGCCCAAACAGTGACAGCCCCACCAGAATAAGTGACCTTTAATTGGGTAGTGGCTGCTGGAGCCTGTGCAACAGGTTTTTGTGGTTGAGTTGGTGCTGGCGTTGGTGTTGCCGTGCTACCTGACTGGTTCAGCTTCAAGTAAACGCCAGGAATCCATTCATTTTGGCCAACTTGATACCAAGTATTCCCACCAACTTGCTTACTGCCGAGAATATTGACCGTCTGCTTGAAGGTCACGTAACGAGCTGCCTGTCCGAATGCTGGACTCTTCCATACCGTTGTGGCGCCTTGTGAATAGGTCACTGTCGCACTTGCGGCTGAAACGGGGGTCGCTTGCATGAGCAAGGCCGCCCCTGCTGCACCAGCAATTCCTGCTGTTGCCAGTAAGAACTTCGAATTATCAACCATCGTCAGATCTCCTCCAATACGTTCATATTCTATCGTCAATTTATGGCTTAACTTTTTCTTAACAACTACACTCAATATACCACGATGCGATATGAGTTGCACAAATAAGCATTGCCGAAACGTAAAAAGCCTCGACAGAATCGAGGCTAATTAGGCTGAATTACCGCGTCGCAGCAATATCGAGTGCCAATTCAATCATGTCATTGAAACTCGTTTGACGTTCTTCAGCAGTCGTTTCTTCACCTGTAATAATGTGGTTAGACACCGTCAACACCGAGAGCGCTTGTCGATGGTATTTCTCGGCCAAGAGATAGAGTGCCGGTGTTTCCATTTCGGCGGCGAGCACACCGTAGTCAATCAACTTTTGCCGATCCAATTCGTCATTATAGAAACGATCTTCGCCAAGGACGTTGCCAACGTGATAAGAAAGCTTCTTCGTCTCAGCAAGTTCGGCAGTTTGCCGCAAAAGTGAGAAGTCGGCAATTGGGGCAAAATAGAGCCCGGCACCGAATGTATTCAGAATAATCGAGCTATCCGTGGAAGAAGCTTGGGCAATCACGACGTCGCGAACGTGCACATCTGGCCCTAAGCCCCCAGCTGTCCCAACCCGGATCAATGTTTTCACATCATAATCTTGCATCAACTCAGTGATATAAATACTAATCGAGGGAATCCCCATCCCTGTGGCTTGCACAGAAATGCGGCGGCCCTTGTAGGTACCGGTGAAACCAAAAGCATTCCGCACCGTGTTGTAGCGGACAGGATTGTCAAAATAGGTTTCGGCAATGTATTGCGCCCGCAGCGGGTCGCCGGGAAGTAAAACAATGTCTGCAATGTCACCAGGTTGTGCGCCAATATGTGTACTCATAGTTTCCTCCTATTGCAATGCGTCCAAGAATGAGTGGCCAACACCATTGCCCCGAACACCGAAGTTCTCTAGCACGGTCGCGCCTAAATCTGAAAATGGAGAGCGAATGCCTAAATCCCCGCCACCAGGTAAGGATTTACTGAACGCGAGCAGTGGCACAAATTCACGGGTATGATCCGTCCCACGGAAGCCAGGATCGTTACCATGGTCAGCCGTAATCAACAACAAGTCATCTGGCTGCAACACATCAATTAACTCGCCCAGTTGGCGGTCAAAAGTTTCAAGCGCGTCGCCATCCCCTTGCGGATTACGCCGGTGGCCGTACATCGCATCAAAATCGACCAAATTGGCAAAAATGAAGCCAGATTGATCACTTTTCATCGTCGCAATTGTTTGGTTCATACCGTCAACGTTGCTCGTCGTATGCACGCCAGCATCAATCCCTTGGCCAGAGAAAATATCGTTAATTTTACCAATTCCAAAGGTTGGCACCCCAGCTTGTTGGAGCCGATCCAAGTCGGTTGGCGCATTGGGCAACAAGGCATAGTCATGACGATCGCTGGTCCGCGTAAAGTTGGATTTATCCGTCCCGGTATATGGCCGAGCAATCACGCGCCCGATGCGATAAGGGGCGTCAATCGTGATACTCCGAGCGTACTCACAAATTTTGTAGAGTTCTTCCAACGGAATAATCGCTGTGTTAGCGGCAATCTGTAAGACAGAATCGCCAGACGTGTAGACGATTAAATCGCCAGTCTTTAATTGTTCTTCACCATAATCCGTCAACACTTCAGTCCCCGAATAAGGCTTATTCACAATCACGTGTCGACCGGAGAAGTCTTCGATTTGCTTAATCAGGGCATCCGGGAACCCATTAGGGAAGAAGCCCAGCGGTTCAGTGACAGGCAGACCCATCATCTCCCAATGACCGTCCATACTGTCTTTGCCGGCAGAAATCTCGTACATTTTGCCAAAATAACCACTCGGCTCACTAACAGGCGCAACCCCGGAAATAGGATTATCCTGCCGAATATTTCCCAGGCCCATGGCTTGCAGATATGGTAAAGCCAGCTGCCCGTTGAAAAACTCGCCAATGTGCCCTAAGGTGTCCGCGCCTTCATCATGATACTTGGCAGCGTCAGGTGCTTCTCCGATACCAATTGAGTCGAGCACAATCGCCAAAACCCGATTAAATTTTGCCATTAGTTTGCCTCTGCTTCCTTTAGAATTGCGACCCCAGCACTCGCGCCTAACCGACTGGCTCCAGCTTCAATCAACGCCTTAGCTTCTTGATAGGTATGAATCCCGCCGCTGGCTTTGACACCGAGGCGGTCGCCAACAGTCGCCCGCATCAAGGCCACATCGTGAACGGTCGCTCCACCCGTTGAGAACCCAGTAGAGGTTTTAACGAAATCAGCATCCGCGGCTTCTGCCAATTCACAGGCCCGAACTTTTTCATCGTCGTCTAAAAGTGACGTTTCAATAATCACTTTCAAAATCGCATTTTTAGCATGGGCAATCTCGGCGATGGCTTGAATATCTGCTCGCACATGGTCGTCATGGCCCTGCTTCAACTCGCCGATATTAATCACCATATCCACTTCATTAGCGCCTTCATCGATGGCCAGATTCGCTTCAGCCACCTTAATCTGGGTCGTATTTGCGCCCAGCGGGAAGCCGATCACAGTACACACATCAACATCCGTATCTGCTAATGCGGCAGCCGCGCGGGCCACCCAGTAAGGATTGACACAGACCGAAGCAAAATCATACTGCTGTGCTTCAGCTAAAATAATATCAATTTGATCCTGCGTTGCTTCTGGTTTTAACAAAGTATGGTCAATGTATTTCGCTAAGGGCTTATCCATTAGGGTTAACCTCTCTTATTCTGATTTACCTCAATCTTACCAGAGTCGATTTTTGAATGCATTTAAAAATGGTGAGAACCCGCACTTATTTGTGTAAAATCGTAAAAACATTCGCTTTATTGTCTCAAGTTCACAAACGTAATTGCTTCTGTTTTGACAATACTCTGGTAAAATTTGGGTAGAACGAGAGCATCATCGGTTATGACTTTCAGCCTTGAAAGGACAAGCGCATATGGAAACATACTTACAAACTAAACTGTTACCCGGCATCATTCGCCAAAGTGTTCGGATTCGGCGGTGGCGAATGTATCGGGTCTTAAAACAAACATTAGCGGTCATTTTCCCCTTTATTCTGCTTGGGGTGATAGCAGAGGCACTAAATTCAACTGTCTTTTCGCCCCGAGGATTTTTTGCCGAAATTTATCACCTACAGACGGTCATTCCTTTTTACACGCAAATTCAACATATTCTCAGCGTACTTCAAGCCGTGACTATTAACTTATCCGCACCCGCCGTCGCGTTCTTAGCGGCCAAGTTCATGGCGCATTCGTATCACAAAGATGAAACTTTAGCCGGCTTAACGAGTGCGCTCAGTTTCTTCACCTTTAACTTAAACTTTTCACCTGGCCAGCATGATACCTTCCTTATTCAAAACTTAGGCTATCGCGGGTTGTTTTTCGCCTTTTGGCTCGGTGTTGGTATCGGCTGGCTGTTCCGGTTTGGCAAAATTAGCCAGGAACCTGCACTCAAAGAAAGTAGCATCTCAGATCGCGTCACCAACAGTCTGCATCACCTGCTCCTCATCAACCTTATTCTGATTATCAGCATGGCTATCAGCTATGCGATAAGTCTTATTGCCGCTGATGGCATAATTGGCGTCATCTACTCCTTCTTCCAGTTTCCAGGGACGCGCTTGACAGGGCATGTATCCATTCGCCTGGCACTATTAACCACCATGAACGCGTTGATATGGTGGGCCGGCTTAGAAGGGCCCTTGAATTTGGCAGCAGCAGCGACTCAAGGAAATGGGACCCTAGGCGCAGATAATTTGAATTATGCACTAGAACACAACAATCTCTTTAACGTCCCCCACCCGTACACAATGAGTACGATTTACTATCCATTTGCAAACTTCGGTGGGGTCGGGATGATGATGGCCTTGATTTTTGCCATTTTCATTGTCAGCCGTCGCCACTCCATGCGAGAAATTGCGGGCCTGGGCCTCGCGCCCGCGATTGTCAACAATCCCGTCGCGATTCTAGTTGGCCTGCCGGTCATTCTTAATCCCCTATTGCTGATCCCCTTTATTTTGACCCCGCTGGTCAATCAAGGCATTGCGTGGTTCGTGATTCGGCTGCATATTATGCCACCACCTGTTTATACCGTTCCTACAGGCACACCTGGTCCGTTCATTGCTTTTCTGGGCACCAATGGAAATTGGGTCGCCTTAGTGGTCAGTCTGCTCTGCTTGTTAGTCTCAACGCTCATCTATATACCCTTTGTTAGACTCACGATGATTGTGAATGACGAAGCAGCACAATTGGAGGCACAAGATGAAAAAGCACTGGCGTAGTTTAATCATTATCCTCATCACCCTTGCGGCCACGCTAATCGTTCTAATTCCCGCGACCACTTGGATGACGGCTAACGTTAAATCTGCCCGCGTGATTCACAATTCCCGCATGGAACCGGTCATCCTCATCCCCGGGAGTTCAGCCACGCAGGATCGTTTCAACACCTTAATCAATGACCTCAATAAACAGACAACTGGGCACAGCTTATTAAAAATTACAGTGCAGACCAACGGCAGTTTGAAATATTCCGGTCGGATTGCGCGCAATGATAACGAGCCATACATCGTGGTTGCCTTTGAAAACAATAAAGATGGCTATCCAAACATCAAAAAACAAGCAGCTTGGTTCAATACGGCCTTTACGCAATTGCGCAAGACATACCGTTTCAATCGTTTCCGTGGCATTGGCCACAGTAATGGCGGTCTCATCTACACCCTTTTCCTGGAGAAATATTACCAAGCCGATGAAGTCACCATGTCGCGCCTGATGACGATTGGGACACCATACAATTTGGCCGAGAGTAATAGCGATAATCGCACCCAGATGCTTAGCGATATGATTGCCGCTAGAAAGTCCCTGCCGACCGGCCTAACCGTTTACTCGATTGCCGGGACGGAGAACCTTGACGGCGATGGCACCGTGCCAATCGAAAGCGTTGAAGCTGGGAAATATATTTTCCAGAATCAAGTCAAACACTACACGCAAATCACAGTCAGCGGGGATGACGCCGCCCACTCTGATTTACCTCAGAATCAACAAATCATTCAGCTCATTAGCCAATACATCGTCTCCACCCCTAATCAACAAGGCGTCCCAGGTATCACCCGGACACCGAACGGGAATGGCGTTGGCCAACCAGGTTAATGAGACATGACCAACCTATAGCGGGTTGGTCATTTTTTTGGATTAAAAAAGCCGAATCAACAATTAAATGTTGATTCGGCATCTGCTCGCAGTATCTAAGTTGCCTTAGATAGATTCTATGGGCTCCACAACTCAGTGAGAATCACTAACCTCGCAAATCCGGCGAGTGGGTTACCCCGTGTTAGCTGCGACTTTCACCACATAAATCGTGGTTACTCGACTCATCGCATGCAATTAGTATACCACGAAGAACGAACAATCACCACCGGATCCGGTAACTCAATTCGCTAATAAGCTGGGCAATCATGAATCCGACTGCAATTGCGCCAGCCACCATGGTCACCCGCACACCCAATTGAATTGCGAGATCCATATTTCCGAGCACCATCGCGCGCACCGCTTGATACGCAGTGGCCCCTGGCACGAGCGGCACCAGGCCGGGAATATTAAAAATAATGACGGGCATCTTTTTGATCCGAGCAAATACAATCCCGCAAACGCCAATGGCCACGGCCCCCAGCAGGTTCGCCAGCATGCGGCCACTACCCGCTGTCTCCAGCAACCAGTAAACCATCCATCCAAATGCGCCAGCCCACCCAGCGAGAATGAGCGCCTTATGAGGTACGTTGATACAAATGGCAAAGGCGACGGTCGACAAATAGCTAAACGTTAATTGCACAATAAATTCAGTTAAGTATGTCATAGCCGCCCCCTAGAAGAATCTAAAAATAATGGCAATCCCAACACCAATCGCACATGCACTGAGAATGGCTTCCATCCCGCGGGCCATGCCTGAGAGCAAATGTCCCGCGAGCATATCGCGAATGGAGTTGGTAATTGCCACGCCAGGAACCAGTGGCATGACGGCGCCAATAATCACGTTATCAATTTCGCGGCCTAGCCCTAGCCGTACGCCAATGAGCGCGGTCAAACCAACGATAAACGCGCCGAGCATCTCGCTCATAAATCGAATTTTGGTTGCGCGGCCAACATAGTAATTGACTAAGTAACCCAAACTTCCTGCCACAGCAGCCAAAGGAATATCCATCCAGTCATATTGCTGAGCAAAAATCACCATTAAGGTCGCAGAGACCACAGCTGCCCCCAAGACTTGTAGTGGCAACGGAAAATATGGCGTGTTTTTATCGAGGTGAATCAATGATTTACGCATTTGTGTCAGGGTGATTTTGCCTTCCGCAAATTGGCGGGAGAGTTGATTCACACCAGCGACTTTTTCCATATCAATGTTGCGAGCCGAAACTTGGCTCAGCTGCACATACGGCTGGTTCTTCAGACCAATAATAATCCCCGTCGCCGTCGTAAAGATTAGCGGCTCACTTTGCCCAGCATTTCTCACGATTCGATTCATGGTATCTTCTACGCGATACATTTCAGACCCGCCTTCAATCATAATCCGGCCGGCCAATAGACAAGTATCAAGGAGAATTGTTTTATCAACTTTCACCATTAGGCTGACTCGAGTTTCTGGGTCAAGTAAGCTTTGAGTTTTGGCTTCGGGTAAGCGCCAGTAACCTTTTCGATCGCCTTACCGTTCTTAAAGACGATCAAGGTTGGAATTGTCATCACATGATAATTTTCGGCGACTTCCGGATAGTCTTCCACATTGAGCTTGGCTACTTTCAAGCCCTCTAATTCCTGTTCTAATTCATCCAGCATGGGACTCATAATTTTACAAGGGCCACACCATTCCGCCCACAAATCAACGACGACAGTTCCTTGGGCGGTTAATGCCCCCAGATTTTCGCTAGTCGCTACTTGACTCATTCACTTCACCTCACAGTTTTCGTATCGCTTATTATAGCATGTAATATCAGCCAATTACCTCAGAATTAGAGGATAGGCCGACCTTGAGCGAGAATTAAACCAACGATGCCGACGATGACACCGCCGCCTAAGATCAGCCACCGCCAACTCGACCGCATTTGTTTGCCGTCAGCCTGTGAAAACAGAATTTCCACTAAGGCGATAAAGCCGACCGCAAGGACAATTTTCAGCACGGTTAAAGCTGGATTTCGATTGAAAGCATCACGCATCAAGACATAACCGCTGACAATCATCACCACATAGCCCAGCCTGGCAATCATTAGAAATGGCGTGCGCTTTTTAGGCACAACCATGACACCCGTCAGCAGGACAATTAGCATCACAATCCACGTTATAATATGTATCCATAACCACATGTCTATTTCCTCCTTTGAACTATGCTCATTGTAGCAATCTTTTGGCCAAATAAAAAACCAGCTAGGTCAAAGACCTAACTGGTAAGTTTGCGTGGCAGCTTCCTATCCTCGCAGG
>NZ_AYZQ01000006.1 GCF_001436115.1 Lacticaseibacillus brantae DSM 23927
TCAGCAAGTGCTGCATCAACAGCAAGCGAGAATTCAACTGCGTTGTCAGAAACAATGTCTGCTAACAGCACCACATCTAAGTTCGCTAGTCAGACAGAATCAACTGCAATGTCAGAAGCCTTGTCAACGGCAAGTCAAAACTCTGAAACCGCAAGTACCGCGCTTTCAACCGCAATGTCCGAAACCTTATCTGCATTATCAAATAATGGTGGTGGCAATAACGGCAACGGTGGTAACACTGGTAATGGCGGGAACAACGGCAACGGCGGATCAACATTACCAAATGGTAACGGCGAAGATGGTTACTTGACCTTGAACAATGCAATTGCAACAATTGTTCAACGGCACGTCGAAACGGTCATCTACGATAAGCCAAATGGTAAGATTACTAACCGTGAGTTAGCAGAAGGTACTGACTGGAAGGCATTCCAGCAATATACTGATGCTAATGGCTTGGTATGGTACAACTTAGGTGGCAACCAATGGATTAAGTCAACTGGTGTCATTCTTGATGCAAAGCCATTCACCTACAAGGAATTGAGCAAAGTCGGCGTGGTTAAACCTGGTACGTCCGCACCCGTTTACAGCCTTCCAGGTGTAAAGGGTCAACTCAATGGCCAAGTACTCAAGGCTGGTACCGCATGGCACATTAGCGCTTCCGTCTACACAAACGATGGGACACTTTGGTACCGTGTTGGGACGAACCAATGGGTCAAGGCAGAATTCATCAATCTCCGTGGTGAACAAGGTTTCCGTGATGTTGCGACGATTAAGTACGCAAAAGGCTACGGCATTGCCGTCTGGACCGATGCGAACGAATCGGCAGCAACAGGCAAGAAACTTGAGGCTGGCTCGTCATGGCAAGTCTTTGGCAAGACAGTTGGTAAGAATGGTCACACCTTCTACAACATTGGTGGCAAGCAATGGATTGACGGCACTTACGTTATCTTACGTTCGTCACACAGCACGACCGTAGTTCCTAAGAGCCAGACGACAATTAAGTATGTACCAGGCTATGGAATTAAGACCTGGCAATCACCAACTTCTAAGGTTTCCGGTGAAACCTTACTAGATGGGCAGACTTATAGCGTTTGGGCGACAGAAGTTGTGAATAACAACGTCTGGTACCAAGTCGGCGATAATCAATGGATCCAAGGTAAGTTCACTACTGGACTTCGTTAGAATCCGATAGTGAACACAAACAAAAACCCCTGAGGGCTGATGCCCTCAGGGGTTTTTGTGTGGCTTTTAATTGCGTTGCTCAATTAAAAGTCGCTGGTATTTGGTCAGGATTTGGTTGCGAATGCGCCCGACCCGCTGATGAGAGATGGCAAGTCGTGATGCAATCTCCGTATTGTTGAATTGATCAAAATAACGTAGTAAGAGAACTTGTCGCTCTGTTGACGTCAGATCGGCATAGACTAAGGTCAGAAGGTTATTGGTTTGTAGGCGATCGCTGGCCAAATAAGCAGTGTCTTCAGCCATAATAGTTAAAGTGTCAGTGTCGACAGTAAATGCTGTCTGTCGACGGCGCGATTGGTCTTTGGCGCGGCTAATCAGCGTCTTGTAGACGAAATACCCAGCCAAGCGATTGAATTTTTTGATGGCTTCTGGCGTGTTGGTTGGGTCGCGGTATTTCACAAAAATAAGCATGCCATCATGGAAAAGATCGTCATAGTTAGACGCAAACCGTGGTACAGCCATACGTGCGAGTGCACCATAAACAACGGCCTTGTTGGCCAGAAAGAGATCAAAACCCGCTTGATATCGGTTTTGCATTGTTTCCACATCCAAGTTGCGTCCCATGGGTCACGAGATTATCATTCCGGTGATGATATCGTGACTATAACGGGATTTTCCACTAGATGTTAGGTCGCAGCAATCAGCAATAATCGCGGGAGTTAACGGGCTACTAAATCAAATCGGTTCCCCCGCACTCGTGTCTCCAGGGGATTAGAAGGGTTAAGCCAAATTTTGCGACTAAATTAAACTAACTGTTAATTCATCATTGAGTAAATCTGCCAAGCCAAAGAGATTTCGCCCATGTTCAGTGGCGTCGATATCGTTCACAGCAAGTTCAACCCCTTTGTAGATGACTGCGGGGACCGGCTTGGCTTTGTTGTTCTCGGGTGTGGCCTGTTGTGTCGTCAGATAACGTAAAAGTCCAGGCTTTATGGCGGCAAAGTGAACGTTGTGTAGCGTGGTGGCAAACCAAACGAACTCGCTCATTTGTTTGCGGCCCATTGACGTATGCGCCTCAACGGTGATTGTTTGTTGGTTAATATTGAAAGTCGCAAGGATTTGTTTTGGACCGGTGAAATCAATCTGGCGCAACCAATGACCAGAGATCCAAGTTGTATCGCGGTTTTTGGCACTTGAAAGTGGGATATAGTATTCATTATTCAGCACGATTACAGGCCGTTGATGCCCAAGTCCCAATTGTGTCTCCAAGTATTGCCGCTCAACGCGAGTTTGAATAGTGAGGTGATAGTATGTTCGCATGAGTTGCTGCATCAAGGTGCGGGTATGAAAGCCGGTCAGGTAAATGCCCTCGAGACCATCAACGACCAGCGTGTGAAACTGACCGTCTTCAATTGGGAAAATAGCAAGTGTGCCGCCGCCAATTTTTCCTCGGCGACGAAGTGGGATATCATGGCCAACCAGTAATTCCGAGAGTCGCAAAATTTCAGTACCGAAGTGGGGCAAATTCATCTAAATCACTCCTCCGTATTTGGTGAATGAATTATAGCGCTTACACAAAATCAAAAATAGACCATACCCTGATATCTCGTGATGCGGCATGCTTAGCAGGATGATTTTTGCTATACTAAAAAGTGAAAATGTTTAAAGAGGGGCAAGTCATGAACAAACGTGCAGTGGTGTATTTGGTCAGTGGGAAGCATGTGACGCTGACGGCAACATCTTTATATTCATTGATTGATTCCTATGACTCGACGGATTCTTTGGAGGTTTTGGTCGTTCATGCGGATATCTACCCAGATGATCTCAAAATTCTGCAGGATTTGCCTGAAATGATGGGCAAACCTCAGATTATCGTTAATTTGTTGGATCCACCAGCTAAAGTCGATGAAATTGATTATGACAATGATCGCTATCCAAAGATGGTGTTGTGGCGGTTGTTTTTAGCTGATTCGTTAGTCGATTATGACCAGCTTATCTATCTGGATAACGATACGTTAGTCTATCGCTCGATTGATCAGATGTTCAATCTGGTGCCTGATGATAAGGCCTTCGGTGCGGTTCCAGATTACTATATTCACCTCCAGGCATTAGTGCCAAGTTCCCATACTTATCAAGAAGAACGGTCGTTAAATTATATCAATGCTGGAGTTTTAGTGATAAATGTGCATACTTTCAATCAATTGATTCCTGCTGAGTCAATTTTGCAATTCACGATTGACAATCCTGATTTTCAATTCGCAGATCAAGGAATCCTTAACGCGATTGGGGAAGGGTACATTGAATTGCTGCCGTTACGCTTCAATGATCAAAAGAGCGAACATTGGCTTGAAAGCTATGCAAAACCGTTGAGTGAAGAATTCAGCCAAGAAATCATAGATGAACGCGAGCAACTTGTGGTTCGGCATTTTATTCAATATGTTTCCAATGACATGCCCTGGGAACACTTGCGCACTGATGATCGATTCGAAGACGATTTCTGGGCGACCTTGATGGCAATGAAGCAGAAAGCCATTGAATGGTCACGGAAGCAGGACCATCGCTAATCAGCGCCTCATGCCAAGTGAAATTTGAATGACTCCGGTCTGTTGAAAACAGACAAAAAACCATCCTGAGCTGGCTTAAAGTAGCTCAGGATGGTTTTTTGCTTTGCATAGGTTATTAAACTGTCAGGCCCGCTGGGTTAAAATCGTTGTCCAAAATTCTCCGCTCAGCCTGTTGGAGCGCATTGGCGGTGAACCAACCGTCGCGTAACAAGCGCCCCATCTGCGCTGTGTGGGTTAATGTGTCTGCGAGAACATCATCAGGGGTTCGTAAGACGATGTCATCAATCTCATCGAGACTGTTGAGTGCAAAGCCTAATTTATTAGCTTCAATAAAAGGAGCCACGGCACTAGATTTTGGAACAATGACCGGCATGCCGTGGGATATGTAAAGCGAGACTTTGTGGGGATGATTATAATTGGTGTAGTCGGCGTAGGACTTTCCTTCGAGGTTAATGTCCCATGCAAGACCAAAGGCCCGTGGGAGGTGATTAATCAAGTCCCACTGGTGATAAGCGCCGCCGTATGTCACTTTCGGATTAGCGTTTAGTCTGTTGGCTAACTCGTCGTTGGTCACCCCCAGAGCTGTTGCTGGTGTGTCATATGGCCAATCGATGAGATAATTGGATTTAAAAAGATTACCTGCTAGGACAATTTCACGCTGGAAAGTATCAATCGAAATTTCATACTTGTCCCAGCTGTGGTCATCATCGAGATAGTCAAGTAGGCGGTAATCAACCATCGGCACGGTGACGCCCTCTTCACGGAGGCGATTGGCCATGGCTGGGCCATGTACGACCAGCACGGCGGCTTTGTTAAAGTATTCAATTTCGTCGAAGTCATTTTTAACTGACTCAAAGCGCCAAGAGTCGACGTCGTGAGCAAAGACAACTGGCTTCATACCTCTTTTATTCATTTGGTCGATGAAAAAAGTGTCAAATTTATGGCTAATCCAAGATGGATACTGAATAACGACCATGTCACCAGAATTTAAACCAGCCGTCAATCCATCAATTCGTGAAATTTTGGCGGCGTCTGATTCGCCATTGTCGTTGTAAAAGAATACGTGGATAGGCTTATAGCCTGCAGCGACGCCAATTTTTGCAATATCATCTTTTGCTTTTGCTGATGCATCGAAACCAGCCCCGGCATAAATTGAAGTAATCCACTTTTGCATGGTCACACCTCCACGCTATTGTCTTGATTGAGGTATTCAGTATTGTAAACAAACTTCGGGTCCAACACACACTTCTCAGCCTGTAGAAGCGCATTGGTTGTGAACCAACCATCGCGTAGCAGTCTGCCGACTCGTGCAGTGCTGTCGAGGATATCAGCGATAACATCGTCAGGAGTTTCACGAATGACCTGGTCAATCTCGTGGATATCATCAATTGCAAATCCAAGGTGGTTTGCCTCAATGACAGGAGCTACGCCACTCGCTTTGCTGACGATGACGGGCAAACCATGAGAGAGGTATAGTGATACTTTGTGTGGATGGTTATAATGGGTGTAATCTTCATAGTAGCTGCCAGCCATATTACTGTCCCACGCCAGACCGAATGCGTGTGGAAGCCGATTGGCTAATTCCCATTGACCAAACCCCCCAGCAAAAGTAACCTTTGACATCTGGTTAAGTTGCTCCCGAAATTGTGGTGTGGTGGCGCCAAAGGCGATAACAGGTGTCTCTAAGTCCCAATTAAGCAATAATGCTTGAGACTTAAGAAGATTCCCGGCCATGACTACTGAGCGGTGAAAAGAATTAATGTTAGATTCATACTTATCCCATGAATGATCGTCATCAAGGTAGTCATTAAATGGTTGCAAGATTAACGGAACATTGACACCTTCGTCATGCAGACGGTCCGCCATCGCTTGACCATGCACAATGATTGCAGCTGCCTTATTAAAGTATTCTGTTGAATTCTTCTCTGCGGTCTTCATATGATCAAAGCGCCAAGAGTCAATGTCGTGAATCCACAAGATTGGCAAAGCCCCGCGCTTATTCATCTGATCGATAAAGAATGTGTCGAACTTTGCCCCTATCCATGCAGGATGCTGGATGACAACGATATCGCCAGCACCCACCGCAGCAGTGATGCCGTCAATCCGGGCGATTTTTGCGGTATCAGGTTCGCCATTATCGTTATAATCAAAAATATGAAGCAATTCATAGCCATTGGCTGCTCCGATGGCTGAAATGTCCAGGCGTGATTTTGCAGAAGCGTCAAAACCGACACCTGCCCCGCTAAATGTACAAATCCATTTTTTCATACGTTACCCCCAAAAAATTATCGAAGTTCATCAATCTGGTAATCGAAATCTGGCACTAGTACCTTTCGTTCGGCCTGCAGAAAGGCGTTTGCCGTAAACCAACCATCGCGCATCATCCGGCCAACACGGGCTGTATGCTCAAGAATATCCTCGATGACCTCGTCGGGCGTATCATTAATGATTTGATCTACTTCATGAATGTCATCGATAGTGAAACCAAGATGGTTAGCTTCGATGAGCGGGGCGATGGCGCTTTGTTTTGAAATAATCACCGGCATACCGTGGGAAAGATAAAGTGAAACCTTGTGAGGGTGATTATAGTGAGTGTAGTCGGCATAAGGGCGGCCCTCGAGATTGTGATCCCAAGCAAGCCCAAACGCTCTTGGCATCGTCTCAACGAGATCCCATTGGAAAAGCCCGCCGCCGTAGGTTACTTGTGGGTTAGCACGCAGTTTATCTGCAAGATCATCGTCAGTCACACCAAAAGTCGAAATTGGTGTTTCTAAATCCCAATCGACCAAGAATTGGGACTTCAGCAGGTTACCTGCCATGACTAGCTGGCGATCAAAGTCTTCCGCGGGAATTTCATACTTGTCCCATTGGTGCTCATCATCTAAATAATCAAGCAAAAGATGATCAACCATTGGCGCAGTGACGCCTTCTGCGCGCATACGATCAGCCATTGGTTTACCGTGGACGATGAGAACTGCTGCTTTATTAAAGTAGCCCATTTCGTCAAAGCCGTCTTTTACCCAATTAAAGCGCCAAGAGTCCACGTCGTGAACGAAGATGATCGGTATAATGCCGCGTTTGTTCATCTGGTCGATGAAGAAAGTCTCAAATCGATAACTGATTAGCATTGGATACTGGATGACAACAATATCACCAGGATTGACCCCGGCAGTAATCCCATCAATGCGAGCAATTTGTGCTTCATCGGTTTCACCAGAATCAATATATCGAAAAACATTAATCGCTTCATATCCATGGTCGACTCCGATTTGTGCGACGTCGTTTTTAGCTTTGGCAGTGGCGTCAAACGAGAAACCAGAGTTCATCTTAATAATCCACTTTTTCAAGAGTTTTCCTCCATGACGTTGAGATTAGTTTCTAAAAAGTCATTAATAATACAAGTTTACCTAAATAATGATAGCATAATTTAGCCCGAAAATCTGGGTACACCAGGACGCGGCCGTGAAGTTTCTGGTACAATTGTGCGAGTTCGGATAATTTTCAAGAAAGCATAGGAATGATCATGGAACAGCAACATTTAAAAAAAGAAATTGGCTTATTCGCTGCTTTAGCAACGGTGATGGGCACGGTTATCGGCGGCGGGGTATTCTTCAAGGTTGCCACGGTCGTACAAGCGACACAGTCTGCGAGCCTGACACTGCTGGTTTGGTTGCTCGGTGGTCTGCTGACGCTGGCTGCTGGGCTAACGGTCACGGAACTGGCTGCGGCGATCCCTAAGACGGGGGGCGCGGTCAAATATATCGAGTACACGTATGGTAAACTACCGGCCTTTTTGCTGGGTTGGGCGCAGATGATTGTGTACTTTCCGGCTAACATTGCCGCGTTGTCGATTATTTTCGGGACGCAATGGGTCGCCTTGTTGCATTGGTCCAATAGTGCCATCGTCCCGGTGGCAATTGTCGCTGGGGCCAGTATCACGGGACTGAACTTCCTGGGGGCCAAGGTCGGTGCACGGGTGCAGTCGTTGGGCTTAATTTTCAAGCTGATACCGATTGCACTGATTATGGTGGTGGGCCTCTTTGCGCCAGCCCATGTGACGTTTGCCTGGACGGCGCTGATTTCGCCGCAGCAAACGAGTTTCTGGTCAGCCTTCTCCGCTGGGCTCGTGGCGACGATGTTTGCCTATGACGGTTGGCTCGGCGTCGGTGCGATTGCCGGTGAAATGAAGAACCCGAAGCGCGACCTTCCGCTGGCGATTGGGGGCGGGTTGCTGGCGATTACGATTATCTATGTCCTGATTAACTTGGTATTTGTTCGCACACTACCGATTGCTGACTTGGCTGGCAATTTGAATGCGGCGGCGGACGCGTCGATGAAGATTTTCTGTGACCTCGGGGGCAAGCTAGTCACGGTTGGGATTTTGATTTCAGTGTATGGCGCTATCAATGGCTACACGATGACGGGGATGCGGGTGCCGTTTGCGATGGCAGAAGAAGACGCGCTCCCATTCAGCCACTTGTTCAAACGCTTGTCACCACATACTTCAGTGCCATACTTTGCCGGGAGCGTTCAGTTCCTGATTGCATTGATCATGATGTTACTGGGGAGCTTTGATTTGCTGACGGATATGTTGGTGTTTGTGATGTGGGGGTTCTCAGTCGCCTTATTCGTCGCTGTCTTCATCCTGCGTCGCCGCGAACCAGACATGGATCGCCCGTACCGGGTACCGGGTTATCCGATTGTGCCAGCAATTGCGATGATTGGCGGAGTGTTCATCCTGGTGGTGACGGCCATTACGCAACCGCTCCTGGCCGTGATTGGAATTGTGCTGACAGCGATTGGCGTGCCAGTCTATCTGTGGAATGAACGGCGAAAATAAGCAAACAAAAACGGCAGTGCATGTGCACTGCCGTTTGTTTATTTGAACAGATTACTGGTTTGCACAAATTGGAGGGCCGCAGCGATGACTTGATCCATATTGTAGTAGCGATAAAGTCCAAGTCGACCGCCGAAGGCCACATTGGGATAGTTTTCTTCAGCGTATTTCCGATATTGCTTAAAAAGTTGATTGTTCTGAGAATTATTGATGGGGTAGTATGGTTCAACGCCTCGCGACCAATTTTGCGGATATTCATGAGTGATAACGGTTTTGTCTTTATTGCCGGCACCGAATTCAAAGAACTTATGCTCAATAATGCGGGTGAATGGTGTCTCAGCGTCCGTGTAGTTGACCACTGCATTGCCTTGATAATTACCCGTATCAACGGTCTCAGTTTCAAAGCGTAAACTCCGGTATTCTAACTCACCAAATTTGTAATCGAAGAATTGGTCAATCATTCCGGTGAAGATGATTCTGTCATAATCCTGTAAGTAGCGATCACGGTCGTCGAAGAAGTCAGTATTGAGTTGAACCGAGATGTTCGGCAAGTCCAGCATCTTTTCGACAATTTGTGTATACCCGCCAATTGGAATTCCTTGATAAGGATCATTGAAGTAATTGTTGTCGTAGACCAGTCGAACTGGCAATCGACGAATGATGAAGGCTGGGAGTTCTTTAGGGTCTCGACCCCATTGCTTTGCAGTGTAGTCGCGGATTAGCTTCTCATAGATGTCCGTGCCTACCAGTGAAATGGCTTGTTCCTCTAAATTCTTAGGTTGCTTGCCTTTGAGAACCGCGCGTTGCTCTTCGATTTTTGCCTCGGCCTCTGCTGGGGTGACCACACCCCACATTCGGTTAAAAGTATTCATGTTGAAGGGCAGGTTGTAGATTTCACCCTTATAATTGGCAATAACTTCGTTTGTATAGCGATTAAAATCGGCAAACTGGTTCAAATAGTCCCATACGGCTTTATTCACCGTGTGAAAGATATGCGCACCATACTGGTGAACCTGAATCCCTTTAATTTCTTTGGTGTAGATATTTCCCGCAATGTGGTCACGTTTATCAATCATATCGATTCTGTGACCTTGAAGCGCTAATTCCCGTGCGCTAACTGCGCCAAAGAGGCCTGTTCCAACAACTAAGATTTTCATGGGTACCCTCCAAAACTTCCGTGTGAATCTTGAAAACGGGGGTCATAGACAATTGGTGAGTGATCCACTTATCTGAAGATATGCTCACGACCCACGACTGAAGATTCACAAATATAAATATAATCATACTCTTTTTAGAGGGTATCGTGATAACTACAACAAAAAAGCAGTTTCCATTTGGAAACTGCTTTTTTTACTCCCAGATTAGGAAATCGGTAGGGCCTCAACGGAGATTTGTAACTGGGTCTCAGTAGTTATTATCTTTAATATATTGGCGCGCCCAAGCGAGCAGTTCGGCATCTTCCTTGGCATCTTGTGAGGTCAAGATTTCTGGCCCATCTTCGGTGATGGCCAGGGTGTGTTCATATTGAGATGACCAACTGCCATCAGCTGAAACGTAGTAGACCCACGGATCATTTTTATCGGCCAATTGGTGATCTTTGATCTTCCACGTGCCTTCGTTAATCATGGGTTCGATGGTGATGGTCATGCCGGCCTTGAGCCGCAAACCTTCGCCTTTGTCACCGTAGTGCAAGACATCGGGTTGTTCGTGCATAGTTGGCTGAATGCCGTGGCCAATCAATTCGCGCACGTCACCATAGTGGTGCTTATTTTCAGTGAAGTCTTCAATAGCAAAACCAATATCGCCAAGACGCTTGCCAACTTCACTTTGAGCAATCCCAAGGTAGAGGGCTTTTTTGGTGACGTCCATCAAGTCTTTGGTTTCTTGACTGACTTCTCCAACGGCGTAACTCCAGCAAGAATCACTTTCGTAACCATTCTTATTGACGGTCAAGTCGACCTTGACGATGTCGCCATCTTTCAAGATGAGGTCGCGCCGTGGCGTTCCATGGGCCACTTCTTCGTTGACGTCGACACAGGTGGCATATTTATACCCTTCAAAACCCTTTTCAGATGGGGTAGCACCGTGGGCTAAGATGTAATCGTTAGCGAATGTTTCAATTTCAAAAGATGAAATGCCGGGCTTGATTAAGTCGCGTAAGCCCAGATGCACGCCGGCGAGGACTTTACCGGATTCGCGCATGCCCTCGATTTCGCGGGCGGATTTAAGTGTAATCATAGATATCTCCTATCACTGTCTGCAGGTACACAATATTTACATTCAATACTCTACCACACTTTGGCGGCGACGGTTAGGGGGCGACAAGTGGCTTCAAGTAGGTTCGGATAACAGGACTGGCCGCAAATGGCCAAAACTTGCGAGTTGCGGCTGCCATCGAGTCAGTACTGTCAAACTCACCGTGGACGGTTTGATAGCGACTTTGCAGCCAAGCAAGCTGTTGGTGTTGCAAACTTAACAAGCTATCTAGCGATTCTCCCGCCATCCATCCCCATTCAACAGCCCTGGCATCAGCAGCGTAGACCAGGCAATAAGCCACAATTCGGACACCGTCAAAAAGAACTATCGGGGCTTCCGGAATCATATCTGTAAACGCCACCTGTGCCCAAACCTTTGTATCAAAATCACGAACGGGATTGATCAGATGGGTTTGCTGATAGTGTTGGTAGCTAGCCGCCAGTAACTGCTGCTTTTGGCGGTCGGACAGTTGATTGAAGCTCAGAGCAGAAATGGAAACGGGCGCAATTTTGCCTAAAGTCAAAAGCGGCATGGTGGTTTGGCGAACCACCTCAAAGCCCGCGGTAGCAAGCCATTGCCCAAAGGGGGTCCCGGGAGATTGCTCCCGGAAAATAAGCACAGGCTTGCCAGCGATGCGCGCTTGCTCAATCACACTTACCAACATGTTCTCATAAAGGGCAGTTGATACTTCAGGCTGCACGATTACGTCAAAGTATAGGGCTTGCGGGTGAAAGACATTCATCCACCAGGTTGCGGCCCCGGTGATGGCCCCTTCAGTGTAAAAAGTCTGTATCTGGTTGGGATGATTCCGGAATTGTTGTGATGAGACGTCACCAGGCGCAAATCGAGCCAAAAATTGATTCAGATCATCCATCGAAATACCTTCTTTCCTGGTATAAAGTTTAGTTTGCGAGAGAGTGAGCCAGACAAGATAGTCGCCGAAAAGTAGATTCTGGCGCATAATTGAGTCAATACAAGTCGGGAGGTAATCAGATGAAAATTGCAGTGTTTGGTGGTAGTGGCCGCGCGGGCCATGTCATTGTGCAAGAAGCCGTCGCCCGCGGACACGAAGTTACGGCGATTGTCCGGGATGCGGACAAGGCAAAACAGGTGCTGGGAGATAACGTTGCTTTACTAGTTAAAGCACCGCAAGATGTTACTGCAGCTGATGTGGCTGGGTTTGATGCAGTCGTGGATGCGCTCAGTGTTCCGTGGGGTTCGGGGTTGGGATATTTGCATTTGGAATTTGCCCAACATATTATTCAAATTCTGGCGAATCAACCGACGCTCGCGGTCTTCATTCTCGGCAGTGCTAGCTTGAGCATGCCGGGCGAAAACGTGCCAATGTTTGAAGAATTCCCACCGCAAGCCGAAGCGGCACCTTGGTATGACGGTGCCAAGTTCCAATACCAAGAATGGCAATTTCTCAAAACGGTAGATAACGTCAACTGGATTGGCGTTTCACCGAGTGAAGCCTTTCCTAGCGGACCCAAGACGGGTTATGTTAAAGGAGAGGACACCTTGCTCGTTGGCAGTGATGGTCAGTCGCATATCACGACTGGCAATATGGCGACGGCAATCCTTGATGAATTAGAAAATCCAACGCATATTAAGCGGCGCTTTACCGTCGTTGATCAATAAGCAAAGGGGTTGTGACAAAACGTAGTTTTGTCACAACCCCTGTTTGAATTTCCGAGCAAACTAGACTAATCGCGTTCCAAAAAACTGAGAATTCCGGTTAACAAGAAGTGTGAAAACTCGCGTTCAGCAACCGAACACTAACACAGCTTTTATTAGGCTTTGCGCCAGAAGGCATCGACCCCTTGTTTATCGGTAATGTTAAATGCAATCAGTTGTTTGAGCAAAGATTGTGACCATTCTTGATCCCACCGCATTTGAAAAAGACGCTTCGTGCTAGCATACCCCGCCGCGGAAATCGTCTCCCGAAAGTGCTCTAGGGTGAAATCTTCTACCGCAACGGCGATATGATTCTTGGCCGCGCTGAACCCAATGATGAAGGTACCGTGATCGGTGAACATCGGTTGGTTCCATGCAATTCGCAATTCAAGTTGCGGAAACTGGGTCGGAATCCAGGCAATTAAATCAGTCAATTTCTGGCGATTGGTTGGGCCGGGGATGCTGTCAAGAAATGCCGCTAAGGTTTCGAACTTGGCCATGGCGAAGCCCTCCTTTGGTTGATGCCCTTACTATAGCATGCAACAAATAAAAAAAGAGCCTGCAAAGCTTGCAGACTCTGATAGGGTTTATTCAACTTTGACGCCGAGAACCAGCAATCGATCCATGAATTGGTTTCGGTGCAAGAAACTCCCAGATTCACGGTATTGGCGAGCACCACTTTCAAATGCCATACTCAGCAGCTGGCCATCGGTGGTTAATGAGACTTGTTCGACTGAGTTAGGGACGTTAACTTCGGTCGCGCCGATAGTTGGTTTCTTGAACTTCAAGTTCGACCAACCGCCGCCTTCTGGGACGCGAATGAAGATTTTTCCTGGATGTTCGCCATTGGACTGACTGATGAGGGTCACGCCGTTTTTAGCAATGGCAACCCCTTGCATCCGATTCCAGCCAGCTGTATAAGAATCAATAATCTTGTCTTTGATTAACTGCTTGAGACCAGTATTCAACGGATCTTTTTCTAGGTCGGCTGTTGGTGCTTTGGCAATGGCCGCTTTCATTTCCTTTGATGATACTGGGTTTGGCAGGCCTTGCTTGTTCAGTGAGACCGCTACAATAGAGTGTTGCGATTTTTTGGCGCCATATTTAACAATAATTAATTGGTTGTTATAAAGGGTCATCGCCGATGTGCGGTGACCAAGTGCCCACTTGATACGATTTGATTCAATGGGAGCCTGGGCCACTGAAGCTTGATACGTATCGATGGTGTTCTGATTCGCATAACCGAAGCCGGCGCCATCAGGCTTACCGTTGTCATCAGACCAGATGAGGCGCTTGTGCGTGGTATCGTAAGTGATGGCCCCGACATGTGAGGTCGAGTTCAGAATCAAGGTCTTCACGTACTTGCCGGTATCTTGACTCACTTGGGTGATGATGGAATTTAATTTGTGCTTACCATCATACATACTAATATAGAAATCAAAGCCTGATTGCGTCACACCTTGCGGAACCCAGTCTGTCCCAAATTCGGCTTTGCCAGTTTTGTGGTTGATGGACCAGGCGCCACGCAAGCCTGGAATCACAATCGTGGCTTGGGTGGCCATCAGATCTTTGTCGGCTTTAGTGGCCTGAGTCAAGCGATTCAACTGCTTCTCCACAGCTGCATTTGATTGCAATGGCTTTGTATCAGCTGTCCATTTCTTAACATCTTTTGATGAAGCCACCATCCCAGCATAGGTGTTTCGATCCACGGCCCACCAGCTACCTAAACCAACGACGGCCACGATAACGACAGCCACCACGGCGATCCAAATTTTCTTCATCTTAATGATTCCTCGCTTCCTTAAAATGTCTGGTTTAAGTTTACGCGAATTCATTGAATAAGTTAAATCTAAAGCTCTTTATGGGACAAAGACTAACCGGGATTTTGTCGCTGTTGACCAGACATGGTCGACGTCAGCCAAAGCTGCAGTTTGAGTCGCAAACGTGAAGGGAGCTGTTGCTTCTGAAGCCACAATGGCTTTGAGCGTTTCGAGAATGTTGGTGACGCCCACTGAGCCCTGACCAGAACCGACCATCTCTAAAGCAACTGCGCGAAAGGCGGCAGCAGGAATCATGGCCTCAGTGCCGGCTGACCCACCAATTTCAACCCATTTCAGCGGTTGGTCGTCATGCAGCCGATGCGGTACGATGGCTTTAAGGGCCAGTGGTGTCACGGCGCCCCAGAGGTAATCGAGCACAATATCGACATCCTGACCTGCGTTAGCCAGATCGGCGGCAGCAGAATCTGCACTCAGATTAATGAGTTGGGTTGCGCCCAATGCAGACAAGGCTTCAAGTTTAGTGGTGTTGCGGCCGACAGCGATTACTTCACTGGCACCCAGGCGTTTCGCAATTTGGACGGCCATTTGTCCGGCGGTCCCGGTGGCACCGAGAATCATCACTTTCTGACCTGATTGGATATGCGCGCGGTATTGCAAGGCCATCCAAGAAGACATGGCAGGATTCATCATACCAGCGATTTTCACTGGGTCTAATTGCGCTGGGACTGGCACCCAGAAGCCGTTGCGCACAGCGACCTGCTCGGCAAAGGAACCATTGGCCACGAAATAGACTTGTTGCCCATCGGGTAGGGTGCCGACGCCGTCAACTCCGGGCACCATTGGTAGAGCACCTTTAGAAGAATAATGAGAACCGTCTGCACCTGACTTGGCCCGTTGTGATAAGGCGGCGGCTTGAACTTGGATCAGCGTTTCTTGTTCTGTTGGTTTTGGGGCAGGATATTCATGCTCGAATTGAGGCGTGTAGTTAAAGTTACGGACAACGATTGCTTGCATAAAAAGACTTCCTTTTTGAATTTTATATTACCGGTAATTATGATGACCGAGGACGAGTGTCTTTTCAGCGCCCGACATCTTGAATTTATATTACCTGTAATGTAAAATGAGTATAGAACCGGTCTTGATGTTTGTCAATATATATTACAGGTGATTAAAATGGTGAAATTAAAAAAATTCAAAGAAGTCTTTGATCAACTCCACACCGATGAAGGCGCGGATCCCGAGAAACAGTGGCTCATGAACCATGCGCAATCGGACAGCACTCGGGCCGCAATCCGGAATTCTCGCAACTTCACCCATTCTGAACTGGCGATTCTTTCTACATTAACCGAGCATGACGATACACTTGCCTTTAAACTACTGCAGGAGGAGTCATCACTGTCGCAAGGGATGCTCTCCCGTTATGTTGAACGTTTGGCCAACAATGGCTTGATTGAGAAGTTCCATACCCCTGAGAATCAAAAGGCTGTGATGCTCCGCAATACGACTATCGGCCACGAAATCGGCGATTTGCATCTCAAATTACATGCGGCTCAGAATCGCCGCTATAAAGAAGTGCTGAATCGGTATTCTCGCAGCGAGCAAGAAACCGTCCTGGCGTTTTTAAATGACTTCGCCGCGGCTCGTCAATCCCTAGAATAAGCCTATTTGCCTGATTTCAGAAATTCGGGTTGGGAGTGAAATCGGGCCAGTCTTGATGAATGGCAGAATGATTAGCAAAGTTTATTGATTTTTCGCCAAACATTTACAATAATTTGCAGAAAATCGTATTCGTTTTGAGTATAATTTATTTCGGAGCCAATAGATTGTTATTTAATTCGAGATAAAATTCAAATATACACAGAATGGATCTGAAAAGATGGAAGAAAAATTGCAGATGATTTTGGACAAGGGGAGCCCCGTGCCTTTTGACAGTTTTGAATCCCGGCAGGATTTAGAACAGGCGGGCTTAACAGCGGAAGCAGAGTTGGAAGTGATGTACGTGCGCATCCAGTATCCTGATTCTCAAGTTCGCTATGTTCAATCAGTGGACTTGGCCGGCGACAAGCCAGTCCTTGAGGTCACCACGTCCGAGCAGTTAGCGTTATCTGCCATTAATTCTATGGAGGCTAGTGATTTATTTGCGGCTGTACACGCAGCAGTCTCGGCGACCAATGCGGTGGATCGGCAGGAACGCCAGCCTTTTCCATTCTTTGAAGACGGGGTGCGCGTCTGGCAGCCAGTCAATTCTGATAGCACGAAGCCAGCAGCAAAGTAGCATCCACTTCTCTCGTTCTGTTACGCTCATAGTAAGGAATGGAGGGATGCTCAATGACAACAAAGTTAACCCGGTCACGTGATGACCGCTGGGTTGCTGGCGTCTGTGGTGGTATTGCGGCTCGGTTAGGAATTAGTAGCTTCTGGGTGCGCTTGGTCTTCCTATTTGGAAGCCCAGGGTTCTTCTGGATCTATATCATTCTTGCGTTTCTGCTGCCAGACGCCCCGGCAAATGAAGATTTCTAAGTGTGACGCCCGTACTTAGCCAAAGCTCAGCTGTGCTTATGCAGTTGGGCTTTTTGCTTGGATTTAAACGTTATGATTCGTATTTACATTTGCGAATGTTATCTTGCCATTTCTGACCGTAAGAGTACAATATCCATAATAGATTGTGCAAAATACATAAAATCATGAGCGGAGACAAAGAACGGAGGGTCACGCATGTTAAGAGAATTAACCACTTTTCTACTGTGGGTGACCTTAGTTCTTGTGCTTATTGCCGGCGGTACGATAGCCATTTTCTTCTATCAGTCCCGTCGCCGCAGCCGGAATTATCTTGCAAAGAACGAAAGTGAACTGCGCTATTTCATCCAGCAACAGGTAGATAGCCATGGTGAGATTACCGGGTATGAGTGTTTGCTGCGTCAAGAAGATGAATCCGGACACTGGCGCCTACCCATGCACATGGAGACCTTGCCATTACAGCGGGTGATTTTCTTGCTTGATGGCGTGTTTGTTAATCTGCCCAAAGTCCCGTACACGCTGGCCATTAATTTAGAGTACGAGCAAATTATCAGTCCGGAATTTGATTATTTCGTTCGCTGGGCCCAAAGTCGGATAGCGCCAATGAAACTTGTCATTGAACTGACAGTCAATCCGGACGCACGCTACCGACAACATCGGCGGTTTCTACGTCAGGTTGCTGCAGCGCGGGCTTACGGCGCGGAGTTTGCGATTGATAATGTTGGTAATCGCCAAGTTGACTTGAAAGCCATCGAATGGATGCTGCCACAAACCGATCTCATTAAGGCCTCTATGCGCCAATTCCGCAAAGAAGACGGGCAGTGGCTCGATTTGAATTTGCAGTTTTGGCGGCGATTAGCCGAAGATCATCAGATTGATTTGATGCTCATCGGTGTCGAAGATGATCAGGACGTTGAACTGGCAAAACTTTTGAATATCACCCATTTACAAGGTTATCGTTACGGACGGCCTGTGGATGTCTCAGAACAAACGGAGGACAAGCTTGAACAATAACCGGCAACAATTATATACAGATTTATATTTCGCTAAGGGCCATTGGAGCCTCAAAATTTGGCAGACCTTGATCGCAATCTTAGGCTGGTTAACGGTCATCGTGCCAATTGTCGTGACTGGGATGAGCTTTGCTTACGCCATGTCTGGGAAAGGCTTCGCATTCTGGCGGTATCGCGAAGGGGTAACCGAAATTGAATTTATCGGTGTGCTCCTCTTATTCTTAGCTGCGGTGGCGCTGATTTACACGGTCAGTATGGCGATTATTCAAGTCCGCAAGCGCGAACGGCTGGTGGAACAGTGGCCAACGTATAATCCGCTGAACCAACACGCGCGTAATCAAACAGTGGAAACGTTTATGACTGAACGATTCGGGGATGCAGACTTTCGGGAACATGTCCGTAATTATCGCGTTGAACCCGACCAGAATCTCGAGACGGACCAAATTCAAGACTTGTACGCACAAAAGAAACTCAATGAGGTGTAAGCATGCAAATGATTGACCACCTTTTTGAGGTGACAAACGGCCAAACAATTGTGACGGCCCTTTTATTAATTCTGTGTTTATATCCAATCATGGGCGCGTTCTTCTGGTTCTTCGGGGCGTTGAGTTATCGCTTCTTACGGCGGGACACTGTGGATGATGATTGGCAGGTTTTGCCCAAGGACAAGCAACCCTACGTCACAATTATGATCCCAGCTCATAATGAAGAATTGATGATCGAATCAACCATCCGTTACCTGTTTGATCAATTGAATTACGATAATTATGAAGTGCTCATTTGTAACGATGGCTCGACCGATCAGACGGCGGCGATTGTTGAGAAGCTGGAGGCGGAGTACCCGAACTTACGGATGCTTGAAATTGTCAAAAATAAAGGCAAGGCCCACGCGTTTAATATTGGAATGTTCTTCGCACGTGGTGAATATATTCTCAGTAATGATGCGGATACCATTCCTGAGCCAGATGCCATCATGAAGTATATGAATTACTTCATTCACGATTATGATATGAACACGTCGGCCGTGACAGCCAACATGGATGTACAGAATCGCACGACTTTATTAGGCAAGTCGCAGACGGTTGAATTCTCGAGCATTGTTGGTGTGATTAAACGGAGTCAGGCGGCAGTGAATGACTCGATGTATGCTTACAGTGGTGCGAATACCATGTACCGTAAAAGTTTTCTCATTGACGTTGGTGGGTTCCGCCAGAATCGTGCCACAGAAGATATCAGTATTGCCTGGGATCATCAGATGCTTGGCGCAGTACCGCGGTTTGCACCAAACATTGTCTTTCATATGAATGTGCCTGAAACAATTGGCGATTTATACAAGCAACGCAAGCGGTGGGCCCAAGGCGGCACTGAAGTCTGGCTGACGAACTTCAAGAAGTTCGTCTTACATCCATGGCGGCATCGCTATCAGATGTCGATGTTCATTGATTCGACGTTGTCAGTGATTTGGTCGTTTTTCTTTGCCATCACGACGGCCATGTACGTAGGCAGTCTTGCGTGGCAGGCGATTCAAGGTAATTGGCCTGAAATTTGGCACATGTTCGCGATGGCGTGGATTTTTGTGACCTTTGAATTGTTGGCTGGGTTATTGCAACTGATTACGGCCTTATTGCTGGATCATCGCGGCGCCAAACTAAAATATCTGCCCTTTGCGCCGCTATATATGATGTTCTTTTGGATGATTAATCCCATTACGATTATTGTGACATTTATCCCCGCAGTTAAAACCATTCTTGGTTTTGGCTCAGGAACCTGGGTGTCACCAACGCGCAAGACGATGCCAGATCATAATTAAGAGGCTGTGACAAACCCTTGCGGGTGTCACAGCCTCTTTTGTCGTGAGCAGCATAGTTTGACATTTGGCCAAATCGCGCCAGAATGGCAGTGTGAACTCAATATATGCAGAAGGTGAAAAGAATGGCTCGTTGTGATGATCAATTCGCAATTATGCAACTAATTACTCAAGCTGATCAGTTGGCCGGTCAAAAGGATGCCAAAGGTTATGTGGCGCTTTTTGCCGAAGATGGCGCAATTGAGGGCACTCAAGGCCAGGCCACCGGCCATGAAGCTCTCATGGAGATGGTGCAACGTGTTTGGCAACAAGAAGGGCAGACGTTACATTTAACATCCTCTGTCGTCATCCAAAGTCTCACAGCTAACACTGCGACGGCCACTTCAATATTAGTAATCGTTGAGGTTACTTCACGCCAGATAGTCTCCTTGGCTCAAGTGACACACCAACTTGAACAAATTAAGGGTCAATGGCTATTCACGAAACGCTCGATTCAGTAGTGTTTTATTAAGGCGTGATTATCGACTATAATGAGCGCAAATACTTAAAGGAGGACCACTATGGTTGAATATGTGTTACTCGGCATCATTGCCGTGGCCGTAATCTTGGTTCTTATTGGCCAGCGTTTGAACAGCAACCAGATTGTGGCCGCCCAACTGGCAACGCATAAAATGATGTTTCCACCCCAGATTCGCAATGCCCGCCGAGTTTATTGGCGCGGACTGGTCCGGCAGGTTTCCGGCATGGCTGGCCTCAACTTGGCGGCCAAAATCATTTCGGGTTTGGCTGGGTTCATGGCTTTTGCGACGATTGTCCAACAATTCCCGTTGGCATTCGGGGCGTTGCGGATTCGAGTGCTGCGGTTGGTGATTAATTTCGTCTCCGAGATTCCTTATAGCGGCTTGTTGGCTGCGGGCCTCGCAATTATCGCTGCTATTTTGTGGCTCATCATGGCGCGGTTCCAGTTTCGGCAACTTACTGCAGCTGATGCCAGTCATCCCGGCGGGCCCAATGACTTATACTGGACCCCACCTGTGCAACTGCGGCGGCAGTACCAATTAAAACTGCTGACGCACGGCTTAATTCTGGTCGGAGCGATTATTTACTTCAGCTTCGAATTAGGCCGCTAATTTATTTATTTTGCTGGATCATGCGCTTCAAGTTACTTCGGAAAAGCTTAGGAAACGCGCGAGCCACGATGACACTCATATGATCACTGAACTTATTGAAGTAGCGGCGCTTGGGCTTGTTGTCAGTCGCCGCGCGATAAAAGAGTTGCGCGAGGTCCTGAACTGAGGCGCCCATTCCTGGTGCATCATCGGCCAATGTGGCATTCATCACGTTCACAAGTGGTTCATAGGCTGTGTCTGGCTTGAGGTTCTTTTGAATATTGGCCCGGGCGACGGCGCCCCAAGACGATTGCGTCCCACCAGGTTGGACAATGATTGAACGAATGCCAAATGGCTCAACTTCAAGGTCAAGGGTGTCGCTCCACTGTTGCAGTGCTGCTTTTGACGCGTGGTAGTATGCGCCCAGCGGTGAATAGATGTCGCCACCGACGGAAGAAATGTTGACGATACGCCCGCTGTGCTGAGCTCGCATTGTTGGCAGGAAAAACTGCGTGAGGGCAACGGCGCCAAAGAAGTTGGTGTCAAATTGGCGCCGGATATGAGCCATCGTCGTATCTTCCACAGGGCCATTTTCGCCGTAACCGGCGTTATTAATCAACACATCAATCCGGTGTTGCTCATCGAGAATGGTTTGTCCAAAATTGGTGACTGATTCGGGATCTGTCACGTCGAGAAATAATGCGCGGGTGTTCGCGCCTGTCGGAATGTTGTCAATGTGCCGCGCGCCCCCATAAACAATCCAACCTTTTTGCGTGAAAAGTTCTAAGGCGGCCTTGCCCATGCCATTTGAAGCCCCAGTAATTGCAACTACTTTTTGATTTGTCATGATTTTCTCCTTTGCCAATCGGCTTAAAAATGTTACACTTGTAACCATCGATGTGACAAGTGTAACTTCGTGTCATCGGCTATGCAAGTCCGTTGATCACAGATGTGACAAAAAAGGAGAAATTGTCAATGCCAGGTGTCAGTGAGAATACACGTGAGTATCTATTAGGGGCGTTAGCACGCCTCATCGAGAAAAAGGATTTTGATGCCATTTCTGTGAGTGAACTGACCAAAGTGGCTGGGATTTCGCGGATGACGTTTTATCGGCATTACGGCAACGTGGCCGATGTCCTCAGCCAAGAGTTGGCGCGATTGGTGGCCATGTTACCAGAGTACAAACATCTTCCGGTGCAAGAATATGGTGCGGCGATGATGTTTTATATGCGGTTTTTCAGTGAACATGCTGAGTTCCTGCAACTCTTATTAAAAGCAGGCCAAGAGGCAATGCTGCGGCAGGCCGTGATGACAGTGATGACAAATTTAGCAGCATCTAAGGAATCGTTACAAAACTTCACCGATGCTGAGAAACGGTACTACATTTTGTATCAAGCAGCAGGCTTGGACAGCGTCATTATTGATTGGTTGGCACATGGTCAGCAGGAAACGCCGGAACAAATGGCCACCTTTATCCAAAAAACCTGGCCACCAATGGATGTCGCGCCTAACGCATAATTAACCCATGCCAATTGGTGGCTTACCTGCTATACTAACCGTAAAAATACGCGGAAGGATTTGAGCTTATGGCACAGCCAACGCTGGATGACGGGTTATATGTCACGATCACAGGGATGAATCACTATTTTGACTTGGCGCCGTTTGATATCGGTACCTATCTCTTGTTGCAAAAAGATCCGACCAATGTCCATGATGATGAAGCGATTGCTGCCGTGTTGCCAGTTATTGGCAAGGTGGGTTATGTCGCCAATAATACCTGGACTAAGGCGCGAGGGACATTGAGCGCAGGGCGTTTGTATAACCTGGTGCCCGAAAAAAGTTTGGCCATCGTTCAGTTTATGCTCAAAGATCAGCTGATTGCTCGCGTATTTCCTGAGTTTGCCCCCACGTGGGAAGTTGGGTTGAAACGCAACGAGGCCGCGATTAATGAAGACTTCTTTGCTGAGTTGCAAGCGCGATTTAAAGACTAAAAAAGGGGTTGTGACAAAAGTAGTTTTGTCACAACCCCTTCTTATTGGTTAACGTTTGCCGTAAATCAGTTCTGGTTCTTTACGTTGGGTTGCTTGGTCATAGAAGGCTTGGGCAATGGTGTCTGGGTTTTGCTTGCCATCATTACCTTCACGGATATAAGTCCAAATGTTGACCAGCCCTGAGAAGACGCCATCTTTAGCCAAGTCTTTGTTCAAGGACAAGGCGAAATTGTGAACGGCTGCCTTACCCATGGATTGCGAAGCATCCGTAGTCCCAGGTTTTTCAGCCACCACACTGTTGGTGAACAGAATGGCACCTTTAGTCTGCTTGAGTAATGGAATCGTGGCATTAGCGATTTGGACGGCACTGCCGACGTTGACTTGTAAGTCTTGCATGATTTCATCGCCAGTAAAGGTACTTGGGCGGCCCTTACGCCGAACGGTGGCGTTGAAGACCACGGTATCCAAATCGCCGAGCTTGCTAATGGCGTCAACGGACTTGTTAATGCTATCGAAGTCGGATAGGTCGACAGGAATGGCGGTTGCAGTCACGCCTTCAGCGGCCAATGCGGCTTGCACTTGTTTCAAATGATCTTGATCACGTTCCAATAAGGCAATGCTATAACCCTGTTTACCGAAGACTGAACCTAAAGCTTGACCCAAGCCGGCTTTACCGACCCCATAAACTGCTAAAACTTTTGCCATATAACTCACCTCATCATTTGTCTTGATGCGGTTATACTAATTGTAAAATCACAAAAATGGAAATATTTGGTCTTGCCGCCCGCCGTGACAAGGCTATTTTTAATGTGTGTTTGAAGAAAGTGCCCGTTTACCGCCACTTTTTGAGCAAACCAGTCAAGATTAAGGCCAAAGCAGCGAGGACCATCCCCGCAATCGGGGTTAAGCCCAAGCCAACGTGATCCGCAATCTGTCCCCCAACGGCCGAACCAATCATGATGCCGACATTGAAAGCCGAAATATTCAACGCGGATGCCATCTGGACGTCTTCAGGTAAGTTCTTCTCGGCAATTTGCATGGTGAAGAGTTGCAGGCCGGGGACATTCATGAAGGCCAGTAAGCCCATGAGCAGAATCAAAATCAAACCAATCATTTGATGACCTAAGCCAAAGAGCATGGCAGTCATGACAACAAATAAGGCGCCAAACATCCAGGCCAAGGCATTGAGTGGTTCAGTATTGCCCACGCGGCCACCCACAATATTCCCAATAGCGACGGCTAATCCGTAAGCGATTAGGATGAAGACCATCACACCTGATGACCAGCCAGCATCGGTCAAAATGGTGGTTAAGAATGTATAGACTGGGAAGCTGGCCCCATAACCAATCGCGGTGACGATTAAGCCGACCGTTAATTCCTTTTGCTTAAAAATCCGAAGCAAACTGCCACGCCGACCAGGGATGGGTTGGGGCAAATTGCTTGGGACTAAGAAATAGTTACCAATCAAGGCAATGAAGCCGATGGCGGCAATAACGATGAATGATGCACGCCAGCTAGCGTGTTGCCCAATGAAGGTCCCCAGTGGTACCCCAGTTACGGTGGCCACGGTCAAGCCGGTGAACATCGTCGCAATGGCCGAGGCGCGTTTGCTTGGCTCAACCACATTGGCCGCGATGACAGTTGCGACTGACATGAAGAGGCCGTGGGCAAAGGCAGCGACCACGCGGCCGACAAGTAACATCGCAAAGTTTGGCGCAATCGCCGTCAATAAATTGCCCAGGATAAAGGTCACCATAATGGCTAACAACAGGCCTTTGCGTGGGAACCGGCCTGTGAGTGCGGTCAGTAATGGCGCACCAATCATAATCCCAGCCGCATAGACTGACACCGTCATACTCGCGGTGCTCAGGCTAATACCGAAACTGTCAATAATCAGCGGCATCACGCCCACGCTAATAAATTCAGTTGAGCCAATGGCAAAGGCGCTGAGGGCCAACGCCAGTAACGTCAGTGTCGGTGCCACAGCATGTGTTTCTGTTTTCTCCATCTTAATTCCTCCTGTGTCGTTGCGTTACGTACGAATTTTCATTATACTGGGTAGATTCATAAAGACAATTACGTACTAAAAAGTGCGATACACACCTTTTAGTGCCTATAGGAGGCTATTATGGCAGATAAGACCTATAACATCGGCGTTGAAGCCACGATGGAAGTGATTGGTGGTAAGTGGAAAGCCATCATTCTCTGTCATCTGCGACACGATACGATGCGAACGAGTGAATTGCGGCGGGCCATTCCCCAGATCACGCAAAAAATGCTCACGCAACAATTGCGTGAGTTAGAAGCAGATGGCATCGTGCAGCGCCGCGTGTACGAACAGGTGCCGCCTAAGGTTGAGTATTGCTTAACTGAACGGGGAGAGAGTTTGAACATGATTTTGAATCAACTATGTAAGTGGGGCGAAGCCAATATTGATGAGCGCCGCGCTAAGGGTGAAGTGATTGAACTGATTCACCGCGACGACGTGAGCCTCGAACAAAATCAATCTGCATCATAAACATGTGAGTTGGACCCGGTGAATTGAATCGGGTCCAACTCTTTTTTAATGTTTAGCAGACAATGGGTTCAAGAAAAGGACTTTTATTAGGCTCGCCTAACTGTGTGTATAACATTTCAGCGAGACAATCGTCGATATCTGCCATTTGCCAGGCCAAATCGGCCACGTTTGCTTTAGGATAGTGGATGCTATTGACGAGCCAAACCTCAATCAAATAGTAATTCCGCATCAAACGTTTAACCTGAGCTGCGCCTTGTGGTGTGAGGCTGATTTGACCATATGGATGCCGTTTGATTAGCCCACCCGAAACTAGTCGCTTAATTTTCTCGGTAACTGACGCGGGTGCCACATCCAAAGATTCCGCGAGCTGCTTATTATGGGCGAATCCCGTGACCAGACTATATTCATACACGGCTCTTAAATAGTTATCCCGACTACTTCTCATTGTGCGCTCCTCCGAATTTATTAAGGCTTTCCTAAATTTCGTCTTCCTAATTGCAAAATTTAGCGTATAATAGGCCCTGGTTCAAGATAAAAAGGAGGAGTCATTTTATGGACAAGGGAGTCAAGAACCCAAAGCAACACCATAAGCTGATTGAATATGCTAATGGGCGGTCGCTTGAAGAAATTAATGGGACGGTCAAAGTGCCGAAAAATTTAAGTTTTTGGAAGACCTTATTTATGTATTCGGGTCCTGGTGCGCTGGTCGCTGTCGGGTATATGGATCCGGGGAATTGGTCAACTTCAATCACTGGGGGA
This sequence comes from Lacticaseibacillus brantae DSM 23927, assembly GCF_001436115.1. GTDB lineage: Bacteria > Bacillota > Bacilli > Lactobacillales > Lactobacillaceae > Lacticaseibacillus > Lacticaseibacillus brantae. The sequence goes on from NZ_AYZQ01000006.1 coordinate 26,012, forward strand.
CAAAACTTCCAGTACATGTTGATGTCCATCATCTTGATTTCAAGCTTAATTGCGATGTTACTGCAATATATGGCTGCTAAGCTTGGCATTGTAAGTCAGATGGATCTTGCCCAGGCGATTCGGGCTCGAACCAGCAAGAGCCTCGGAATTGTGCTATGGATTCTAACCGAATTGGCGATTATGGCCACTGATATTGCGGAAGTTATTGGGGCAGCGATTGCGTTATATCTGTTATTTCACATTCCGCTAGTGATTGCTGTATTTATCACCGTCTTTGATGTCTTGCTCTTATTATTATTGACAAAGATTGGTTTTAGAAAAGTTGAAGCGATTGTTGTGGCCTTGATTCTAGTCATCCTGTTCGTCTTTGTTTACCAAGTGGCGTTATCCAATCCTGATTGGAAAGGCGTGCTCTTCGGCTTAGTGCCATCCGCTAAAGTGATGGCAAGTTCGCCAGTCATCAATGGGATGTCACCAATTAATGGGGCCCTGGGGATCATCGGGGCGACGGTGATGCCGCATAACCTTTACCTGCATTCGGCCATCTCTCAAACGCGGGCGATTGATCATAATGACGAAGAAGACGTTGCTCGGACTGTGAAGTTTTCGACATGGGATTCAAATATCCAGTTGACCTTTGCTTTCTTCGTCAATGCGTTGTTACTGATTATGGGTGTCGCGGTCTTCAAAAGTGGTGCCGTCAAAGACCCTTCATTCTTCGGACTGTTTGACGCGTTGTCAAACACGTCCATGTTGAGCAACGGAGTCTTAATTGCCGTTGCGAAATCGGGGATTCTCTCTACGTTGTTCGCTGTTGCTTTATTGGCTTCTGGGCAGAATTCCACCATTACCGGGACCTTGACTGGTCAAGTCATTATGGAGGGGTTTATCCATATGCGGATGCCAATTTGGGCGCGGCGTTTGATCACTCGTCTGATTTCGGTGATTCCAGTGCTGGTCTGTGTCATGATGACCAGTGGTAAAAGTGCCGTCGAAGAGCATACCGCCCTTAACAATTTAATGAATAATTCTCAAGTGTTCTTAGCATTTGCCTTGCCATTCTCAATGTTGCCACTACTGATGATGACAGATAGCCGAGTTGAAATGGGCGATCGCTTCAAGAATAGCCTTTGGGTTAAAATTGCCGGCTGGGTTTCAGTGATTAGTCTGACGGGTTTGAACATGAAGAGTTTGCCAGATGCCATCACCGGTTTCTTTGGTGACAACCCCAGTGCAGGCACCGTCAACATGGCCCACATTATCGCCTATATTTTGATTGTGGCGGTCTTAGCCTTGCTCGCATGGACTGTTTATGACCTCTACCGCGGCAACAAGCGTTATGCCAAACATTTGCAAGATGTCGCAGCAGCCAAAAATTAGGAGGAATCCGAAATGGAAGCAAACTTGGAGAAAATTTTAGTTGGGGTGGATGATTCAGATGATGCCTTATTGGCTTTTGACTACGCAATTAACTTGGCCCTTAAGGACAATGCAGAACTTATTGTGGTTTCCGTTCTTGAAAAGGATGAGATGAACGTCTTCCAAGCGTTGGATCGTGACTATATTCATGGTGAGCGGGAAATGTTGGAACAGCATATCTTGGATTTTCAGCAGCAAGCAAAAGATCGTGGTATCCAATCAGTGCGTGCAGTCGTCGCCGAGGGTGACCCAGGAGAAGCGATTGTTAAAGAAGTTATTCCAGCAGTTGAACCCGATCTCTTGGTCATCGGCGCTAGGGCTAAGCAAGGCGTGACCCGATATTTTGGTAGTCAAGCAGCCTACATGGCCAAATATGCACCAGTTTCGGTTACTGTTGTGCGTTAATCACTGACATTGACCTGATAGAATACGTCATTTGAACCGTGAACGGATGTTCGCGGTTTTTTTGTGGTCGGCCTACGGTTATGTATAATGAGAGTGAAGGCAATACGATTTTAAAGGCAAGGGACGGACAAATGACAGCAGACAAGCCAGAATTAATTGACGCGACAGCTTTACAGGAAGCTGAGCGGATTTTTAAATTGTTGAGTAATGCCAATCGCCTCCAGATGTTGAAACTCTTGGAACAACAACCACTAAATGTCGGCGAGATTGGTACGGTTTTGCAGTTAGAACAGTCAGTCGTTTCGCATCAGTTAGCGATTCTGCGTGAACATCAACTGGTTAGTGTGACCAGAGTCGGCAAATCTAGTTACTATCAATTAGACGACCCGCACATTCTGGATGTCGTCAATGAGATGCTGGAGCACGTGGATCACGTCTTGCGCGGCAAAGGACACGGCGCATAAAAATAGCGTTGCGACACCAGCTTCAAGCTGGGCACAACGCTATTTGTTTCTATTTCTTTAATTGGGCGATATTATCAGGATTAGCAAGGAAAGTCCGCATATCACTGAGTAAATCAGTCTCAATGGGATGCCAATCTAGGGCTTGTTGCGTCCAAACACTGCTGGTGGGATCATCGGTAGTCGCCGTTTGGGCAAACCAGCCAAAGTAAGTGTCAGCTTCATCATCTGTGAAGTGGTTAACTGGCAAATGCATGGCATCTGCAATCACTTGGATGATGGCCTTAAACGAAACGCCTTCCTCAGCCACGGCATTATACACTTGCCCAGCGGTGCCTGTCTCCAAGGCATCGACAAAGAGCTTCGCAGCATCCTTACGATGGACGGAAGGCCACACATTAGTGCCTTGGGCAACGTAGCCAGTTTTACCTTGGCGGGCGGCCATTTGCGCAAAGATGGTCCCGAAACCTTGCCGCCCAACATCGTGGACGGTTGGCGCGAGGCGAACAGCCGTGGCGCGCACACCTTGCTTGGCAAAGCTCAATGATAAGGCTTCAGACTGCGCGCGACCAGTTTGATCTTCTGAAAAGTCTTGTTCAGTGGCGGGCCGGCCTAAATTCTGGACGGTTAGTGTCCCAGATGTGTTGACGAAAGGCTTGTCCGACCCGATGAGCGCTTCACCAATCGTCGTGATGACGTTGATATCTTTTTGCACGGCCCCATCAAAGTCGCTAAAATCATTTGTGAACGCGAGGTGGATGACACCATCGCTGGCTTTAGCAGCGTTACTAATGACTTCAAGGTCGTCAAGTGAGCCGTGAACGGCCGTTGCCCCTAACCCTTGTAAGAGAGCAGCTGATTTATCCGAGCGAGCTAAGCCAACAACCTCGTGCCCGCGCGCAATTGCTTCTTTAACAACCTCGGTCCCAATAAACCCGGTTCCTCCGGTAATGAAAATCTTCATAACCACGCCTTCTTTTTGAAAGAGTAACACGGACATAATGTCGCGTGTTGATTTACACCACAGTATCCCGCGACAGCCCTTTTCTGGCAAGAAAAGCTGCTTAAGCGATGATAGGAGAAAAAGATGAAACAAACCATTATTCATGACCAAGCGTTTTTAGCCCAACCATCGACCCCGGCCAGCCCTTTGGACGCGCCAGTGGTCACTAATTTACTTGATACGTTGCGGGCCAATGCCGGCCGAGCAGCAGGCTTGGCCGCCAACATGATTGGCGTGCATAAGCGGATTATTGTTGCTCAAGTGGGACCCTTGGCATTGGCGCTGGTGAATCCGGTGATCACCAAGCAAGTTGGGCCCTACACCACTGAAGAATCGTGCTTATCCATTCCTGGCACCCGCGAAACGACGCGCTATCAATCGATTGCAGTGAGCTATCTCGATGAACAATTTCAACCTCACACGCAAACCTTTACCGATTGGGCGGCTCAAATCATCCAACATGAAGTTGATCACTGTAATGGCGTGTTGATTTAAGCGTTTTGTTATTTACTGATATTCGATAAGCGTTATAATGCAGCTATCTTGATACAAAGGAGCACAACCATGGAAGACTTTCGTTTTAACAACAAAACTGATATTCGTTTCGGTCGCAACCGAATTGAAGAAGAACTGCGTCCGGCTGTTCAACAATTTGGGGACCGCGTGTTACTGGTCTATGGTGGCCAGTCCATCAAGCGCTCTGGTTTGTACGACCAAGTGAAAGGCCTCCTCAATGGTCTTTCTGTGACTGAATTACCTGGCATCGCCCCAAATCCAAAGATTGATTCTGTTCGCGATGGCCAAAAATTAGCCAAAGATAATGACGTTGATGTCATCTTGGCTGTTGGGGGCGGTTCTGTTATTGATGCCGCTAAGGTAATCGCTTCAGCGAAGTTCTATGCTGGCGATCCATGGGACTTGGTTATCAATGCCTCTGAACGAACTAAGTTAGCGCAAGTGCCAGTTGTTGATATTTTGACTTTAGCGGCAACCGGAACTGAAATGAACTATGGCTCAGTGATTTCTAATCCTGAAACCCACCAAAAGCTGGGCACATATGGCCCTAATTCACCGGCTGTGTCTTTCTTGGACCCAACCTTGACTTATACCGTGCCAGCCAATCAAACTGCGGCTGGTTCCATGGACATCATGAGCCATCTCTTAGAACAATATTTTGATGCTGCTGGCGCTAATGATGTGTCTAAAGGCTTGATTGAAGGGCTGATGCGCGCTGTCATTAAGTGGGCCCCTGTTGCTTTAGAAACCCCAGATGACTACGATGCACGGGCTAACTTAATGTGGGGCGCAACCATGGCCTTAAATGGAATTGTCCGTTCTGGGAACCAGAATGGATGGACAGTGCACCCATTAGAACATGAATTATCAGCTTATTATGACATCACCCATGGGGTCGGCTTAGGTATTTTGACCCCACGCTGGATGGAATTTGCTTTGAACGCTGACACAGAAGCATTGTTTGCTCGTTACGGCCGCAATGTCTGGGACTTACGTGGCGATGATGATCAAATGGTCGCTAACCAAGCGATCGAAGCGACTTACAATTGGATTGAAAACTTGGGTATTCCGATGACGTTGCCAGAAGTCGGGATTGCTGATGAGAAGAACTTTGTTGCCATGGCTGACAGCGCCGTTTCCGTTGGTCGCCTGGATGTTGTGCCTTATGTGAAGTTGAATACTGGCGACGTCGTCAGCATCTACAAGGCTTCCATGCAACCACTCAATTTCAATAAATAATGCTGTGAGCGCGTTTCCCTTTGAGGGGACGCGCTTTTTTTGATGATAAGCGTTAATCCACCGCATTTGCGATTGCTTGCGTTATACTCACATTGAAAATAGGTTTGAGGAGGTCTTTTCAATGTTAGATGTTAAAGGTTCAATTGATCGTTTGTTGTGGACGGCAGAGCATCATTACTTGCACATCGTGGCCAAACATGACTTTATGCGCGCATGGGCGGTGCAATTTGAATTAGCTTATACTGACTTTCGGACTATTCAAATGGCCTTGCAACTAGACGGCAATCACGCCGACTTGTTGAAGAAGTTCGCGGCTGATTACGACCAGGTATTCAACTATGAATATGCTTTTGCAGCTGGCGGTGTGGATGGTTTCTACACCCAATATCCAAATCAATCTGATCTTGACGCGTACAAGACAGCCAAGGATGCCCTTGAAGCTGATATCAATCAAATTCAAGCCATCAATGGTTAATGCTTTGTCCAAAAACCTCAATCCTCTAAAATGAGGTTGAGGTTTTTTATGTGGAGATGAGGAAATGAATAAAGGGCGATTTGAAGCCTATACTGATGCCATTATTGCGATTGTGGTTACTTTACTGGTCTTGGAAATTCCGCGGCCAGAAGGATTTACCTTTGCTGCACTGTTGCATGACTGGCGCACCTATATTGTGTACTTGATTACTTTTTTGCAAATTATGGCGATTTGGTACAACCATCATAATTTGTTGAAGTATATTAAGATGTTGAATCACCATGCCTACTGGGCCAACGCAGTCTGGTTATTGTTTCTTTCGACGTCACCATTTGCGATGGCCTGGGTAATGGCATATCCCACGCATTGGCAACCAATCGTATTTTTTGCCGTGTTGTGGCTACTCTGGTCAGTCACGTATTCCTGGCTAGAAGCGGTCCTATTGCGGGCCAACCCGAGTGTCAGCGCCAAGCAGCCAGCCAAGAATTTAATCAATTTGATTATGTTGGCACTCACTATTTTGGTTGCTTTCGTGGCACCACTTTGGGGGATTGCTGTTATAGGATTGTTAACGCTTTGGCTGATTGTCAGCCCGTTTGAATATTCAATCAAGGAGGAAGACAAATGAAAATCATTTATCATGGTCATGCGTGTTTAGAGGCACAGCTGGATGATGGAACGGTGCTGTTGGTGGACCCTTGGATTACCGGCAACCCCCAAACGGATTTAACCTTAGATGTGAAGTGCGACTATATCTTGGTGACCCACGGACATCAAGACCACAGTGGCGATATGGTTGAAGTCAGCCGGCGCAATCAGGCTCCGATTATTGGGATGCCAGAATTGGTTCATTACGCAGAAAGCCAAGGGGCGGTCGAAGGCCATCCCATGAATTTGGGCGGCAAATGGGCGTTTCCATTTGGCGAAATCAAAATGATGCACGCTCAACATAGTTCTAGTTTGGTGATTAATGGCTTACCTGTATATATGGGGGATGCCTGTGGCTTCATGCTGACGATCGATGGCAAGTCCGTTTACTTTGCTGGTGACACCTCGAACTTTGGGGATATGGCACTCTTTGGTAAGGGGTTCGACGTTGAGCTGGCGGTCCTGCCCATTGGAGGCAACTTTACCATGGGGCCTGAAGAAGCCGCCAGCGCTGCTAAGCGGTTGAATGCTAAGCATGTGCTGCCAATTCATTACAATACGTTCCCAACAATTAAGCAGGATCCAGAACAGTTCGCAAAATTGTTGCCTGCTGGTGTGGTTGAAATTGCACAACCAGGTGATACCGTAACGGTTTAAGCGATTCTTTGGAATGCAAAAAGCGTACCGACAAAATTTGCCGGTACGCTTTTTTAGTTAATGGTACCTTCAATACTTTGGATGTCCGCTTGACCGTCTTGATGAACGATGGTGCTAATCGCAGCCGTAATGGCAGCAACGTCCTCCGCAAGGGAAAGGGAGGGTTGGCCCGGCCGATCGATCACTTGCTCAGGTAGATAGGGGATGTGTATGAATCCGGCTTTGATGAATGGGAACTCTTGCTCCCGCATGTACTGCACTTGATACATGATGTGGTTGCAAACATAGGTGCCAGCCGTATTGGAGACTGCAGCCGGTACTCCGGCTGCGCGAATCGCTTTGACCATTGCTTTAACCGGCAATTGGGTGAAGTAAGCTGTTTGGCCGTTGGTTTGGATGGGAGCACCAAGCGGCTGATAGCCAGCGTTATCAGGAATACGACCGTCATCGAGATTGATGGCAATCCGTTCAGGGGTGACCGCCGTCCGGCCACCGGCTTGCCCGATATTCAAAACGTAATCAGGATGGTTGACCGCAATTGCCTCGCGGACGACTTCAGCTGAGCGATTGAAGACTGTGGGGATTTCCAACTTAATAATGGTCGCGCCCGCAATGGTGTCGGGTAATTGTTTGACGGCCTCGATAGCGGGGTTCATTTGGTCAGACCCGAATGGATCAAAGCCTGTTACGAGAATTTTCATCGTCGCCCTCCAAGGTTTTACTTTTTTGCGATTGTAGTTGGGATTTCCCAAGAATGCAAATTATCATGTCAGTGAAAGATTTTAGAAATATTGAATGTAATAACGGTCAGAAATAAATATAACAGCGTGGAATGAATTGTTTTAGTTATGAAACCAAGAATGTAAGCTCGTTTTAAAAGAGTTTATGTTAATGATGGTGTTTTTTGTTATTAAAAAGTATTGCGTTAAATATTGTTAGCGGTTACACTGGTTCTGTTGTAGGAACCAGTTGTTTTTTGTTGTTCATGATTTTTACTATTGGAGGTAGTGTACATGAAAGACAAGCGCCGGATTAAAGTACCACGTAGTTTACTGTTTAGTAGCACGGTATTGACCTTGATGGTGATTGGCGGCACCCATAGCCATACCGTCAAGGCTGAAGAAACAGTCGAGCCGATTACTGCTACTGTGCCGGAAACACAATCGGCGACCGTGGCACCCACGACCGCAAATGTTGACGAAGCTAAGGTAGACGCTCAACAGCCTGGCGGTCAGAAAACCATCACGACTGGTTCTAATCAAGCACCAGTTGCTGTCCCTCAGACAGCGGTTCAAAATCCACCTGTTGCCCAGCCTAGGACTACGGCGGCAGTAACGACCGCGGAACCAGTGGCCGGGCGGACAATTGTGAATGTGATTAAGCAGTCTGATCACTATGATATTCAATATAGTGATTCAACTACAGCACGGGTCTATATTTTTGCCAATAATTTATTCCGGTACTATCTGGATCCAACTGGACAATACGCCGATCCGGCACAATCAGCTCCAAACTTGAACGCCAAAATTATTGTGAAAGACCTAGCGGCGTATGGGTTGGACGCTTTTAATGCTTCAACATTGGAAGCTGCTGGGGACAGTTTCACATTGAAGACGCCGCAAATGAGCATCGTCTTTAATAAGGCAGCTGGGACGATGGCTGTTAATAAGATTTCCAATGGCACCAGCAAACAGGCCTTCACCGAAACGAAGACGACTGACGTCACCAGTACTTCGACGACCGAACATTTGAGCGTTGCTAAGGACGAAAACTTCTTTGGCGGTGGGACCCAAAATGGACGGTTCACGCATCGTGGTGAGCAAGTCAAGATTGTCAACACGAATAACTGGGTAGATGGTGGCGTGGCTTCACCAAATCCGTTCTACTGGTCCACTAATGGATATGGTGTGCTACGGAATACTTTTACGCCGGGACTATATGACTTTGGCTCCACAGATCCTAATGAATTAACGACTACACATGATGAGAACCGTCTGGACGCATTCTATTTTGTTGGGGATACACCGTATCAAATTCTGAAGAGTTATTATGATTTGACTGGTGACCCAGCATTGATGCCAATGTACGGGTTTTATGAAGCACATCTGAATGCCTACAATCGGGACTACTGGGTCGAGGCCAATAAAGGCGATCACAATGCCATTCTTTTCCCGGATGGGAAATACTATGTTGAATATCAACCAGGTAGTGTCCCAGCTGGCAAGACTGGTGTCCTGGAATCGCTGAATGGTGATACGAGTGCCTATCAATTTAGCGCTCGAGAAGTAATCGATCAATATATTAATAACGACATGCCACTGGGGTGGTTCTTGCCAAACGATGGCTATGGTGCCGGTTATGGGCAAACTGGTACTTTGGATGGGAACATCGCTAATTTGAAGAGCTTTGTTGATTATGCAAAATCTAAAGGGGTAAACGTCGGCTTGTGGACGCAGCAGGCCTTGCACCCTGTTGATCCCGCACATCCAACTGATAAAGACCGGGATTTAGAGAAAGAAATCGGCGCCGGTATTACCGCACTAAAGACAGACGTGGCATGGGTAGGACAAGGGTATTCATTTGGGTTATCAGGAATTGATGACGCTTACAACTTATTTGTCAAAACAAAGGATGGCCAAGTCCGGCCATTGATTGTTACCTTGGACGGTTGGGCTGGTACTCAACGATTCGCCGGCATCTGGGATGGGGACCAGACTGGTGGACAATGGGAATATATTCGCTTCCACATTCCAACGTACATTGGTGAAGGCCTTTCAGGTCAGCCAAACGTTGGCTCAGACATGGACGGTATTTTCGGCGGGAACAATCCCGTCATCAACACCCGCGATTACCAGTGGAAGGCGTTCACGCCAATCCAATTAAACATGGATGGGTGGGGGGCTAACCCGAAGAACCCGTTCATCTTTGATAAGAAGACTACCGACATTAACAGAGCTTACCTGAAACAGAAGTCAATGCTGATGCCATATATTTATAGCTCGGCAGCCCAAGCTTCATTTGCTGGCAAGCCGATGGTTCGGGCGCTGTTCCTGGACTATCCAAATGAACCACAAGTCTATACCAACGTTACCCAGTATGAATATCTCTGGGGTGACAACATGTTAGTGGCACCAATTTACCAAAATACCGCCGCTGACAAGGACGGCAATGACATCCGGAATGGCATTTACCTACCAGATAAGAACCAAATTTGGCTGGATTACTACACAGGTAAGGCCTATCAAGGCGGCCAAACGCTGAATAATTTTGACGCGCCAATTTGGAAGTTGCCAGTGTTTGTGAAGGCAGGGTCGATTATCGCGACGACCAATCCAAATAATAATCCATCAGAAATTGATCATACAAATCGCAGTTTCCAAATTTTCCCAGGCGGCACCAATGACTATAGCGTCTACGAAGACGATGGCGTCAGCCAGGGTTATCTGGATGGCCGGTCGGCAACCACACACATCACTAGTGCCTTATCCGACAAGAAATTAACCATCCATTTGGATGTGACGGCTGGCGATTACAATGGCATGATCAAGAATCGGACAACTGAATTGGCCGTCAAGTCTGAAAGCGCGCCTGAAACAGTCACTGCCACTATTGGTGGAAAGACTGTGACCTTGAAAGCAGTCACGAGCGCAGCCGACTTTGCTGCTGGCACGAACGTCTTCCTCTTTGATGAAGCATACAGCACAAACAGTTATTTGAATGATCTCGGTGGGACGGCCCTGAATCAGAAGTTCTTGCGTATTAAGTTGGAATCCAGTGATGTCACTGCTGGCGCAACGAATGTCGTCATTGATGGTGTGACGGTGAATACCCAAGCTGAAAATACCATTCCACCAATGTCAGATAACGTTGCTGTCCCTGGGAACTTCAAAGCTGTTGATACCAAAACGCCTTCCACGAGTCTTCAAGTTACTTGGGATGCTGTTCCAGGTGCTGTGAGTTACAACGTTAAAGTCGATGGGCAAGTGAACACAGGCATTAAAGATACTTCATTTATTCTTGATGCGCTAAAACCTGAAACAACGCATACTTTCCAAGTACAAGCCGTTACTGCCGATGCATCATCAGCATGGAGTGATGAATTGGCGATTGCCACCGTGCCAGATCCGATGCGGAATGCTTTAACGGTAGTTCGAAATCAAGTTGAGTCAAACATTAAAGGCGTTGATGTTTGGCAGAGCGGATACGGCGTTGACAAACTTTTTGACAAAGATTTGTCCTCACAAGCTCACTCAAATTGGTTCGCCAGTGCCGGTGATGTGAAACAGTCAGCCACACCAATGACCATTGCAACTGATTTTGGCGAGGCTTATGATTTAGCGCAATTCATTTACGTCCCTCGTCAAGATGGCGGGAACAATGGGATGATCACCAAGGCGAAGATTAGTTATAGTTTGGATGGTATTCATTGGCAGTCAACCGGACAAGATTACATTTGGCAAGCTGATAAGACGAATAAGGAAGTTGACTTCCCTGTTGGGACATGGGCTCGTTATGTGCAGATTGAAATCCCTGCTGGCGGTTCTGTTGGGGACTTTGTTTCTGGGAATGAATTTCTGTTTATGAAGCGGGATAATACCTCGGGTCGTGTGGTTGGTGATATTTCAAATGATGGCACAATCGACAATAACGATGCGACATCATTGAGAAATTATACTGGTCTAACAAAGGGCAAGGATAGTGACTTCCAAGGTTACGTATCAAATGGCGATATTAATGGTAATGGGGTCATTGACGCCTACGATATTAACTATGTTTTGGCCCAACTTGATCCAGCAATTACACAACCAGATACAACTGTTCCAACGGGTGTCTTAAGCTTAAGAACTGATAAAACGTCATACAAACCTGGTGATCAAATTAAGGTGACGCTTGTCGGGACTGGAATGAGCGGTGTTAACGGTCTGAGTGCCCGGGTTCATATTAACGGAGCTGAACTCAAGTTGTCAGGCGACTTCAGCAGTACTGCCGCATCGGCCAAGATGACTAACTTCTCGAAGTATCGTCTCCATACGGACGGATCAGAAGATTTATACCTGGTGCTGGTCAACCAAGGTGATCAACCACGCTTGAGTGGGGATCAGACATTGATGACATTTACGCTGACAGCCAACAAGGCTATTAACGGCAAGGACATTTCCTTACAACTTGCGGACGGTGAATTGGTCAACCAATATTCACCAGAAACGATGACGCTTGAACAAGATCCAATTTTGCTCACTCAAGACAAGGCAGATACCTCACAATTATCTCAAGCAATAACGATTGGTGAGAGTTTGAAGCCAGATGCTTTCACAGCGGATAGTTGGCAAAAGCTAGCTGATGCCATTCAGGCCGGTAAGACCGTGCTGACCGGCAATGATCCAGATCAGGGCGCAGTTGATACAGCTGCAAAGGCCATTACGGATGCGATTTCACAATTAGCGCCTGCCAAAGAGCTTGATAAATCGAGTCTTCAAAGTGTTATTGACAGTGCTAAAGCTATTGATGCCTCAGCTTATACGCCAAATACTGCCAAGACTCTCACCGACGCATTGAGCAAGGCCACTACCGTCATGAGTAATGATGGCGCGACTCGGGAGGAAGTTAATCAAGCTGCTGCTGATTTAATTTCGGCCTTGGGACAATTGCAAACGCGGGCAGACAAATCAGGCCTGCAAGCAACGCTTAACAAAGCAGCACAATTAACAGAAAAAGACTATACACCAGATACTTGGGCGGCCTTACAGGCGGCTGTGGCAAAAGGTGATAAGCTCATTCCTGATGAAAATGCGGTCCAAGCTGACGTCATTGCAGCGACCGCAGCGATTCAGTCGGCAATTGATCAGCTAAAACCAATTAAAGACAATTCAACTAGCAAGATTGCTTTGGCAGATAGCATTAGTCAAGCTGGCCAACTCAAGGAATCTGACTATCAACCTGCTAATTGGCCAGCCTTCACTGAGGCATTGGCAGCTGCTAAGAAGGTTCAAGCTGATGACAACGCAACTCAGGCTGAAATTGATAGTGCAAACCAAGCATTGAAAGCTGCAATGAATGCGCTGGTGCCAATCGATGACACAGTTGATAAGACGGCTCTAGAAGCTTTGGTTGAGAAAACCAACAAGCTGGATCCGGCCAACTACACTGCGGGTTCGTGGATTGCGGTCGAAAATGCACTTGAGAATGCGAATAAAGTGCTCAAGGACGATCAGGCAACATCGGCAATGATTAAGGCAGCAATTGATCAAATTAACACCGCTGTTGGTAAATTAGAAGCCATTAAGCCTTCACAACCTACCCCGACACCAACGCCAACTCCTGCCATTAGTGGTGGTGTAACGCACGTGACGGTTGGGACCAACCCAGCGTTAGTCGATTGGCTGAAAGGTGTCAGCGTTGATAACGCTGGCGGCACAACACCAGCGATTACCGTGGATCACACTAAGGTGGATTTCAATAAGCCAGGCACCTATCAAGTGGTTTACAGTACTGTCGTCAACGGACAAACAATTACTAAGACCGTTGATTTAGTCGTCGATACCCAAGCAACGGCACTTTCTGGAAACGTGGTGGTAGATTACGCGCCAGATTACGGGATTGCGGTCTGGAATCTTGATGGCAATGGGAAGCCAACTGTCTTTAGCGGTAAGCGCGCGATGACAGGTACTTGGTATGACATTAAGCAGGCCATTAGTATTGATGGCAAGACATTTTATGAATTAACTAGTGGTGGCTTCATTGATGCTGGATATACACAAACAGGCGATGTCTATCTGGCTAAATTCCCAGGCATTGTGACAATTAAGTCAGCTGCTACGGTATTCACTGACGCTAAGGGGATGCAGACTGATGGGCGGACGTTGGCAGTCGGCACGAGTTGGAAAGTCTTCAATCTCGTGTACTTGCCAAACGGTGACAAGCTGTACAACCTTGGTGGAAATCAATACATCAAAGTGGAGAATGCTCAAGTTGGTCAGTCTGTCGCTAAACCAGTTGTGACATCAGTCAAGCAAGTTGTTGCCGTAAACTACACACCTGGTTATGGCATTGCACTTTGGAAGGACAATGGCGGTACCACTTTTGCCGGTCGCCATCTGGCCACAGGTTCGAAGTGGAAAGTCAGTGCCATTGCAAAGTGGGCCAACGGCAAGACCTTCTTGCAAGTTGGCACAAATCAGTGGATTGATGCCCGCTATACCAAGGCAGTTTAGTATCAAAAATGGGCCCCCGATAACGGGGCCTATTTTTGTGGCGCTTGGCGGAATAGTTGAATTAACCGGTAATGAGTTGCATGATAAGAGCGTAAGTAAAACGCAAGCGGTTTCAGCTTGGCGATGAAAGAAGAGGAAGAGTGAATGTTAACGATTGAGAATGGTAAATTTCGGGCCACCATTAGTGAAATGGGTGCCGAACTCCAAAGTTTAGTGAACCGCAAGGATGACTACGAGTTCATCTGGTCGGATAAAGGCCGCGGTATTTGGCCTCGGCATGCGCCCATTTTGTTTCCAGCGATTGGGAAATCTAACGATGATCAATATATGATTGATGGCCAGTTGTACCCAATGCACCAACACGGTTTCGCTCGCGATTTTCCTTTCACATTAGTCAAGCATGACAAGGGTTCAGCAACATTTAGCCTTAAATCAAACGACGAAACCCGGACGATGTTTCCCTATGATTTTGAACTGCTGGTGACCTATACCTTAAACAAAAAGGGCCTGTCAATTGATTACACCGTTAAAAACGTGGACAAGGAAGACTTTGCTTTTTCACTGGGCTCCCATCCGGGCTTCCAAGTCGCTGTTAATGATGAAGGTGACTTCGATGATTACAGCCTGACGCTGACGCCAGTGGATGGGGCCATTAAACAATTTGATATTGATCCGGTCCCATTCCGCGATGGCGACATCTCCGACTTGGATGCGGCTGAAGACAACAAAATTCCATTGACCCATGAGCTGCTTGATGATGGCTTAATTATTTTGGACAATCCCGAAATTCAAAGTATCAGCTTGAGTTCGCCCAATCAGAAGCACAGCGTGACATTGCAGGTTAACGATTTCCCTTATTTGGCAATCTGGAGCCCTGAACACAAAAATGCACCGTTTGTTTGTGTTGAACCCTTCAATGGTCTACCTGATGAATTTGGTGATCCGAGCGATTTGTTCCATAAAGAAGGCAATGTCGCCGTCAAAGCCCGGGATCAAAAACAGATGAGTTATCAAATCGACCTCGTCTAGTGAAAGTTTTCAGAAAGATGAACAGTAAAAATTCACTAAAGTAAAAGACCGTGTCACAGACAGTTACTGAAAGCGCTGTCTATGGCGCGGTTTTTGGTCTCTGAGGCGGCTTTAATTTTTCAGTCCACATTATGAAAAAGTGTGTTAAAATATCTTGGTAAGTGAATAACAATATTTCCTAGGAGGAATTCTATTTATGCCATTAGTCAACGCTGCTGAAATTGTTAAGGCTGCTCATGAAGGCCACTATGCAATTGGCGCATTTAACACCAACAACTTGGAATGGACTCGTGCCATCTTAGCTGGTGCACAAGAAAAGAACGTTCCAGTTATCATCCAAACTTCTATGGGTGCTGCTACATACATGGGTGGTTACGAATTTTGTAAGACCATGATCGAAGCAACTGTTAAGTCTATGGGTATCACAGTTCCTGTTGTGATTCACCTTGACCACGGTAGCTACGATGCTGCTAAGGAAGCCATTGCTGCTGGTTACAACTCAGTTATGTTTGATGGCCATGACTTACCTTTTGAAGAAAACTTAGCTAAGACTAAGGAAATCGTTGCTTTAGCACATGCTAAGGGCATTTCTGTTGAAGCTGAAGTTGGTTCAATTGGTGGTGAAGAAGACGGTATCGTTGGTGAAGGCGAATTAGCTGATGTTGAAGAAGCTAAGCAAATCGCTGCTACCGGTGTTGACTTCATGGCTGCTGGTATTGGTAACATTCATGGCCAATACCCAGATAACTGGAAGGGTCTGCACTTCGACCGTCTCCAAGAACTTAACGATGCTGTTCCAGTACCATTAGTATTACACGGTGGTTCAGGGATTCCTCAAGAACAAGTTCAAAAGGCTATCACAATGGGTGTTTCTAAGTTGAACATCAACACTGAATGCCAACTTGCCTTTGACAAGGCTACTCGTGAATATATCGAAGCTGGTAAGGACCAAGTTGGTAAGGGCTTCGATCCTCGTAAGTTACTTAAGCCTGGTACTGATGCTATCCAAGCAACCTTTGAAGAAATCACTGGTTGGATTGGTAACAAGCCTATCAAGCTCGTTCCAGAAGCTATCTAATTTAAGATTACAACATAAGCGTTCGGCAGAAGCCGGACGCTTTTTTTGTATAATTTTCTCCGAATATTGCACTTTTAAAATTGGCTTATTTTTTATAAATATTGATTGGAAGCTGATTGAAAACTAAATATATAAAGCTTTCATTGATATCCGTCATTTCAAGGTATTTTATTAGTTGTTTATTTATGCTAAATAGCGGTTATACTCTCATTGTAAACACTTACAAAATTTTGGAGGGTACAAAAATGACGAAGATTGGTTCTCAAGTTAAGTCAGTTGGTAAGTTTGTGTTCCTGTTCAGTGGCTCCATTCTTTCCGTGACGGCGATTCAGCAGGCTCAGACCACTGCGCATGCGGCTGAAACGGCACCAGCAACAACGGCGACCACTGCCGCACCGATCACTCAAGCACCTGCTCAAGCGAGTCCAACCAGTGCACCGGCAACTGCGGTTCCGACTGCCGCACCAGCGACCGCTGTTCCAACTGCTGGCGTTACAAATCCATATGTCGCCAGTGATCAGATTACTTGGCAAGCGGGTAGTGTCCAGTCAGGGAATGAAGCGGCCAATGTCAGTGATAAGAATCCAAGCACATTGTGGCATTCCAGTTGGAATGGCACTGATGTCGATCATAACTATATTCAAGCTGACTTAAAGCAGGCGACAACCCTCAATGGGTTAACGTACATGCCACGACAAAGTGGTACCAATGGGATTGCGACCGCCTACAGTATTCAAGTCAGTGATGATGGCCAAACCTGGCGGCCAATTAAGACGGGTCAATTGGCTGCCAATGCGGCCATTAAAGTCATTGATTTCGACGAGCCAGTGACGACCATGCATGTTCGCTTCCAGATCACGGCGGCTGTTAATGACAATCCAAGTAGTAAATTACTTTTTGGCTCAGCGGCCGAAATGTTCTTGAACTTGCAGACAAGCGCTCAAGCAACTTATAAACCGGACTTCAACCAACAACAGACGGGCTGGCAAGCTAATCCGAGTCTTGGCAAGCCAACAGTCACCACCGCTAACAACACTGTCACCGTGACAAATAACGATTCGACGAATCCAAACGCCGTTACCTATGACACCAACGCCCCATCACAAACTGATGGGGAGTTCCAAGTGGCCTTTACCACACCTAAAACAAATGCCTCACAAATTGGCTTCTTATTCCGCGCTAACGGCACTAAATGGAGCGGTGTGGAATACGACACCGGGAATGGCTGGGTGCTAGAATCTTCTGATCATGGGTTCAAAACCATTAATGGACCTGCCCTAGCACCGAGTCAACAATATGTGTTGAAAGTGCAATACATTGGCAATTGGTTGAACGTCTTTTTGAATGGTCAGTCGTTCTTCACGGGTACGAGTGCGAACATCGGCTTGGACGCCGGTTACTTTGGGATTCGGTCATGGCGTTTTGTTAAAGACCTGACCATTAATAGCTTGCAAGTGGGCGAATTAGGTAGCATTCCTGATTTGCCGAATCCACCAGTTTCCACCACACCATCCGATAGCTACACCCGGGCCGGGAACCAACCAATTCTTTCGCCAACCGTACAAGTGAATTACACGTATGGCCCCGCTCAGAGTGCCCCAGTGGTCTGGGATACGATTGATCCAAGTCTGTGGGGAACGGATAAGGTTGGGACAACGTTTGAAGTCAATGGGACCGTCACCATCAACGGCAAGACGCTGACAGCCAAAACCACCGTTCACGTGCTCGATCCGAACGTTGAATTGGAACAAGGCACTGATATTGTTGCTGGGGATATGGCAGCTCGACTGGACCCAAATCATTTGCGGATTATCGGTTACACGAACCAAAAGATCGGCAAACACATGATGGCTAGCACCACGATTAATGATTCAGTGGTGATTAACGGGAAGACATACACGCCAACAATCTCAAGCAAGCAAGATGGCCAAAGCAAGATGGTTTACACTTTGACATTCGCCAACTTCCCAGATTTAAGCTTTGATATTGCCTTTGAAGTCACGGCCGACAATCAACTGCAAATTAAGATGCAGAATGTTCAAGATCCAAAGAACCAACTGAACTCAATCAGCTTGCCAGGCTTACAACTGGTGAGTGTCAATGCCATGGATAAAGGCGCGCAATTTGCTGGTGCCACCATTTATCTGGCTACCAATGCTTACGCAAACAAAAACGGGGATACCATTACTGATCTGACCAAAGACGCGACCCTTGATGCCAATGCGAAGGGCTATGCCTATGGCTTCTTGTCTAATGCAGATACGTCAGTGGCGGTTTACAGTACTTCTGCCGACGATTTGCGCTCTGGTGGGACCAAGTATGATCGTCTGTACAAACAAACGGTCACCACGGATCAAGGCCGTGTTACTGTGCTGACCAGTGGTGAATTCACGTACCGGCCAAGTGCCGTCAGCGAATTTGGCGGTAGTTTTACTGCCCCAGACGGACATGATGCACTTGATCCAATGCCGGCAATTACCGTCAAATTGACGAGTGATCAAAATGGCGATGGCGTGGTCGATTGGCAAGATGGTGCGATAGCTTATCGTTCTATTACGCCCGCACCAATTGGGGCTGATCAAATTAAGAATTTGGTCGTTGACCGCATTCCATTTAACTTTGCCAGTGAAGCTACTAATCCATTTACCAAGACCTTGGACGAAACCAAGCGGATTTACAACAGTACGGATGGCTTAGGGCAGGATATCTTGTTGAAAGGTTACGCCAATGAAGGCCACGATTCCGGTCACCCAGACTACTTCTCCGTTGGGGAGCGGATTGGCGGTGTTGATGCGCTGAAAGCCATGATTGCCGAGGCTCATAAATATGGCGGCAAGATTGGGGTCCACATTAACGCCACTGAAGCTTACCCAGAAGCCAAGAGTTTTAGCGACGGCAAAGACGGGTCGACACCATTAGTGAACACCGCCAAAAAGGGCTGGGCATGGTTAGACCAAGCCTACCTGATTCAAGAACGGGAAGACGCAATTTCAGGTGATCGTCTTGATCGGATTGCTGAACTAAAAGCCCTTGTGCCTGAGCTCGACTTTATCTATGTGGATGTTTGGGGGCAACAAGGTGAAAGTGGCGCTGAGAATAAGCGCCTCGCTGAAGAAATTCAAAGTAATGGTTGGTGGGTCCAATCTGAATTCCCACAAGCTATGGAAGGCGACTCGCTGATGAGTCACTGGGCAGTCGACGTTAACTATGGCGGCGACTCCACGAAGGGAATTAACAGTAATATCGTCCGCTTCATGTTCAATGACCAGCGCGATACTTGGATTTCAAAGAACAATGAAAATCCATTACTTGGTGGAGCACAGCTCCAAGCGTATGAAGGCTGGGCTGGGGCAAGTAGCTATGATCAGATGATTACCAAGACTTTCAGTGAGAACCTGCCGACCAAGTTCTTGCAACATTTCCAGATTCAAAACTGGCAAACCACAATGGACACTGCAGGGAAAAATAACGGGACCATTAAATTTACAGGTAACGTTGTTTCAACGAATGACAATGCCACACAAACGCACCAAATTCTGCAAGACGGTCGCGTTGTCTTAAATGGAGATAGCTATCTGTTGCCATGGTGGTCGGCTGACGGCAAGACTGCTGACAGTAAGTTGTATCACTTCAATGCTAAGGGGGGCGCCACCACTTGGACCTTGCCTGACAGCTGGACCAATGAAAGCAAAGTGGTTCTCTACAAGCTGACTGATCAAGGCCGCGTAGCTGTTGGCACACTGGATGTGACCAACCATCAAGTGACCATCGACGCTGATGCTAATCAAGCCTATGTTGTGGCTAAAGTTGGGGATACGTTTGCGGCTGCAACCGATTTTGGTTCAGGCACTGGCATTAAGGACCCTGGGTTTAATGAAAAGGACACAATCGCTAAGAATTGGAAAGTTGATCAAGGACAACCAACGATTGCTCGGAATACCAATGGCGACTATGAACTGAGCACTGGCACAAGTGCTCTACAGATGAGTCAAAATGTTAGTTTGGCGGCGGGTCAATACTCGGCAATGATCCAAGTCTCTTCACAGAATCGTCCTGGGCAATTGATTATTCAACAAGGCGGGAAGACTTATGTGGGGACAGTCGTTGACTCTGTCGCGCAAAACTATATTCGTGGGGATGCTCATCACACAGTTGGTAACGGTGCGACCGAAACCTCGTATATGCAGATCTTGCGGGTTGACTTTACTGTCGCTGGCACAGGCCAAACTAAGTTGATCTTGGCTGCGGCGGATGGCTCTGGGGAATTGCTGTGGGATAATTTACGGATTGTGTCACGGCTGACAACGCCTAATAAAGATGAAGTGGCCACCGAAATCCCAGGGACTGATAGCCATGGCCGACTTATCTATAGTCAAGACTTTGAAGATACTTCCGCCACTGGCCTAGCACCATTTGTTATGGGCAGTGCGGATGGGGTTAACGACCCGCGGACGCACCTGTCTGAGAAGCATGCGCCATATACGGACAAGGAATGGAAGGTTGGTAAAGAAAGTAGTGATACCTTCCAATTGGACGATACGATTGATGGTAACTGGTCTTTGAAGTCTTATGAAGAAAGTGACGGTCTGCTGCTACAAACTTTGCCACAGACCATTGGTTTCCAAGCTGGCGGCAAGTACCAAATTGTCTTCAGTTACGAAGCGGATACGGCTGATGCATTCACGCCATTCATTGCACATGGAGAGTTTGATGCTAACAAGACTGATAAGCAATTCGCCACCTTGAGCAAGACCAATGACAAGACTGGCGTGTTCAGCGGTGAGTTTGAGGTCCCAGCTGACGTCAATAATGCTTGGTTCGGCCTTTATAAGTCGGCTGGAGATGGTTCGGGAACCGTCGTGCTGGATAACTTTAAGGTTTATCGATTAACCGATGCCCCAACTGTTCAAAGCGAGGATATTGTTGTTGAACAAAATGCTGCTAAACCGGACTACTTGGCTGCATTAACTGCGTTGGGAACTAACGGCCAAGAGACGGCGAAGACGGGATTAACTGTTGATAGCTCAAAGGTTGATTTATCAACCCCAGGCGTCTACACCGTTACCTATACGGGTACGGTGAACGGTCAGCCTGCAAGTGGATCATTCCTTGTGACTGTACTTGCCGCAGATAATCAAACCCCAAGTAATCCTGGCACCGGGACTGAAACCCCAGGCACTGGTGAAGAACTGACCGATGCCATTGCGACAATTGTGCAACATGGCACGCCGGTGATTGTTTATGATCAAGTCAACGGGACTGCTACCAGTAAGCAACTGGCTGAAGGGACTGATTGGAAGGCCTTCCGTCAAGTTACGGACGCAAACGGCATGGTTTGGTATAACTTAGGTGGTAACCAGTGGATTAAAGGCGATGGTGTCATTTTGGATGCTAAGCCTGCCACATATAACCACAATCGGACGGTCGGTGTCATCAGTGAGACAGCAGGTAGTGTCGTCTATACAGCCCCTGGTGTCAGTGGTAAAGCCACTAACCAGACGTTGAAAGTTGGTACGGCTTGGCAAATTTCTGCCACGGTCACAACTAAAGACGGCCAGACTTGGTATCGTGTCGGCACCAATCAATGGATTAAAGCTGATGGTGTGGTCTTTGACCATGTGCAAGCCTTCCGCGGTGTTGGTGTGATTAACTACGCTCCTGGCTACGGGATTGCCGTTTGGTCTGATCAAAATGGGACTAAGTTCACAGGCAAGCGTCTGGAAACGGGCTCGAGTTGGAAACTCTTCGCTAAAGCAACCGGTAAAAATGGGCATACCTACTATAACTTAGGTGGTAACCAATGGATTGATGGCGCGAACCTAATGCTTTTGCCTAATTCGGCGGCCGCAAAGGTGACTAAGAATTCTGCAAAATTGAAAGTTGCTGCACCGGTGTGGACCACCTCTGAACAGAAGCAACAAGTTAAACGTTTAGCTGCGGGGCAACAAGTGACTGTCATTGCCACTCAAAATACGGCTAAAGGTGTGATGCTGCAGATTGCTGCTAATCAGTGGATTCAGGCTGATTTAACCAACGGCATTCGGTAAGGTCCAGATTGAAGGCGAAAAGAGCGCTTCAGGTCAATTCCTGAGGCGCTCTTTTTAGGAAAAGTGGTCTAGACGTTCTAATTAACAAGAGAACGCAAACAGCGTTATAATGAAAGCGATACCGGGGGAGGAGGCCAAGTTGGATGGTTGCACCAAGTGGACTGACAACGGAAACGCTGTCAGTCATCTATATCCGCGAATCCGAGTATTCAGAACAGGATTGGCATAGTACGATGCATTCACATTATTTTACCGAGATGCTATATGTGACCGCTGGAGAGGGCGCGATGCAGTTTGATGATCACCGAGAAATCTTGACGGCGAATTCGGTGATTGTTGTCAACCCGTATGTACGCCATACGGAGGTGTCCACGGCAGATAAGCCGCTGAGCTATATCGTCCTGGGTGTGGATGATATTCGCCTGGCCAAGGATGAGATGTTAGTTGAGAACTTCTATTTGTTCACTGATCATAGCAAGGAGATTCTGCCCTTGCTCAACTTAATGCTGGTTGAGGATCAACGGCAATTGCAAGGGTATGAGCGGGTTAAGCGGCAGCTTGCCAGCGTGGTGGTGCAATTGTTTCTGCGGGCGACCGAGATTCACCTCGTCAGCCCAGTCGACCGCGTGCCACGGGATGGTCAACTGGTCAAGGCGTATCTGGATGCCCACTTTAAAGAGCGGTTGAGTCTGGAAAGCTTATCAAAGGCACTTCATTTCGACAAGTTCTACATTATCCATGTGTTCAAGAAAGCCTTTAATGACACGCCGATGAACTACGTCACTCGCCAGCGCATTGAAGCCAGTCAAGATTTATTGCGCAACACAGATTATGCGATTGGCCAAATTGCAATGATCACGGGCTTTGAATCACAATCTTACTTTAATCAGATTTTTCGGGCGAAAACGCAGATGTCGCCATCCGCTTTTCGCCAAGCCCACAAATAGATTTTAGGTAAATATTTACCAATCAATATTCCTAAAATTTGTGACAACTTATTTATAGATTAAGCGCTTACATCTTGGTACACTTAGCACAGTTAAGGAATGCAATTATATTTTAGGAGGAGATACAGCATGAAAAAGCGTTTGGTATTCGCAGTCATGGCGACTGCTGCAGTGTCATTAATCTTAGCAGCCTGTGGCTCAAGTAAGAGCTCAAGCAGCACTTCAACATCATCTTCAGACAGCAAAACTTTGAAAGTTGCTGCCCTTGAAGGCGGGTATGGTGCCGATGTTTGGAAGCAAGTCGCAAAGGATTTCGAAGCTGCAAATCCTGGTGTCAAAGTTAAGTTGACCATCGACAAGAAATTGGAATCTGTTATCAGTCCTCAAATGAAGGCTGGCGATTATCCTGATGTTGTTCACTTGGCAACGGGCCGTCCTGATGGGTTGACCGAAACCATGATCAAGGGCAACAACATGGAAAACATCTCTGATGTGATGAACATGAAGATTCCTGGCGAAAGCAAGACCGTTAAAGATGTGATTCGTCCAGGGTTTGACGGCACATTAGCTACCGAACCTTATGGCGACGGCAAGACTTATATGATGCCAATGTTCTACGCCCCAACTGGTCTCTTCTATAACAAGG
Source organism: Lacticaseibacillus brantae DSM 23927 (assembly GCF_001436115.1). Classification (GTDB taxonomy): domain Bacteria; phylum Bacillota; class Bacilli; order Lactobacillales; family Lactobacillaceae; genus Lacticaseibacillus; species Lacticaseibacillus brantae. The sequence continues at coordinate 49,793 of NZ_AYZQ01000006.1, forward strand.
CATTGTTGAAGGAAAATGGTTGGTCAGTGCCTAAGACTTGGGACGAAATGATTGCCCTGGGTCAAAAGGCGAAAGCAAAGGGCATTTCATTATTCACTTATCCAACAACTGGCTACATGGATAGCTTATCTTACTCATTGCTTGCTGACATCGGTGGTAAGGATTACTTCAACAAGGCAATGGCCTATGACCATGACGCTTGGTCTGGCAGCAACGGGACCAAGTACTTTGATTCTGTTGGTCAATTGTTGAAGCAAACTGCAAGCACCACTGTTGCTAACGCTAACAACGAAAACTACCGTAAGAACCAACAATTGATTCTTGATAACAAAGCACTCTTCATGCCTAATGGGACCTGGGTTGTTGATGAAATGAAGGATGCACCTCGGGCTAAGGGCTTCGAATGGGGCTTTACCGCATTACCAGGGATTAAAGCTGACGATCAATATGCATACACATACTTTGAACAAATTTGGGTACCAAAGGCTGCTAAGAACAAGACTTTAGCAAAAAAATTCATCGCCTTCATGTACTCAGATAAAGCTGCTAAAGACTTCTTAAAGGGTGGCGCCGTTCAACCTATTAAGACAATCGACTCACAATTAACTGCACAACAAAAGACTTTCTACGATGTTTATAACCAAGGTGCTAAGGTCTTGGTTGGTGGCTTCAAGAATGCCAAGGCTGTTGAAGGGGTTAACTGGACTGATACCCTCTTTGGCGAAATGACATCTGTCACAAGTGGTTCTAAGTCTGTCAAGTCATGGCAGAGTGATGTTGTCAAAGCAGCAGATCAACTTCGCTAATCAGCGAGTTTGATTAAATGAGGTGAAGAGGCGGAGAGTAATCTTTCCGCCTCTTCGTTGTTAAAGGAGGAAGTTTTATGACAGGATCAAACTCTGCACGGACGCGTTTCATTTGGCTTTGCCTGTCACCAGCGGTTATTCTCATGGCGATTTTCATGCTGTATCCGGTAGTCTCAGTTTTCCAGATGTCCCTGTACAAGTGGGGCGGCTACAGTCCGGATAAGCAATTCGTTGGATTCGATAACTTCAAAATCCTGGCTGGCGATATGAACTTCATCCGCTCGTTCCAAAATACGATTCTATTGATTGTTGTGGTTACAGTGTTCACGTTAGCGTTCGCACTGGTTTTTGCGGCAATTCTCACGCGGGTGAAATTTAAAGGGATTGGTTTATTCCGAGTAATTTTCTACATTCCTAATATTTTATCAATTGTTGTTATCTCAGCGATGTTCTCTGCGATTTATGATCCAACCCAAGGTCTGTTGAATAGCTTCTTGCGGCTCTTCCATCCTGCTAACTGGGCTGGTATCCAATGGCTGGGGAACGAGAAAATCGTCATCTTCTCGCTGGCAATCACGTTAATCTGGCAAGCCATTGGGTACTACATGGTGATGTACATGTCCAGTATGGCCAGCATTCCTGAAGACCTTTATGAAAGTTCAGCATTGGACGGTGCTGGGGTGTTGAAGCAGTTCTTCAGCATTACCTTGCCATTGACTTGGAGCACCATCCGGACAACCCTGACCTTCTTCGTAATTAGTACCATCAACTTAAGTTTCTTGTTGGTGACTGCGATGACAGGCGGCGGACCAAATGGATCCACTGAAGTCTTCTTAAGCTACATGTATAAGCAAGCAAATACCAACAGTGCTTATGGGTATGGGATGGCAATTGGTGTGGTTGTCTTCGGCTTTTCATTCATTTTGTCAGCCGTTCTGCAAGCCATTACCAAACGCGATATTTACGAATTCTAAAAAGGGGGTCAGGATATGGATTCAGTTCACGCAAGCAAAGAAAACAAACGCGCACAGCGCTGGTATAAGTTCTTCGTCTATCTGGTGTTAATTATTCTTGCGATTACTATCGTGGTCCCAATCGCTTGGGTCTTTATGGCAAGTGTTAAGAGTAATCCAGAATTTTATGGCAATCCTTGGACGTTGCCAAAGCATTTTGAATGGAACAACTTCGTGTCAGCTTGGACCACTGCCGGAATGGGTCGGTATTTGGGTAATTCAGTCTTCGTGACCGCCCTGGCATTAGTTTTGTTGATTATTATTGCTTTACCAGCTTCGTACGTCTTGGCTCGGTTTAAGTTTATCGGCCAGAAGTTCTGGAATGGGTATTTCATGGTGGGTTTGTTCATCAATGCCAACTACATCGTTGTTCCAATTTTCCTGATGTTATTGGGCGGCGATCAGTTCCTACAACGGACGCTCGGCTCAACATTCTTCTTGAATAATTTATGGGTGCTGGCTCTGGTTTATGCGGCAACAGCGCTGCCATTCACCATCTATCTATTGACTAACTACTTCAGAACGCTACCACAGAGTTTTGAAGAAGCAGCGTATATTGATGGCGCGGGCTATATGAAGACGTTCTTGAGTGTCATGGCCCCAATGGCTCGGCCATCAATCATTACCGTTATTCTGTTTAACTTCTTATCATTTTGGAATGAATATATCATGGCCTTGACCCTGATTCCTGGGGCTAACAAGACCTTACCAGTTGGGTTGTTGAACTTGTCCGCCGCACAAAAGTCTGCTCAGAATTATGGGCAGTTATATGCCGGCTTGGTCATTGTGATGCTGCCAACCCTGATTCTGTATATTTTGGTTCAAAAACAATTAACCAAGGGAATGACCGTTGGTGGTGTAAAGGGGTAGACAAAGATGACTAAAGGACAATTAACCATCCCAAGTGATGAGAATTTCTTTGACGCCACAAAAGCATTAATTGAGAAATGGGGCGCCGATGCCATCCGTGATTCTGATGGCACAAAACTTGATCCAGAATTAAAAACATTGAGTATGAAGTTTTATAGTACGTACTTTGTGGCCCGCGGGCACAACGATTTCGCTAAAGCCCACATGGACACCACTCAGGAACTGTACTTGATGTCAAAGCGGACGTTAGGCGCCGAAACAAGTTTAGCGATTCCGTTTATGGCAGAGTACTATGATCAACAAATTCAGCCAAACTACAACAATGATCCAAAGGTCTATTGGGAAGTCATTGATCGGACGACTGGCGAGGTCGTCGCACCAGAGCGTTGGCTTGTTGATCAAAATGACAACGTGGTGACCATTGCGGATTCAGTGCCGTATCACGAGTACACGGTTAGTTTCTTGGCCTATATGATTTGGGATCCCACTGAGATGTACAATCATTTGACCAATGACTGGGGTGATAAGGAACATGAGATTCCGTTTGATGTCCGGCAGCCAGGCGCGGCCGACTTCATGCAGAACTTCTTAAAAGAATGGTTACCAGCAAACCCTGAGATTGACGTGGTTCGCTTTACCACCTTCTTCTATCATTTCACACTGGTTTTTGATCAGCACGCCCGTGAGAAGTTCGTGGATTGGCTTGGCTATGGCGGGACCGTTTCTGTCGCTGCACTAGAAGCTTTCGAGAAGGTTCATGGCTATCGGCTGCGACCAGAAGACTTTGTGGATGCAGGTTTCTATAACTCGACGTTTCGGCCACCAAGCCAACATTACTTAGATTATATTGATTTCATCCAACGCTTTGTCAGCGACCAAGCCAAGATTTTGGTCGACATGGTACACGCGGCAGGCAAAGAAGCCATGATGTTCTTAGGGGACAACTGGATTGGTGCCGAACCTTATGGCCCATACTTCAAAGAAATCGGGCTCGATTCAGTGGTCGGCTCTGTCGGCAACGGGATTACCTTGCGTCTGATTGCTGATATTCCTGGCGTTAAATATACTGAGGGTCGGTTCTTGCCATACTTTTTCCCGGATGTCTTTCATGAAGGAAACGATCCAGTGATTGAAGCTCGCACGAATTGGTTAACTGCTCGCCGAGCAATCATGCGCAAGCCGCTTGATCGGATTGGCTATGGTGGTTATTTGAAATTGGCTAACCAATTCCCTGAGTTTGTGGACTATGTGACCCACGTTGCTGACGAGTTCCGCGACATTTATCAGCGGATTCATGACGTCAAACCTTACTCAGGATTGAAGGTTGGGATTTTAAACAGCTGGGGGAAACTACGCAGTTGGCAACCATTTATCGTGGCTCACGGCAAGTGGTATCAACAAACGTATTCCTATGAAGGCGTGCTAGAAGCGCTGTCCGGTGCAGCGGTGGATGTGTCATTCCTCAGTTTTAGTGACATTTTGGCCAATGGTATTCCTGAAGACTTAGATGTCATTATCAATGTCGGCGCCGCTGGTACAGCCTTCTCTGGTGGCGATATCTGGCGCAATGAACAGCTGGTGACAATGATGCGGCAATGGGTTGCTGCTGGACATGGTTTCGTCGGCATTGGCGAACCCACTGCTACATTGGTTCCTTACCAGGGCCGGCGGTTCCAGTTAGCTGATGTCTTGGGTGTTGATCAGGAAATTGGCTATGGCTTGTCCACAGACCGCTATGACGTGCCAGTGGACGCTGCGGCCAAAGCGTTCATTGTCGGCGCCTTGCCATTGGACTTTGGCGAAGGAGCCCGGGGGTTGTTCCCAATCGGGGATGCCACCACTGTCGTCAAGGAGGATCATGATACGCGCTTGGTGACGAATGACTATGGTGCGGGCCGCGGGGTCTATCTGGCTGGCTTACCATTTTCACCAACGAATGCCAACCTGTTATTGCGGGCCCTGTATTATGCAGCCCATCAGGAGCAATCGTTGAATCAGTATTATGCTGAGAATCCGAATGTCGAAGTTAATGCTTATCCGAGTGCCGGTTTGATTGCCATTTTGAACAATACAAACGAGCATCAAACGAGTGCCGTGTATCTGAATGGACATCAAACGAATGTCGATTTGGTACCTGGAGAAATCAGATGGGAGCGTGAGGCAGAATGAGTACTGTTGCAAAAGGAATTCTAAATGTGGTGTTATTCATCGCTTTCATGACGATGGTGATTTTAGGGCAACGCTCGATTGGCTATGCTGGCCTTTCTGTGATGATGGTTGGTCTTATCGGCCTTTTAGCACAGTTGTGGGCATATAATCGGCATTACCGTTAAGGTCATTTAAACCGGCTTGGGGATTTGCTCCGGGCCGGTTTTTGTGTGGCATTGAATTGATTTTCAGAAAAAGGTTGACGCCGCTTTTGAAAGTTGTTAAAGTGTTTAAGTTGTCTTTTGAAGAAATCAGCGCCAAGCGTTGAAAAATTAAATGTTGACAGCGAAGTCTTGCGATGGTATATTGTTAATGTTGTCGCTTGACAAAGTAGTCCTTTGAAAACTGAAC
>NZ_AYZQ01000007.1 GCF_001436115.1 Lacticaseibacillus brantae DSM 23927
CGGTGTCTTAACCACTTGACCAACGGGCCGTTTCACAACATATGAAATTATACCGGAAATACAGGGGCATTGTAAAGGCAATCTGGCAAAAGAGCCGCTTTTTTTTGCAACCCAATTATCGATCGAGGTCATGAAGATAAAGTTACCAGTAATATGAATTAAACCCAATTTTGTACATGTAGTTAACCAAGTAACTTAGTCCGTATAAATAGCGAGTAAATAATTAAAAATTAAAAAACTAATATAATTAATAACAAATTTGTTGTTTCTTCTGAGAGCGACTCTGTATAATTAATATTGTAAACAAATGAGCAAACACAAACGTTACTATAGCAGGGTATTTAGGAGGTGAAGGCGAGAATGATGAACTATGTCACTAAAATTCTAATTTCAATCAGTCTTTCGATGGTGGCTGTTGGCCCATTTGCAAGCCAATCTCAGCCACAGCCTGCTGGTTCTGAACCGACATTGCCGACATCGGTTTCGCAACTGCTGCCTGAGGCGGATGACTCCCAAGAGCCGATAGAAACGGCTAGTGACACAAATTTAGAAAATTCTGAATCAGCTTCTAAAGAATCTTCTGCGGATGAGAGCATCGCAAAAACGGAATCCGTTGCCCCCAAACTCGAAACCGAATTTGTGCTAGTTTCGACTCCTGAAGAATTTAAAGCGGCTTACGAAGCCGGTAAGGATGTCAAACTTGCAAATGACATTGTGTTGACTCGTCCGAGAAACAATATGATGTTGAAAGTCATTCCAGATGATGGATCACTCATCATTGACGGTGACCAACACGAACTCACACTTGCTGGCAATGACAATATAACATCCATTCTCAGTGTGCCAGCTGGAATGAATGACAAAGAAATTGTCTTCCAGAATATGCGGATTAAAAATACAAATTTTTATGGTGTTTTGAAGTCGTCAGACTCGCCGACACTTGTATTCAACAATGTGAACTACACGGGGCCACAGTTACTGTGGGTCGAAGCAGGTAAAGCTATTTTCCGAGGAACGAATAATTTGGCGATTGATCGACACGAATTTGGCGAAATATCGCTATTAATTTTCGACGGTGGGCAAACAACGATAACGCACACGAATATTGTTAAATTTTTATCGCCGCTAAAGCAAGGTAGCGACGCTGTTTCAGGAATTCAAGTAATTAATGGCGCCAAAGTGACGGCAGTCAGCGATACCACTGCTGACTTCATGTCTACTTCGCTGACTAACACAGTTTTCCAAGTTGATGGAAATGGAAGCGAATTCAATATCAAATTTACTTCCTCTATCGCGGATCTTTTTAGTTCTAGTGCAGGCGCTTGTGAGGTGGCAGCGACTAATGGGGGCAAAATCAGTGTTCAAAATGCCCGCTACTTTTTTTCGACTGGCACTGAGAACACAGGTTTTCGAGCAACTAACGGTGGCCAAATAGACATTAATGTCACAAATACTGTTTTTTACGGGACAACAAAGAAGTCTCCAATTGTGGCAAGTGGCGATAGTCAGATAAAAATCCGAACCAATAGAGTGGGCTTAAGTTATGCTGACAGTCAGATAGCCGCTACTGATGATTCGGAGATTAGCATTAGCGCAACTGGGAATGCCTTTACGAATGTTTCCGCAGTACCTATAACCGCAGAGGCCAATAGTAGCGTGAGCATTTCGAGTCAAAAAAATCTTTTTGCTGATTATTCGTCCACCGGCATTACAGCAGGTAAAGCTGGAGAAGCGGATTTATCAAGGGTGGAACTATCGGCAAGTGCCACGATGTTCAGCGGCACGTTCACCAGTGCATTTAAGACTAATGGACAAGCAAGCATGATTTTAAAAGCGTCGGCCATGATTTCAACACTGGCTAGCAGGGATGCTGAAAATCCACTTTTCGACGTCGCAAGCAACAGTACTATGAAAGTGACTAATACCAATAGTCTGTTTGGTACTGTCGGTCTGGGCGTGGTCCGATATAAAATTGCTGGGAGCTTTTCGCTTCAGTCTGGACGTATTTATGACGAAACCCTCAGCCGCACTTTCACTTATGATTTTACTGATAACAGTCACGTCGACATATCAGTGACAGGGCAGCCAACAAAAACGGTGCTGCCATTCCTCGGAAGTTCATCCATGACGATTGGTAATGGTGCTCAGGTGGTTCTACGAAGTTCAAGCTCAAAAAAATCGCTGATTCAGGGCAGTGATACCAATCTCATCGCAGTCAAACGCGGCAAACTTGAAATGGAGCAAAGTAGCCAGAATCCATCGGTCATGATGGCGGCGGTGAATCTAGAAACAAGCAATTATGAACCGGACGCTTTAACTTTCAGGCGCGTCCAATTCCGGCCTGCTGATGGGAGAGTGCGAGATTATCCGTACATCAATTTTAAAGCTTCATTTGGCAAAGTGGTGACAATTACGAGCAATAATAACCGCTTTGCGGGGCTGAGCGGTGATGGGTCAGACAAATTTACAAATTCAATTAACTATTTGCTAATTGATAAAGTCAAACGTCCAGACGTAGTACCAGATGATTTAGAAGTGCACACTGGCCAGAAAGAATTTGAGATTTCCGGCAGGGCAACACCAGGGGCAATCTTGGAAGTGAAATTTCTCGATGCTCGTGGCGAGCAAATTGATGTTGAACTAACCGGAAATTCAGCACCGCTGGTTGCGACCGTTGGCTCAGATGGTGATTTCAGCATACCGTTGGCACTGGTTAATGCCGTGGACTCAGGGGTGATTAGCAACTTTACAATTGTGATTGATGCGAATTATCCATCACCTGATCAGCTCGAAACGCCAGTCCGAGTGACAGTTAAACAATATGATCCGCCTATTATCGGATTTGCTGAGGTGATTGAGCACTTTGATTTTGGTACGGTGGGGATAAATCAAGTTGGTGAAGACATCAAACCAGAGACGTATTCAAATCGATTTACAATTCTAGATACAAGGAAGGGAGATGATCGCACGGGCTTGAAACTTTTTGTTAGACAGGTGCAGGGCTTCACTGCGGTCAAGAATGGTCAAACTCATACATTGAAAGATTCGCTGTATAAACGTGCATTTAAGGGCGAAGGAGCTGAGGAGTTACAGATGGATGCCTCGTTTAAGATTTCTGAAGATGACGGCTTGGTCTTGGCGGTGCCAGACACTTATTCAGACCCCTCCCCCGACATTACAGACTATCTGGTGAACTCTGACCCTGACGCGCCGGGTATGATCCAGGCGAATTTTGCTGACGAGGGTAAATGGGTCGATGAAACCTATACAGCTGATTTGCAATGGACACTTGTTGTTGCCCCAAAATAAGAAGGGAGGAATGATGATGGTGCGGCGATTAATTGTTTTCGTATTAATTGGCGTTGCGCTATGGCCGGGAATTCCCACCAGAGCTGACACAGGTATAAGCCAAACTGGTGTGGGGTTTAGCCAGCAAACTGAAATTGACCAGCCGCCGATTAGTGCTCCAGCTGCGGAGGGTGAGACCGTGGAAGTTGTTAGTCAGACCCCAAGCAGTCAAGTTGATTGGTTACCACAATTAAGCAGTCAGCAAAGTCATCGCTTAGTCGCTTTAGGTTGGTTGCTAATCATTATCAGCACTTACTATTACACGATGGACATAAAGAAAAGGAGTCGATAACGATGAAAAAATATTTACTATTATTACCGACGTTGCTACTCGCACCAATCGTACTGGGTGCGTCTCAAGTTTCCGCAGCAGATGGAGATCCTGTTGTAGGACCGCAGAAAGACACGACGAGTGCAGTGAAGTTTTTAGAAGCTGATCAACCGTTAGTCATCGTTGAAGTACCGGATCTTCATTTTGGCGAAAATAATCAGATTGAGGCCGGAACAGAGCTTACTTTGCCATTAGTAGATTCAGGGAAATATGTGAATTCCGACAGTAACGAGGGTACGTTGCAATCTGGCAAAACAATCCAAATTCGCGATAGTCGGTCGAAAAATAATGCAGAAGGGTGGGAATTGCGAGCTCAATTTGAAGGGGATTTTGAAAATCAAACCGGAAGCACCTTTTCGGGCAGTATCAGTTTTACAAATGCATCTGTGAAAGAGTCATCAGATAATAATCCTTCCACGCTTGGAACCAATTCCACCATTAATGGTGCTGACAATGTGATTGCGCAGCGAGCGTCTGGTTCTTCGGGATTAAGCACCTTAGATTTTACAAATGACGATGTGCAATTAACCGTACCTGCAGCAGCGCAACTGGATGCTGATGGCATCTATCAGACCACTATTAAATGGACGTTAACTAGTGCGCCATAAAACACAGAAACCCCATAATTAAAGGTTTAAACAAAGGAGAATTTGTATGCGAAATAAAGTTATTGGCTTGTTGTTCATGGTGATCTTAATCGGGCTTGGTGGCCATTCTGTTGGAGTGAATGCTGCACAAGCGGGTTTTAGTATTAAACCTCAGTTTCCGCAGAACCAAACTGATTCCAAGTTAGGTTACTATGATTTGACTGTTGTGCCGGAACAAGAAACGGTGCTTAAAGTCATTATTATAAATAATGAAGATAAGTCGATAACTGTTAAGCCACAAATTCACACGGCCACAACGAACTTGAATGGGGTTGTTAATTACGCTGACCTCGGCACTTCAGACAAAAGCCTAAAATATAAAATGACTGATCTCGTCAAAAGCAAGCAAGCTAAATATGCAATTCCTGCTCGCAGCAAAACTGAGGCAGCCTTTGTCGTGACAGCACCATCAAAAAGTTTCGACGGCGTCCTCGCCGGTGGCCTATCCTTTGTTAAACAAGTAGCAAGCCAGTCAACTGAGAGTAATGGTCAAGCGCAAGTAGCCAATCGGTTTGCTTATGCGGTGGCCATTCTCTTACGGTCCAGTGGTCGGCCAGCGCCAGGGGCAGATCTGAAATTAGGCGGTGTGCAGACTGGGACGGTGGCCCAAGAGAATACGCTGTTCATCAATGTGCGTAATATTGAACCGGCCTATCTTAATAAGGTTTCAGCGGAGACGAAGATTTATCCAGCTGACAAGGACAAAGCAATCTATACTCGGCAACAAGCCAATATGCAGATTGCGCCAAACAGTGTCTTACCATTCAAGGTGCCGCTGAATGGTGACCCGTTTGTGCCGGGGCGCTATCGCATGACGATGACGGTCCGAGCAGGTGTCAGAAGTTGGAAATTCTCTAAGAATTTTACGATTACGGCAGCCGAGGCCGCCAAATGGAATAACGAAACTTTGGGTCACAATCCCGTCAAAGATTATTCGCTTTGGTGGTGGCTGGGTGGATTCGGTTTAGCAGCTCTTGCCGGGCTAGTGTGGTACTTATGGCGCCGCAATCGAAAGTTGCAGCGACAAGTCAGTCAAATAAATAGCTAATAATAATATAACAGGCGACCAGCCTAGTACTGGCGCCTGTTTTTTAATGTGGGCAGAGCAAAAATTGACACCTGTAAATGAGAGTGAACTTAACCGGCTTTAATAAACCTAGAAATTTTCACATTGAATTGTATTCAGAACGTATGGGGTATATAATGATAACTTGTGTTATTACTTTTTTAAAGCGGTGGTAATAAGTTCTGAATGAACGGAATTCTCACCTGGGAGGATGTATTTTAAATTGGATAAATCGAAAGACACAGCTTTTCTAGGTCACCCGCGCGGCCTGGCTACACTGTCAATGACTGAGTTCTGGGAACGGTTTAGTTATTATGGGATGCGCGCGATCCTACTCTTCTACATGTACTATTCCGTTGCCAAAGGCGGTTTAGGCTTTGATAAGCCAACTGCAATGTCTATCATGTCCATCTATGGTTCACTGGTTTACTTGAGCAGTGTCATTGGTGGCTTTGTCTCTGATCGACTGTTAGGTAGTCGGCGCACCGTCTTCTGGGGCGGGGTGCTAATCATGTTCGGGCACATCGTCCTTGCCTTACCATTCGGCGCACCGGCACTGTTCATTTCCATTGCCCTGATTGTGGTCGGGACCGGGTTGCTCAAACCTAACGTTTCCGAAATGGTCGGGGGCTTGTATGGCGAACATGACTTACGTCGGGACTCAGGCTTTTCAATCTTTGTCATGGGGATTAACTTTGGCTCCTTGATTGCGCCAATTGTTGTACCATGGGCGCAAGGCCAGTGGAACTTCCACGTCGGCTTCTCCTTAGCCGCTATCGGGATGTTTATTGGCTTGATCTTCTATGCGATTGATGGCCGTAAGTACATCAACCCGGACGCCAGCCAGGCACCAGATCCAATCAAGGCGAATGAATTGAAGTCGGTATTAACCAAAGCTGGCCTGATTGTTGCCGCTGTTGCAGTCATCCTGGTTGTGATGGGCTTGACTGGTACCTTTAACATTGCCAATGTCATTTCACTGATTACCCTCTTTGCGATTGGTTTACCAATTACATACTTTGTCATGATGCTTCGGAGTGAAAAAGTCACCTCAGAGGAACGTTCTCGGGTCTGGGCTTATATTCCATTGTTCATTGCGGCAGTGATTTTCTGGGCGATCGAAGAATCTGGTTCTGTGGTCTTGGCACTGTTTGCCGCTGAACAGACGCAACTGCATGTTGGGTCTTGGACCATTGAACCGGGGATGTTCCAGATGCTTAATCCATTATTTATTCTGATCTACGGGCCAATTTTTGCTCGGCTGTGGGTTCGAATGGGCAATCGGCAGCCAAGTTCACCTAAGAAGTTCTATCTGGGTTTGATCTTTGCCGGTCTGTCATACTTAGTGATGGTGATGCCAGTGATGTTCTTCGGTACTGGGTCCAAAGTTTCCCCGCTATGGCTGGTTCTTAGTTGGGCTGTCGTTGAAATTGGGGAAATGTTGATTTCTCCAGTCGGGTTGTCTGTGACGACGAAGTTAGCACCTAAGGCCTTCTCTTCTCAAATGATGAGTATGTGGTTCTTAGCTGATGCGGCAGCTCAGGCAATCAATGCGCAAATCGTGCGCTTATACACACCAAACAGCGAAATTGCTTACTTTGCGATCGTTGGGGTGGTTTCAATCGTCTTTGCCATTATTTTGGCTGTAATGACGCCACGGATCGAGAAATTGATGAAGGGTGTCAATTAAAACTGAATGTTATAAGGCCGTTACCGTTTTGGTAGCGGCTTTTTTATTGCACCAGCTCTGGCTTCATGCTAGGGTAGACTCACTTGGAGGTGAGCGCGTGGTGAAGATTGGAATCAGTGTGGATAATCATTTTGATGTGAACCACGAGGATGGCCAAGAACGGCTGAAACAACAGGCTGCCTATCTAGTGGCACACGATTACCAGTATTATTTGAATGCTGGTGATACGTACAACGACTTCGGCAAGACCTTAGCTTATTTCCAAAGCCTCCAACGGGAACTTGGTTCTGCGGTCACGGTGCGCTTTCTGGCAGGCAACCATGACTTGGTGAATGGCATCTCATATGCTGAAGCCCAAAGTGATCTGGACCTGCTGTATTTTCACGAGAAAAGTTTGGCCATCCCGGGTACCAATGCTGTTTTGGTTGGTAACAATGGTTGGTATGATTATTCATTATCTGAATTAGGCACCAGTAAAACGGACGCGGAATATGCGCAGTGGAAGCGTGCATTCTGGATTGATCGGGGCATTGATCAGCCAGTGAGCGATCGGGAACGCATGCAGCGTGTGTTGACGACCACAGAGGCGGCACTTAACGCGAATGCTGGGCGGCAGGTTGTGTATATTACTCATTTTGTGCCTGACCGCAGTTTCCTGGTTTATGGCATTGATCGGCCCTATTGGCAGATGGCAACGGCCTTGATGGGCTCGCAGGCGCTGGGGGATCTGTTAGGCCGTCACGCTGTCAGCCAGGTGGCATTTGGACATCTGCATTTTCGCGATCGCCCGCGGCTGCTCAATGGTGGGGTTTACTATCATCAGCCGCTGGGATACGGGAACAAACGCCTATTTGAATGGAAGTCTCATGACTGGCTCACAGAATGGCAAAACACTTTAGTGACAGTGAATATTCCAGCAGAAAAATGAATTTTTTTACCGAAAACTGTTGCGTTCAGCGACGGTTTTTTGTATCCTATTAAAGTTGAGTTAAGCGCAACGCTATGGAGGAGTAGCGAAGAGGCTAAACGC
>NZ_AYZQ01000008.1 GCF_001436115.1 Lacticaseibacillus brantae DSM 23927
ATGCGCTGGTTCGAATCCAGCTACCCCAATCTCTCGTTGACAGACGAGATTAAATGTTTGATACTTAATGGCGGTATAGCCAAGTGGTAAGGCAAAGGTCTGCAAAACCTCTATCGTCGGTTCGAATCCGATTACCGCCTTTCTGATGGCCATACATCCAGAAGAATATCTAAATATTATGCCGGTGTGGCGGAATTGGCAGACGCGCTGGACTCAAAATCCAGTTCCAGCAATGGAGTATCGGTTCGACCCCGATCACCGGTATCACGACCCAGAAATGGGTCTTTTTTTATACCTTCAATTCAATACCACATTGCAGTATTCAAGCGTTTGAAAGTTTCATGCTTTTGACTGATGTTTTACAGTGTTTTTTCTTATAATATTAGGTTAAAAGCGGTTGAAAAATTGCAACAAACCGCAATAATCCTTATACTGGGTATAATCGATTGACGAACGTTTGGAGGGAGTCAAGTGAACATTGGCATTTTTACCGATAGCTACTTTCCACAAGTGAGTGGCGTGGCGACATCAATCAAAACACTCAAAGATGATCTCGAACGTAAGGGACATTCTGTCTATATCTTCACAACGACGGATCCGCACGTGCCAGAAGATGCAGTTGAACCAAATATCTTCCGGTTCAGTAGCGTGCCGTTCGTGTCCTTTACTGATCGCCGCATTGCCGTACGCGGTTTATTTCACGCGTCCAAGGTGGCCAAAGAACTCGACCTTGATATTGTACATACACAAACTGAATTCTCGATGGGCTACATTGGCAAATTCGTGGCCCGGCAACTTAAAATTCCAACAGTCCACACCTATCACACGATGTATGAAGATTATCTACACTATGTGATGAATGGTCATTTGTTGAAGCCTTATCACGTCAAGCAAATGACGCGGGCTTTCTTGTACCACGTGTCAGGGGTCGTGGCACCCAGTGAACGGGTACTGGATACGTTAACTCGCTATGGGGTTAAGTCTCCGATTAGCATCATTCCAACTGGGGTCGACCTGACCCAATTTCAGACCTCGCATAATCCTGATTTGCGCGGACAACTGGGCCTAACGGATGTGCCTGTCTTGCTCTCACTCAGTCGCGTCGCCTACGAGAAAAAGATCGATCATGTCATTGCGGCCATGCCTGAAATTTTGAAACAAGTACCCAACGCTGTCTTGCTTGTGGTTGGTGACGGGCCTGCTAAAGAAGATCTTGAAGCCCAGGCTCAATCACTGGGGCTAGGGGATCATGTCCGCTTTACTGGTGAGATTAACCATGATGAAGTGGAAAACTATTATCATGCAGCAGATGTTTTCGTGTCCGCATCTGATACTGAATCCCAAGGCCTGACTTATATTGAGGCGCTAGCAGCTGGCATTAAGGTGGTAGGGCTCACAGGGGAGTACACGCAAAGTCTTCTCGATGACCCAGCTATTGGGACCACATTTAGTACGTCAAGCGAAATGGTTCATCAAGTGGTGAACTATCTTGAACATCCACAAGCTTATGATGATCCAGCACCACTTGAAGCCAAGTTGGCGGCGATTTCTGCCGACACTTTCGGTGATCACGTGTTGGCGTTCTATGCACAAGCCCAGGAACGGTATGCAAACTACCTGGCGACGCACGATGGTGAGGCGCCTGATGAAGACATTGTCTCAGAGCACAACACCTCGATGAAGGATTAACGTTATGATTGATATTCACATGTTCTCTTCAGCTGACAAAGTGGCAGGCCAAGGCGTTGGTGCTGTTTACGATGAGTTGTTGGAACTTTTACGCAAATATTTCCCTGACGAATTTAAAATTTCGATCAATAATTACAAGCCAAGTATTATCAGCCATTATCACACGATTGATGTGCCATTTTTCTTATCGACTTTTTCCAAAAAGCGCGGGCGGAAAATCGGCTACGTGCATTTCCTGCCTGAAACGCTTGATCAAAGTTTGAAAATGCCGAAGTTTGCCAGTCGGACACTCGACAAATATGTTATTGCATTCTACAAGCGGATGGACATCTTAGTGGTGGTTAACCCAAACTTTATTCCCCGGTTAGCTGCCCATGGCATCGATGCGGATAAGGTGACCTACATTCCAAACTTTGTTTCCAGAGAGACGTTTCATCCTGAGTCCGCTGAGAACAAACTCAGTTTGCGGCAGCAATATGGCATTCCTGAAGACAAGTTTGTCGTTTTCGGGGCGGGCCAAGTTCAGGATCGCAAAGGCGTTGACGATTTCATTGCCTTAGCCAAGCGTAATCCAGACATGCAATTCATCTGGGCTGGCGGGTTTTCTTTTGGGATGATTACGAATGGGTATGACCACCTGAAGACTGAGGTTGCTAATGCGCCAGCTAATTTGAACTTTACGGGGATTATTCCGCGGGAAGACATGATTGACTACTACAACATAGCCGACTTATTCTTGCTACCTTCATTTGAAGAATTGTTCCCGATGTCCGTTCTTGAGGCCTTCAGTACAGAAACACCGGTGATGGTGCGGGATTTAGCCCTGTATGATCAAATCATTACCCCATACGCCGTGATGGCTAAAGATGCCAATGATATGGACCAGAAACTGCATCAATTGGCATCAGATCGACAGCTTTTGGCTGACTATGCCCAGAAAAGCGCGGCCGCGGCTCAGGAATATTCTGAAGATCACTTGGCCAAAATCTGGGAAACTTTTTATCGGGAACAGGCCGGGTTAGCCCAACAAGATCAGGCATCAGCGGAGGGATAGGCACATGAGTCGACGGAACAAAATTGCTGTCTTCATTATGCTAATGATTGGGGTCGCGATTTTCATTTATGAAAGTCGCGACCTTAATTTTAAGCAATTACAACAAACAATCCTTCAACTCCACTGGGGCTGGCTCCTGGTCGCCTTAGCATTTATGCTAGGCTCTTGGGTCGTCGAAACCTTTGTGGTGCAAATATTTATTAAGGGTGAACACGATCGGCTACCTTTCTGGCAAGCCTTCCGAGTGCCCCTGGTGGAGCAACTTTTTAACGCAATCACGCCGTTTTCTTCCGGTGGGCAACCGGCACAACTCGTTGCCTTGATGCAAAGTGGCATCGAAGGCGGACGGGCAAGCTCGGTTCTCTTGATGAAGTTTATTGTCTATCAATTTATGGTGCTGGTGAATTTCATCTTGACCATCTTCATTGGCTTTGACCAAGTGTCAAAACGGTTTGGTGCATTGGCAATCTTTATTGTCTTTGGCTTTATCATTCACGTGGTCGTCATTGTAGGTCTGTTGCTGGTGATGTACTATTACAAATTCACGAAGCGGCTCGTCAATTTAGGGACGCGGTTTGCGGGGATTTTTGTTGGTAAGAAGCGCCAACAAACCTGGCAAGCCCAACTCGATGAAAAGATTGATACGTTCTACGCCGAAAGTTTGGCCTTAAAAGGTGACAAGCGCCGGGTCATCAAGGCGGGTTTACTGACCCTCGGCCAGCTAATGCTGTATTATGCGGTCCCATTCTTTGTCTTATTGAGTTTGGGTGTGACCGGCGTTAATTTGGTTGAAGTGATGGTTCTACACGTCATGATTGTGATGATCGTGTCTCTCTTCCCAATTCCTGGTGGCGCTGGTGGCGCCGAGTATAGTTTCAAGACTCTGTTTGCCACTTATGTTGCAAGTCCGTCCAAGTTGATTCTGGGTATGCTGCTCTGGCGGCTGCTGACCTACTATCTCGGGATGCTATTAGGGATTGTCGCCTTGGCCCTGGTCCCGAAGAAAACTGGCGCTGTGACTGAAAAAAAAGTCGGTTAAGGCTCGAATTTCATCGCCACTGCTAGGCAATTTATGGTACGCTAATGCAGAAGCCAAATGAAAGGGGCCGTCTTATGAAAAGCTCACAATTAGTTGCGATCATTAAACGACTTGAAGCCATGCAAGAAGCCACCGATTCTGAAATTCAAACCCGTCTCTTTGAAAAAAATGGGGTTGAAAAAGGGATGGTGTCCTATGATCCCAAAACTCAGGCCTATGAGTTAGAGGAAATGGACAATCATCAAGTCTTCCAATTCGATAATATTGATTTGGTTGCGATGGAAATTTACGATTTGCTTGACGATACCGATACGGCAGAAGCGTAAGTTGTCGCTAGCCTTGTGTCCCACTTTTACCGCCTGGCGGTTAGGAGTGGGCTTTTTTTATTGCCAGAAAGCTTAAATTCCACTAAAATTTGGCCAGTTCGTAAAAACCGTATTTGTCTAAAGCGTAAAACCTGTGTACACTAATCGTTGTGTTATAATTTTGACATTAATAATGAAGATTGATGGAGGTTCGCAATGAAGCAAGTTGGCAATGCTATTCGAGGCTTCTTTAACTCAAGACTCGGATTTTTCATTTTGGCCATTGCCTTGTTCTGGGGTAAAACGTATTGGGCCTATCATACGAAGTTTAACCTTGGCGTGAGTGGCTCGATGCAGGAATTCCTCCTGGCCTTGAATCCAATTCCCACAACGCTACTGTTGTTTGGGATAGCCCTATACATGACCGGGCGCAAGTCGTACGTGGTGATGTTGGTTATCGATGCGCTCACCTCGACGTGGCTGTTCGCTAATATTTTGTATTACCGGGAATTCTCGGATTTTCTGACCTTTGCCTTGATTAAGGGTTCAGGCTCAGTCTCAAATAACCTCAGCAAGGGGATTT
The DNA here is from genome assembly GCF_001436115.1 of Lacticaseibacillus brantae DSM 23927. Taxonomy (GTDB): domain Bacteria; phylum Bacillota; class Bacilli; order Lactobacillales; family Lactobacillaceae; genus Lacticaseibacillus; species Lacticaseibacillus brantae. The sequence goes on from NZ_AYZQ01000008.1 coordinate 4,671, forward strand.
TGGGCATTTTACGCCCAGATGATTTCATGGTTTTTCTTGATGTTGTGGTCTTGATCTTACTGCTGGCATTTCATGTCATTAAGATGGATGTGCGGCCGCTGAAGAAACGCTTTGCCCTAGGTGTATCACTGTTGGCAGTCCTGTTATTCGGCGCCAACCTCAGCATGGCGTACTCAGATCGTTCAGGTCTGTTAACGCGGACGTTTGATAATAACTATATCGTGAAGTATCTCGGTCTTAATGCTTATACCGTCGTTGACGGGGTTAAAACGGCTAAGACGAGTGCGACTAAGGCGAATGCTAAGGCCAGTGATATTAACTCGGTCTTGAGTTATTTGAATAAGAATCGCACCACACCGAGTGTGACTTATTCAGGGGTCGCGAAGGGTAAGAATGTCTTTGTGATTCATTTGGAAAGCCTGCAACAATTTATTATTGATTTCAAATGGGATAATCAAGAAGTTACGCCGGTATTGAATAAGCTGTATCACAACCAGAACACGTTAAGCTTTGACAACTTCTTTAATCAGGTCGGCCAAGGTAAAACGGCTGATGCTGAAATGATGCTTGAAAATAGCTTGTTCGGCTTACCAGAAGGTTCAGCGATGGTTTCTGATGGGACCAGCAACACCTTCCAAGCAGCACCCGCCATCTTGGATCAACATGGATACACCACGGCTGCATTCCATGGGGATGTCCCAAGTTTCTGGAATCGGGATAACACCTACAAGTCCTGGGGCTATGATTATTATTTCTCCAAGTCATATTTCTCATCAGGCAAGAACTATGATGTCGGTTATGGGTTGAAAGATAAGATTTTCCTGAAGGATTCTGCGCAATACATTGAGCAGTTGCCGCAACCGTTTTATGCCAAGCTGATCACGGTCACGAATCATTATCCTTATACACTTGACAAGGCCAATCAATCAATTAGCCAAACTGATACTGGTGATGATACCGTCGACGGCTATGTTCAGACGGCTCGGTATTTGGACCAAGCTATCGGGGAATTCCTTGACTGGTTGAAGGCCTCTGGCTTGGACAAGAATAGTATGCTGGTCCTTTACGGGGATCACTATGGTATTTCTGGGAACCACAAGAAGGCTGTTGCCAAGCTGTTGAATAAATCTACCTTCAATGACTTTGACAATGCCCAATTCCAAAAAGTGCCATTTATGATTTATATGCCTGGATTAAAGGGTGGGATTAATCATACCTATGGGGGTGAGATTGACGTCTTACCAACGCTTTTGAACCTGTTAGGTATTAAGAACAATAACACGGTTCAATTTGGTTCCGACCTGTTGGCGCCAAATCGGAATCAGACAGTCGCCTTCCGCAATGGTGATTTTGTCACACCAGATTATACAAAAGTCGGGAGTAGCTATTACTTGACCAAGACGGGCGAAAAGCTTGGCAAGTTGACGGCCGCACAGAAGACGGCCATTGATGCGGCTAGCAATCGAGTTACAACCGAATTGTCTCTGTCTGACCGAGTCATTAACGGTGATTTACTCCGATTCTATACACCATCAGGATTCAAGAAGGTTGATAAGAAAGACTTCTCATATAAGTTGTCCACGGCCCTAGCAATGTTAAAGGCTGCTCAAGAGAAAGAGCCAACCAGTGTACTAGCGAAGAACAAGGGAAAGTCGACAGTTGATCTGTATAAGACTGACGCGCCTGAACTCAAGTCGGATAGCAGTAGTAGCAGTTCTAGTTCAAGTAATTAAAATGAGCGGTACCGGGGATGCCTCGGTACCGCTTTCTAGTTGAAAAAACACTTTTTTTGGCGTATGCTGTTGTTAATAATAATTCTAATCTAGGAGGACATGGTTATGGATGAAGCTGTGTACGATAAGACGTTGGTCACACTACGGAATAACCATATCCGGGTGACGCCACAACGCGAGGCAATCATTGCTTATCTCATTGAGAGTGAAGCCCACCCAACCGCTGAGACGATTTATGCTGACTTGGCGCCACAATTCCCACAGATGAGTGTCGCCACAGTTTACAATAATTTAAAAATGCTGGTTGATCTCCATCTAGTTGAGGAAATGACTTCAAATGATGCTGCCACTCACTTTGACTTTCCGCTCCATCCACATTCTCACGCCATCTGCACGAATTGCGGGAAGATTGTGGATTTCGATTATGATGGCTTGAAGGATGTCAATGCGATTGCCGCTGATGAAACTGGCTTTTTGGTTTCTGGTCATCATTTAGAAGTTTATGGTTTGTGCCCTGACTGCCAGAAACTCTTGGGTGTCCACTAATTTACGAATGCTTTGACAGCTTCGTCGAATTAATCAGCCTGTTTTACCATTGAAAATTCAGTTAGACGTAAGTAATGTTCGGCCACACAACTTTCAGGTTGTGTGGCTTTTTTTTAGTTGACCAGGTTGGAACTGGCTGGTAGTATATTTGTTGTTGTTAAATATCAACGCAGCGTTGACATGACGATGCAGACTTGGTATGATGCTTTAGTTGCCTTTGGCAGATGTAATAGATATTCATCTTTTGAATTTTTATTCACAGTAGTGCTTGACAACGGCTTGCCAAATTGATAAGCTGTTATAGTT
>NZ_AYZQ01000009.1 GCF_001436115.1 Lacticaseibacillus brantae DSM 23927
AAACTTTGATCTTTGAAAACTGGATATCAATATAATTTTTTAGTTTTAAAATGCCGAGAACACAGCGTATTTGTTAGAGTTTCTATTAGAAATTCGATCGCATAACCGATAAACGAAGTTTATCAAGGTTAAGTTACAAAGGGCGCACGGTGGATGCCTTGGCACTAGGAGCCGATGAAGGACGGGACTAACACCGATATGCTTCGGGGAGCTGTACGTAAGCTTTGATCCGGAGATTTCCGAATGGGGGAACCCAATGCACGTGAGTGCATTACATCTAAGTGAATACATAGCTTAGTTGAGGTAGACGCAGGGAACTGAAACATCTAAGTACCTGCAGGAAGAGAAAGAAAAATCGATTCCCATAGTAGCGGCGAGCGAAGTGGGAAGAGCCCAAACCAAAGTGCTTGCACTTTGGGGTTGTAGGACTGAACTTTAGAGTTACCAAAGTAAGTTGTAATCGAAGTCAGCTGGAAAGCTGCGCCAAAGAAGGTGAAAGCCCTGTAGGTGAAACGACTTACCCTCTGTTCAGGATCCTGAGTACGGCGGAGCACGTGAAATTCCGTCGGAATCCGCGGGGACCATCCCGCAAGGCTAAATACTCCCTAGTGACCGATAGTGAACCAGTACCGTGAGGGAAAGGTGAAAAGCACCCCGGAAGGGGAGTGAAACAGTTCCTGAAACCGTGTGCCTACAATAAGTCAAAGCCCGTTAATGGGTGATGGCGTGCCTTTTGTAGAATGAACCGGCGAGTTACGTTTACATGCGAGGTTAAAGTGAAAAGCTGGAGCCGTAGCGAAAGCGAGTCTGAATAGGGCGAATGAGTATGTAGATGTAGACCCGAAACCAAGTGACCTACCCATGTCCAGGTTGAAGGTGCGGTAAAACGCACTGGAGGACCGAACCCATGTATGTTGAAAAATGCTGGGATGAGGTGTGGGTAGCGGTGAAATTCCAAACGAACTTGGAGATAGCTGGTTCTCTCCGAAATAGCTTTAGGGCTAGCCTCGGAGGATGGATAATGGAGGTAGAGCACTGTTTGGACTAGGGGCCCGTCAAGGGTTACTGAATTCAGATAAACTCCGAATGCCATTTATCTTACTCCGGGAGTCAGACAGTGAGCGATAAGGTCCATTGTCGAAAGGGGAACAGCCCAGATCACCAGTTAAGGTCCCTAAATTTATGCTAAGTGGAAAAGGATGTGGCGTTGCACAGACAACTAGGATGTTGGCTCAGAAGCAGCCACCATTTAAAGAGTGCGTAATAGCTCACTAGTCGAGTGACCCTGCGCCGAAAATATACCGGGGCTAAGCATAATACCGAAACTGTGGGTGCCAACTTAGTTGGCGCGGTAGGAGAGCGTTCTAAGTGTGTTGAAGGTCGACCGTGAGGACGGCTGGAACGCTTAGAAGTGAGAATGCCGGCATGAGTAGCGAAAGACAGGTGAGAATCCTGTCCACCGTATGACTAAGGTTTCCTGGGGAAGGCTCGTCCTCCCAGGGTTAGTCGGGACCTAAGGCGAGGCCGAGAGGCGTAGTCGATGGCAAACAGGTTGAGATTCCTGTACTAGTTTGTTTTGTTTGAACGATGGAGGGACGCAGTAGGCTAAGGAAAGCATCCGGCTGGAAATGGATGTCTAAGCATTAAGTCTTGAAGCGAGTGAAATGCTTACTTCAGTGAAGGACAAGATGTGATGGGGAGCGAAATTTAAGTAGCGAAGTTCCTGATGTCACACTGCCAAGAAAAGCTTCTAGTGAGAAACAAACTACCCGTACCGCAAACCGACACAGGTAGTCGAGGAGAGTATCCTCAGGTGAGCGAGCGAACTCTCGTTAAGGAACTCGGCAAAATGACCCCGTAACTTCGGAAGAAGGGGTGCTGATCGTCAGATCAGCCGCAGTGAATAGGCCCAAACAACTGTTTATCAAAAACACAGGTCTCTGCTAAATCGTAAGATGACGTATAGGGGCTGACGCCTGCCCGGTGCTGGAAGGTTAAGAGGATGAGTTAGCGTAAGCGAAGCCCAGAATTGAAGCCCCAGTAAACGGCGGCCGTAACTATAACGGTCCTAAGGTAGCGAAATTCCTTGTCGGGTAAGTTCCGACCCGCACGAAAGGCGTAATGATTTGGGCACTGTCTCAACGAGAGACTCGGTGAAATTTTAGTACCCGTGAAGATGCGGGTTACCCGCGACAGGACGGAAAGACCCCATGGAGCTTTACTGTAGCTTGATATTGAGTGTTTGTACCGCTTGTACAGGATAGGTAGGAGCCGTAGAGACCGGAACGCTAGTTTCGGTGGAGGCGTTGGTGGGATACTACCCTAGCTGTATGAACACTCTAACCCGCACCACTTAGCGTGGTGGGAGACAGTGTCAGGTGGGCAGTTTGACTGGGGCGGTCGCCTCCTAAAGTGTAACGGAGGCGCCCAAAGGTTCCCTCAGAATGGTTGGAAATCATTCGCAGAGTGTAAAGGTATAAGGGAGCTTGACTGCGAGACTGACAAGTCGAGCAGGGACGAAAGTCGGGCTTAGTGATCCGGTGGTTCCGCATGGAAGGGCCATCGCTCAACGGATAAAAGCTACCCTGGGGATAACAGGCTTATCTCCCCCAAGAGTCCACATCGACGGGGAGGTTTGGCACCTCGATGTCGGCTCATCGCATCCTGGGGCTGTAGTCGGTCCCAAGGGTTGGGCTGTTCGCCCATTAAAGCGGTACGCGAGCTGGGTTCAGAACGTCGTGAGACAGTTCGGTCCCTATCCGTCGCGGGCGCAGGAAATTTGAGAGGAGCTGTCCTTAGTACGAGAGGACCGGGATGGACGTTCCGCTGGTGTACCAGTTGTGCCGCCAGGCGCATCGCTGGGTAGCTATGAACGGCAGGGATAAACGCTGAAAGCATCTAAGTGTGAAGCCCCCCTCGAGATGAGATTTCCCATTCCTTTATGGAAGTAAGACCCCTGAAAGATGATCAGGTAGATAGGCTGGAAGTGGAAGCGTAGCGATATGTGGAGCGGACCAGTACTAATCGGTCGAGGACTTAACCAAAGCAGCGAAAGCTGCCGCGAACAAATACGGTTGTCGACAAAAAACTAAAAAATTTGATATCCAGTTTTGAGAGCTCAAAGTTCTCATAAGTGTGGTGGCGATGGCAAGAAGGATACACCTGTTCCCATGCCGAACACAGAAGTTAAGCTTCTTAACGCCGATAGTAGTTGGTGGGAAACTGCCTGCGAGGATAGGAAG